>MNXJ01000067.1 GCA_001872455.1 Anaerolineae bacterium CG2_30_57_67 | reverse complement strand
AACCCATAGAAACTCCTGAGACTGGCACTTCGCCGGTAACCACCATTATATCCTGCTACCGTTCCTGCCGTTTCGGTGTAATAAACCGTAGTTCTATTGTAACTACCATTGATTATCTTCTCATCTTTCGATTATTTTTTTCACCCGGTATCAATTATTGGTGCAACGGGTGGGGCATAGACCGATGTTGGGATACCCAGCGCCTTTAGGATGCGGCGTTGCAGGGGCGAGAGCGGTGCGACTTCGTACTGCGTCTGGTTTTCTGTTTCAAACCGATAAAGGGTGATGTTGTCAAAGGCTTGCAACAATCGTTCGGCAGTCGGTTGGTCGGTAGCGCGGTTTGGGTTCCCAGCGTACAGTCCTTTGAGCTTTTCGCCTGTAGCGGCCAAGTCGCGCCGGGCGACGAATTCGGTTAGGGTCAACACTCGCAGCGCAATGCCTAACAACAGTAGCAATCCACGGATACGCTCATCATCACGCAAGTATAGCGGCATAATCGCCAGCAAGCCTCCTTTCAGCCGATGAAAGCCATGCTCTGGTTGCCACTCTTGCCGATAACAGCTCACTGCGTCAGTCAAACTGAGCCGACGGAGCATGGCGTTGGTAACGTAGATGCGCCAGCCCGCCAAACGGTTGAATTGATCAATCGCCGCTGTCTGGCGGAGGACCTCGACTGCCCAAGTATGGGTCTCATTCGTTTGTGTGGGGCGATCCGGTCATGGACGCCCACGCCCTACATAATGGGCTTGGCGCGTCACCAGCTCATGGAAGGTTAGGATCAGGTAATCTGCCAGATCATAACGCTTCAGCAGGGCATGCGCCCGGCTTTCCAGTTCCGTTCGGTCAGTAGCAGGCCGAAGGTTGAGAACTGCCAAAGACGCTTCGGCTTTCGCCAGCCGCTCCTGCAAGCCGAGCCTTTGCCGACGAGCATGCGCTTCGCTTTGCACCACCAGTCGTCGCTCATTCCAGGCGATGTTTTCTTCTTTATCGTCTGGCGACTGCCAGATACAAGCTGCGGTTACTTCAAAACCCTGCCCAACAGGCGATTCGTGCACATTTTGGCCGCGTAACCGAATTTCCTGCGGAGAATTGGGTGGATTGAGAACCAAAGCGCATAATTCGGACGGTAGGTTGCCAGTCAGGGGCAGAGGTGTGAGATAGAAACCATTCCGCTGGTGAATGTGGGCGCGATTTTCAAGACTAGCCAATTTGCAGTCACCCACAGCCAAAAAATCGGAACGACCAATGGTTGCCGCCAACCGATCCCAGGCAGGTGTATAGTGCGGGTCATCTGCCTGTTCGCCCGACAGCACAGCAGTAGCCAGCGGCAAGCCTACCGAGTCAAGTGTTCCCAGGACTGTTTTGAATTGGCGTAAATCAGGCCGATGATCCTTGCTGTGCCCAAATCGCATCGACCCTTGAGTATCTTGAGGCTGGTGATACACTGAGACGCTGGTCATATCAATGCGGGCGGTCTCGGTGGGCAGTTTATACCAGCGTTAGAATAATTCGTAAACCTGTCTAAAAATGGTCGAAAGATGAGTTTTGAAGCCAATCAGCCTTAATTTAGATGCAATTGCCCTGAGCAAGACGCCCGATCAACGTGTTAGCGAACGCAAAGACATTTTTTAGAAGCCATACCTATCCTGCGGGTGGTGCAGCAAAGAACCAAGCCATCAAAGTAACATTTTGTCGTGATGCAATACGCAGCGGCAAGCCAATACGATATAATAGAAATATCTCAAGACTTTTTCTCCCCGCAGGAGGCTATTATGATTAAAGATTTGCTCAAAGATGCCGAAACTCGTATGCATAGCGCCATTCACTCACTGGAAAGTGACTTATCCAGCATTCGCACCGGACGTGCCCACCCGGCCTTGGTGGAAAAACTGCGCGTAGAATACTACGGGGCAGAAACGCCCCTGTTGCAGCTGGCCTCCATCAGCGTGCCAGAACCGCGTTCGTTGATGATTAAACCTTTTGATAAAAGCACGCTTAAGGCCATCGAAAAAGCTATCATGGCCTCCGACCTAGGGCTGATGCCCAATAACGATGGGCAAGCCATCCGGCTAAATTTACCGCCGCTGACCGAGGACCGTCGCCGCGACTTGGTAAAACAGGTGCATCACCGCATGGAAGAGGCCCGCGTTGCCCTGCGCAACATTCGCCGCGACGTGCTTAAGGATATGAAGGACTTTGAAAACGAGAAGATGATTTCGGAAGATAACCTGAAGCACGGTGAGGAAGAAGTGCAAAAACTAATGGAAAAAGTGACCGTGGAAGTGGATAAAATCGGCCAGCACAAAGAGCACGAAATTATGGAAGTGTAAGCAGCCATTCAAGACTTGCCATTATGAGCCTCCCTTCCTCTGAAAAACTTCCCCAACACGTCGCTATCATCATGGACGGCAATGGCCGCTGGGCGGTCAAGCGCGGTTTGCCGCGCTTGGCGGGGCATCGCGCCGGGACAGAAAACCTGCGCCGCATCATTCGCGCCTGCGTTGAATTTGGCGTCAAATATCTGACCATTTATGCTTTCTCCACCGAAAACTGGGGGCGTCCGCGCGAAGAAGTGGATGGCCTGATGCACATTTTGGAAGATGTGATTGACCACGAGCTCAAAGAACTTAATCAGCAAGGTGTACAAATTCGACACATTGGACGGCTCGATCAGCTGGCGGCCTCAATTCAGAAAAAGGTTTTAGACGCCGTAAAAACAACGCAACACAACGACCGGCTAGTGCTGAACGTAGCCTTCAATTATGGCGGACGAGATGAAATCGTCCAGGCCATCCAGCAAATCATCCGCGATGGCGTATCCGCCGAAAAAATTACCCCCGACCTGGTTTCCAGTTACCTTTACACTGCTGGAGTGCCAGATCCAGACTTAATTATTCGCACCTCCGGCGAATTACGCATCAGTAATTTTCTCATCTGGCAGGCAGCTTACGCCGAATGGTTCGTAACGCCCATCTACTGGCCCGATTTTGGCAAAGAAGAATTTCTCAAAGCACTGGAGACTTTTTCCAACCGTGACCGGCGTTATGGCAAGGTAGATTCCAAAGAATATGAGGACAACCATGCTTAAGCGTCTGATCACAACATTGGGCATTTTGGTTATTGGTTTACCCGCATTGATTGTTGGAGGAATTCCTTATTTTCTTGTTATCGCCTTTTTTGTAGTGACCGCCGCGCATGAATACAACCAAATGCTTGAATCCATTGCCACACGGCCAGCACGCTGGCTGGTGATTGTGGGAATTGTGGCGCTGTTGGTAACCCGCAACTGGTTGCCCGACTATGCGGCGATCACCTATGCTGTGTTAATTTTTACCAGCATGGCCTGGCATGTCTGGCAATACGAGCGCGGACGCGACCAGGCCGCGCAGGATTTTTCAATCACTCTGACCGGATTGACCTACCTCGGCTGGCTGGGCGCTTACCTGCTTGACCTGCGTAACCTACCCAATGGCGCCTGGTGGGTTTTTCTGGCAATGCCCGCCGTCTGGCTGGGTGACGCCGGCGCGTACGCCATTGGCGCGGCTTATGGCAAACATAAAATGTCGCCGCGGCTCAGCCCCAAAAAATCCTGGGAAGGATTTTCGGCGGGCGTTTTTACTGCCATGATCAGCGGGGCATTTTTGGCGTATTGCTATTCCACTTGGGGCCCGTTGCAGGTTTCGGTTGGGCAGGGCGCGTTGCTGGGATTGGTGCTTGGCCTGCTGACCCCGTTAGGCGACTTTGGCGAAAGCATGTTCAAACGTCAGGCGCATATGAAAGATTCCGGCAACGCCATTCCCGGTCACGGCGGCGCGTTCGACCGCATCGACTCATGGCTGTGGGGTGCGCCAATTGGCTACTTTTTTATTCTCTGGTTTATTCTATAAGTCAGGAGACAATCATGGATCACGAACCTACCCGTAATCTGGCGCTGGATTTGGCGCGTGTTACTGAGGCCGCAGCGCTGGCCGCTGGCCGCTTCATGGGCCGCGGCGACAAAGAAGCCGCCGACAAAGCTGCCGTTGACGCCATGCGTCTGGTGCTGAACAGCATGGAAATCCGCGGCGTGGTGGTGATTGGCGAAGGCGAGAAAGACGAAGCGCCGATGCTCTACAACGGCGAACACGTTGGCAGCGAACATGCCGGCCCAGAAATGGATATTGCCGTGGACCCGATTGACGGAACCCGCCCGCTGGCCTTTGGCCGCACCAACTCCATCGCCACCGTGGCAATTGCCCCGCGCGGCACAATGTTCGACCCCGGGCCATTCGTCTACATGAACAAAATCGCCGTTGGGCCAGAAGCCAAAGGAAAAATCGACATTGAACTGCCGGTTTTGGACAACCTGAAAGCGATTGCCAAAGCCAAAGGCAAACTGCTGGAAGATTTAACCTGCATCATCCTCGACCGCCCACGCCACGACCAACTGGTGGCCGAAATGCGCCACGCGGGTGTGCGCATTCGCCTGATTCCCGATGGCGACGTCGCCGCCGCGCTGATGACGGCAGACCCCGATTCGGGCGTGGACGCGCTCTTTGGCATTGGCGGCACGCCGGAAGGCGTTCTCTCCGCCTGCGCCCTGCGCGCCATGGGCGGCGAAATTCAGGGCAAACTCTACGCGCGCAACGACGACGAACTACGCCGCGGCCACGAAGCGGGCTACAACTTCGATAAAATCCTGACAATGAGCGACCTCGTCTCCAGCGAAGATGTCTTTTTCGCCGCCACCGGCATCACCGATGGTGAGCTGTTGCACGGCGTACGCTACCTGAGCGATGGCGCCAAAACGCAAACGCTGGTCGTGCGCGGACTGACGGGCACCGTGCGCCAAATCACCGCCACGCACCGCTGGGACAAACTCAAACGGCTAAGCGCAATTGATTATTAGCGCTTGACAGGAACCCTCCTCCTGCATATAATCCCGACTCGCTTTCCTCGTTAGCTCAATTGGCAGAGCGAGCGGCTGTTAACCGCTAGGTTCGAGGTTCGAGTCCTCGACGAGGAGCCAAAGTTCAGCAGGGATTTCCCTGATAACACAGTGCCTCAGGGAAATCCCCTGATGCGCTGTGTTTATTTTTCCAACGTTTTACTTGGATATGATTATGGCTCTTGTTGCTCTCCCTATCTTACTTCCCATTCCCTAAGCCGCCCGCAAGTATGGGCTGGCTGTTGAGCGGATTCAAAGCCTCGTTGATAATGGTAGAATCAAAGCCGCTATGGTAAACAAAAATCTGGTTGTCAGCGAAGATGATGTCCGCGATGAAGCCGCCCCCCTCTGCAAGGAAGATTTGCCGGAGTATAAGCTGCACGCTCATTTGAAGGGCGTCGAAATCGGGTTGGCCGAAGCGGCTGAAAAATATAAAATGAACACATCTACCATTTTCGGATGGTTTCAAAAAGGTATTATTTCCGAGATTAGACGTATAACCGCGTTAGGCGGCAAGAAGATACTCCTAGTACACCTGGGCATAAATAGCAAATAACTTAGGCATTGAGAGCCTTACCTTGATAGGTCCATTTGAACGGTTTCGCCATCGTGAGATTGTAATATTCGATGAAGGCCAAAACCTTGCGTTTCAGATCTTCAATTGACGTGAAATTACCTCGCTTCAGAACCTTTCGAACCAGGATGCTAAACCAAATTTCGATCTGATTCATCCAGGAAGCATGCTTTGGCGTGTAATGAAAAACAATGCGATGC
>MNXJ01000079.1 GCA_001872455.1 Anaerolineae bacterium CG2_30_57_67 | reverse complement strand
AGCATCCGCTGGCAACGCTTCCCGCTTAACCTTCACCACCTCTTCGCGGTTAATCTTGATTTCCGCTTTTTTGCTCGCTTTGTGACGCACGCGCTTTTTCTTGCGCTCTTCCTCCGACGAATGCTGGCTCGCTTTTACAGCCTGTGGCTTGTTGGCCTTGATATTCGGCTTCCCCTGTTCCCCTTTGAGATGGTTATTTTCATCTCGCAAAGCCTGGATTTCTGCTTGCTTGTCGCACAAATCCGCCGACAATTTTTCAATCAGATTCAGCAAGCGCCGAATCAGTTGCCGGGCGTTTTCTTCGTGAATGGCGCTTAACTCAACGCCTTCTAACATGGCTCGAAGTTTACTCGCTCTTGTCCTTTTGTTCTACCCCAAACTTTTGGGATGATACAAAATTTGCTCATTTTCTCAAAAAGAGCTGTTTTTATCTTATTCCGTTTACGCCGCTTGCGCCTTACGATTTGATTTCAGTCACAGCCTGGACGAGGGCGAAATAGCCGCGCGCGGCATCCTGCAAATCTTGCAAGCGCAGGCACTCGTCAGTGACATGCGCGTCTTCTTCGTGGCCGGGGCCAAATCCCAGGGTTGGGATGGCGGCAACCCCGGCAGAGTAGGCGGCGTTGGTGCAAAAACGATATGCGCCAGTTTCGACGGGCAATCCGGCATTTGCCAGCGCTTTCTGCCCGGCGCGGACGAGGGCATGGTCTTCGGGGAGTTCCCAGGCGGGGAAGAATTTTTCGCCCCGCAGCGTGACGCCGGTGTAGGTGACATGCTCTCCCTGAGCAATGCTGGCGCTAAACTCCACATCGCTGAGCGCCGGGTGCGCCTGAATCAGCGCCAGCGCACTCTGCGGCGTTTCGCCGGGCAACAGGCGACGGTCATAAGTGACACGGCAACGCGATGGGACAACGGAGTAGCCGGGATAAGGGTCGGAGATGATATCGGTCAAGGTTTGCACCGCCGGGCCGAGCAAAGCATGTTCGGGAAGTGGCAATGACTCCATAACGGCGATGACTTTGGTCATGGCATGAACAGCGTTTTTGCCCATTTGCGGTGAAGAAGAGTGCGCGGGGATGCCAATGGTTTCAAGGAAAATTTCTACGCGTCCGCGCCCACCGCGATTAACGCGCAGGTTGGTGGCTTCGCCGATGATGACGTAATCGGGCTGGATGCTTTCAATGACACTTTTCAAGGCGACGCCTTCCATCACTTCTTCCATCACCGTTGCGGAGAGCGCCACGCGCCCGCGCAAAGTGGCCGGGTCGAGGCTGGCAATGCCATAAAGCATGGCGGCCAGCGCGCCCTTCATATCGGCCACACCGCGCCCGTACAGTTTGTCCTCCGCAATCTCGCCGCCAAAGGGGTCGTGCGTCCAGGTTGAGCCGGGGGCAATGCCGACGGTGTCACAATGCGCGTCCAGCAAAACGGTTGGGCCGGGCAAAGCGCCCTCAAGAATGCCAATGACAGAGCCGTTAGCGTCAACGCTTGCGCTGCTGAAGCCGTTGGCGCGCATTTCATCCAGAATGAACTGAGCGACGACGTTTTCCTTTCCACTCAAACTGGCGGCATGAATCAGCTTTTGGGTAAAAGCGATCAGTCGGTTAAAATCCATGACGAGCCTCCCTAAATTTCTACCTGAATGCCGCTGCCGCTTTCGTAGCGGCGCAGGCCAAAATAAAAGATAAAAATAGCAAGAGCAAGAAAAGCGCCAGCCCCAATCAGCAATTGCGCCAGCGTTTGCCAGGTGAAGGCGATGGCAAAGGAGGCCGGCACTGCGCCCATCAGCGCCGCTGGGACAAGGGTGAACAGAATCAATTTGGCAGTGTTGTCAAAAATGCTAATGGGGTAAATGGAAAAAGTAATCATGGCGTTGACCGCCAGCGTTACCAGATTGGTGGCATTGCCCATCCAAAAGGCCAGGCTCTGTACGATAACCAGAAAACTGGCAAAAACAATGGCCGCCAGCAAAATCGCCAATGTAAAACGCGCCAACGCTTCAGCGCTAAAATAGCCGGAAACCGCGAAGGAGAGGATGCCATACAAAAAGTCACCCGCGCCGCTGGCAACACTGCGGCTGGTGAGCGTATGTAACAACACCGGGCGCGGCAGGGAAAGGTAGTAATCCAACCGCCCGCGCGTGATGATGTCGCCCAGGTTGAAGGCGTTGCCAAAAAAGAGCGAAACCAATCCAAACGCGCTGGCCGAAACGCCAAAAGTGACGTACATATCGCCAACGCCCCAGCCGCGTATTTCTTTGAAGCGGTCGAAAAAGATGACCCAGATAACGAAGTACATGCCGTTATTCAGCATCATCCCCAACACCTGGCTGATGAAGGAAACGCGATATTCCATTGCCGATTGCAGGTTGGCTTTCCAGACCGCGAGGAGAATTTTTAAATTGGACATTTTTATCCACCGTTAATCGTCAGAAACCGAACGGCGCGATGATAGAAAAACGTGAGCGCCAAACCGAGAATGCCCAACCAAAGTATTTGTTGACCGATGACGGCGAAAAACGCTTGCGGCGAGGGCGAAATAAACAGCCGCGCTGGGGCGTAAGACAGGGACGCAAACGGCAAAAAATTGGCAATGGTGCGCATCCAGCCCGGATAAAAATCCAGCGGAATGAGCAGGCCGCCAAAAACGAAGGCGGCTTTCTGAAAAATCCACAAAAAGGCGCTGATGTCTTCAACAATGAAGGCCAGCAAGCCAATCAACGCGGCGATGCAAAAATGAAGCGCCCAGGCGCCCAGCAAAGCGGGCAGCACCATCGCCACGCCCATCAGCGATGGCGGCGCACCTACCAGCCACCAGATCAGACCGCCGCCGAAGAGAATGTTAAACAGAGCGTGGAAAATTGTACCGCCCATCGCAGTGGCATAGTGATATAGCATGAAGTTGTAAGGTTTACTGAGCAGATAAGCGATTGAGCCGTCTCTGACCGTTTCAGAAATGGTATTGCCAACGCGCGGGCGGCTGATTTCGATAACTTCGGTGACGACAAAGTACCACATCGTCATTTTCAGCGTTAGCCCGTTCATTTCGGTTTGCCCCGTGGAGGCAAACGTGACCGACCACAGCTGGTAGAAAATCCACATAAACGGCAAAATTGTCAGGGCGCGGCCAATTAACTCGCCGGGGTAAGCCAGGCTGTTGATCAGTTGCGTTTGAAAAATGAACCAGTATTTTTTCATGGGGTATTTGAGTATTCGGTTTTCCGGCTGCAGACACTGATTACTTGATTACAGACCACTGTCCACCGACAACTGCCTTCCGTAAATATTAGCAATCACTTCTTCCAACGGCGGGTCAGAGATGGTGATGTCTACCAGCGTACCAGCAGCAGAGAGACGCATCAGCACGGCATCCGCCGGGGTTGTGCGCGTGTCAAAGCTCAACTTTACGCCGTACCGCCCGGTCTTAAGCGTCTCCATGCCTTCCAGGTTAAAATTCACGTTCACTTCTTCGGCATAACGTACTTCCACTGTTTTGCGCGTCAAAAACTTACGCTTCAGGTTTGAAACCTTGTCCTGATACACAATCTGCCCGTGATTGATGATGATGACGCGATGGCAAAGCGCTTCCAGGTCGCCAGCATCGTGCGAGGTCAGCAAAACGCCCACGCCCTCCTCCTGGCTCATTGTGCGGATGGCGTCGCGGATGTGCTGTTTGGCGACCACATCCAGACCGATGGATGGCTCATCGAGCAGGAGCAACTTCGGCTGGTGAAGCAGTGAAGCCGCCACCTCGCAACGCATACGCTGCCCAAGCGAAAGTTTCCGTACCGGCGTTTCAAGCAAATCCCCAATTTCAAAAGCTTCTGATAGAAAAGCGATGCGTTTCTGGGTAAAAGCGTCATCCCTCTCGTAAATTTTTCCAAACAAGGTGAAAGTATCCACCGCTGGCAGGTGATACCACAACTGCGGACGCTGGCCGAAAACGGTGCCAATCTGAAAAGCCAGTTTCTGGCGCTCCTTCCAGGGGGTAAACCCCAGCACGCTGGCATCACCGCTGGTTGGATGCAGGATACCGGTCAGCATCTTGATGGTGGTGGATTTTCCGGCGCCATTGGGGCCGATAAAGCCGAGCAATTCGCCCGGTTGCATCTCAAAGCTGAGGTCGCGCACCGCTTCGACGGTGGTGTACTCCGACTGAAACAACGAGCGCGCACTGGCGCCCAAACCGGCGGCCTTGCGCTTGCTTTGGAAGATTTTTTGCAAGTGAGAAACAGTAATGGCAGACATGCGCTGATTGTATCATTTTGGGTTAAAATCGCTCCATGAGACACCTTTGGGCAACCTGGCGCATGAAATATATCGAAAACCACGCCAAAGAAACTGGCTGTGTGTTTTGCAACGCCTTGCAACGCGAAGACGGGGCAGAGAATCTGATTGTCCTACGCGGGCAGCGCGCGTTCGTCATTTTGAATAAATTTCCCTACACCAGCGGGCATCTAATGGTTGCGCCGCTGGCACATTGCGCCACGCTGGAGGGGCTAGACCCTGAAACTCGCGCCGAAATGATGGAACTGGTTTCACACTGTATCGTGATTTTGCGCCAGTTGTACACCCCACAAGGTTTCAACCTGGGCGCAAACATTGGCGAGGCCGCTGGCGCAGGCGTGCCAGGGCATATTCACCTGCACATCGTGCCACGCTGGAATGGCGATACCAACTTCATGTCGGCCATCGGCGAGGTGCGCGTGCTGCCCGAATCGCTTGAACAAACCCACGCACGGATACGACAAACGCTACAAAAATAATGTTTTCCCCGGAAAGCGCAGCGCGAAAAATACGGGGATTGCCCAAAACCGCGACATGAATGTCGCGTTACGGACTTTTATGAACCCCTGGCTGAAAACCCCCGAAACCCGCCTGCTACTGGCGCACATCACCGGCAAAGACAAAACCTGGTGGCTGGCGCATCCCGAAGCCGCGCCCTCGCCCGCCGAGCAGAAAAAACTGCAGGCCGCCGAAAAACGCCTGCAGGCGGGCGAACCCCTGCCCTATATTTTGGGCCGCTGGGAATTTTACGGGCTAGATTTTGATGTCTCGCCCGACGTGCTGATTCCGCGCCCGGAGACAGAACTGCTGATTGACGTTGCCCGCCGCTGGCTGGCAGAGCGTTCCCCGCTGGGAACGGGTCTGCGCGGTCTGGACGTTGGCACCGGCTCGGGCATCATCCCGATCACCCTGGCAACGCTCCTGCCGCAGGCGCAGTTTATGGCGGCGGATATTTCGCCCGCCGCGCTCAACATCGCCCGGCGCAACGCCGAAAAGCACGGGGTAAGCGCGAGAATCCAATTTACGCAGGCCGATTTGCTGCCGCAAGCCGATTCCACTTTTGACCTGATTACCGCCAACCTGCCCTATATTCCCAGCGCAACGCTGCGGGGCTTGCCCATCTTCGGGCACGAACCAACGCTGGCGCTGGATGGCGGCGCGGACGGGCTGGAACTCATCCGCCGGTTGGCGGCCCAGGTGGCGGCGAGCAGGATTCAGTGGGGGCTTTTTCTGCTGGAGATGGAGTACCGGCAAGGGGCGGCACTCAAGGCTCTTTTGCGGGAAAATTTTCCAGACGCCAACATTTCCATTCAAAAAGATTTGGCCGGGCTGGAACGGCTGGCGGTGGCGCGACAGACTTGATACCAATTTGCTATGGACAAGGCGGGACGTTTGGCTGTATAAAATAAGTATGAAAACAGAAATTCTTTTCATCAACGACCCCGACGCGCTGGCGCTGGCGATTGACGTGCTGACCAATAACGGATTGGTGGCCTTCCCGACCGATACAGTTTATGGGCTGGGGGCGCTGGTGTTTAACGAATTGGCAGTGAGCGAGATTTATACAGTAAAGGAGCGCGGCAGTGAGAAGGCAGTGCCCGTTTTGGTTGGCGATTTTGAGCAGTTGGAACGCGTGGCACATGGTGTGAGCAGTATTTGCGCCAAACTGGCGCGGCGCTTTTGGCCCGGCCCGCTGACGATTGTCCTGCCGCGTCACCCGAACATCCCCGAGGCGGTGACGCCATACCCAACAGTGGGCGTGCGCATCCCCGATTTTGAGCCGACCCGCGAACTGCTGCGGCTGACGGGGCCGCTGGCGGTCAGTTCGGCCAATCGCAGCGGCAACGCCGCGCCATGCACCGCGCGCGGGGTGGAAGCGGAACTCGGCGGACGCATTCCGCTGATTTTGGATGGCGGCGTGACGCCGGGCGGAATGCCTTCCACGGTAGTGGATTGTTCGCAAGGCGAGCCGAAAATTTTGCGCGCCGGGCCAATTACGCTGGAGCAGATTTTGAATGCGCTTTCGTGAAAATTTTCTCTAATTTTTCTCTTAATTTCTCTTCAGAAAAAATTTAGGTTCATGCGTAAAATAGAAATCAAGCATTCTCCTTAATGCACACGCCGCCTCGGACTAGGGCCAGTCCAAAGGCGGCGTGGGGTTTTAAAAGCAATACTGTTTAGATAGGAGTCCAACGTCTCCAGACTTTGGCGCCAACGTCGGGAGACGTTGAATTCCGAAAGCGCTAACGAAATAGCATTGGTGCTGAAGCCTATCAAACGGCTCTAAAAATGCACTTCTCCACTTTCTGCGGCGCAACCGCGACAATAAATGTCGCGCCATAGGGTTCTTGCTGCGTAATATCAGTAAACAATCAGGAATTGTCCCTGATGATAAATTTGTATTTTTCAACGATTCGGGAACAACAACAGCAGGTGATGTTGCCGTAGCGGTCGGCTCAGGGGTAGGAGTGACCGTCGGCGTCGGGATGGGGGTTTCGGTGGAAGTGGGCAAGACTTCCAAAGTCTCCGAGACCTCGGAAGTCTGAATCTGAGAAACGCGGCAAGAATCAGCAACGAGATGATTTTCTTCATGGGCAATCGTTCCTTTTTACGCCGCGCCAGCGGAATAGGGGGCACTTATTTAGCCAGGCGTTGCCGAATAAAATCAAGAATATCCCGCAGGGCAGATTGAGAATTGGCGCTTATCTCACTGCCGGTCAGGGTGGTTTCGGTGCCGTTGTGAAAATGTTTTGGAAATGTGGACACTTCGGGGTGGTGAGGGGCATTATCCCAGCGATAAATTTTCCCGCTTTGGCGGCTATGTTCCCAATGGTAGGCATAGTCGTTATCTTTGGAAAGCCAAATATCCAGGAAGGATTCGTCTTTGAAAGCGAGGCGCAGTTTATTTGGGTCGGCAGGTGTGCCGCCGATCATGTGCGAACCTGTGATGATGTCGCTAAACTCTGCCAAAGCAAGATTTGCCAGGGACTGGTAGAGTTCGAGCATACACTATGCTTTTTCCGCAAGTTGGCGCAGTTTCTGGATGTGGGCTTCCTTATTTTTCCAAACGATGTAATCTTCCCATGCGGGATGCCCAGCCACCTTCTTCTCCTCGATGGCTTTGTAAAGAGTCTCTTTGGAGAACACATCGTATCGCTCGCGGATCGAAGCAATCTCGTTTTCGGCCAGGCGGATTTCTTTTTCGATCAATGCCAGAAGACCTTTGCGAATCAACTCCGTTTCCGGCACAGCGAATAAACCGCTCAATTCCAGGGTTAACCTTTGTGCGCTCATCAGGTACTCCTATCCTTTAGGATGCTTCGCCTCATTCCGTAGTCTACCAGATGGCAAGTATACCGTTATTCTTTACTTGAGTGTTGTGTCTTGGGTAGTCGGATAGTCGGGTGGTCGGATAGTGAGTGAAAAAATTATTACTGAGGATTGGCAGGAATTGTAATTTTATTATCTTCAAGTAGGGAAACTATTTTTTCTTCCGGAATCATAACCAAGACAGCATCTCTACCTCCTTTCTCAGGTACAAATTTTACATATGTCATCTCTGGAGTATCTTTAAAGAAAAGTATTGACACATAAAACTTTTTTTCTTAACCGCCGATGACTTTGACACCAACGTCGGGAGACGTTGAACTCCGAATGCGCTAACGAAATAGCATTAGTTTTACAGGGTAATAATGCGCTTTTTCAGCCGGTCGAGGGTTTCAAGCAGACGCTCACGCCAGTCTTCTTCTTTGAGAAAACTGCACCAGTAGGCGTTTTTGCCGCCGCGAATGTGATTGCCCAAATCGGGCAGGGCACGGGCGGGCAGGCCATCGGCGAGAGGCGGGTAACGCAAAACCAGCTGGCCGTTTTCGGCGCTGACGGAAATCAGCAGGGCGGCGTCGGCGCGCAGCTTGACTTTCATCTGGTAGAACAGGTTTTGCGCCATTTCGGGCAGCGCACCAAAGCGGTCGGCAAATTCCTGCGCCAGGGCGTCCACCGCGCTCTCTTCGCGCAAACTTGCCAGGCGGCGGTACAGCCGCAGGCGCAGTTCCTGGTTGGGGATGTAGGTTTTGGGAATGCCGATTGCCAGCGGCAAATCCACCGTGACGGGTTCTTTCAATTCCAATTCCACTGCGGCCAGGGTGGATGGCTGGAAGGCGGAAAAATCCATGCCGCCCATTTTTTTGCCGGAGAGTTTTTCGACTTGCGCGGCGGCGATTTTCAACCGCCGGACTTCCGCCGCCAACATGCGCGTGTAAAGGTGGAAGCCAACCGCTTCGATGTGGCCGCTCTGGTGCATTCCAAGCAGTTCACCCGCGCCGCGAATTTCCAGATCACGCATGGCGATGGAGTAGCCCGCGCCGAGTTGGGTATTTTCGGCAATGACTTCCAGCCGTTCCTGCCCGTCGAGGGTCGGCGCTTTTTTGCGGTGGCGGAAAAAATAGGCGTAGGCGCGCGCGGCAGCGCGTCCCACCCGTCCGCGCAGTTGATAAAGTTGCGCCAGGCCAAACGTATCGGCGCGGTCCACAATCAGCGTATTGGCGTTGGGGATGTCAAGGCCGCTTTCGATGATGGTGGTGGAAAGCAGAATATCCAGGTTGCCGTCGCTGAAATCGTGCATCACCTGCGAAAGTTGATGTTCGTCCATCTGCCCGTGACCGACGCCAATGCGCGCTTCGGGGACGAGTTTTTGCAGGTGCATTTTCATGGCGTGAATGGTTTGCACGCGGTTATGGACGAAAAAAACCTGTCCGCCGCGCTCCATCTCGCGCAGAACCGCCTGCCGCACCAGTTTGGGCGCATACGGGCCGACATGCGTAATGACCGGCAGCCGCTCTTCGGGTGGCGTGTTCAGGTTGGAAATATCGCGCACACCGGTCAGCGCCATGTAGAGCGTGCGCGGAATGGGCGTCGCCGTCAGCGTCAGCACATCCACCTGCGTGCGCAGTTTTTTGAAATGCTCCTTGTGCGTCACGCCAAAACGCTGTTCCTCGTCAATAATCACCAGCCCCAGGTTTTTGAATTCGACATCCTGCGAAATCAGGCGGTGCGTGCCAATCAAAATATCCACCTGGCCCAGCAGCAACTTGCGGATAATTTCATTTTGCTCACGCGGCGAGCGAAAACGCGAAAGCATCTCCACCGTCACCGGGAAAGCCGCCAGCCGCTGCTGAAATGTTTCGTAATGCTGCTGCGCCAAAACCGTAGTCGGCACCAGCACGGCGACTTGTTTCCCATCCTGCACCGCCTTGAAGGCCGCGCGCAGGGCAACTTCCGTTTTGCCGTAGCCCACGTCGCCGCACAGCAGGCGGTCCATCGGGCGGGCGGCTTCCATGTCGCGCTTAATGGCGGCAATCGCCGCGCGCTGGTCGGGTGTTTCGACGTAGGGGAAACTGTCTTCCAGCTCTTTTTGCCAGGGCGTATCCGCGCCAAAAGCGTGGCCGGGAACCGTCTGCCGTTTGGCGTACAACTCCAACAAATCTTCGGCCACCTTCTGCACCGATTCTTTGACGTTGGCTTTGACGCTGGCCCACTCCTGCGAGCCGAGGCGCGTCAGCGTTGGCACGCCGCCCTCCTTGCCAACGTAGCGCGTCAGCCGGTCGGCCTGATGCACGGGAACGAAAATTTGGTCGCCTTTTTCATATTCGATGCACAAAAATTCGCGCTCGTGGCCTTCCAGCGCGCGCTGCACCAGGCCAACAAAACGCCCGACGCCAAAATCAACATGCACCACATAATCCCCGGCGCGCAAATCGCCAAAAGCCGCTTCCGGCGCCTCGGAAACCGGGCGCTGACGGGCGCGCGGAACGGGCCGCTCCCAGCCGAAAACTTCCGCATCGGTGAGGAGATGAATCGTGAACGGGGCTTCCGCTGCGGGCGGAAAATTCTCCAGCGACGGGAAATTGGCTACCCGCAAGAAAAAACCCTCCGACAGGTAGCCCTCCACGAAAACGGGAGAACGCCCCGGCGGGGGCTGGCTCCCGTTTTCGGCGGGCGAATCCTGCCCGAGGGGAGGCTGCTCACGCCAGAGTTCCTCCAGGCGTTTGCTCTGGCGCGACATGACCCAAACCGGGTTGCCCCCGGCGGTCAGCCCGCCCAGATATTCCATAAATGGCTTCAGCCGCCCGCCGAAGCGCTGCCCCAGGCTGAAAATTTCACGCAGGCCGGGCGAATTTTCCGGCTCGTTGGCGCCGCGCCCCAGTTCCAGCCAGAGATGCGCCTGCATGGCGTCCAGCATTTCAGACCAGGTGAGATACGGCACGGGGAAATCTGCCGTCAGCGTGCCTTCGTCAATTGACTCGTGGCGGAATTTGACGGCCTGCTCCTCCAGTTCGTTGACCATCGTTTCGGCCAGCGATAAATCGTCGGCCAAAATCAGGCCGCGCGGCGGCAGGTAATCCAAAATCGAGGCCGGGAAGGGGTGCAGCAGCGGGATGTGAAATTCAGAAAGCGGGGCTTCGCTCTCGCCGGTGAGCAGAAATTCGCGCGCGGGGGTAACGAGCAGGGCTTCCAACTTCGTCAGCGTGCGCTGCGTGGCCGGGTCGAAGCGGCGGATGGAGTCAATTTCGTCGCCGAAAAAGTCGAGGCGCGCGGGGAAGGGTTCGGCCATCACCCACAGGTCGAGGATACCGCCGCGCCGCGAGAATTGCCCCGGTTCGGTGACGGTATCCGCCGCCTGATAGCCCATCGCCGCCCACTGACGAAGCAGCGCATCTGGCTGAATTTGCTGGCCGAGCGTCAGGCGTTTGCTGGCGCGCAGGAAGTCGCGGCGCGGCAGGGTGCGCGTCATCACCGCGCGCGCCGAGGCGACGATAATCGGCGGCGCGGCGGGTTTTTCAGCAAAGGGCAGGTGGTAGGCGGCGAGGGCGGTCAACGCCGTCAACCGCTCGCGGCGGGTGTTGGCGCCCCAGGCGGCATCTTCGTAAAAGAGCGGGTTCGGTTCGGCGAACAGGTAGCGCACGGCGACGGGCAGCCAGACGCCCAGTTCGTCGTAGAGCGCCAGCGCGTGGTCGGCGCGGTCGGTCAGTAACAGGATGGGACGGGTTAAATCGCCGTGCAGAGCGGCCAGCAACGGCAGACGCGCCGCGCGCGGCAATCCCAGCCCGGGCAGGCAGGAATCGGCCATGACCTGTTGCAGCAGGGTCTGGTATTCGGGGGTGGCGCGCAGGGCAGCGAGAATGAAATGCATCAGGAATTGCTAATTTTCGGTAACGAATTGCCGGATTCAGGCGCAACGCAGAATTTCTGCTGCAACCTGACCGCAGCACGAACATCGCGCCACAAGGCGAGGTAAATTTCGCCGCACGGCGCAAAGGGGAAAAGAGAGTCTCAAGACTCTAGATAATCTCTCATCCAGGCAAGAACGTCACCCGGTGAGCCTATTTTAAACGGCAACTTCTCCAACACTGGATTCCCAAGAAAATGAGCCTTGTCGTGGCTGACAAACCAGTCAGGTTCAGCATGAATGGCCTGCGCCAGAACATGGGCGTCGGGCAAATAATCAATCAAGGACGCGGCTTGCTGATTTTCAGAACCTGCAGGCTCTCCGCCTATTTCAAGGTGAATTTCATCCAACAATTGCGCCAGCAGAGGCAGTAATTGCGGCGCTTTACGGAACAAGACCTGCTCGGTCTCCTGCAAAACGCCTTTGCCTGCAACCAAACCCAGCGCACCGGTCTGAGCCAGGTGGAACAGCAAGCGCGCCCCGCCGGTCGGCGACATCACCGCCGCAATGATGACACTGGTATCGAGAAAAATTTTAGGGCTTTTTGGCATGATATTCAGCCCGCACTTCGCGCAAAGCGGTCAGCATCGATTCAAGCGATTCGCCTTGCGTTTCCAGCGCAGCGCGCATCTTGTCTGCCAATTCATCCACGCGTGAACGACGTGGCGAAAGCAAAAATGAGCCGTTACCCAAATCAATCAGGCTCAAGACTTCTCCTTCAGTCAAGCCATATTTATTGCGCAAATCAAAAGGCAGGGTGATGTTTCCTTTGCTACGAATTTGGATAGTTGTATTCATGCCACACTCCTTTAATCCGATTTTCGGAAAATCAGATTTTATTGTATCCTGCTGCCGTTTACTTGTCCACGGGTTTTCCCGCATCCCCGTTGAATTTGTTCATGGCGGCGTCCAGGCCTTCGGTCACCCAGGCCACGGCGGCGTCGGCGGCGCGGTCGAGAGTTTCGGAGACGGCCTGCAGTTCTTTGGGCGAAAATTCCTGCAAAACGTAGGCGGCGGGGTCCATCCGCCCGGGCGGACGGTCTATGCCGAGGCGCAAGCGCGCAAATTCATTGGTGCCGAGTTGGTCAATGGTGGATTTGATTCCTTTTTGCCCGCCCGCGCCGCCGCCGGGGCGCATCCGCAGCGTACAGAATGGCAAATCTAGGTCGTCGTGCGCCACGAGAACGTGGTCGAGCGGCAGTTTGTAAAAGTGAATCAGCCCCTGCACCGCCTGACCGGAGAGGTTCATAAATGTCTGCGGCTTGGCGAGCAGAATTTTTTGCTCACCGTAACGCGCATCGGTGACGATGGCTTTGGCTTGCATTTTCAGGCCATGCGCGTTCAAGCGCACGGCCAGGCGGTCAATCAACATAAAGCCCACGTTGTGACGGGTTTGCGCATATTCACGGCCCGGGTTGCCCAGGCCAATGATGAGGAAGGGGAAGTCAGTCATCGGGTGTCAGTGGTCAGTGGTCAGTTGTCAGTGATCAGTGATCACTGATTTCTGAACTTCCGTCCAAGCGCCAGGAGTGCGCCAAAAATGAGGAAGGCGGCCAGCGTCAGCAGGGCGCCTTTGGCAAATTGCAGTCCAATTGTTGACGTGGGCAAGCTGAGCGGGTTGGGCGGCAGGGGCGTGACGCTGGGAAAAATCGTCCGCGTGGGGGCCATCGTCGCTGTCGGCAAACGCGGCGGCAGGGTGTGCGCCGGGGTGCGGGTGAAGGTGGCGGTCGGCGAGGGCGTCGGCGTATCAACCGTGTAATTGCGGACACGCAAGCCCGTCACCAGCACGTCCTGCAGTCCTTCGGCAAAAAAGACGCGCAGGCGCAGGCGGTACTCGCCGTCTGCAATGGCGGCGGTGTGCCAGCGGAAAATCTCGCCGCTGACGGGTTGGTCGCCGCGCAGCAGCAGGAACCAGGTGTTGGTTGGGTCTTCGGCGTAGGCAAAAGCCAATTCCCAATAGGTGAAGCCGGGCAGGGAAATCGCGCCGGTCACGGGAATTTCACCGCGCAGCGTCTCCCCCCGCGCCGGGAAGGCCACGCTCAGAGCGGGCAAACCGGCCTCCGGCGTAGGCGTCCCTGCCAGGGGCGTGGAAATTGTCTGGGCGTCCACTCCCGCCAAAGGCCAGGATATTCCCAGAAAAAGAAGAAACAGAACAAAAGCGCGGCGCATGGCTGTGAAGTTTAACATGGATTAGGAGTTAGGAGTTAGGGATTAGGAAAAACCGTCCAACCGGAAAACCGGACAACCGGACAACTGACAACTGGTCACTGGCAACTGGTCACCGATAACTGGTAAACTATCTCCATGTGCGGAATCACTGGAATTCTCAACGACTCAACCGACCTGCAGACGCGCGTCACCGCCATGAGCGCCGCCCTGCGTCATCGCGGCCCAGACGACAGCGGCGCGTGGACAGACGCGGTAGCGGGCGTGGCGCTTGGCTTTCGCCGCCTGGCTATTCTCGACCTTTCGCCCGGCGGCCATCAGCCGATGACTTCGGCCAGCGGACGCTTCACCATCGTCTTCAACGGCGAAATTTACAACTACCTTGATTTGCGCGCCGAACTGACGGCAACCTGGCGCGGAACCTCGGATACCGAGGTGATTTTGGCCGGGTGCGAGGCCTGGGGCATCGCCGAAACCGTGCAGCGGCTGAACGGCATGTTCGCCTTCGCCGTGTGGGACGCGCACGAAAAAACGCTGACGCTGGCGCGCGACCGGCTGGGAATCAAGCCGCTCTACTACGGCTGGAGCGGCGGCGTCTTCCTCTTCGGCTCGGAACTGAAAAGTTTGCGCGCTCACCCAGCCTTTGCCGGGGAAATTGACCGCGACGCGCTGACGCTTTACCTGCGCCTGGGCGATATTCCCGCGCCACACAGCATTTACCAGAACGTTAAAAAACTGCCCCCGGCCTGCCTGCTGACGCTGCGCGGCGAATCGGCGCGCAGCGCCGTGCCCACTGACTACTGGAGCGCGCGCGACATGGCGCAATCCGGGCTGGAGCATCCCTTCCACGGCAGCGAGCGCGAAGCAGTGGAGATGCTGGAAAGCCATCTGCGCCGCTCGATTGGCCTGCGCATGTTGGCCGATGTGCCGCTGGGCGCTTTTCTCTCGGGCGGAATTGACTCCTCGCTGGTGGTGGCACTGATGCAGGCGCAAAGCCCGCGCCCGGTGCAAACCTTCAGCCTGGGATTTACCGAAGCGGGCTACGACGAAGCCGCGCAGGCCCGCGCCGTGGCGCAGCGCCTGCAGACCGACCACACCGAACTGTACGTCACCCCCGCCGAGGCGTTGGCCGTCATTCCGCGCCTGCCGACGCTCTACGACGAACCCTTCGCCGATTCGTCGCAAATTCCCACCTTCCTCGTTTCGCAGATGGCGCGCCAACACGTCACCGTGGCGCTTTCTGGCGATGGCGGCGATGAACTTTTCGGCGGCTACAACCGTTACCGGTTGGTGGAAAGCCTCTGGGGGCGCGTCAAAAACCTGCCGCCCGGCGCGCGCCGCCTGCTATCCGCCGGGCTAACGGGCGTCCGCCCGGCAACCTGGTCGCGCCTGGCCGGGAGATTTCTGCCCAACCCCGCCGATAAAGCCGCCAAACTGGCCGAAACCCTGCTGCTGGAAAATCCGCAAGCCATTTATCTCAATCTCATTTCCCAGTGGAAAAATCCGGCGCAAGTGATTCTCGCCGGGCGCGAGCCGCGCAGCCCGCTGACCAATTCCGCCGCCTGGCTGGAAAACGCCACCCCCACCGAGCGCATGATGGCGCTCGACCTGCTGACCTACCTGCCGGACGACATTCTGACCAAAGTGGACCGCGCCAGCATGGGCGTCAGCCTGGAAGTGCGCGCCCCGCTGCTGGACGACCACGAAACCGTCGAGCTGGCCTGGCGCCTGCCCCTGCGCCTGAAAATTCGCAGCGGGCAGGGTAAATGGATTTTGCGCCAAATTCTCGCGCGTCACCTGCCCGCAAAAATGATGGAACGCCCCAAGCAGGGGTTCGCCATTCCCCTGCACACCTGGCTGCGCGGCCCGCTGCGCGGCTGGGCCGAAGCCCTGCTGGACGAAAATCGCCTGCGCCGCGAGGGCTTTTTCGACCCCGCGCCAATTCGCCAAAAGTGGCAGGCGCATCTCACCGGCCAGAGCAACGAGCAGTCCGCGCTGTGGGCGGTGCTGATGTTCGAGGCCTGGCTGGAAAACGAAAAATAGAAGTGGCTTTCCCTTGTGCGCCGTTGTGTCCGTCGTGGTTAGAAAGTAGAGAAACGTGAAAATTCTGCTCTTCGCCAACACCGACTGGTATCTTTACAACTTTCGCCTGCCGCTGGCCCAGGCCTTGCGCCAGGCCGGGCATACTGTCATCCTGCTTTCACCGCCCGGCACGCACGCCCTCAAACTTCAACAGGCCGGTTTTGAGTGGCGGCGCTTCGACCTGCAGCGCAACCGCCTCAACCCGCTCGGCGAACTGCTCAGCTTGTGGCAATTAATCCAGCTCTACCGCCAACTGCGCCCCGATATTGCCCATCATTTCACCATCAAACCTGTGCTGTACGGTTCGCTGGCGGCGCGTTTCAGCGGAACGCGCGTCATCAACGCCATCACCGGGCTGGGGCACGTTTTCACCGGAAAAAACCAACTGCTGCGCCTGACCGCCGTCAGCCTGTACCGCCTGGCGCTGCAGAAAACCATCGTCATTTTTCAAAATGAAGCCGACCGCGCCCTGTTCCTGCGCCTGCGTCTGACGAATTTTCCGCAGACACGGCTGATTCCCGGCTCGGGCATAGACCTGGCGCGCTTCAGCCCGCTCCCGTTACCGGCGGGGGATGCGCCGCTGGTAGTTTTGCCGGGCCGCCTGCTGAAAGCCAAAGGCGTGGAAGAATTTGTCGGCGCGGCGCAGCGCCTGCGCGGCAGCCATCCGCGCGCCCGCTTTGCGCTGGTCGGCGAAACCGACTTCTCCAACCCGGATTCAATTTCCCCGGCGGCGCTCGACGCCTGGCAAAAAGACGGCGCGCTCGAAGTGTGGGGCTGGCGCGAAAACATGCGCGATGTATACGCGCAAGCCAGCATTGTCTGCCTGCCCTCCTACCGCGAGGGACTTTCGCGCACCCTGCTGGAAGCCGCTGCCAGCGCGCGCCCCATCGTCACCAGCGACGCACCCGGCTGCCGCGAAATCGTCCGCCCCGGCGAAAATGGCCTGCTCGCCCCGGTCGGCGATTCTGACGCCCTGGCCGCCGCGCTGGACGAATTGCTCCGTCAGCCCGAAAACTGGCAAAAATTCGGCCTGGCTGGCCGCCGCCGAGTGGCTGAAAACTTTTCACTGGAAAAAATTCTGGCGCAAACGCTGGATGTGTATGAGGAGTAGGAAGTAGGGAGTAGGAAGTAGGGAGTAGGGAGTAGGGAGTAGGGAGTAGGGAGTAGGAATTAAAAATTGGCAAATTGGAAACCAAAAAACTGGTAAACTGGACGACTGATAACCGGTAAACTGGACGACTGGTAAACTGGACAACTGGTAACTGACAACCGAAAAGGAGACGTATGAACGAAAAACTCTTTGCATCCGGCGAATCGCTGACCTTCGACGACGTGCTGGTCGTCCCGGCCTACAGCGAAATTCTGCCGTCCGAGGTGGATGTGCGCGCGCGGCTGACGCGCGACATCAGCCTCAACATCCCCGTCCTTTCGGCGGCGATGGACACCGTCAGCGAGGCGCGGCTGGCAATCGCCCTGGCGCGCGAGGGCGGCCTGGGCGTGCTGCACCGCAACATGTCGCCCGAAGCCCAGGCCGGTGAAGTGGACAAGGTCAAACGCTCGCAAGCCGGGATGATTACCGAACCCGTTACCCTGCCGCCCAACGCCAGCCTGCAGCAGGCCGAGGAAATCATGGGGCGTTACCGCATTTCGGGCGTGCCGATTGTCGCGGCAGATGGCAGCCTGGCCGGAATCCTCACCAACCGCGACATCCGCTTTGTGGAGCAAAAGGATTACGGGCGCGCCGTCAGCGAGTTTATGACCCCGCGCGAACGGCTGGTGACTGCCCCGGTGGGCATCTCCAACGACGAGGCCAAAGTCCTGCTGCAAAAACACCGCATCGAAAAATTATTACTGGTTGATGCCGCCGGACGGCTGAAGGGACTGCTGACCGTCAAAGATATTATGAAAGAAATTGAAAACCCGAACGCCGCCAAAGATGAACGCGGCCGCCTGCGCGTGGGCGCGGCTGTCGGCGTGGGCCCCGACCTGGAAGCCCGCGTCGGGCCGATGGCGGATGCCGGGCTGGACGCGGTTTTCATTGACACGGCGCACGGCCATTCCAAAGGCGTGATTGAGGCCATCAAACGCATCAAGAAAAATTGGCCGAACCTGCCGGTCGTGGCGGGCAACATCGTCACTGCCGAGGGCGCGCGCGATTTAATCGCCGCCGGGGCCGATGGAATCAAAGTCGGCGTCGGCGCTGGCTCGATCTGCACCACGCGCATCGTCGCCGGGGCGGGCATGCCGCAGTTAAGCGCGGTGTACGCCTGCGTGCAGGAAGCCCGCAAAAGCGGTACGCCGGTCATCGCCGATGGCGGCATCAAATATTCCGGCGATATCGTCAAGGCCTTTGTGGCCGGGGCCGATACGGTGATGCTGGGTTCACTGCTGGCCGGTCT
Organism: Anaerolineae bacterium CG2_30_57_67; assembly: GCA_001872455.1. GTDB lineage: Bacteria > Chloroflexota > Anaerolineae > Anaerolineales > Villigracilaceae > UBA8950. Next base: position 5,137 of record MNXJ01000079.1, on the reverse strand, counting down.
GGAAGAATCGCCCGGCGAGGTGGTTTTATATGAAGGCCGCCGCTTCAAAGAGTACCGCGGCATGGGCAGTTTGGGCGCCATGCAGGGCTACGGCAAAGACCGCTACGGAACCGGCCAGGACAAAGGCGGCAAACTGGTGCCGGAAGGCATCGAAGGGCGCGTGCCCTACAAAGGCACCGTGCGCGACTTTATCTATCAGCTGGTGGGCGGCCTGCGCTCTGGCATGGGCTACGCGGGCGCGAAAAACCTGGACGACCTGCGCACCAAGACACAACTAACGAAAATCACCAATGCCGGGTTAATCGAAAGCCATCCGCACGATGTCATCATCACCAAAGAAGCGCCCAATTATCAGGTAAATCAATAAATTCACCAGGCAAAAAATTTGATAAAATAGCCGCGTCCAATTGTGGTAAACTCACACCGATAACACTATGCATTGGAGAATTTCCGCATGAGTAAATCCCGCAGTCAACAAATGATGGAACGCCTGCGCGCCATGCAAGCTTCGGCGCCCGATATTGAAGCATCAGCAGTCGTCTCGGTAGACGGCCTGATTATGGCCTCGGCCCTGCAACAAGGCGCCGAAGAAGACCGCGTTTCGGCCATGTCTGCGGCAATGCTCTCGCTGGGCGAACGTATCGCCGGCGAATTGGGACGCGGTAGCCTGGAGCAGGTCTACATCAAGGGCAACAACGGCTTCATTGTGCTAATTGCCGTCGGTGACGAAGCCGTTCTGACCGCCCTGGCGCGCCAGGAAGGCAAGCTGGGCCTGGTATTTTTGGAAATGCGCCGCGCCGCTGAAGACTTGATCAAACTCGTCGGATGACCTTGCCGGCACAAGTACCGGCGCCATGACCTTGCCGGCACAAGTACCGGCGCCATGACCTTGCCGGCACAAGTACCGGCGCCATGACCTTGCCAGCACAAGTACCGGCACCAATTCATTTCATCGTCACCCTTGCGGGGAGGACGCCGTCCAACGGCCCTCCCCGTTTCTCTTGTATAAAAAACTTCACTGCAAAAAGGCTTTTAACCACAAAGGGCACAAAGTACACGAAGGTTAAGAGATGAAAAGGTTTTCCTTTGTGTTCCTTCGAGACCTTTGTGTTTGACGAGTTTTTGCAACAGAGTCATAAAAAGAAATTGCGAGGAAAAATGACCACAAAGTACATCTTTTTTACGGGCGGCGTTGTCAGTTCGGTTGGCAAGGGCGTCACCGCCGCCGCGCTGGGACGCACCCTCAAAGAACGCGGCTTTAACGTCGCCGTGCAAAAACTGGACCCCTACATCAACGTTGACCCGGGCACCATGAGCCCCTACCAGCACGGCGAAGTTTTTGTGCTGGACGACGGCGCCGAAACCGACCTCGATTTGGGACATTATGAGCGCTTCATTGACATCCGCGCCAGCCGCGTCAGCAACTTCACCACCGGCCAGGTCTACGCTGAAGTCATCTCCAAAGAGCGGCGCGGCGACTATCTGGGCGGCACCATTCAGGTCATCCCCCACATCACCAACGAAATTAAGCGCCGGGTGGGGTTGGTGGAAAAAACCACCGGCGCCGATATCGTCCTCGTCGAAATCGGCGGCACCGTCGGCGACATTGAATCGCAGCCGTTTCTGGAGGCGCTTCGTCAGTTGCGTACCGAAGTCGGGCGCGAAAATGTTCTCTTCGTCCATGTTACCTGGCTGCCCTACATCGGCGCCACCAGCGAACTCAAAACCAAGCCGACCCAACACTCGGTGGCCGCCCTGCGCTCGATGGGCATTTCGCCCAACATGATTATCGCCCGCTCCGATTACCCGGTAGACGCCGACTTGTGCGAAAAAATCGCCCTGTTCTGCGACGTGGATAAAACCGCTGTCGTGCCGATGGTCACATCTCAGTATCTATACGAAATTCCCCTACTGATTGAAAAAGCCGGTATGCCCGACCTGGTGCTGAAACAGTTGGGGCTGGAAGCCAAAAAGAAACCTGACTGGCGCGAATGGGAAAAACTGGTGGCCAATGTCAAACGCCCCAAACCCGAAGTGACCGTTGCGCTGGTAGGAAAATACGTGGAACTGCACGACGCTTACATGTCAGTGCGCGAAGCGCTCAAACATGCCGCCCTGGCCGCTGGAGTGGAAGTCAAAATTGAGTGGGTACACTCCGCCGACCTTGAAAAAGACAAAAACTGGGAACAGGTACAAAAAGCCGACGCGATTCTCGTCCCCGGCGGGTTTGGCTCACGCGGCACCGAAGGTAAAATTCTGGCGGCGCGTTACGCCCGCGAGAACAAAATTCCCTACCTGGGGTTATGCCTGGGAATGCAGTTGATGTGCGTCGAATTTGCCCGCCACGTCCTCGGCCACGAAGACGCCAACTCCAGCGAATTCGACCGCTCCACCGCCTCGCCGGTGATTGACCTGATGAACGACCAGCGTTCCATCATTGATATGGGCGGCACCATGCGCTTGGGGCTGTACCCCTGCGTCCTTAAGCCCGGCACAAAAGCCGCCGCCGCCTACGCCGTCGAGAAAATTGACGAACGTCACCGTCACCGCTGGGAATTCAATAACGCCTACCGCGCAGAATTTGAAAAAGCGGGCATGGTCTTCTCTGGGCTTTCACCAGATGGAAAACTGGTAGAAATCGCCGAACTCAAAGACCACCCCTACATGGTCGGCAGTCAATTTCACCCGGAATTTCTTTCGCGCCCCAACCGCCCCCACCCGCTCTTTGTCGGGCTAATGAAAGCGGCCAAAGAGAAAAAAGCAGGTCAGGCTTAAGCCTGATCTGCCTCATCTGCATAAACGCCGCGCAGCGATGGCGGCAAATTCGCCGCCATCGTAAACATGACTTTATCGGTCAGCGCCAGCGGCGAATCATCTTCGGCAGGATAAATGGGCGGTGCGATAACCACATGAACGCGCGCCCGATGCAGAAACCGTTTAAACAGGTTTTGCACCCCGTCAATGGAAACCACCACCACTGGAATTTTCATCTCAATCGCGAGTTTGGCCGCCCCCGGGCGTGCGACGGCCAGCCCCTTTCCCCGACTGCGCGTGCCCTCCGGGAACATGGCGACGATTTCGCCAGCGGTAAGAATCTTACGGGCATGGTTCAGCGCCCACTCATCACGCTCACCCCGATAAACAGGAAACGCTCCCAAGCGGCGAAACAACCAGTGAATCGGCGCCACCTGAAATAATTCTGCCTTGCCCATGTAAAAAACCATGCGCGGCAACGCCAGTTGCAACGGAAACACGTCAAAGGTGACGAGGTGGTTACAAGCCACCACTGCCGCGCCCATCACGGGAAAATGCTCCAGCCCGGTCACATCCATCTCCATCACAAAAGCGCGAAACAACCAGCGAAACAGCCAGACCGTTAATTTGTGCAGGCGCGTTTCGTAAAGCGGATAGGTTAATCGAGGGCGAATATCGTTTTCAGGAAGTTCAAGGAGCATAAGAGACAGTTGGCGATTCGTGAATGGTAGTTGGCGGTTGACAATAACGACTGGCCCGCCACCCCATCAAACTTGCATTATACTTGGCCGGGCTGTGAAAAAGAACACCCATGCCAGCATTTCGTTCTTCAGGAGAAAAAACATGGATACAACGATTGAAAGCATTTCCGCGCAAGAAATTCTCGACTCGCGCGGCAACCCCACCGTTGAGGTAGAAGTTATTCTGGGCGACGGCTCTTGGGGCCGCGCCGCCGTCCCATCCGGCGCATCCACCGGCGTACATGAGGCCCTAGAGTTGCGCGACGGCGATAAGGAACGCTACGGCGGTAAAGGCGTACTCAAAGCCGTCACCAACGTCAACGAAACCATCTCCGACGCGCTGTACGGCTGGGACGCTACCGAACAAAAAGCGATTGACGCCGAACTACTGACGCTGGACGGCACGCCCAACAAGTCAACGTTGGGCGCCAATGCCATTTTGGGCGTTTCGCTGGCAATTGCCAAAGCAGCGGCCAACGCCCTCGGCCAGCCGCTTTACCGCTATATCGGCGGCGTCTACGCCCATGTTTTGCCGGTGCCAATGATGAATATTCTCAATGGCGGCGCGCATACCGGCTGGCAAAGCACTGACGCGCAAGAATTCATGGTGATGCCACTGGGCGCGCCCTCCGTTACCGAGGGCATTCGCTGGGGCGCAGAAATCTACCATGCTCTCAAGAGCGTGCTGAAAAGCAAAGGCTACATCACCCTCGTCGGCGATGAAGGCGGTTACGCCCCGGCGCTGAAAGCCAACAACGAAGCCGTCGAAGTCATCCTCGAAGCCATCGAAAAAGCCGGTTTCAAAGCCGGGCGCGGTCTGGATGTAGCAATTGCGCTAGACCCCGCCGCTTCCGAACTCTACGACGAGAAGACCAAGACCTACAACCTGCGCAAAGAAGGCAAGCAACTGACTGGCCCGCAATTGGTGGAATTTTGGGCGAAATGGGTCAAAGACTATCCAATTGTTTCCATCGAAGACGGCCTGGCGCAAGATGACTGGGACTCGTGGAAACTGATGGTTAAAACCCTGGGCGACAAAATTCAAATCGTTGGCGATGACCTGCTCGTCACCAATCCGGAACGCGTTCGCCGTGCGATTAAGGAAAACGCCGCCAATGCCCTGCTGGTCAAGCTCAATCAAATTGGCACGCTGACTGAGACCATCGAGGCCGTCGAAGCCTGCCACCGCAGCGGCTGGCGCGCCGTCACCTCGCACCGCTCCGGCGAAACCGAAGACAGCACCATCGCCGACCTGGCTGTGGCGCTCAACATGGGACAAATCAAGACCGGCGCCCCGGCGCGCTCTGACCGCGTTGCCAAATATAATCAACTCATGCGCATCGAAGCCGAACTGGGCGACACCGCCCAATATGCTGGCTGGAACGCCCTGCGCTAACCAACAAAAATCATCAAAAGAATCAAAACTCCCGAAATCTGACCAGCTTCGGGAGTTTTTGATTCTTTGATAGTGGTTAACTGATGTTACGCAGCAAGAACCAGTGGCGCGATATATATGTCGCGGTTGCGCCGCAGAAACCGGAAAACTGAAATTTTAGAGCCGTTTGATAGGCACTGAACAGATAAGAACCCGTCCAAAAGATTGGCAAAATGGGCAGCCAACGGTGGCGCAAATCTGCGATTTG
>MNXJ01000015.1 GCA_001872455.1 Anaerolineae bacterium CG2_30_57_67 | reverse complement strand
CGGTTGCACCACAGAAACCGGAAAATTGAAATTTTAGAGCCGTTTGATAGGCGCTGAACAGATAAGAACCCGTCCAAAAGATTGGCAAAAGGGGCAGCCAACGGTGGCGCAAATCTGCGATTTGCGCGGGCCTTGCTCCACCTGCCCCGTTTTTCGGATAGACTCTAAAAATTGGCGTCAGCCAAATTTCAGCACGACATAAATGTCGTGCTACGGTGTATTGCGTAACATCAGCTGCATAAATCTTGGACTCATGGGTAAAGATTGTGCAGATTACAAAAGACTTGGTCGTTCAAAGAGCAAAAAATCTTAACGGAATTTTCCGAATGAAGCGAATAACGCGAAAAAATTCGCGTTGAAAGGATTTGGCTTATTGCACAGAGTCTACCCATGAGCCAAATCTTGCGCTGTCCGCCAAAGGCCGGTGATAAAATAAGAGCGCTCCCTAAGGAACCCAATGACCCAACAACATATCCCTACCAATCGCTGGATGCCGTATGCCGCGCTGGGCATTGGTATTCTCGCTCTCAGCCTGTCGGCCATGTTTGTCCGCTGGGCAGCTGACGCTCCGGGACCAATCACCGGATTTTACCGCATGAGCCTGGCAGCAGCCATCCTTGCGCCGTTTGTGGCCGTTAAGTGCTTTAAAAAATGTGCCATCCAGCCCAAAACGCTGATTTTCCCGCTGATTGGCGGCATCGCTACCGGCTGTGACCTGGCATTGTGGAACACCGCCCTCAGCTACACCACCGCCGCCAATGCCACACTCATTGGCAACACAGCCCCGCTCTGGGTGGCGCTGGTTGGGCTGATTTTTTTTAAAGAACGCCTGGGACGCGACTTCTGGTTTGGGCTGATGATGGCGCTGGGCGGCGCCGCGCTGATTATGGGAAGCGATTTCATCCTGCACCCGCGACTGGGCATCGGCGACCTGATGACGGTGGGAACCAGCCTGTTCTACGCTGTTTATTTTCTCTCCACCGGCAAAGGCCGAAAGTTCATTGACCCGCTTTCCTACACCTGGCTGATTGCGCTCTTCGCCGCGCTGACGCTGTTCATCATCAACGTCTTTTTGCAAAACCCTTTTGGCGGGTTTTCCAACACCACCTGGCTCTCTTTTTTGGGCGCGGCACTCATTTCGCAGGTGATTGGTTACTTTTCGATGACCTACGCGCTGGGACATTTACCCGCATCCATCGTCTCACCCACCATGATTGGGCAGCCGGTGATGACTACCCTGCTTGCCATTCCGCTATTGGGCGAAATTCCGGGCAAGTACCAACTCATTGGCGGCGCAATCGCGCTTACAGGCATTTATCTCGTCAATCAGGCGCACGCGCGCGCAGAAAAAGCAAAAAACGGCACTCTATGAGCAAATCTCTGGCCGCGCAAATTTCCGACTTAAAAAAGGCCATCCAGGCACAGGAAGGTCTGCGCGCCACCATCGGTGACGATGTGGCCGAAACTGCGCTGGCAGTACTCTTGCCGCAACTGGCCGAGTTGGAGACCCGCGAGCGCGCTGAAAAAGAACGCGAAAAGCGGCGCATGGTCACGGTCATGTTTGCCGATGTCTCCGGATTCACTGAACTCTCGGAAAAAATGGACCCGGAAGACGTGATGAGCCTGATGAATCAAGTCTGGGCGCAATTGGACGGTCTAATTCTGGCGCACGGCGGCCACGTTGACAAACACATGGGCGACAACGTGATTGCGCTGTGGGGCATAAAAGCTTCCCGCGAAGATGACGCCGAGCAGGCCATGCGCGCCGCACTGGAAATGCAAGCCAGCCTGCAACGCATTCATACCGGCACGTTGAAGCTTCACATCGCCCTGCATAGCGGGTCGGTCATGTTAGGCGAAGTCGGCTCACAGGGCGAATATACCGCCATGGGCAAAACCATCAATCTGGTGAGCCACTTGGAACAGATCACGCCCGCCGGGCAAATCTATCTCAGCCACGAGACCTTCCAGCTAACCCGCGGCCTGTTCGAGGTGGAGTCGCTTCCGCCTCAAACGCTGAAAGGTCTCAGCCAGGCGCTTCAAATCCACCGGCTGATTCTCCCCGTTCCGCATATCTTCCGCCCACGAACACGCGGCATCGAAGGCGTGGAAACGCGCATGGTGGGACGCAACACCGAGTTGAAGTTTTTGCAGGAAGCCTGTGCGCAGGTTTTTTCTGAGGGCGCGGCGCGCGCCATTACCATCGTTGGCGAGGCCGGGCTGGGAAAAAGCCGCCTGTTGTATGAGTTTGAGCAATGGTTGCAACATGCGCCCACAGCGCACATTACGCTGAAGGGACGCGCAACCGAGCGCACCATGCCACTGCCCTACGGCCTGTTACGCGATATTTTTTCACTGTATTCCGATATTCAAGAAAACGACTCGCTCCCCACTGCACGACAAAAACTGGAAACGAGCGTTTTACAGACGCTGGGTAATGGGGAAACTGAAAAAGCCCATTTTATCGGGCAATTGCTGGGGCTGGATTTTTCGAACAGCCCACACTTGCGCGGCATTCTACACGACCCCGGCCAAATCCGTGACCGGGCGCGGCATTATCTTGGGCAATTCGTCGCAGCGCTGGCCGGGCAACAAACGCTGATTTTCATGCTGGAAGACCTGCACTGGGCAGATGGCGACTCGCTTGATGTTGTGCGCGCGTTGATGGAAAACGCCACTCGCCAGGCAATTTTCTTTGTTGGTCTGGCGCGCCCCAGCCTGTTTGAGCGCAAACCCGAATGGGACGCGCGCCTGACGTTTCACACACGCATCTCATTACCGCCCCTCAACGCACAGGCCAGCCAGGAGTTGGTACGCGAATTACTTCAAAAAATGGATGGGATTCCCGACCCGCTGCTACAGGCGGTGATAGAAAATGCCGATGGCAACCCATTTTATGTGGAAGAACTCATCAAAATTTTAATTGATGAGAGTGTGATTCAGACCGGGGAACACTGGCAGGTTGACCTTTCGCGGTTAGGGACGGTGACCATTCCGCAAACGCTGACCGGTATTCTGCAAGCGCGTATTGACAGCCTGCCCGAAGACGAGCGCATCGCGTTGCAATGCGCCTCGGTGATTGGTAAGATTTTTTGGGATGACGCCGTCTGCGCCCTCAGCGAACAAAGTTTGGCGCAAACACAAGCGGCTTTGCAATCGCTCTACGCGCACGAGTTTATTTTTCCGCGCGCATCCAGTATTTTTTCCGGTATGACAGAATATATATTCAAACATGTGCTGTTACGCGAAGTCGCCTACGAAACGGTGTTGAAACGCCAGCGGCGCAAACTTCACAGTCAGGCGGCGGCCTGGCTGGCAGCGCAAAGCGGGCAACGCGCCACCGAATTGGCGATTCTTATTGCCGAACACTACGAGCGCGCCGAAGATTTTACCAACGCCGCTGATTGGTTCGGCCTGGCAGGCGACCAGGCCTTTGACGCCTATGCGCCCGAAGCGGCAGTGGAACACTACCGCAAAGCCTTCCAGTTTTCGCAAAACGCCGCGGGCGCGCCATCCCCTGCCAGTTTCCGCTGGTATGAAAATCTTGGCAAGTCGTTGCAAGCGCGCACCCATTTCGATCAGGCAATGAATGTCTATGCACAAATGCGCGCCGCCGCCAAAACCGCCCAAAACGCCGAAGCGCAATCTTTGGCCTGGTACAACATCTCGTTCCTGCAAGACCATCAAGGCGATGCGCGCGCTTCGCTCGATTCCGCCGAGAAAGCCGCCAATTTTGCCGCGCAACAAACAACAACGTCAGACCTGTTGCCAAAGGCGCTCAACGGCCAGGGCTGGGCGCTCTATCACTTGGGCGAGGGCGAGCGTGCTGAAACGGTTGGCCTGCGTGCGCTGGAAATCTGCCAGCAATTGCCAAACCATCCCGCCGCATTACGTGAACAGGCGCAAACCTATCAATTGCTTGGCGCTGTCTACGACCTGCGCAGCCAATTCTCCCATTCCATTGAGTGCGAACAAAAAGCGCTGGAAACGTACCGCGCCCTGGGCGACCGGCGCGGCACGGCGGCCATGCTCAACAATCAGGGGGTAGGCGCTTTTATTCGCGGCGACTACGCTCAGGCGGCGCAGCGCTATCAAGAAGCGTTGACGCTGGCGGGTGAAATTGGTGCGCGCGACCGCGAGAGCATTTTTATCAGCAATTTGGGTGGGGCGAAGGTGCGTCTAGGCCAATATGCCGCCGCCGAAGCCGATTTACGCAAGTCCATCGAACTGGTCGGTACCACACTGACACATTACATTCCGCTGACCTATTGCTTTCTGGCAGAGGCCTGCCTGGGGCAGGGAAAACTGCTCGAAGCCGCGCAACTCGCCCAACAAGCGCTCACCCTGGCGCAAGAGTCTCACCAACCCGATGCGACAGCCTCGGCCTGGCGCGCGCTGGGAGATTGCGCCAGCCTGTTGTGTAAGCGTAGCCTGCCGGAATGCTCCCTGCCCGCCCCGGACGATTGCTACCGCGAGAGTTTACGCATTTTCACAGAAATCGGCTCAGAGAGTGAGCAGGCGCGCACGCTGCTAGCCTGGAATCGCTGGACCGGGGATAAAGAAATGCGCGAAAAAGCTGAAGCCATTTTCGCGCGGTTGGGAATGAAAGGCTAGTACTGGAACTTTACAATTTGACTTTCATGGCGCTCGCCATGCGCACTGTTTTACTCTCGCCCTGAGAGCGCGTCGGTAAGATGATGTGAAAATCGCTGCCAGGGAATTTCTCTTCGTCGTAGCCTTCACTTTCCACCCAAATTTTTCCCCCGTGCGCATCCACAATTCCGCGCGAAAGCGCCAACCCCAACCCCACGCCCGACCCTTTGAATTTCGTCTTGCCGGTGGAATGACGATTAAGCAGTTCACCAGGCTGGTAAAACTTGGTAAAGATGATTTCCTGAAAGGCTTTGTCTACGCCCACGCCAGTATCGCTGACAATAATCTCGACACCGCCTTCAGGCAGGTCACGGTTGTTGGCTGAAATTTGTCGCCCGGTGACGGTAACTTTACCGTTATCAGGCGTGAATTTAATGGCGTTAATCATCAGATGGTAAAACAACTTGCGCAAAGCGTTTGGGTCGGCCTTGATGGAAAACAATTGCGGGATATCCAGCGAGAATTCCTGATGACGCTCTGCCGCCGCGCCAGAAAGTTCCTGAGCAACCGAGCGCAATAGGTCGGTGACAAAAACTTCCTGGCGGTGTAATTCCATCGTGCGCGCATCGAGTTGAGCAATATCAAACATCGAATCCATAATTTCGTGCAAGCGCAAAATGGATTTATGGATGCCTTTGACCACACCGCGAATCGCATCGTCCAGGCTGTCATTTTCCAGCAACATTTCAGTGTAGCCACGCGCCACGGTCAACGGGGTGCGCAACTCGTGCGAGGCGATGCTGATGAAGTTGGACTTGGTCAACTCCAGGGTTGCCAGATCGTGGTTGGCTTTATCCAGATATGCGTAGGCTTCGCGGATTTGCGTATTGAGTTTCTTGAGATTTTCCACCAGGCGGGCATTTTCGAGCGCCACGCCAGTCTGGCTGGCAATTGCCAGCAGCAAATCCAAATCTTCGTCAGTATAACGTCGGCCAGAACCGGTTGGGCCAAGCGCCAGCAAGCCAATCCATTCACCCTTGGAATGAATCGGCACATACACATCCAACCCCAGCGAACCCAGCCAGCGGCGCTCGCTGATGGGCGCATCGAGAAAATTCTGCGCAAAATCGAGATCATATTGAAGCAAGACATCATGCTCTTCCACAAAAAAACGGGCAATTTGGCTATCACCCGCTAAAACGCCGGTTATCTTTTGCTGGTTGCCCGCACCGCGAACGCCGGTTAGCCGGTAAATTTTATGGCCTGCATCGTTCAGCTCTGGGTCTACAATAAAAAGAAAGCCCTTCCTGACTTCCAGCGCTTCCATGATGATGCCAACTGCCACCGTCGCCAATTTATCCAGGTCAAGAATGTGGCTGATGCTGGTGGAGTACTCACGCAGGGTTTGCGCCGCGTCGTAGGTTTCGATGCGGAAGAGACGATTTACCCCACTCCGCACTGCGTTGAGCATGGGCGAAAAAACAATAGAGATAATAACAGCGACTACCGCGCCCGCAAACAGAGGATTAAAACCACTCATCGCGCCAAAAACCACCTGCGCCGCATACGTTCCCGCCAGATAAACCAACATCGTCAGGACCGATGTCGTCAAATACGTCAGAAACTGCCGGGTCAGGTCACGCGTGTCGGGCAGATGAGTTTTCAAGACGACATAGGTCAACAGCGCTGCCGCGCCCAAACGCAAAATATTTTCGCGGCCACCAATCGCATAAAACATCAGGCCGTCATTAAGCAAAGCCAGCGTCAAAATGGGGTAAAAATAGGATAGCAGGTTGCGCTGCATGGGCTGTTTCACCTTCCACGCCCCACGAGCAAGCAAGAAAAACGCGCCTATGCTAAAAAACAACCACGAGCCAAACAGAAAAAGTACATTTTGCAAAAGGGAAAGCGCCAACGCCCATGCCAGTGAAAGCAGAACCCACAGCGGGCTGGCATTTGGGAGACTCACCATCAGACAAAAATGAAAAAGCAGTAACGTCGAAAGCAACGCCCCCATCGTATCCAACTGCGCCTGGGTTTGCGCGTCCAGCGCAACCGGCCACCAGCCCAGGCCGCCAATGACGCCCACCGCCTGAATTGCCAGCGCGGCAACCAGATAGGCCACCAACAGCCCAATCATCTGCCCCTGTGCGCGTCCCCGGCGCAACGTCAGCAAAAGCAAAATAAACAGGCCCAAAATGGGTAAAATTTTGATAAGATAAGGGAGAAATACGTCCATACTCACTTTAGTATACTCGAATTCGGCTATCCGTAATGCGCCCTTTAGAGTATAGTTAGCCAAGATACCCCTTCAGGAGAATAAATTATGCGTCTGAGCCTCCGTCCGCAAGCCGTACCGCTGACCTTTGAATTTCACATCTCGCGCCGCGCGCGCGAACGCTACGCCCTGCACGCCTCGCTGTTTTCCACCGATGGACGGGTCATCGTCGCTGATTTTTCTGCCGCGCGCGCCCTGGCCGAGGCCATGACACGCGTCACTGGCGCGCCAGTACCCGCCGGAGAAATCAACGCACTGGGGCTGATTGACGAAGTACTGCACATTCTCATCCGCCAATATGAACTGCAAAACCCCGGTTTTATGGCGCGCGCGCGCGGTCATCTGCACCTGGAAACGCTGGAGCGGGCGCAGATTCGCTTTCTGGATGAGTTCCCGCCCCAGGCGGTGTACAAGAATGAGATTTCAGCCTCCACCTACCTGCTGGAAGCCACCGCCGGACGACCGCACCGTCTGGTGACGCTAGAAGAAATGTTGATTCTCCACATCACCAACCTGAACCCGGCGGCGCAGCGCTACCGTGAATTATTCGACGACCAGCCCTTGCGTCCGCACGGCTACGACGAAGTCATCCGCCAGTTGACCGGTTTTTTGAACGGCGAGCCCGGCTTCAGCGAGGACGCTGCGGGCGGCGAATCGCTGTTCGAGGCGCTGCGCGCTCCGGCGCTGGCTTCGCCTTACTCGCTCGAAGGCCAGTTACAATTTCTGCTGCAAAAATGGGGCGGCCTGCTGGGCGAGGCGTTTGTCACGCGCCTGCTGCGCGGCATGGATTTTGTCAAGGAGGAAACTATTCGCGGGCAATTTGCGGGCGGTTTCGCCGGAGACACGCCCGTACTGACATTTGCCGGGCAGCCGGAATACGAGCGCTTCAGCCCCGATAAAGACTGGATGCCACGCTGTATTTTGATGGCAAAAAATTCCTACGTCTGGCTCGACCAGCTCAGCCGCTTTTACGGACGCGAAATTCGCCGCCTGGACCAGATTCCCGACGAGGAGCTGGATGCGCTCGCCCGGCGCGGAATCACCGGCCTGTGGCTGATTGGCCTGTGGGAGCGCAGCGTTGCCAGCCAGCGCATGAAGCAAAGCATGGGCAACCCCGATGCAGTCGCCTCGGCCTATTCGCTGATGAGTTACGAAATCGCGGGCGATTTGGGCGGTTGGCAGGCGCTGAATAATTTGCGCAGCCGCGCCTGGCAGCGCGGCATTCGTCTTTCGGCGGACATGGTTCCCAATCACATGGGCATCGACTCGGCCTGGGTGACCGAACACCCCGATTGGTTTCTCTCGCTCTCGTACCCGCCCTACCCCAATTACAGTTTTAACAGCCAGGATTTGTCCAACGATGGGCGCGTGGGAATTTTTCTGGAAGACCATTACTACGACAAAACCGATGCCGCCGTCGCCTTCAAACGCCTCGACCGCTGGACGGGCGAAACCCGCTACATTTACCACGGCAACGATGGCACCTCCATGCCCTGGAACGACACCGCCCAACTGGACTATGCCAAAGCCGAAGTGCGCGAAGCGGTCATTCAAACCATTTTGCACGTTGCCCGCAACTTCCCCATCATCCGCTTTGACGCGGCCATGACACTCGCCAAAAAACACATTCAACGCCTGTGGTTTCCCGAACCGGGCGCAGGCGGCACCATCCCCTCCCGCTCAGAACATGGCATGACTCGCGCTCAGTTTGAAGCCGCCGTTCCACAGGAATTTTGGCGCGAAGTGGTAGACCGCGTCGCCGCCGAAGTGCCGGATACGCTGCTGCTGGCCGAAGCTTTCTGGCTGATGGAAGGCTACTTCGTCCGCACGCTGGGCATGCACCGCGTCTACAACTCGGCCTTTATGCACATGATGCGCGACGAAGACAACGCCAAATACCGCAGCGTAATGAAAAACGTGCTGGAATTTGACCCACAGGTGCTCAAGCGCTTCGTCAACTTCATGAACAACCCCGACGAAAAAACCGCCATCGAGCAGTTTGGCGACGGCGATAAATATTTTGGCGTCGCCACCCTCATGTCCACGCTGCCGGGCCTGCCCATGTTCGGCCACGGACAGTTTGAAGGCTTCCGCGAAAAATACGGCATGGAATATCGCCGCGCCTACTGGGACGAGCACCCCAACGACGGCCTGCTCGCCGGTCACGACTGGCGCATCTTCCCGCTTTTACACAAACGCCACATTTTTGCCGAAGTGGATAATTTTGTGCTGTACGACTTCTTCACCTCCGACGGCAGCGTCAACGAAGATGTTTTCGTCCACAGCAACCAGCACAACGGCGAGCGCGGACTGGTGATTTACCACAACAAATACGCCGAAACCAGCGGCTGGGTCAAAACCTCCGTCAGTTTCATGGACAAAGCCAGCGGGCAAATGCTCCAGAAGACTCTTGCCGAGGGGCTGGCCCTGCCCCGTGAGGGATTCGCCATCTTCCGCGACTACGTCAGCCATTTGGAATACATCCGCCCCTGCGCTGAACTCTGGGAAAAAGGCCTGTTCGCCAGCCTGAGCGGCTACGCCTGCCACGCCTTCCTCGACTGGCGCTTCGTCTCCGGCGAGAATTGGCGCCTGCTGGCCGAAAGCCTCAACGGCGCGGGGATAGATTCCATCCAGGCGCACTACGACGAAAAGTTCACCCCCCAGCCTGCCGCCGTAGAAACTCCGCCACCCGCGGCCAAAAAGCCCCGGGCCAAAAAGAAATCTTCCGCAGTGACGGAAAAAACCAGCACGCGCAAACCCAAAAAGGTCAAGCCGACGAGTGCCGAACCTGCTACACGTGACTGACCAGCCCTGCTTGCTCTTCGACTGGGGCGACACCCTCATGCGGGTTTTCCCCGAATATCGCGGCCCAATGTGCGCCTGGCCGCGCGTCGAGGCCATACCCGGCGCGCGCGAAACCCTGGCGCAGTTGTCGCCAACCTTTCGCCTGGCGCTCGCCACCAACGCCGCCGATTCAGGCGAGGCCGAAATTCGGGCGGCCCTGGCGCGGGTTGGGCTAGACGCCCTGCTGGAGAAAATTTACTGCCAGCGCCGCGTTCATCAACGGAAACCTTCCAAAGAGTTCTTTGACTTCATTTTTAAAGACCTGCAAATTGTCGCCGACCAGGTGATCATGGTCGGCGACAACTTCGAGGCGGATATTCTTGGCGCAAATCAATGTGGCATCCGCGCCATTTGGTACGCTGTCCAGCACGGGGAGAATCGTCAGAGCGCAACGATACAGACAATTCACAGCCTGAGCGAATTACCCAACCGCCTGACCATCTATTTTCCAGCCGGGTAGATTTTGCAGGGCAAACCCTACAAAATCTCAATCACTGACGACTCAACGCGTTGAACCCAACCAATATTTTGCGCTGTTCATCCCACAGGCGGTACGAAAGTGATTTGAAACTGCGCCATAACGTCAACGGCTGAACCTGTTGAAAAATCGGGTCAGCCTGATGAACTTTTGGCAGGTTGTAATTGGGAATGCGCGGGCTGAGATGATGGATATGGTGATAACCGATATTTCCGGTAAACCAGTTCAAAATGGCGGGCAATTTATAAAATGAGCTGCCCAACAACCCGGCTTTGTAAAAATCCCAATTTGATTGATGTTCCCAGTATGTGCCTTCAAAATTGTGCTGAACATAAAACAACCACAATCCGCCCGCCGAGGCGACCAACAGCAGCGGCAGTTGAATCGCCGCCACTGCCTGCCAGCCCACCAGCCAGACCAGCGCGGTAATCACCGCCGCCAGCGCCAGATTGGTGTAAATGACGCTCATTTTTTCGCGCCGGCCCGTGCCGGGCATCCAAAAACGATGTGAAATGGCAAAAACATAAAAAGAAACTACCGTCAGCAAAAGTAACGGCTGACGCATCAACCGGTAGCCGATGCGCTCATACCAGGGTTTGGCGCGGTACTCTTCCACTGTCCAGGTAGGCACATCGCCAATTCCACGCTTATCCAAATTTCCGGCGGTAGCGTGATGAATGTTGTGTTCGTGCTTCCAATAATCGTACGGCGTAAAAACCACCACACCCAACAAGCGTCCAACCACGTCATTAGCGGCCTGGCTTCGAAAGAATGAGCCGTGTGTGCAGTCGTGAAAAATGATAAAGGCGCGCACCATAAACCCGGCGGCCAAAATAATCACTGGCAACACCAGCCAGTAAGAGACTCGCGGAAATAGATAAGCCGCCAGTCCCCACGAAACAAAAAACGGCGTCAACGTATTGACAAGTTGCCAAACGCTGCGCAAGATACTGGGGGTTTGATAACGCACCAGCGTCGCGCGGATGTTGGCGCGTTGTGCGTCAATCTGACGAGAAAATTCTTGATAATTGAAAATCTGCATGGGGTTCCTCCGGCAATAAAATTCACCTTTATTGTACGAATAAACCCACCTGCCCAGGCTATCGGCTGGCTAACAATTCGCCATCAGTACGCGCGCCAGCAACGCAGGCAGGTCCTGGTCGGTCGTGGCCCCCAGGGGCAATAGCAAGACAAGACCAAGCGGTTGATAGTTGAGCATTCTTAAAATTTCACAAGAAATAATATGAAAACGATAATATATATCGTATTTATGGTAATATACACGCCTTACTAAAACCCATTCAAAAGGAAAAGAAATGAAATCTATCAACCGTAAGTTTTTGTTCGTGTTCTTGCTGGGAATCGTGATGTTGCTAAGCCTTGCCGCTTGTGGCACCACTGACGCCCCCGCTGCTGACGCCCCTGCCGCCGACGCCCCTGCCGCTGGAGATATGGTCGCCTCGTTCGTTTTCACCAACACTGGCTCGGTAGAAATTTGCGAACTGTATCTTTCGCCCGCTTCGCAAGATAGCTGGGGTCCCGACCAACTGCAAGACCAAACCATCCCCGCTGGCGCGCAATTCACGCTCAACAACATCCCTGCTGGTCAATACGACGCCAGGGTTGTTGGTTGCGACAACGCTGGCGAATCAACTGTCCAGTTGGATATTCATAACTAACTTTCAAAATCCTCGCAAAAAAAGACCTCCGAAACTTTGGAGGTCTTTTTTTGCATTACAACATCGAACAGAATCGGAAAACCCAGCACCGCGCCGAGAATCAACCCTAGCAATCCCAGCGCGCGGGCAGGCGCGGCTGGCAACCCAAGAAAATCCCGCGCCCTAATTTCGACCGGTTGCGCCGAAATTGCCAGGCGCGTTGTGCTACCGTCGCTCAACGAAAAAAACGTCAGATAAAACCAAGATTTGCCCTCATAGCGGCCAGCTTGCGCCGCGGTGATGCTCCAGTAGAAAATAGCAGGCTGACCAGGGCGCAGGGGTTGACGCACGTTGTTCGCTGGAAGAATCTTCAGGCCGGGCAGTTCGAGCCGGGCTTCGGCCAAAACGTTATGGCTTTGAAAAATATTTGGAAATTGCAAAACGGCAGGCTGCTCCTCTGACAAGATGAGCCGCACAACAGCCGCTTCGCCTACGCGCATATTTTCGGGAAATTGCAGGGTCAAAATCCGTCCTCCGGGGATGGCGGGACGCGGCGCGGCGTAGGCTTCATCAGCGGCGGGTAACTGCATCGCGGCGGGCAACAATTCGCGGCGCAGTGTTTTCTGTGTCAGCGGCCACGCCCCCCACCCAAGCAGAATCAGCGCGAGCAAGACACTCATCACCGTCAACAGCTGGCGGAATACGGATTTTTTCACGCGCGTATTATATCGGTTCTTTGCCGTTCCAAATTATTAGCAACTTCCCTGCGCGCAGTGGGTTTAAGTCATCGGTTATTAAAGGTAAATTTGGCGACGACTGATTCATGAATTTCAGAGCGCCAAAATATTTTCACCGTTGTTCGGGAGGAACCGATGAATAAAGTTGCGCTTGTTACGGATAGTACCGCTTGCATCCCCAAAGAATATTTGGAACGCTACCGCATTACGGTTGTACCACAAGCACTGATTTGGGGCGAAGAGACCCTTGAAGATGGCGTGGATATTTTGCCAGGCGAATTTTATACCCGCATGGCCGCCTCCAAAACCATGCCAACCACCTCGCAGGTTTCGGTGCTGAACATGCAAAAAGCCTTTTCTGGCTTGCTGGAAGAAGGTTATGAAGTCTTAGGCATGTTCATCTCCAGCAAACTCTCTGGCACGTTGCAATCAGCCATGCAAGGGCGCGCCAGCCTGGAACGTGGGCTGGAGAAGATTCAGATTCACGATACCAACTCGACCGTGATGGCAATGGGCTTTCAAGTTTTGGCAGTGGCGCGCGCCGCCGCTGACGGCGCATCCATGGCTGAATGCCAGGCGCTGGCAGAACACGCCAAAGCCACCACCAACGTCTATTTTGTGGTGGATACGCTCGAATATCTGCACCGAGGCGGGAGAATTGGCGGCGCAGCGCGTTTCTTTGGCACGGCGCTCAACCTGAAGCCCATTCTGAAACTCAACGATGGCCGCGTCGAATCCGCCGAGCGCGTGCGCACAAAATCAAAGGCAATTGACCGCATGGTGGCCTTGATTGTCGAACAATGCCAGGGGAAAAAACCGGTGCGGCTCGCCAGCCTGCATGCCAACGCCCCCGCCGAAGCCAAGGATGCCGTCGAACGGGCGGCGCGCCTGCTGGATGTAACCGAAATCATCCCATCTGAACTTAGCCCGGTAGTAGGAAATCATACCGGCCCCGGCACGGTAGGCATTGCCTACATGGCCGGTTTGTAATTCAGAGTAAAATAGATGGGCTTGCGCCCGTCTATTTTTTTTTGCGGGCGACACGGCACGGCACGCTTGCATCAAATTCCAAAGGAGTCACGTTCCATGAAAAAAGTTATCCTGATTACAGACAGCACTGCCTCGCTTTCGCCGCAACAAACCCAACAGTACGGCATTGCCACTGTTCCGCTAATCGTTATCTGGGGGGCAGAAACCTACGAAGACAGCGTCACAATCACGCCCAGCGAATTCTACGCCAAACTTCAAACGGCCAAAGTGATGCCCAGCACCTCGCAACCATCAGCGGGAACATTTCAGCAGGCGTTTGAAAAACTGCTTGAGCAAGATTACGACATTCTCGGCATGTTCATCTCGTCCAAACTTTCCGGCACAATGCAGTCGGCCATACAGGCACGCGATTTACTGACGCACGGCAAGGAAAAAATCACCCTGTTCGATAGTGAAAGCACCACCGTGGCGATGGCCCTGCAGGTGCTGACGGTTGCCCGCGCCGCCGAGGCCGGTGAAAGCCTGCCGTCTTGTCTGAAAATTGCCGAGGCCGCCCGCGCCCAGAGCGGCGTCTACTTTGTGGTTGATACGCTGGAGTTCCTGCATCGCGGCGGGCGCATTGGCGGCGCGGCGCGCTTTTTCGGCACAGCGCTCAACATGAAACCCATTCTCACCATACGCGAAGGCAAAATCGAAGCCCAGGAACGCATTCGCACCAAAGGCAAGGCGCTTGACCGACTCATCGAACTGGTAGGCGAGCAAACACGTGGCAAAAGCGGCATACACCTCGTAGCGGCGCACTCGAACACCGAAGCCGAAGCGCTGGCCGTTCTGCGCCGAGCCAGCGCCCAAACCTCGCCAGTGGAATCGTTCAGCGCCAACTTAAGCCCCGTGATTGGCACGCACACTGGTCCCGGCACGGTGGCGCTGGCCTACCTGCATGGTTTTTAAGCATGGACAAACTACAATTTTTTAACGCAATCAAACAACACAACCGCCCGGTGGTGGTTGATTTTTGGGCGCCCTGGTGTGGTCCATGCAAAATAACACGCCCCATTCTGAAACAATTTGCCGCCAAATACAAAAGCCAGGTAGATTTTGTCGAAATCAACGCCGATGAACACAGCGTCTTGTTACAACAACTCGAAGTGCGCGGCATTCCCACCCTGATTCTTTTCCGCGAGGGACGTGAAATGTTCCGTCAAACCGGCGCAAAGCCCGCCCAGGTTTACGACCAGTTATTTTCTGACCTGGCAGCTGGCAAGCTCCTGCGCGCCGCGCGCTTTGCCCCTTTCGAACGCATTCTGCGCATCGGAGCGGGCGCAGCGTTATTGGGCTACGGCCTGCCGCAAACCAACTGGCTGATGATCGTTCTCGGCGCACTGGTAGCATTAAGCGGCATCTACGACCTGCTCCCCTTTTGGGATACGTTCAGCGAATGGATGCAAAAACGTCAGCAGCGCTAACGCCTCATGAAAACACGCATTCTCCGTTCTCCCGCCGACCTGACAGCGCAAGACATCCTCGCCCTCTACGCCAATTTTGATACTCCCATCACCGGGCTGGATTGCGGCGAAAAATGTGCGCCGCACAACCCCAGCGGCAAGCCTTTCTGTTGCGACATTTGCCACGCCGTCCCCGCCGCCTACCAAAGCGAGTGGGCCAGCCTGCAAACCCGCACCCAACTCTGGCACATCTGGCGCGGAGACGAATGCGCCAGCCCCGACAACCGTGACGATCTCGAAAACTCCCTGCCAGATGGAATGCTCTTTTTGGCCTGTCTGGGCCCGCAAGCCTGCCAGCGGCAACATCGCCTGCTCAGTTGCCGCCAGTTTCCGTTTTTCCCCTACGTCACATCCGACTACCGTTTTCTGGGCCTGGTCTACGACTGGGAATTTGAAAAACAATGCTGGGTCATCAACAACCTGGCGCAAGTCACACCCGCCTACCGCACCCAATTCATCGCCACCTACGACCAAATTTTTGCACTTTTTCAGGACGAGTTTGAAAGTTACGCCTTGCGCTCACAAGAAATGCGAGCACACTTTGCGGCCCAACACCGCCGCATTCCACTGCTGCACCGCAACGGCGGCTGCCACCTGATCAGCCCAGTAAGCGAGCGCGCCCGGCGGGTCGCATCCTGCTAAACCCGCGCCTTCAACCTGCGCACATCCCCATCCCGCACCGTCACCCCAATCGCATCCAGATGCTCCAGCAAAGCCAGCGCAAACTTGCGGCTGGTGGCAAACAGGTCGCGCGCCTCGGCGGCGGTCATTTGACCGTTTTTCTGCAAAAACTGGCGCACCCGCGCCGTCATCGTCTCATAATCCGTCTGCCGAAAAACCACTTCCGGCGAGACTTGCTTCAACTCCCCCAACTCCACCAACGCCAAGTAGACATCCTCGCCCGCCGCCTGGCATTCCTTTACCGAGGGCGGCGCAAACGGCGCGGCGGCAAATTGCCGTAACAAACCGTCCACCCGCGCCTGTTGCGCCGCCGTAAAACGAATTTCATGCCCCGGCAACGCCAGCCAGTTTCCGCCATCGCGCAGATCCAGCCGTTTTAACGCCGCATTGAACAGGCGCGGCGCAAGATTCAGGCGGCTCTTCAACTCCTCGCGCGGCATTCCACGCCGGAGCGGAGCGGTTTTGTGAAATTTTTCCAGCGTCAAAAAAAAATCCCCGCGCAACGTTTCCCAGCGCGGAGCAGCCATTAATAAAATTTCGGAAGAAGGGGAGATTTCACCCGCTTCAAGCGCCACCAGGCGGCCAGACTCGATACACGCCTGTAACGCTTGCGCGGCGGGAAGCGCCTCCAGCCGCGACCTGGCGACCGTTTCGCGGGCAGTTGCCCCGCCGAGAGCGAGCGCCGCCAAAAATAACACCTCAGCCGGGTCGCCCTGCAATAACGTTTCCAGCGCCGCAAGCGTGGGCGGGTCAAAGCGTTTGTGGCGATTCTTCGGGGCGACATCCAGCGCCAGACCGCCGCCCACCGTTTCAGATGGCGACGGGCGGCGCACGATGAACCGGTCGCCGCGCGCCAGTACCAGCGGCTGACGCAGTTCCAACTGAATCCAGGCTTCGTCGCCAGGCTGAAGGGTTTCCATATCCAGCAGGCGCAGGCGGGCAATACTTTCGGCTGTTCCAGCAAAAATTTTGACCTCGGTGGCATGTTTGAGCGGCGCGGAAACATCCTTCAGCAGACGCAAACGCGCATCAAGGCGGCGGGTGGAAATATATTTTCCGGGCGCCGCAACGACATCGCCGCGGTGAATTTCTTCCAGCGTCACGCCCGCCAGGTTAATCGCCACGCGTGAGCCGGGGAGGGCAATTTCTTCTTTTCTTCGGTGCGTTTGCAAGCCGCGAATGCGCGCCTTTTTGCCGAAGGGGAGAATTTCCACATCATCGCCGAGCGAAAAATGTCCGTCGCTGAGTGTGCCCGTGACGATGGTGCCAAAACCAGGCATGGTAAAAACCCGGTCTACCGGCAAACGCGGGCGCGCCAGGTCAACGCGAGCAGGGGCTTTTTGCAGGAGAGCGCCCAAAGTGTGGAGCAAACTATCCAACCCGAGGCCAGTTCGCGCCGAAATGCGCACAATAGGCGCATCCGCCAGCGCAGTTGCAGTCAGGGCGCGGCGAATGTCTTCCTCGACCAGAGTCAACCAGTCCACATCGTCCACCAAATCCATTTTGGTAAGCGCCACCACGCCGCGCTGAATGTTGAGCAAGTCGAGGATGGCAAGATGTTCGCGGGTTTGGGGCATAACGCCTTCATCGGCAGCGATCACCAGCAGGGCGGCGTCAATGCCGCCGATGCCTGCCAGCATGTTTTCGATGAAGTCACGGTGACCGGGGACATCCACAATGCCAATTTCCTGGCCGTCGGGCAGAGTCAGCCAGCCGAAGCCCAGGTCAATGGTCATTTCGCGCTCGCGCTCTTCTTTGAGGCGGTCGGGATGGACTCCCGTCAGGGCGGCGATGAGGGTAGATTTGCCGTGGTCTACATGCCCGGCTGTGCCGATAACGCGCATAAGGTTTTCGCTTTTACACAAGCAACGTCAAATTAACGAGTTGGGCGCGGGCGTCCGGTAATGCGCTCAAAGTTAGTCAACCACTCGTGCGTCCAATTCATCAATTCTTGCAGCTGGGTTTCGGTGGTGTCATTGGTTTGTTGGAATAAGTCTTGCAGGGTCTGCGCCAAATCGTCAACGGCGGTAATGCGTTGGTTAAGTTTTTCCAACTCGGTACGGGTGTCTTTTTGAATTTCGTCCTGCGAGAGCGAGTAATTTGTCCAGCGTTTCTGGTCGTCGGCCTTGAAAGTGACCCATTCCTGACGGAAACGTTCTTCGGCCAGGCGCTGAATTTCGGTAATTTCCTTGATGCGGCGCTCAAGGCGGGTGTTGATGTCTTCAAAAGTATCTTGCGAGCGTTTGACGGCGCGTTGGGTTTCTTCCAGCGAGGCGATTTGTTGATCGAGGTTGCTGGTCTGACGGGCGAAGGCTTCAAAACGCGTCTGAATATCGCGCCAGCTGCGCTCACGCTCCACCTGCGCCAGGTTTTGGGCTTCAATAAAGGCCATTTGCGCCTGGCGGCGGTCGGTTTCACTGCCAAGTAATTCGTTGACGCGGGTTTCCATGACGTGCAAGGCGTCGGTATTTAACTCGGCTTTTTCGCGGGCGTCGTCAGAACGTTTTCGGATGGCAGAAATCTCGCCGCTGACATCGGTCAGGCGTTTGATGTCTTGTTTGCGGGCATCGTCGAGAACGCGCACCGCGCGGCGAATATCTTCATCCGCGCGCGGAAGTTCATCCATTTTGCGGGTTAGTTCGAGCAGCGAGCGGCTGAGGCGGGTATCTTCATCCGCGCGGGACTGAATGCCCTTGCGCAGTTCGTCAATGGCTTCAATCTGCTTACGCAAATCATTCAGGGCGATGTTGATATTTTCCACTTCGCCGCGCCGACGGAGTTCAGTTTCGCGCTCATGTTTTTCGTGGCGTTTCTCCATCTCTTCGATGGCTTTGTTGACTTCAGCGCGATATCGCGTCACCAGCGCGTCAAACTGTTCCAGACGGGCGGCGCTGGAGGCAAAGCGCGTCAGATTAGCGTTGGTTTCTTTGATCTGGTCACGCAACAAATCAAGGCCGGGTTCATAAGCGGTTAGTTTTTCCTGTAATTCGGCCACCAGACTGCGGTCTTTGCGATGTTCTTTTTCGAGCCAGTCGAGGCGTTTGAGAATATCTTGCAATTCAGTTTCGTCCATAGTGTCTCCATGATCATTATTTTCCAAAACGTTCAAACATGCCGGGTAGATTGACAAGCAATGGGTTAACCCATTGCGGGAAAATGCCAATCAAAAACAGCGACAAAATGCCCAGGCCAATCAACGCGCGTTGAGAGAAGTTTTCAGCGGAAGCCCACGGCATTTCGGCAGCCAGCACCAACACGGCCAACGCCCGCAACGAGGCGACCCATAGCCCCAGGCTGGAGATTCCCAGCCAGAGGGCAGCGGCGGGCGATTCTGCCGCGAGCGCTTCCCAGAGTGATTGGCGAAGCGGAAAACCTGCCAAAAGTGGCACACCACTCAGGGAAAGCATCGAGAAAATCGTCCCGGCGGCGGCCAGCGGATAGCGCCGCGCCAAGCCTTTCAACGCCGGCAATGAAAGCGTTCCTGTTGCGTTGTTCAACACCGCCAGCGAAAGCGCCCACATTCCCAGCGCCAGCGTGCGCGGCATAATTAACCCGAAAATCAGTTGCAGGCTGGTGATGTGATTTGAAAGGCTGAGCGCCACCAGCGAAAGACCGATCTCTGCCGCGACAAAATAACCCAGCATTCGTCCCAAATGGCGCTGAAACATGGCAAAAACGCCCGCAGAAACCAGCGTCATCAACCCGACCAGCCGAATGATCAGAAAAAACTGCGGCGATTCGCGCATCCAGGCGTAGCGATCAACAAAATTTAGCCCAAACAGCAGGTGAAACGTGGGCAAAACCGTCAGCAAAAATCCCATAACGTATGGCGGGGCTTCCTCGGCCAGCATTGGAATCCAGGCGTAGAGCGGAAAAACGGAAAGGAGAAAGGCAAATCCCAAGCCAAGCAGCAGGGCGGCAGGCGCAACTAGCGCAAAGTCACGCGGGCCAGCCTCGATGCCAGAGAGCAAAAAGCCCGCCAAGAGAATGAATGGCAGCGCCAGGCTCTGATACACCCAAAAGCGCGCCACGCCGCGTCCGGCAGATTCGCCAGCAGCCGCCAGCATCGGCAGGCTGAGTAGAACGGCCATCTCCAACAAGGGGGCAGCATATAAAAATAGTTTGACCGCCAGCGAAGCCACCAGCAAGGCCACAATTGCCAACCCCAGCGGGACGACGCGCCGCGCGCTGCCTACGGTTAACGCACCCAAAAACCAGAATGCGCCAATACCATAGGCCAGCACTAAAATCAATTGATCGGCGGGCGTTAACTGAATCTGACGGCCCAACAACGTCAGCGTCGAGTCGATGCGCACCGAGAATAGGTCAAGTACCAATTGAGCGCTATCGGTCGGAAAAAAAAGCGCCAGCGCCGCCAGCGTCAACGCAGTCAGGCCGCCCAGCCAGCCAACCCAGCGTTCATCCGGCACAAAGAGCAGAAAGAAAGATAGCGCCAGCGGCAAAACAATCCACAAAATTGGGGCGCTCATACCTGCTCCGGCGCAGATTGCAACAGGTAAGCCCCAGCCAGCGCCAGGCCAAGAGTCACCGCTGATAGCAAGACAGCCACAAGGATGGAATTTTCGAGCGCCGAGAAGAGCGTCTCGAACCCGGCTAGCGTGGTCAGCAATCCCCAGGTGATGCGCCCTGGATGGCTGGTCATGCCCAATTGCAACAATCCCAATCCAACCAGAATTAACGCGCCAAGAGCAAGCGGAAAACCGGCGCTGCCGAGCCAATCACTGAGCGAGAAGGCCGCCACGGTGACAGCCAGCAACACAACGGCGGCGATGATTCCCTGAAACAGACGGCCAGAGTCGCTGCGCTCACTCTGCGCAGGCGGACGGCTGATTCCCAGCATGGCGGCGGCCATCCATCCGCTGACGAGCGTCGCCGCGGCCATGCTCAACGGCCAGTGGTTGAGCGTCAGCGTAAACACGGCCAGATATTGCGCCGCCGCCCAAACAACCTGCCAGCGCCAATCACGCGCCAGTAAGAGCCCGCCAGAAGCAACCAGCGCCAGCAAAACCGCCAACCAAGAAAAAATTTCCAGCATGGATTAACGTCCCTGAAAAATCAAAATAAATAGGACCAGTAGAAAAAGCGTCCACAGCAAGCCGCCATCGCCTTCCAGCAGGCCAGAGATAAATTCAGTCACAGCACGCAACGTCCGGTAAAGACTCCCCAACCCGGCCATCAGGGTTTCCTGCCCATGCGTCAAACCAGAAAGGCGCGTCACAGGCAGGCTAAATTCTGAAAAACGCCTGAAAAAGCCCAATAGCGCCAGCGAAGAGACTAACGCCATCAGCCCCGCACCCCAAACACCCAACTGAAGCGCGCCAGCCCAACCCCACAGTCCAATCAGTACCGCCAACAAAGGGAAAATTGCCAGACCGGCGAGGTAGGCCGCGCGCAAGCCTTGCGGCAAATCACTCCACGGGCTTTCACCAGGCGAAAGCAGATGCCGCGCAACCCCAGCCAGTAATAACATTTGCGCCAAAATTGCCAGCGGCCACAAAAACCAGGGCAACGCGCCCTGCCAGCCAGTGGCCGTCAACGTAAACGGCAAGCCCAATGCGGCCAACGCAACCAGCGTCAAAACGCGCGTCAACCAGGGCGCGCGCGCAGAGTAGAGAAAAGTTGCACCCCCCACCAAAATCAGCGCAACACCCCAGGCCGCCGCTCCCAGCGGGTTATTGCGAAGCGCCGCCGCCAGCGCCAGGGCGCTCATGCCAATCAGCCAGTACGGACGCGCAGAAAGCGCATCCGCGCCGGTTAACCATTTCCAGCCAGCATACACCGCCGTCAGCAAGACAAACGTCTGCAAGGCCAGCGGCCAACTACCGGTAAAAGCATTTTGCGGAAGGCGCGCCAGCAATACGAGGCTGGATGCCACCGCTGTCAGCCGCAGAACTGTCCCCAACCCGCGCCGCACGACCGGTTCAGCCTGATACGCCAGGTGCAGCGGCAAAACTCCCAGCCGCAGGCCCGCCGCCAAAAGTAGAAAAATGCCGCTTTGCGGACGGAGCGTCTCAAAAAGGAACGTCGTCCCTACCGCCGCGCTGGTGACGCTGGCCCACAGCGCAAAACCCGTTCCCAACGCTCGCAGTGAAAAAGCCACCACTACCCGTTCGCTCATTTCGGCGTTGGCGGCCACGCGCAAGGCGTTCCAGAACTCCACCAAGTCAATCGCCGTCCAAATCATCACCAGAGTCAAGGGGTTGTCGGCCAAAAAAGCCAAAATACCCAGCGCTGTCAGCACCAGCGTTCCCAGCCAGGCCACCGGGCTGATACCCGTCAACCGCACCGGAGATGTAAGAATCACTGCCAGCGCCAACCCCGTCAGGCTGAGCGCATACAGCCAGGCAACTGCATCCATTTTCAAAGCCGGGGAAACCGGGAACAACGTCGCCGGCGTCCAACTCGCCACCGGCAATAGCGTAGGTAAACTCAACTGCCAAAAAAAGACACTCGCCCATGCCAAAAACGCGCCTGTGACGGCAATCGCCCAGGTATACGTCGAGCGCGGACGAACGACACGCAGCCCCCCAAGCGCGACAAGTGTGACCAATAGAATTCCAAGCGTAATGACGGCAGGCATGAGGACTATTTTATCATCCCAAAACGCTTATAATCGCCTAATGACCCGCGCCCAACTCAAAATTCTGTTTATCGGCATCTGGGGGAACGTTCTGACTCTGGGCATTTTCGTTTTCGGGCTGTACTTTTGGGAAAGCGGGGCTTTACCCGCCGCAAACACGCCCAGTGCAATGATGGTTTTACCCGCGCCACAAGCGTCTGCCACGCCCGTCCCGCCGAGCGCTGCTCCCTTCAGCCAGGGAACCGTTATGATAGAAACTCTCGCCCCAGAATTTGCCCCCAGCGCCACCGCTGCCGTTCCAACGCTGCCAGTGTTGCCGTCCAGCCTGCCGCCGGACATAGACCCGCTCACCGGGCTGGCGGTCGGCGACGTCACCCGGCTGGAACGCAACCCGATTTCAGTTAAAATTACCACCTTCCCGCGGCATGTGCGCGGCTATCAGTTCGGTCTGACCCTGGCCGATGTTGTTTATGAATACTACATCGAAGATGAACTGACGCGCTTCATCGCCGTTTTCTACGGACAGGATGCCGAGAAAGCCGGGCCGGTACGCTCGGGGCGCTACTTTGACGAGCATGTGGCACGCATGTACCAGGCATATCTGGTTTTCGCCAACGCCGATGAGCGCGTGGAAGCCAAGTTTCTCAACCAGCCCGATTTGCTCCCATTTCTAGTTCTACCGCGCGACGATAATTGCCCGCCGCTGTGCCGCGATACCAGCATCAAAGATTACAACAACATCTTCGTCAATACGCGCGGGGTAACGGAATATCAGGCCAAGACCGGCCACAAAACCGCGCGCGTGCCTTTGCGTCCAACCTACTTTAACCTGGACGAGCCTCTACCCGGCATAAAAGTGGACAGCATCACCATCCGTTACTCACAGCGCAGTTACCACATCTGGAAGTATGACGCGCTTACCCGGCGCTACTGGCGCGAATCGGACGCCCAGGATTCGCCCACCGTTTCGGGCGAAGTCTACACCCCGCACATTGACCGATTAAACGGGCAACAAATCAGCGCGGCCAATGTGGTTGTATTGATTGTGCCGCACCTCTTCAATAACGATTATGACCGCACCGACCAGGTTTTTAATATCGCCCTGATCAACAGCGGCGCGGCCTACATCTTCCGCGAGGGGCGCGCGCAGGCCGCTTTCTGGCGGCGTGACCAGGCCGCCCAGCCGATTCAACTCACCGATGAAAGTGGCCGTCTGTTGCCGCTCTCGCCGGGCAACACCTTTTATCTGGTGCTGAACCCGGAAAGCGTCCTGCAACAATGGGAACGCGCCGTGCGTTTCACGTTCTTCATTCCACCGCGCGTAATTCCGCAACCCTGAAGTATTTGAATTTAGGCCCAAGTTTTGCGCTGCGCCATGCGAAAGGAATCTTATGTGCGGACGATTTACACTGATTGCTGAACCCGCCGCATTGCAGGCGGCCTTTCCGCAGGTAATTTTCCCAGCGCAATCCGCGCCACGATACAACATTGCCCCCAGCCAGCCGGTGCTGGCCCTGCCCAACGATGGCAAACTGCAGGCGGGGTTCTTTGTCTGGGGATTGATTCCCGGCTGGGCCAAAGAGGCGGCCATCGGGCAGAAACTGATCAATGCGCGCGCCGAAACGCTGGGCGAGAAACCGTCCTTTCGCGGCGCGTACAAGTATCGGCGTTGTCTCATTTTTGCAGATGGCTTCTACGAATGGAAAACGGAACCAGACTTCAAGCGCAAGATTCCCCATTTCATTCGCCTGAAAAACGGCCAGCCATTTGCCTTTGCCGGGCTATGGGAAGAATGGCACAGCCCGGATGGCGGCGTCACGCCCACCTGCACCATCATCACCACCGCACCCAACACGCTGATGGCAAGTATTCACAACCGAATGCCGGTTATTTTGCCGCCCGCCGCGCAACCAGCCTGGCTGAATTCCACGCCGCAACGCCCCGAAGCCTTGCAATCGTTGCTGACATCCTTCCCCGCCGATGAAATGTTGGCCTTTCCTGTTTCCAGTCTGGTCAACAACCCGGCCAACGACCAGTCCAGTTTAATTCAACCAGTCAAATCCAGATTATGAGAAATTCATTCTTAAATCGTTTCCCAGCGCTCCAGTCACGCGACTTTGCGATCTTCTGGGGCGGACAATTCATCTCGCTGATTGGTTCGTGGATGCAAATGACCACGCAACCGTACCTGGCCTTTCGTCTGACCGGCCGTCCGATGGATTTGGGGCTGGTTGGTGTGGCGGCTACACTTCCAACGCTGTTGCTGGCGCTGCCCGCCGGAGTGCTGGTAGAGCATGTAGATAAACGCAAAGCCGTCATGGCCTTGCAAGCCGTCATGATGGCGCAGGCGCTGACAATGGCCTACTTGAGCCTGAGTGGAAAAATTCAGTTCTGGCACATTTTGGCGCTTTCCCTGGTACTGGGTGCGGCCAACGCTGTCGAAATCACCGCGCGGCAGGCCATGCTGATTGAGTTGGTGGGCAAAGAACGCTTGCCCAACGCCATCGCCTTGCAATCTACCATCTTCAACGCGGCGCGCGTGCTGGGGCCTTCGCTGGTTGCGCCGTTTCTCATTTTGATCAAGGAAAATGGCGAAGGCTGGGCCTTCCTGGCAAACGGCATCAGTTACCTGTTCGTCATTTTGGGGCTGGCGATTGCGCGCACCCCCTTCCGCGAATCTGCGCCGCCAAAATCGGGGGATTTTTTGAGCGACCTGCGCGCCGGATTTCGTTATATTCTCGCTACTCCCTCAATCAGTTTGCTAATTTTGATGGCAACGTTGATGGGGCTGTTTGGCTTTCCCTTCAGCCAACAAATTCCAGCGGTAGCGCGGGATGTCCTGGCGCAGATTGGCGACACGACCCAGAGCGTAGCGCTGCGCAATAGCGCCCTGTACACGGCGCAGGGTGTCGGAGCGCTCGTCTCGGCCTTTGCGCTGGCGTCTTTCAACCCTACGCGCAAAGGTATGTGGCTGATGCTGGGACAATTGGCTTTTGTTTTGGGGCTGATTGCCATCAGCCAAACACGCAATACGCCCTTGGCGCTGGTCTGGATGGTCATCATCGGCTGGGGCATGGTGACGCAGCTGGCGATGATGAACATTCTGATTCAGCTGGAGGTGCCCAACGATTTGCGCGGGCGCGTTTTTAGCACCTACCTGTGGGGCTTGCAAGGCGTCGCCCCCTTTGGCAGTTTCATCGTTGGCTGGATGGCGCAAAATTGGAGCGTCAGCGCCGCCGCGCTGGTCGGCGGGGTATTGTGCCTGATCGTTGTCGGCAGCGTCCATCTCAGCGCGCCATTTTTGCGCCGGGCTGATTAGCGCGCACAGACTGAAACTTGACGCGCCTTTGAGCATCATGTTATCATGGCAGCCAACACTAAAGGTAGCGTGAATGAATCAAGATTCCCCTAAAAATTTGCAGGCCGCGCCGGGGAGCGAAGCGCCTGCCGCTGAAACGAAAACATCCAAACCTGAAAAAGTCATCCGCGTCTCCTGGCTGGAAGCGATTGCGCGCCTGGGGCTAGGAGAAACCCTCCTGCGCGCCGCCACCGGGCTGTTTAGCCTCGTCGCCATCGTGGTCGTTGTCTGGCTGACGCAGACCTTCTTCCGCGGCGACCCGGCGCAGGCGAATACGCTCAGCGGGCCAGCGCCCACCCCGCCAGTGGAATTATCCGCACTGGAACCGCCTGCCGCCAAATTTAGCGCCATTTCTCGTCAGGCGCAAATTCATACCATCATTCCCAATCGCCCGCGCACCGAAATCATCACCTATATTGTCGAAAAGGGCGATACCGTCACCAGCATTGCGGAAAAGTTCAACCTGAATCCGCGCACCATTTTGAACAGCAATGCCTTCACCGTGATGGGCGATAACCCACACAACCTATTCGTTGACCAAAAAGTCTACATCCTGCCGGCAGATGGCATCTACTGGCAGTGGCAAAGCGGCGAAAGCCTGACAGCTTGGGCCAAGACGTTTCAGGTGAAGGTGGAAGATATCATCAATTATCCGGCCAATCACCTCGACCAGGCAACGCTGGGAGAGTACGGTAACCCCAACATCAAGCCCGGCACCATGCTGGTCATCCCCGGCGGCTACCGCCTACCCAACGCCCGCGGCGACGTGTTCGTGGGCATCACCCGCGACCACCCGGCGACCGCGCGCGTGCAAGGCGCGGGCGCGTGTGAAAGCGTCAGCGATGGCGCGGTGGGTATCGGCTCGTTCATCTGGCCGGCCAACAAACACTACCTTTCCGGCTACGACTGGTCGCCGGATGCGGGGCATCGCGGCATTGACATTGCCGGAGATACCGGCGAACCCGTCTACGCGGTGGATTACGGCGTCATTGTCTACGCTGGCTGGAATGATTGGGGCTATGGCAACATGGTGATGGTAGACCACGGCAACGGCTGGCAATCCTTGTACGCACACCTGAGTTCTATTAACGTCTTCTGCGGTCAGAGTGTTTTGCAGGGAACCGTCATCGGCGGCATCGGCTCAACCGGCAATTCCAGCGGGTCGCATTTGCATTTTGAACTGATGCACACGCAGTACAGCAAGGTCAACCCCTGGCTGTACTTACCGCCACCATAGCATAAGGCCAACTTCCCGCAAACGCGCATTTTGTTATAGAATAAGGGCAGGAAATCAACCTTCATGGAAGAAAAAACTCCTTTTTGGGAACGTCCCGCTGTACGCACACTGATTATTTTTGTGGCAATGGTTGTGGCCTATCTGGTTTTAGGGATGTGGGTGGATGCTGGAATCACAACCAAAACTGCCGAACAAATTGACGCTGACCGTATTTTAAGCAGCCTGTTTGACGCCTTTTTCTGCATAGTTGGCGTAGGGCTTTGGGCGGTTTTCTTTTCACAGTTCATTTTGCCAGTACGCAAAATAAAACAGCGCGCAGAAATTTTCGACCGTTTCACCACCTATATCACCGGCGGACATGGCCCGGCCATTTTCGTGGAAAATGGCAACATCCGCGCCAGCGCAGGCGAGACCAGCCGCAAAGGCCCTGGCCTGATGTGGCTCGATTCGGCTTCGGCAGCGCTATTACGCAGGCCAACCAACTACACCCGCACCATCGGGCCAGGGGTACATTTCACCAAGAAAGATGAATACATTGCCGCCACAACGGCGCTTTTTCCGTCAATTCTAACCTTCGGCCCCGGCGAAGGCGAAGACCCATTTAAAATCGCAAAAGACGACCCAAAATACGACGAAGTTCAGCGCCATCACTGGGAAACCCGCGCCCTGACGCGCGATGCCATTGAAGTCGGCGCCAGCATTGCCGTCATTTTCCGCATCCGCGCCGAGGCCAGCGAAGCAGACAAACAACGCGGCGATGGCTGTATTGGCGCGTCGCGCTTTGGCTTTGACGAAACCAACACAGGCAGTTACATCCGCGAGTGCATCTCCAAAGACGCCAAAATAGACCAACCAGTCTGGTCCACCCTGCCCGCTCAGATGGCGGTGGATGTCTGGCGTGAATATCTCTCGCGCTTCCGGCTGGAGCAGCTCTTTGAAATCAAGGAAGAGAAAGCCGACGGCTCCGTCATCACCTACCTGCAATTCATCAGCGAAATGGTCAAGAAACGGCTGACCGAAGCCAGCGTGCCACGCCTGAATGACTTCGGGGAAGCCAGCGCAGAAACCCTACCCAGCCCAGAATTCAAACGGCTGAGTGAAATGGGTGTCAAGGTCGTTAACGTCAACTTTAAGCGGCTAATTTTCAAACCCGAAGTGGAGGAGAAATTCATCAGCCAGTGGACCACGCTGTGGATGAAGAACGCCCAAAAGGAACGCGAATTTATCGAAAAGGCGCGCCGGCTGCAGGTGGAAAAAGGCCGCATGGACGCACTGGTCAATTTCGCCAATCTGGCGGGCAAAGACTTCTCCAAATTCACCCCGCGCAACAAAGATGAAGCGCTTTATTTTTTGGTGAACGCCACCACGCGCGAGGTCATCAGCAAATACATCAGCCAGATTGGTAAAACCGGTGTGGATACGCTCACCGACATGAAACGCTGGTTGCAGGATAAAACCCAATGAGCGCCACCAGCCCACAACAACCCGCCGCCAAACCGGTCTCCCCGCTGACGGAACGTCTCACCGCCCTGGAGACAGCGCTCAAACGCATTATCGAAGATGCGCTCAACTGGCTGTTCTCCTTCAGCCCCGAAGCGGGTGAAATCCGCAACGCGGTGCGCGCGATGCTTTTCACGCTGCTGTGGTTGTACTGGACAGTCACCCTGTATGACCTCGAAGCCTGGAAAAACTTACTCCTGCCCCTGCGCGACGCGCTCATAAAATCAGACATGCAACTCATCATCATCGAAAGCGGCCTGCTAGCTTTTCGCACTTTCTTCCGCGCGGAAGTTTTGCGTCACCTGCTGATGCTGGCTGCGCCCTACCTGCTGGCGCGCGAGATGGCCGCCATTTATCTGGCCGATATTTTTGAAAAGGAAGCCGAAGTTGCCCGAAAATTCCTTTCGCAGGCCGCTTTTGGCGAAAACTACGCCACCATTCGCATCACACAAGGCGCCATTCTGGCCGACCAGCAAGGCTCAACCATTGTACAAATCGGCGGGCCCGGTTTTCTCAGCGTAGATTTGGATAGCGCGGTACTGTTTGAGCGCCCGGATGGCAGCGCGCACGTCATCGGGCCGACGGCTATCTCAAGAGAGAAAAACCAACCAATCCGCACGCTGTTCTCGCGCGAGAAAGCGCCCATTGACCGGCCTAAAAAGAATCGCGTCGCCATCAGCGCCTTTGAGCGCATCCGTCAGTGTGTGGATTTACGCACCATCAATGGCAGTCAAGACGTCAGCGCCCGCTCGCGCGATGGAATTCCCGTAAAGGCGCGCGACGTGCAGTACACCTACAGCATTTTCCGCGGCGAAAAGCCAGAATTATCGCTTCAAAATCCGTACCCGTTCGACAAGGAAGCGCTGGTAAAAATGGTCTATGGGCCGCCGCGCCCGGTCAAAGTGGGCGGCGCGCCCAACACCAAGCCCGACTGGATCGAATCCATGCCGGGGAAGATTGTCGGCAACGTGGCGAACGGTCTGGGAGGCTTTATCAGCCAGCGCAGCCTGACGGCATTTTTCGCGGCCATCGGCAAGCCGGAGGAGGAAGCCCTGCTACAACGCGCAACAGGCGTGCAGAATGCCGGTCTGAGTCTGGCGGGCGAGTCCAGCACCGGTAACGTAGATACGCCCCTGCAAGCCCCGGCCTTCACCTCGCGCGCCTCGCTCTCCGAGCGGCTGTTGGGCGATCTGGAAAAAAGCCTGCCCAATAGCGGCAGACAGATTCACTGGCTGGGCGTCGGCACATGGGACACTCCGGCAGAAATCATCCCCGCCAATCACCTGGCGGCCTGGAAAATGAGCCAGGAAAATCGCACACTGCGCTCCAAAGACAACCTGACCAAACTCTACAAAGACGCCAACCAGAATGAACTGGCCGCGCTTATCCGCC
The DNA here is from genome assembly GCA_001872455.1 of Anaerolineae bacterium CG2_30_57_67. GTDB lineage: Bacteria > Chloroflexota > Anaerolineae > Anaerolineales > Villigracilaceae > UBA8950. The sequence continues at coordinate 31,071 of MNXJ01000015.1, read as the reverse complement.
AGATGCCGCTGGAAGCCTATGTGGAACTGGATGACGACGTGCGCGCCGATAAAATAACCGAAGCCGAGTTGATTGATGCCCTGCTGAAAGGCTACCACCAGCGCCTGCTGGACGCACAGAAATATCTACAGGAGCACAACGAAACAGCCTCCAAAGTCATCAACACCGCGCTGGAAATGCTCAACCATCTGTACATTCACCAGACCGGCAGCGACTACTACATCGGCTACCGGGTGTTTTCCAAAGAAAGCGACCAGATCACCGGCGCAATCGTCTACCGCTTTGAGATGGTCGTTGCCTCCGTACCCTTATCTACTTACGAAATGACGCCCATTAATTTTGATTTTCTCGACGCCCCCAGCCTGATTTTCACTTTGGGGCTGGAAGCCGAAGGCGTTTCCGTTACGCCAGGCGCGCCGCAAGAAAAAAGCATGGGACGTGATGATATCTTCATCCAGGCCACTTTCGACGTGACGCTCCTGCCGGGCGATACCGCCAACACGCATCTCACCTTTGGGCAACGCGCCACCCTGTTAGATGAATTTAACATTCCCTTGCCATAAAAAATGACCCAACTCCCCCGTTCTTTCTCCCTCTCATTTGAAGTCAACCGCGCCCGAACACAAGGCCAGGCCATCGTTGCGCTCGAGTCCACCGTCATCACCCACGGACTTCCCGCGCCCCAAAACCTCGAACTCGCCGCCGATATGGAACAAGCCGTGCGCGACGAGGGCGCCATCCCCGCCACCGTCGCCGTGTTGGATGGGAAAATCCACATCGGGCTGGGCATGGACGAGGTCCAGCGGGTTGCCAGCGCGGAATCACCCCGAAAAATCAGCCTGCGCGATTTCGCCACCGCGCTGGTCAAAGATGAAATTGGCGGCACAACCGTGGCCGGGACAATATTTGCCGCGCATCAGGCCGGGATTCAAGTCTTCGCCACCGGCGGAATCGGCGGCGTACACCGCGAAAAAGAGGGCCAGGCGCAGTTCGACATTTCCACCGACTTGCAAGCGCTGGCGCAAATCCCGATGATTGTGGTCTGCGCCGGAGCAAAATCCATTTTGGATTTGGACGCCACGCTGGAGTATCTGGAAACGTTGGGCGTACCGGTAGTGGGCTACGGAACCGATAAATTTCCCGAATTTTTTAGCGCCGGGGAAAAACGCGCGGTCAGCGTTCAGTTGGACAGCCCACAAGATGTGGTCAAATTTGCCCGCAGACACTGGGAAATTGGCATGAAAAGCGCGGTGCTGGTCTGTCAGCCGGTGCCAGCCGACGCGGCCATGAAAGCCAGCGAAGCGGAAGAAGCCGAGCGTCAGGCCGATGACGAAGCCCGCAAAAAAGGGATTCGCGGCCAGGCGCTGACCCCTTTTCTGCTCAAGCGCGTCAATGAACTCACCAAAGGCAAATCCATGCGCGCCAACCTGGCGCTGTTAAAAAATAACGCCACCCTGGCCGGAAAAATCGCAGCGCAGATGGCGTTGGAGAGCCACAAAAGAGTAATTTAGCAAATTATTCCAACGGATACACCAGAAGCGGCTCTTCTTTGCCTTTTACCTCAATCAGTCGCTTGGCGCCCACCCGAAAGGTCTGCCCCAAGGCCAGCCGCACAGCATCGGAGATGAGAATTTCGCCCGACGCAGCGGATGTTTCCAGGCGTTTGGCCGTGTTGACAGTATCCCCAATCACATCGTAAAACTTAATATCTTTGCTCCCCACCATACCTTCGACAATGGCGCCGCTATGAATGCCAATGCCAACCCCCAGATCGTGCCGGTTGAGCAGGTTGGCAATTTGTAAACGCAATTTGATAGCCGATTGGAGCGAATCATCCACTTCGGGGAAAACCGCCAGCACTTCATCGGCGCTGAATTTTAATTTAATGACATGATGCTGTGTCAAAATCGCTTCAGCAGTTTGATAATAGCGGTTGAGCATATTGACCACATCTTCGGGGGAACGCGGCTCGCTCCAGGCGGTGAAACCGCGAATATCCATAAACAAAATGGCGCGCGCCTGACGTTTTAAATTCAACGTTTCGGGGCGCTCCAACACCCGGCCGAGCAGATCGCGCCCAAACAGCCATTCGGAGTAGGTTCTTAATTTGGCCGAAGTCTCGTTCAACAACTTCAGTGAACGACGCGCCGCCACACTGGAAAAACCATTAATCAGCCCCAAAAAAACAGCGGTCAGCGCCACAAAAACATGGCTGGAATCCTGCAAAAAAACCTGCAGCGAGGCGGTTTGCTGCGGGTTGGTTTTCACCTCGAAGACAAAATACATCACCAATAAAATCGAGCCGCGCAGGGCATCTTCCAGCACCAACATCCAGTTGGCCCACACATCGGGCAAGTAATCGCGCGCCGCCTGCAAAACGCCAAACGAGAAGGCGAAAAGCCAGAACGCCACATGGTTGAAGGAAGTAAAAAAGCGCATTCCATCCAGCGCCACTTCAATCAGCGTGTAAATGGCTGGGCCAATCAGATTGCCCGGTAAACGCTGCCAGCCGCTCCGCCAACGGTTGAGAATCAGCGCCTGGAAAATGCTGGCGGCCAGCAAAATATAAGGGTCGGGCGCGCTCAGGTATTGGCCTGGTGATTCGACCAAGCTTTCCAGCAAAATATTCACCAGCGGAAAGTAGAGCGAATTGCCAAACAATTCCTGAAAAAATTGCAGTCGGTTGGTGCCAGAAAAGGAAAGGCTGAGGCTATTTTTCATGGTGTCGCTGTCGGCCAGGGGGTGTCGCTGGGGCGCAGTGTGCGGCTGGGGCGCGGGGTTGGGCTGGGGCGCGGGGTTGGGCTGGGCAAAGGCGTCTTGGAGGGAGTCCGCGTCAGCGTGGGGCGGAGTGTCGGGCTGGGGCTGGCAGTCGGCGTTTCGGTAGCGGGGTCGCCCTCCACGGTGAAGCGCCCGACCACTTTCCATTCCAGCCCCGCAAAAATTTGTACTTCATATTCTCCGGCCCGCCACTCGCTGGCGCGTTCCGGCTGCCATTCGGTAAAACCGTAGCCGCCAGTATCGCCGTTCCAGGGCAGGGTTTCGTGATAAACCAGCTCGCCGTCGCGCAGCCAGAGCGCTGTCCATTGTACCCCGTTCAACATCTGGTCATAGCTAAACGTCGCCACAATTTTATCTACCGGCTGACTGAAAACGGTGGCCGGGTCAATTGGCTGGTAGGCGGAATCAATCGCGCGCGAAAACGCCAGCGGGCTAAAAACGGCGTTGGGGTTGGGTGTCACCAGGCTGGAAAAAAGCGCCTCAATCACCGGCGGAATGAAGGGCGTGGACGTAATCGTCGGCGTGTTGCTGATGGCGGGCGTGGGCGTGATGCTGGAGGTGAGCGTGATGCTCGGCGTGAGCGTGATGGTGGGCGACAGGCTGGGCGTCGGGCTGAGAGTCGGCGTCAGCGAGGGCGGAAAGTAAGTGTAAGCCACCGGCTCACCCCAGCGTCCCAAAATTAACGCCAGCGCCGCCAGCCCCAGCCCCCCAAAAATGTTGCGCCAGCCCACCGTCAGACGCTGCTGACGCAGACGAAAATACATCAACTTGCGCCCGGCGCGAATCGCCGCCGCGCCGCTCCAAATCAGCGCCAGCGCGCCCAAAACAGCCAGAAAAATCGCCGTCTGAATTCCGGCTTGAATATCCATGCCGAAAATTATACCTTTTTTTGACGTTCTCCCCTTCCTGCGCTATACTACAGTTATTCCAGCCGTTCTCCGGTCCAGCTGGAAAATAATTGCAGACCGCGATATTTTGCAAGCCTCGGAGGAAAAAAGCATGTCTAGTTTCAAACTCACTTACGCCACCATGTTCAACCCACCCGAAGAACTGCACCAAAAATACGATGCGGCGCTGGCAAAAGTAAAAGCCAACCTGGGCCAGCAGCAGATGATGCTGATCGGCGGCAAAGACGTGCGCGCCGACGAAACCTTTGAAGACCGCACGCCGATTGATACCCGCACCGTGCTGGCCATCATGCAAAAAGGCAGCGAAAAACACGCCCAAATGGCGCTGGAAGCCGCCCAAAAGGCCTTCCCCATCTGGAGCAAAACCCCCTGGCAGGAACGGGTACGCCTGCTGCGCAAAGCCGCCGGGCTGATTGAGGCGCGCCTGTTTGAACTGGGCGCCGTCATGTCGTTGGAAGTTGGCAAAAACCGCATGGAAGCCCTCGGCGACGTGCAAGAAACTGCCGACCTGATTTACTACGCCTGCGATGAAATGGAAGCCAACGAAGGCTACGTGCGTCAAATGGGCAAAGACCCCCTGCCGTACCACGACTCCACCAACACCAGCGTTTTACGCCCCTACGGCGTCTGGCTGGTGGTCAGCCCCTTCAACTTCCCCTTCGCGCTGACCGGCGGCCCAACCGGCGCTGCATTGACCGCCGGGAACACCGTCGTCTGCAAACCCGCCACCGACACCCCCTGGATTGTGCGCCTGCTGGTGGAATGCTTCCGCGACGCCGGTCTGCCAGATGGCGTCATCAACTTCGTCACCGGGCCGGGGCGCACGCTCGGCCAGGCGCTGGTCGACAGCCCGCTGGTGGATGGCGTCACCTTCACCGGCTCATTTGATGTCGGCATGAAACTCTTCCAAGATTTCGGCCACCGCAACTACGTGCGCCCGGTCATTTTGGAACTCGGCGGCAAAAACCCGACCATCGTCAGTCGCAACGCAAATTTGGAAGACGCCGCCGCCGGGCTGGTCCGCTCGGCGTTTGGCCTGCAGGGACAAAAATGCTCAGCGGGCAGCCGCATCATCGTCGAAGCACCAGTGCATGATGAGTTGGTAGCGCGCCTGAAAGAATTGACCGAAAAACTGAGCATCGGCGACCCGACTGACCGCAAAACCTTCCTCGGCCCGGTGATGAACCGCGCTTCGTACGAGGATTTCCAAACCTTCAGCAAAGAACTGGCTGGGGCCGGGCGCATCGTCACAGGCGGCGAACTCGTCACCAGCGGCGACCTGGCTCACGGCTACTTCTGCCAGCCGACCCTGGCGGCGGATGTTCCTTTCAGCCAGCGCTTATGGCAGCACGAAATGTTCGTGCCCATCGCCACCATCGGCAAAGTCAACAGCCTGGACGAAGGCATGGAAATCGCCAACAGCGTCAAGTACGGCCTGACCTCCGGCTTCTACGGCTCGGAAACAGAAGTGGAATGGTTCTTCGAGAACATCCAATCCGGGCTGGCTTACGCCAATCGCCCGCAGGGTTCCACTACCGGCGCCTGGCCTGGCTTCCAACCCTTCGGCGGCTGGAAAGGCTCGGGTTCCAGCGGTAAAAATGCCGGCGGCCATTACTATCTGCCGCTCTACATGCACGAACAAATCCACACCTTCGTCAAGCCGAAGAAGTAAATCATACAAAAAAAACGATGCGCCGATTGGCGCATCGTTTTTTTTTGCGCATTGTAGCGCGACATTTATGCCGCATATCACTTGGGCATAGCAGCCGCGCGCAAGATAAATCTCACGTCCCGGATTCCATGCGCTCGCAACATCATTTGTTCAGGTGGTAGAATCGGCCTATGGACGAAACGGACCGCAACGCTTTTATTGCCAAAGTTGGCACGTTTTTTTTTCTACTTGGCCTAGGGCTGATGACGCTGTTTGTTTTCTCGGACATCAGCGGCATGACTAATTTTGGCTATTTCATTTTCGGCGCAATCGGCTTAACCGCCGGATTTCTGATGCGCCGCTCCGCCGCCAAATCTGCCGCGCCCGCCGGGAATCGCTTTGAAGGCCTGCGGAAAATTCGCCAAAAGCAACAAGAATCCGCAAAAAAGCGCGAAGAAGCCAAGAAAAATAAGGGGAAGAAGTGAATCAGTTTTCCGGTTGGGCAGTTCAACGGTCAATCTGGATGACTGAACAACTGGATAACCGAGCAACTGGATAACTGGACAACCGAGCAACTGGATAACCGAATAACTGAACAACCGTATAACCAAATAACAGGAATCTGCCATGCCAAAACTAACCTCACTCCAAGACGCAATTGCTCAACACGTTCACGATGGCGACATGGTTTACGCCGCCGGATTTACCCACCTGATTCCCTTCGCCGCCGGGCATGAAATCATTCGCCAGCGGCGCAAGAATCTCATTCTGGCGCGCGCCACGCCCGACCTGATTTACGACCAGATGGTGGCTGCGGGCTGTGCGCAGAAAGTGATTTTCTCGTACATGGGCAACCCCGGCGTGGGCAGTTTGCGCATCGTGCGCAGCGCCATCGAAAAAGGTGAGTTGGACTGGGAAGAATACTCGCACTTCGGCATGATCAGCCGCCTGCAAGCGGGCGCTGCCGGGCTGCCGTTCATGCCCATGAATCAAACCGCCGCCACTGATTTGGAATCCGCCAACCCGCTCATTCAGCGCGTCACCGACCCGTACAGCGGACGTGAAGTCATCGTCGTCCCCGCGCTGACGCCGGATGTCGCCATCGTCCATGCGCAGCGCGCCGATGCGAACGGCAACGCCCACTTGTGGGGCATCATCGGCGAGCAAAAAGAAGTCGCCTTCGCCGCCAAGCGCGTGATTCTGACCGCCGAGGAAATTGTGGACGAAAGCGTCATCCGCTCGGACCCGAACCGCACCATGATTCCGGGATTCATCGTCAGCGCCGTGTGCCACGTTCCCGGCGCGGCGCATCCCAGCTACGCGCAAGGCTACTACGACCGCGACAACGAATTCTACCTGGCCTGGGACAAAATCTCTGCCGACCCGGCGTTGACACAGGCCTACCTGGACGAATGGGTCTACGGCGTGAAAGACCGCGCCGAATACTGGCAAAAACTAGGCGCAGAAAAACTGACAAAATTACAAGTCGAAGCGCGGGTGAGCGCAGCGGTAAATTACGGAAAATATTAAGTGGACTCACTCACCCTCGGCTCCGGCCCCACGCTCAACTTTTTGCATGCCAACGGCTATCCGCCGCGCGCCTATCTGCCTCTGCTCAACTGCCTGGCCGAGAAGTTTACCGTCCGCGCCATGCTACAACGCCCGCTCTGGCCGGGAAGCCAACCCGAATCCATCTCAGACTGGATACCGCTGACGGATGATTTTTTGCGTTTTCTGGATGAGACCGGCCAGACCACGCCTGTTGTTGCCATCGGGCATTCGATGGGCGGAATCGCCGCCTTGCGCGCCGCCCTGCGCCAGCCAGGACGCTTCCGCGCCCTGATTCTGCTTGACCCGGTGCTATTCCCCCCAGCGACAATTTTCGCCTGGAAGTTGATTCGCCTGCTCGGCCTCGGCCAGCGCCTGCACCCACTCATCCCCGCCGCTCAGAAACGCCGCCGCCACTTTGACAACCTGGAACGGCTCTTCAAAGGCTACCGGCGCAAAACCACCTTCAAATACATGGACGACACAGCCCTGCACGCCTACGTTGACGCTATCGCCTGCCCGGCAGAAACCGGCTACCAGTTGTGCTACAGCCCCGAATGGGAAGTACAAATCTATCAAACCGGCGTTGGCCGCGATATGGAACTTTGGCGCGACCTGAAAGCGCTGAAAACCCCCACGCTCATCCTGCGCGGCGCAGAAACCGACACCTTTCTCGCGTCCACTGCCCGCCGCGTCCAACGCGCCAACCCCGCCATCCGCATCGAAACCATCCCAAAATCCACACATCTGATTCCGCTGGAACAGCCTGAAGCAGTCGCCACACAAATTCAAGGCTTTTTGGGGACGTTGGAAGAAAACAAAGAGTAGGGCAAAATACAACCGGATAACCGCATACCTGAGCCGCTGAACCACAAAACAACCGCAAAAAAAGGACACCTTATGGACTACTCTTCCGCCGAACTGATGATTGTCAACGCCGCCCGCCTGCTCAAAGATGGTGATGTCGTCTTTGTCGGCGTCGGCCAACCCAACATGGCCTGCAACCTGGCGAAACGCACCCACGCCCCCAACCTGACCATGATTTACGAAGCGGGTGTCATCGGCGCTGAACCCGCCCACCTGCCGCTCTCCATCGGCGACCCGACCCTGGTCAGCGGCGCGCTCTCCGTCGTCAGCATGTACGACATTTTTTCCAATTACCTGCAACGCGGCAATGTAGATGTTGGTTTTTTGGGCGGCGCACAAATTGACCGCTTCGGCAACATCAATGCCACGTTGATTGGCAGTGACTACGCGCATCCCAAAATACGCCTGCCCGGTTCCGGCGGCGCACAGGAAATCGCCGCCTGGGCCAACCGCTGTTACATCATGACACCGCACCAGAAACGGCGCTTCCCCGAAAAGGTAGATTTTCTCACCTCCGCCGGTTATCTGGGTGGCGCTGGCGGGCGCGAAAAAGCCGGGTTGCGCGGTAAAGGTCCCATCGGCGTCGTCACCGACCTGGGCTTTATGCAACCCGACGAAACCGGCGAACTGATTCTGACCGCCCTGCACCCCGGCAAAAGCGCTCAAATGGCAATCGAAAACACCGGTTGGGCGCTCAAAGTGGCCGCGCATCTCCAAACAACGCAACCCGTTACCGAACACGAGTTAAAAATTTTGCGCGAAGAACTTGACCCAACAGGAATTTATCTGAAGGGCGGATGAACCCGGCCATGTTGCATGTTGCACTGTTCGACCTCGGCGATACCCTGATGCGCGCTCAAAACGACTGGCCGCCGATTTTAGAACGCGCCGACCGCGCCCTGACTGAAACCTTGGCCACTGCCGGTTTGCCGCTGAATGCTGACCGCTTTCATCAGGAGTTGACTCAAACGCTGCAGCGCTACTATCAGGAACGCGACCGCCTGCAAATCGAAACCACCATTTTTAGCGTGGTGCGTGAATTGCTTTTGCAAACCGGTCAGCCCATGCCCCCCGACGCCGTAATCTACCAGGCGTTACGCGCGCGTTACACCATCACCCAACAAAACTGGCAACTCGAAGACGATACCCTTCCCAGCCTGCAAGCCCTGCGACAAAAAGGTTTGCGACTGGGCATCGTCTCCAACGCGGGCGACCATCAGGATGTACTTGACCTGGCCGAACAGTTTGGGATTGCGCCGCTCTTCGACCTGATTCTGACCTCCGCCGCCTGCGGGTTTCGCAAGCCACATCCGCGCATCTTTGAGCGGGCGCTCGCGCACTGGAACATCAGCCCCGGCCAGGCCGTGATGGTCGGCGACCGGCTGGATACTGACATTGCGGGCGCGCAAAACAGCGGAATCACCGCCATCTGGCTCACCCGCCGCGCCAAAATTCCTGCCGTTATCGCCCCCGCGCCCGACGCGCGGGTGGCAACTTTGGCGGAACTGGTCAACATTTTGTAACAGTCACGAATCAGTATCGCGCACCGATGGCAGAATTCCCAGCGCAAGAATAACTACCGCCGCGCTCACGTTCAAGAGATTGGCTGCAAAACGCCAAAGATTGAACAGGCGGCCTCCCGCAAACAGGCCTGGCATAGCGCCAATCAAAACGAAAACAACCACCAGCATCGCCAAGTTCAACCCCCAATGCTTCAACTTCCAAACGCCATAAGCGCTGAGTAACAAAAGCGCTAGTTCAAGCGCCGCAAACCCCAGAGTCAGAACCCAGATGGTTTGCGCGCCCAACCCCAAAGTCCGCACCACGCCAAACAGGTTAAACCCGCCCCGGTTGCCACCGACCGCGCGTGCCAGGAATGTTCCCGTTGCCGGGAAGACTTCCGCCATTGGCATTTGCGCCTGTTCGACCAGGAAAAGCCGGGTTGGCCGAAGAACTTTGTCGGTTTCCAGCCCACACCAGAACTAACCAGTGTGATGGCGCTCAAAATAGCCAGTAAAATGAGCAGGGTAAAAACAACCAGCAAAGGTTTATTGGTTCGCAAGGATTTCATCTTCCAACTCCTGAACCGGACAAGCCGGAGCCAAAAAGGATTCAACCACGAAGGTCACGAAGGAAAACAAAGGAAAACCATAAAAAAAATCTGTGCCTCTTTGTGGTTAATTTTCTTGCTTTTTGTACAAGGATTTAGCTTCTAAGTTCCTAATTTCTACTCCCCAAAACCCGCTATAATTCTTGTCCATTTTCTCAACCCACAGGAGAGCGATGAACCCCCTTCCCTATCACCGCATTATCGTGATTGGCACGACCGGCTCTGGAAAATCCACCCTGGCTGAGAAACTTGCTCGCCAGCTGGGCCTGGATTTCATTGACCTGGACGCCCTGCACTGGGAGCCGAACTGGACCGACGCCCCGCTGGACGTTTTCCGCCAGCGCGTGGATGTGGCTACCCGCAAGGAGAAATGGGCGCTGGCTGGCAATTACAGCGCAGTACGCGACATCACCTGGCCGCGCGCCGAAGCCATCATCTGGCTCGACTACCCGTTTTGGACAAGTTTCTGGCGGCTGGTACGCCGCACCTGGCGCCGCTGTTGGACCCGCGAACTGCTGTGGGGAACCAACCGCGAAAACCTGTGGCAGCAGCTCAAAATCTGGTCGGATGATTCGCTGTTTCACTGGTTTTTCAAAACCTACGGACGGCGCAAGCGCGAAATTCCACAGTTATTGGCCTTGCCGCAGCACGCGCATCTGAAAGTTTTTCATCTCACTGCGCCGGGTTCGTCATTTCCAGCTGACACCAATCACCAGGGCGGCGAAAACGCCAAAGAGCAGTGACGCGCCCGCCAGCGCAAACCAGCCCATCAGATTGGCAAACACGCCCAGCGCAGCCAGCCCGCCCAACGCCCAAACGATGCGCCCCTCGTTGGCCGAAAATCCGCCGCGGAGCCAGGCGCGCCCGCCGAACAAAATCAACCCACCCGCCAGCAGCAGCCAAACCGCCGTCACCCATTCGCCCGGAAGATTAATCGGCAGCACAAACACGCCGCACGAGGCCGAGCCGGAGAGCGCGGGATAGGCGCGGAAAAGGTAAACGCGCGCCATGGCGATTTTTCCCCAGGCGGCGTCTTGCGCCGAAATTTGCCAGGCAAAACGGCGCGACTCGCCCGGCGTCAGGTCAAAAATCTGCTCTTCGCGGCGCGTGTAAATGACCGAACCCTGGGTCAGCGTGGCGCGGATGGTGCGGCGCACGTCGTTTTCGCCGCCATTTTTGACGGTGGTGGAAAGTTGGGCGGGCGCGGCAGCGGTGACCAACACCGGGCAGTTCAGCGCCAGGCCGCCATCCGCTGTCAACTGCGATTCAAACGAAAGCGCTTCCAGGTCGGCCCAGACGGCGATGAGATTAAAAACACTCGCCAGTAAAAAACCGGCGAAGAAAAAAATCTTGCCAATATTTTTCATTTTTTCTCCAAATCCGCCCGATTATAATACGCCCATGGAAAACTCTTTGCACCCCAGCGCCCGGCGTGGAATCGAACTCTTCAACGCCGGGGAATATTTCGAGGCGCACGAGGCGCTGGAAGCGGCCTGGCGCGCCGAGCCGGGCGAAATTCGCAATTTGTATCAGGGAATTTTACAGGCGGCTGTCTGTTATTTCCATCTTCTGCGCGGCAATCATGCCGGGGCGCTGAAGATGTCGGCGCGCGCCACGCGGCATTTGTCTCCGCTCCCAGAAATTTATGGCGGCGTGAACGTGGCCGCCCTGCGCCGCGGCCTGCAAACCGTCAGCGCCGCGCTCAAAGCCCTCGGCGCAGAAAACATTCAGCAGTTCGACCGCTCCCTGCTGCACCCGGTGCGCATGGAAACAAGATTCCAATAACTATTTTTTATCCCTTTCATCCTGTCCCCCTGCCTGGCGTTTTTTTTGTCAGCGCCAGCCGCTGGCGGCGAAATATTCTTCCAAAAAGGCCGTGCGCTCTTCAGGGGTCATCGGGCGCGGACGGGCGTAATCTTCCAGCATGGCGGTCAATAACTCGGTGCCGATATACTGACCGTCGTAAAAAACATGCCGGTCCAAAAACTCGCGCCGCGTATTGGTCGTGCGCTGGCCGTTGGTGGGGTAGGTGTAGCCCATCTGGTCAAAAAATAAATTTCCCAGGCCATAATGCACAAACGAAGCGCCGTAAAACTCCATCGCCTGGGCGTAATGGCCCTGCGAACCGCTGACAATGGTCGCCCCGGCATCCGCCAGGCGGCGGAAATCGGTCAGTTGCCAGGGGCGCGGCTCGGGCGTGTAATATTCAAAATATTGAAACGTGGCAATCACCAGATAGCCTTCGGCTTTCAGGCGTTTGATTTCGTCCACCATCCAGCCATAATCGCCGCAGGGCGCGGCGCCCGGCCAGCCATCGGCGCGCGCCCAGGCGAATTCCGGCCCGACGGGGTTGCAGCCAATGAAGGCAAATTTAACGCCGTTACGCTCGAGCAGCGCCGCTTTTTGCGAGTCGGCCAGGTCAAAGCCGCCGCCAAAATAAGGCAAATTGCGCGCGCGATACATTTCCAGCGTGTGCAGCGTGGCTTCGCGGCCCCAGTCTTCAAAATGATTGCCGGTCAGCTCGACCACGTCCACGCCGACATCGTCCAACAGCGCAATGTATTTGGGGGCCGAGCAAAAAATGAGCGCCGTCTGATTGGGGTTGGGCGGCGGGCAGTTTTCGGCAAAAGGAATTTCGTTGGAAATATGGGCAATATCCGCTTCGCGCAGCCAGTCGCGCACGCCTTCGCCCGGGTAGGTCAGACCTTTTGTCTCCATTTTCGCGGCGGTCGCCCGCACCAGGGCGGTGACGCCGGTCATCACCAGCGTCGTCAGTTTGGCGGGGTCGCGATTGGTTTTCGGCAGGGGCAAACTTCCGGCGGCGAAAACAACTTTCAGCGGGTACGTCTGCGCGTCAAACGACTTCCACAGCGGCGACTGATTCGCCACGCTGAGCACTTTCATTTTCGGCGAAATCTGCTCGAAAGGCACAATCGCCCGCGCGGCGGAATCCTGCCAAAGGGCCTCGGTCAGCCCTTCAGCGGCGACAATTTCGACGCCGGAACCTGGCTCGCCGCCAAACAGGTTTTTCATGGCCTCGAGCGTGGAGGCGGTTAACAGCAGGCGCGGCGCAGCGCCATGAAAAGCGCTTTTCACCTGCTCCAGGCTTAGGCCGTCTTCGACGGTGGGGAACGCGGCCACATCTGCATAAATCCACAGCGCGCCGGATGAATTTTCGGCGCTGGCAGGTTCCAGGCGCAGGCTGGCCTGTTCGGCGCGGGAAACACGCTCCAGCCCGGCCAGGGCGGCCGCCTGCTGCAAAGTTTCGGGCACGGAGGGCGCAATCCACAGGCGGGGCAAGGCGCTCGGCGCGGGCGTCACCGTCGGCGCGGGCGTGAGGCTGGGCGGCGGCGGAGAAATCAGCGCCGGAGCGCAGGCCGAAACCAAGAAAATGGCCGCCAGCCAGGCGGCCAAGAGCCGTTTTTTGGGGTTAGAACGTAAATTTTTTGACGGCATTTTCATCCACTGTGACGCCAATACCGGGCGCAGTCGGCACGTTGATGGTGCTGTCGGCGTTGAGCGTGAACGATTCGAGCGTCACATCTTGCTGGTAATAGCGCGCCGAAGCGGAAATATCGCCGGGCAGGCTGAAGCCGGGCAGTGAGGCCAGCGCCAGGTTGGTGGCGCGGCCAATGTTGGTTTCCAGCATTCCGCCGCACCAGACGGGAATGCCGGCTTTTTGGCACATTTCGTGAATTTCCAGCCCCTGGCTCAGCCCGCCGCAGCGCGCCGGTTTGATGTTGATGACGCGGCAGGCTTCCATTTCCAGCGCGTAACGCGCATGTCGCGGACTGACGATGCTTTCGTCGAGGCAGAGCGGGGTTTTGAATTCGCGCTGCATCAGACGGTGGTCCCAAATGTCGTCTTCATAGAGCGGCTGCTCAATCAGCAGCAGGTTGAGTTCGTCGAGCGGTTTCAGCGCGGAGGCGGTCGCCAGGGTGTAGGCCGAGTTGGCGTCCACCTGCAGGCGCATCGCCGGGAAAGCGCGGCGCACCGCCGCCGCTTCGCTCACATCGCGCCCCGGTTTGATTTTGATTTTGACGCGCCGGTAGCCGTCGGCGATGTACTGTTCCACGACGCGCACCAGCGCCTCGGGCGATGCTTGAATGCCAACCGAAACGCCCACTTCGACCGCCTCGCGCGCGCCGCCGAAAAGTTGGCGCAGGCTTTTGCCCTGACGCTTGCCGAGCAAATCCCAAATCGCCATTTCCAGCCCGGCCTTTGCCAGGTGATGTCCGCGCACGCTGGCGACGCGCCGTTGAAAGTCGGCGGCGTCGGCCACCTCCTGGCCGGCCAGCATTGGCAGGAGAAAATCGCGCAGAATGTGCAAAACTGTGCCGGTTGTTTCGTAAGAATAGCCGGGGTCGCGGTCGGCGACGCATTCGCCCCAACCCGTCAGCCCTTCGGATTGGATTTTGACCAGCACGCATTCACGCTCAACAATTCGGCCAAAGGAGGTTTCAAAGTGCGAAACCAGCGGCATCTTCAGCGGATAGAGGGTGATTTTTTCAAGTTTCATCGCGTTTCTTCCTTGCTCATCAGGCTGCATTCATCATTCATCATTGGATAGTTTGACGCCTTCGACGGGCGTACCGCAAAACGGGCAAATGTTCCAGGGCAGTTCCATCAACCCGGCGCAGTGGGCGCAATTTTTCTTCAATTTGGTGTGGCAGTTGGGGCAAACCTGCCACTCGTCGCGCACGCGGCGCTCACAGCCGGGGCACAGCGATTGGTCTTCAATCGAAGCCAGCAACGATTCTTCCTCCAGCGCGCGCTGATATTCTTCATCCAGCGTATGCGCCGGGCGCAGAATGAGATAGACTAGCACGCCGGGCAAATTCAGCACGGCCACCACCGCCACCGCCAAAATCTGCGCCAGCGGGTCGCGGGCGCGGTTGCGAATATCGCGCCAGGTCCATATCACCAGCGCCAGCCAGAGTGCCGCCAAAAATGCGCCGCCAAAAGCCACCAGCACCAGAATGAGACTGCTCAAAAAAGTTGGGTCAAGGGTCATAGATACTCCAGAAAATATGGATGACAAGAGTTTACCCTGCCTTGCATAATTAGCATAGTGACACAGCAATTCTCAATTGACTTAACTGATGTTACGCAGCAACAACCCTGTGGCACGATATTTATGTCGCGGTTGCGCCGAGAAAATCGGAGAAGCACGTTTTTCTTTATCATAGGGCTGTTTGACAGGCTTCAGGCGTCTGAAAATTAGATGACGCCAATTTTCAGCACGACATTTATGTCGCTTTAGGGTGGAGCAAAGATGTAGAGTTGGTCGGCCTAGTACCCGCGCAAAAAGCGCATAAAAACCTGATTGCCTAACAACCAGCCGCGGCGCGTCAAACGCAAAACGCCCGAATCGCCGGATGTTTTCCATTCCACCAGCCCAAACCCCAGCAATTCGTCAATTTCACGGCCATACATCTCGCGCAGCGAGACGCCAAAGCGCGCCGTAAAGGCCGCATCAGCAACACCCTCCTGCACCAACCGCAAACCAGTCATCATTGTCTCATCCATCTCGGTCTCGCGGTGGATCGGAATTTGATTGACTGCCGCCGCTGTCAGCGGCCAGCGCACCGCCGCACCGCCAGCGCGCACCCGCTCGATGTAGGTTTTGATGCGCAAAACATTTGAGTAGCGCACCCCGCCCGCATACCCGTGCGCCCCCGCCCCCAGCCCAAAATAGGGCAAGTTGCGCCAGTATTGCAAGTTATGACGGCAAACAAATGCGGAATAGTAAATGCGGAATGATGAATCGAATTTCTCATTCTGCATTTTGAATCCATCATTTATTTTGGCCCAATTGGAAATTTCGTAATGTTCATAGCCCTGTTCAGCCCAAAAATCGCGCACCCATTCGGCCATCTCCGCCGCCAGGTCAGGGTCGGGCGTTGGCATCAGCCCACGGCTGGCCCAGCGCCCAAACGGAGTCCCGTGCTCCAGCGTCAGCGCGTAGGCAGAAAAATGCTGCGGGTCCAGGCCCGTCACCAGGTTAACTGTCTTCTGCCAGTCGGCAAGCGTCTGCTCCGGCAGGCCGTACATCAAATCAAGGTTGAGATTATCAAAACCCGCGCGGCGCGCCCACAGCACCGCATTAACCACATCCGAGTAATCATGAATTCGTTCCAGCAGGCGCAACTCATTCGGGTTGGCGCTCTGCACCCCAAAGCTGAGCCGGTTCATGCCCAGCGCGCGCAGCTGCTCCAGCGCGGCCAGTGTCACCGTGCCGGGATTGGCTTCCATACTAATTTCGGCATCCGGCAAAATCTCAAATGCGCGATAAAGGGATTGAAAAATGTCGCGGAAATGGGCGGAAGTCAACAGCGAGGGCGTGCCACCGCCAAAAAAAATACTGCCGACCCGCACAGGGAGCGAAACCCCCGCGCCCACGGCCTGAATCTCGTTACACAAGGCCTGCACATAAGATGAAAGCGAGTCTTCCTGCCCGGCGTAGGTATTGAAATCACAATACGCGCAGCGATGGCGGCAAAAAGGAATGTGAAGGTAAACCGCGTAAGGAACGTCCATACGGCTTACGCCACCACCAGCACCACCGCCACCAACCCCGCGCCAGTATGCACCGCCAGCCCCGGTAAAATTTCGGTCACAAGGATGTCTTGCGGGCAGGGCAACGCCGCGCGCAGAAGCGTCTCGAATTTTTGCGCCGCTTCAGGGGCGTTGACGTGTAGAACGCCCATCTGCTTGATAACGCGCCCGTCAGCAGATTGAGCGGCCAGGTCAATGGCGCGCGCCCAAGCCTTGCTCAGCGTGCGGACTTTTTCCAGCAGGGCCAGCTTTCCCTCTTTAATCGACAAAATTGGGCGAATATCCAACATTCCAGCCATGCCTGCCGCCAGCGAACTGACCCGTCCGCTCATGGCGATATATTTCAGCGTGCTTAACGCGCCAAAGAAAAAAGTGCGGTCACGGATATTTTCAGCGGCGGCGCGGGCTTCGTCCAGCGTCGCCCCGCTGGCGGCGGCCTTTGCGGCGGCCAGTACCATAAATCCCTGCGCCAGGCTGACACTGCGCGTGTCCATCACTTCCACGCGCCGGTCAGGGAACATTTCCGCCGCCTGATGCGCGGCAGCGTAGGTGGCGCTCATTTCACTGCTGATGTTCAGGCACAGAATCTCCTCCGCGCCCTGAGCGAAAGCCTGCTCAAAGGCCTGGCTGAACTGCCCCGGCGCGGGCGCAGCCGTGGTTGGAAGTTTCTTCTCGCGGTCAATGCGCGCAAAAACCGTCTGGTTGTCAATCTCGTACCCGTCGCGAAAGCTTTCCTCGCCAAATTGAACATTGATTGGCACCTGAACGATATTATGGCGCTGGGCCAATTCAAACGGCAGGCCGGCATCGGTATCGGTAATAATGGCTAAACGTGACATATTTTGCTCCTTGAAAAGATGGGAATACATTCAACTTTAACACACAAGGTCTGGCACAGGTAGAGTTAATCCCGTAGAGATAAACTCGAGGCCACGCTGCCATAAAACTCGGCTAAAATAGAGGAAACATTCACAAAGGAGAAAAAAATGATTACTGTCGAATTCAAGCAGGATGCGCAACTGATTGGCATCATGACCGCCGACCCAAAAGAGTTCAAGACCGGCTCAAAGGGCTTTTACAGCATGGGAAAAATTTCCATCGGCGAGAAACGCTATCAGGTGCAAGTACAAATGGTCGAAATCGGCTCAAAGCCCAAGGAACAAAAAGCATAAAGCAAAAAACTCCCCGTTTGACGGGGAGTTTTTTGCTTTATGTAACTTCTCGCCTCCCCAAGTGATGAAGGGAATTGCTTATTATTTGGTTTGAACTCACAAACGAGCGTATAGGCCAATTGTGTAAAGAGACAATGAGAATTGGCGCAAGGCCGGATAAAAACAAGTCATGCGCAAATGGTAAAATCAAGCATCAACTTTTAAGGAGAAAAATTATGGAATACCGTTATCTGGGTCGTTCTGGCATTCAAGTCAGCGTTCTTTCGTTCGGTTCGTGGGTCACCTTTAGCACACAGATCGACGTAGATGCCGCAGTCGAAAGTATGGCCGCCGCCTACGACGCCGGGGTTAATTTTTTCGATAACGCTGAAATTTACGCCGCCGGAAAATCGGAAGAAGTGATGGGCGCAGCGCTCAAAAAGTTAGGCTGGCGGCGCGGCAGTTATCTGGTCTCAACCAAATTTTTTTGGGGGTTGCACGATGGCGTCAACGAAAAGAACACTCTCAGCCGCAAGCGTCTGAGAGAGGCGATTGATGCTTCGCTGGCGCGTTTTTGCCTGGATTATGTGGATTTGGTCTTTTGCCACCGCGCCGACCCGACTACACCCATCGAGGAAACCGCCCGCGCCATGAACGATATGATTGTGCAAGGCAAAGCGCTCTACTGGGGAACTTCAGAATGGAACGCCGACGAAATCCGCGCGGCATGGCTAATTTGTGATAAATATGGCTGGCACAAGCCGGTGATGGAACAACCACAGTACAACCTGCTGCACCGCCGCCGCGTTGAAGAAGAATACGCCCGCCTTTACAAAGATACCGGCCTGGGGTTAACAACCTGGAGCCCACTGGCTTCCGGCTTGCTGACGGGCAAGTACAACAATGGCATTCCCGAAGGCACACGCGGCGCGCTGAAAGGTTATGAATGGCTGCGCGAAAGATTAACTAACCCGCAAGAAATTGCCAAAGTGAAAGCGCTGGAACCCCTCACCAAAGAACTGGGTTGTACATTGGCGCAATTCGCTATCGCCTGGTGCGCCAAAAATCCGTGCGTCAGCACCGTCATCACCGGCGCCAGCCGGGTTTCGCAAGTACATGAAAATTTACAGGCGCTGGAAGTGCTGCCAAAACTAACACCCGACGTAATGGCGCGGGTAGATGAAATTGTGGGCAAGCCAAAAATAGAAGAACGGTAAGAAACCCTGCACTACCTGCTATGACGTCAGGTTTTGCGGTATAAAACAGGGTTGATAATCATTGCCCAGTAGCAGCACATACGAAAGCGTCCCATCTCCAGGCACTTTTACCAGCGCGGCAGGTTCTAGCCCCAGTACGGCCAGCAGACTGGCGGCGCGAAGCGCATCCTGGTCAGCCGTCAGGTCATAGAGCAGGGTTACGTTGTGCTGACGGTGGTCGGCATGAAAAAGCGAAGTTGCATACCCGGCATAGTTCAATCGTTCAGCGGCCAGCGCGTCCCAACCGTCATTGGCTGACCCATTTTGAATCTCCACCTTTAGCATTTGCCGTTCCGTTTGCAAAGGCGAAGGCGAGATGGCTTGCGCCAGCATGGCCTGAATGGCTTCGGGGTTAGGCAGCAAGACAGCAGCGCCGCCGGGTGTTGTCCACGGGGTAACCATCTCTCCGGCAATGTAGTAACTGCGGATGTCGGCGTTGGTCAGATTCAGCGTCAGCGGCGCAAACGCCAGGATATCGTCCAAGCCAAAATCGGTGCGCACGCTGGCGTTCAAATCGGCGTAGAGTTGTGGCAGGCGCGGCAGGCTTTGGGTACGCAAAAATTGTCCGTAGAGTGAGCGCAAAACTTCCTGCTGACGACGTCCACGGTCAAAATCGTTGGATTTTTTACGCGAGCGCGCATACCACAGCGTCAAGTCGCCATCCATGTGCAGCACACCCGGCCCGGCGGTATAAAGCGCCCAATTATTTTCATCTTCCGCGTTCAAATCCGGGGCAATGAGATGCCAATCGGTGTAGGGACAGGCTATCGGCACATCCACACCCCCCAGCGTATTGATAATTTTTCTAAAACCGTCAAAATCTACCAGTGCGGTATGATCAATTTGAATTCCTAGATTGTTGAGGAGTGTATCTTTCAACAAACCCGGCCCGCCACCAGGGTAACCGTAAATTTCGCCAGACTGGTAGGCGGTGTTGATGCGCTGCGGGCCGATGCCGGGAATTTCCACCCACAGGTCACGCGGAATGGAGATGAGCGAAACCTGGCCTTCGTTTGGCCGCACCAACGCAACAACGATGGTATCAGTGCGAAAAGAAGCGCCGGAGCGCAAATCAGAGCCAAGCAGGAGAATGGAGATTACTGCTGCATTTTCCAGAGTCGGGGGCGGTGGTAGCGTAGCAAACTGAGTTGCTTCGGGTGTTGGGCTCGGCGCCGGTGTGGCGCTGAAGGGGACAGGCGTCAGCGTGGCAGTAAAGACAGGTATCGGCGACGAAATACCTGGTGAGAGCGGCTGAAAAGGCGTTGGCGTGGCGCTGGCATCTGGCGCGGCAGTGACAATGTAATAGGGCGCATAAGCCACAGGCGGCGCAACCGGGGCGCAACTCGTCAGCAAAAAAAATAGCAGCAACAGCCGAAAACATTTAAACATGCCAAAGGTGTAAAAAAGCAGGGTAAACCCTGCGCATGGCGTTTTCAAAACGCTTACGGCGTGGACGTAGGCAACGGTGTGTCGCTGGGAAGTGGAAGCGCAGACGGTGTGTCGCTGGGAAGTGGAAGCGCAGACGGTGTGTCGCTGGGAAGTGGAAGCGCAGATGGCGTGTCACTAGGAAGCAGAGTATCTGTCGGGCTGGCAAGCGGCGTAGTGGTGATTGTTTCTGTTGGAGTGGCGCTGGCGGGAACAACAATCGTGAAGGTGGCAGTGCTGGTTGGTACATTCGGCACGCGCAAAGGCTGGCCGGTGATAATGTAGGTGGAATATCCCAGGCAGTTGGCCTGTTGTAATTCAGCGATACCCACCCGGTATAGAATGCTGATGCGATAAAGCGTGTCGCCCGGTTGAATGATGTAAACGCCCCAGCCAAATGGCGCACCGCATGGAATCGGTGTGCTGGTAGCCTGAAACGGAACGTAAATATACGACCCCGCCGACACCTGAGCGCTGACCAGACAATTAGCCTGCTGCAGTTGCGCCGCCGGAAGGCGGTAGAGCGCCGCCAGCGACTCAAGTGTGTCGTAGGGTTGCACTACCACAGGCTGCCAGCCTGCCGGAGGGGGGCAAGCAGTAGGCGGCGGTGGCGGCGTAGGCGTCAGGGTAGGTTCAATGGTCGGGATGTCTTGTCCAGGCTGAGTGACAAGCAGGGGCAGCGTCGGAAACAGCGTAGGAAAGGCCGGGCTGAGAGTCGGGCTGGGCGCAGGTAAAATCACCAGCCCGCCCTCAGCCAGCGCCAGGGCAAATGCCCCCAGCACCAACACGATAGAAAGAATACCGAGGAAAAAACCGTTGCCCAGTTGCCGCAGCGATTGCATAAAAATCAGGCCTCCGGCTCAGGCGCAGGTTGCCGCACCGGAAGCAACACCGAAAAAGTGGAGCCGGCGCCAATTTTGGTATCCACCCAAATACGCCCGCCCTGCGCTTCTGTCAGCGTTTTGGCAATGGAAAGCCCGACGCCGGTATCACCAACGCCCTGAATGAGAGCATTCTCAGCACGGTATAAACGCGAAAAAACGCGTGTCAGATCTTCTGCAGGAATGCCGCCACCGCTATCGGTCACTTGCAGCAAAACGTAATCCTTTTCGTTTTCTTTATCTATTCCTACGCGCAACGTCACGGTGCCTTCCACCGGCGAGGCTGCTCCAGCGTTTTGCAACAGGTGAATAAGAATTTGCTGAAGCGCGTCGCGGTCAGACTGCACAGAGTGGAGGGTCTCGGGCAGGTCAATGCGCAGGCTGATGTTTTTCTCGCGCAGTTGGCTGGATGTATACGCCATGGCATTGTCAATGATCAGGTTCAAATCTACCGTTTCGGGCTTGAGCGCCATCAGGCCGGTTTCAAGCGTGGTAATCTGAATCAGGTCGTCAATCAGGCTGCCCACCCGTTCGGTGGACGATTTTATGCGCTCCACAAACTTGCGTTGAAGTGCGCCCAAAATGCCCACCGATTCGCCCAACATCAAATCTGTATAGCCAAGGATGGAAGACATGGGCTGACGCAGTTCCTGGGCAATTGAGGCAATCACCTCGGCCTGGTCGGGGCTGAGCCGCCCGGCGGGGCGTTTTTCCATTTCCAGAATTTTGATATTGGCATCCGCCAAAGCATTTTGCAGGCGGGCAGTTTCTTCCAGCGTCAGACGTAACTCGCTTTCGAAATATTCATTGCTTCCAGCGGGCGACTGGCCGGCAGACGCTTTGGCGCTTTCCAGACGCGATTTGAGTTTCTCGTTCTCGACGCGCACTTTTTCAATTTCTCTCAGGGCTTCCTGGCGCGCTGATTCGGATTGCCCGGCCTGGGCAGCCTGGCTTTTGAGGGCGTCCAACTCATTGTTCAAGTTGGAATTAATTGACTCCAGACGCTCTTTAACCGATTGCGCCTCCTGCGCACTTTGCAAGGCGCGGTCGCGCTCGTGTTCCACTTCGGCCATGTGGCGGCTGCGCTCAATAATTGGCACAAACGAGGCCGCCACACCCGTCAGGAAGGTCTGATCGTCGGCGTTCCACAGACGGTTGGAGTAGGGTGAGAGCAAAAGCACACTGCCAATGTGTCCCTTTTCGCCAGCGATGGGGACGTTGAGCAGATTGCCAGGGTTGGAAAGCCCCAACATCTCGCCCAAACCTTTCAGGTCGGACGAGGTGGTGCTGGCGGGCAGGCGCAAGGCGCGTCCACGCAGAATCGCTCCAGCCAGCATCGGGACGGCGTCCTTATTCATCAGGCCGCCTTCCAAAAATTCTTCTCGAATCAGATCGTAGCCGCTGGCAATGAAGAGCGTGCTTTTATCTTCACTCAGGTAAATGACAAAGCACAAATCGGCCAGCAGGGCTTGCGCCATTGATCGGGCAATGTTTTGATTGATGCGCCCGGCATCCACTTCGGACGCCAGCGCAATCAGAGATGTCAGCGTTTTGGGGTCGGTGCTGTAACGACGACGCTCACGCAAGGGTTGGCTGAGACGGTCTGCCTTGGCCGATTCAGCCACATTTTTCTGAAAACGACTGACGGTTTCGTTGGCCGCACCCACGCCCGGGCTGGGAAAACGCGCCGGTAACGTCAGCAACAACGGAAAGCCCGCCATAAAAAATAATCTTTCCACACCAGAGTAACTGCCAGCGGCGGGCGCGAGAAAATCCAGCGCGACACCGGTGATAGCCAACACCGTCAACGCCAGCCCATTGCCCCAACCGATTGGTTTGCGCGTCAGCAAGGTCAATCCGCCAATTGCCAAAACTACCAGCAAGACAACGTTCCACACGACGTGCTGGATGGTCTGATTAAAAGCGCTTTCAGATGCGGCGCTTTGCACAATGACGCCAAAAATAAAGCCGGCCAACGTCAGCAGACTAAACAGCACAGTTCCAGCATCGCCCGCGCGGGACGGTTCAGGAAAAGTCCACATCCACAACGCCCAAGTCAGGCTGAAAACCATCACCGCGCGGTCAAGTGGGGGCAAAAATCCCTGCGCAGAGAAAACGCCCTGCCACACCAGCCCGCTGGCAATAAATAAAACGGCCTGGCCCGTTAAAACAAGGCTCAAACCAGTAATCATGCGGCGCGTTTGCGGGTAACCGGTGGCGCGCCACTGGCCGATGGCTTCCTGAAGCGCACCAGCAATCGAAAAAGCCAGCGCCAGGTGATAAATCAGGTTGCCTGGAGCGTTGGCTAAAAGGGTAAAAATCTGTTGCATAAACGGCATCATCATCGCCTCGGATTATAGCACGGCTTGTTTTTATGATAATTTCGATTGCGTAACGACTTATAATGTCCATAAAATGAAGAAGCTGCCGCGCCCTGCCGTTCTTACGATAATTTTACTACTGCTTTTATCATTTTTCCCCTTACAGGGTTATCATTTTTTGGGCGCTGGAGAATATGAACAGGCCGCGCGTTTTTTGCCCTGGCGCGCCGATTTGCTGGAGCAGGCCGCTATTGCCGCCTTTGACAAACAAGCCTACCCCGATACCGTGCGCCTTCTGGAGGCTGCCCGCGAGCGTGGGGCAATTTCTACACAAGGAGCGCTGGTGCTGGGCGAGGCGCATTGGCAATTGGGAGCGCAACAGCAAGCGTTGGAAACCTGGGAAACCTTCACCAACGGCGACCAGGCTTCGGCGGCGTTGTTTCTCCGCCTGTCCGAAGCGTATCAACGCCTCGGACAGGATTCTGCCGTAGAGCGAACGCTAATTCACGGTGTAGACCTTTTCCAAAATGATGTTGAATTGAGATTTTCGCTGGCCTTGTGGTGGATGAGCGAGACCCCGGCGTTGGCGCGCCCTGAGTTGGATGCCGCGCGCAGCCTCGACCCGAAGACTGACTCCCGTTACGCCGTCGCTGCCGCCGCCTTGAACGAGGCGCTGGCAGTGGATGATATAGCCTACCAGCGCGTGGTTTGTGGGCGTGCGCTGGCCGCGCTGGGAAATTGGCCGCTGGCCGAACGGGCATTTACCCGCGCCGCACAAGCCAACCCTAATTATGCCGAAGCCTGGGCCTGGCTGGGCGAGGCACGTCAACAAAATGGTTCAGACTTGGCCTGGCCGGCCCTGCAACGCGCGCTCACGCTTGCGCCCACGAACGCCGCAACACTGGCGCGGGCCGGGCTGTACTGGCAGCGCGCCGGTGACTCTGCGCGCGCGTTGGAGGCTTTTACGCACGCCGCCACGCTGGAGCCGCAGTCGCCAACCTGGCAGTTGGCGTTGGGCGAAGCCTACGTTCAGTCGGGCGATTTGATTGCGGCGTATGAACATTATCGCATAGCAGTTGCGCTTGCCCCGCTAGACCCCGAACCCTGGCGCGCGCTGGCCGTTTTTTGCGCCACAAATGAGAGTTACCTGCGCGAAAGCGGTCTGCCCGCCGCGCTGAAAGCGGTATCGCTCGCGCCGGACGACTGGCGCAATCCTGACGCGCTGGGACGAGTTCTGCTGGCGCTGGGTAACGCTGAAAGCGCCCGGCGCATGTTCGTCCGCGCGGCAGAACTGGCGCCCGCCGAAGCCGCGCCGCAGTTTCATTTGGGGTTGTTGTTCTTCAACGCCGGAGATTTGGCGCAAGCCCGTCCACATTTTGAGCAGGCCGCCGCGCTCGACCCGGCGGGCGCAACCGGCGACGCGGCGCGGCGCGTGCTGGAGCGCTATTTTCCTTAACCGCGCCCGCCCGCGTTACGGTAGAATGAAGAAAAAATGAAACACTCTCCTCTTCTCCTTACCCTGCTGCTCTTGCTTGCGGGCTGCCGCGCCGCGCCCGGCTTTGGCGAGCGTTTTTTTGCTTCGGGCAGCACGCTTTTCAGCGATGATTTTTCCAATCCGCAGAGCGGTTGGGGCACGCTCAACGCTGAAGGCGGCGTGGCCGCCTATCAGGAAGGCGCTTTTCGCATGT
Organism: Anaerolineae bacterium CG2_30_57_67; assembly: GCA_001872455.1. Taxonomy (GTDB): domain Bacteria; phylum Chloroflexota; class Anaerolineae; order Anaerolineales; family Villigracilaceae; genus UBA8950. Next base: position 5,929 of record MNXJ01000015.1, on the reverse strand, counting down.
ACGTCAAGCCCGCCAACGCCCAGATTTGGGCGCATCCCGGCCTGGCGCTGGACGATGTGCGCGTGGATGCGCGTCTGCGCGCCGCGGGCGAACCGTATTCCAACCGCATGGGCGTGCTTTGCCGCTATGTGGATGACACCAACTTTTATTTTTTCATCATCAGCGCGGATGGCTACGCCGCCATCGGAAAAATGTCTGCCGGGCAGGCGATTCTGCTGACCGGCTCAGAGATGACCCGCCGCCCGGAAATTCTCACCGGCGGGCAGGTCAACCGCCTGCGCGCCGACTGCGTCTCCGATTTTCTGATTCTCTACATCAACGACCATCTGGCGCTTTCGGCGCAGGATGCGGATTTTTCGCGCGGCGATGTTGGCCTGCTGGCCGGAACCTTTGAAACCCCCGGCGCGGCGGTGCTTTTTGACGATTTTATTGTGCGCAAACCATGAAAATTTACCTCGATACGATTGGCTGCCGCCTGAATCAGGCGGAAATTGAACAAATGGCGCGCCAATTCCGCGCCGAAGGGCACAACATTGTCGCCCAGCCCGCCGAAGCCGACTGGGTGGTGGTTAATACCTGCGCCGTCACCAGCGAAGCCGCCGCCGATTCGCGCCAGAAAATTCGGCGGGCGGCGCGCGCTGGGGCCGGGGAAATCATCGTCACCGGTTGCTGGTCCACCCTTCAGCCGCAGGCCGCCGCCGATTTGCCCAACGTCGTCCGCGTAATTCCCAACCAGCGCAAAGAGTGGCTGGTGGCCGAAACGCTGGGCGTGGAAATTCCGCCCTTCGAGCGCGAACCGCTGCAACGCCAGGTTTTGCCCGGTCTGCATCACCGCACGCGCGCCTTCATCAAAGTGCAGGACGGCTGCGACAACGCCTGCACATTTTGCATCACCACCCTGGCGCGCGGCGCGGGACGTTCGCGCCCGGTGGCCGATATTTTAAATGATATTGATTTTGCGCTGGCGGGTGGCGCGCAGGAAGTGGTGCTGACCGGCGTCCACCTCGGCTCGTGGGGGCAGGATTTTGGCGCAGATTTGCGTAACTTGATTGACGAAATTTTAACGAAAACGGAGACGCCGCGCCTGCGGCTTTCCTCGCTCGAACCCTGGGATTTGGACGAGGGCTTTTTCGCCCTCTGGCAGAATCCGCGCCTGATGCCGCACCTGCATCTGCCGCTGCAATCGGGCAGCGCCGCCACGCTCAAGCGCATGGCGCGCAAGATTACGCCGCAGTCGTTCCGGCGGCTGGTCGAAACGGCGCGGCGGGTCCTCCCCGGCGTGGCGATTTCCACCGACATCATCGCCGGTTTCCCCGGCGAAAGCGACGAAGAATTTGCCGAAACGCTGGCGTTTGTGACCGAAATGCAGTTTGCCGCCGCGCATGTTTTCACCTACTCGCCGCGCCCCGGCACGCCCGCCGCGCGCATGAAAAATCACTTGCCGCTGGATGTGAAAAAAGAGCGCGGCGCGCAACTGCGGCAAGTGACCGCCCTCAGCGCCGCCGCCTACCGCGCCGGTTTTGTTGGCAAAACTCTGCCAGTCTTATGGGAATCGGTCAGCGAGCGCGGCGCGTTGGGCTGGCAAATGGAAGGATTGAGCGGCAATTATCTGCGTGTGGCCGCTTTCGCGCCGCAGCCGCGCTGGAATCAGATTGACGCTGTGCAGTTAATCATGCTGGAAGACGAGCTTTTGCGCGGTGAAATCAGACAGGATGATGGTCAGACAGGATAAACGGGATAAATAGGATGATAGTCAGACAGGATAAACGGAATAAACAGGATGATAGTCAGACAGAATAAACAGGATGATGGTCAGACAGGATAAACGGGATAAATAGGATGATAGTCAGACAGAATAAACAGGATGATGGTCAGACAGGATAAACGGAATAAATAGGATGATAGTCAGACAGAATAAACAGGATGATAGTCAGACAGGATAAGGACAAAAAAATCCCCTTTATCCTCTTCATCCTGTCATAAAAAAACCAGCGCAAATTCTCACAAACGGAGGTTGTATGACTGCTCAACTGATTGATGGAAAAGAAATCGCCCAGCAGGTACGCCAAACCGTCGCCGCCGAAGTCGCCGCCCGCGCCGCACAGGGCAAGGCCCGCCCCGGCCTGGCAACCGTCCTGGTCGGCGACCGGCCCGATTCGGCGGCCTATGTCGCCGCCAAACAAAAAGCCTGCCAGGAACTCGGCATGGTTTCCTACCATCGCCCGCTGCCCGCCGACATTTCGCAGGAAGCGCTCGAAGCCGAAATCCGCGCCCTGAACGCTGACCCCGCCGTCAACGGGATTTTGGTGCAGCTGCCTCTGCCCGCGCATTTGAATGAAGAGCGCGTGCTGGCGCTGGTTAGCATCGAAAAAGACGTGGACGGCTTTTCGCCGCTCAACATTGGCCGCCTGGCGCAAAAAGGGCGCGAACCGCTCTTTGTCCCCTGCACGCCCTACGGCTGCATTTACCTGCTCGAACAGGCCGGAGTCAAAATCGAAGGCGCCAACGCCATCGTGCTGGGGCGCTCCAATATCGTCGGTATGCCCGCCGCGCTGCTGTTGATTGGCAAAAACGCCACCGTCACCGTTTGCCATTCGCGCACCAAAAACCTGCCGCAAGTCGTCCGCCAGGCCGATATTTTGATTGCCGCCATCGGCAAAGCTGAAATGGTGCGCGGCAATTGGATTAAACCCGGTGCCGCGGTGATAGACGTGGGCATCAACGCCATCCCCGACTCGACCAAAAAGAGCGGTCACCGCCTGGTGGGGGATGTCTGTTTCGAGGAGGCCCGCGAAGTGGCTGGTTTTCTGACCCCCGTCCCGGGCGGCGTCGGCCCGATGACGATTGCCATGCTGATGAAAAACACGCTCCGCGCGGCGCAAATTCAGCAGGGATAGGCCGTCCATGCGCGTTTTCCTCCAGCGGGCGTTGCTGACAGCGATGGGAATTTTCGGCCTGTTGGCGTTGGCGCTCGCTGGAATTTACTTCTCGACCCGCGCGCGCCAGACGAAAATCTACAACCTGCCCGCTGAAAGCGTTGCCCTGCCAACCGACGCCGCCTCGCTGGAAGCGGGCCGCCGCATCTTCGGCTATCGCGGCTGTCTCGCCTGTCACGGCGACCACCTTGAAGGCAAAGTTTATCTGTCCAACCCGGCGCTCGGCGAAGTCATCGCCAGCAACCTGACGCGCGGCGCAGGCGGAATTGGCGCAGCCTACCGCGACGAAGATTGGGTGCGCGCCATTCGGCGCGGCCTTCGCCCGGATGGTACGCCGCTGCTGTTCATGCCCGCCACCGAATTTTATTTCCTCAGCGACGGTGATCTGGGGAAAATCATCGCCTTCATCAAAAGCGTTCCGCCGCTGATAAATTACCTGCCGCCCAGCACAATTTCCCTTACCGGGCGGGTGGTGATGACGCTGGTCAAAGAAATCACTTTCATCCCCGCTGAAATGATTCCGCAAAACGCGCCGCGCCCGTCCGCGCCCGCAGCGGGCATCACCCCGCAGTACGGCGAATACCTGTCGCTTTCGTGCAAGGTCTGTCACGGGCCGACGCTTTCCGGCGGGCGCATCCCCGCTTTCCCCGATGATTATCCCTGGCCCGCCAATCTCACCACCAGCGAGGAACGCCCCTTACCGTACTGGACGTTTGACGGCTTCAAGAAAATTCTCCGCGCGGGCGTCACCTGTCACAGCCGCCAAATTGACCCGCAGTACATGCCCTGGACTTCCTACCAATACTTCAGCGATGATGAAATTGCCGCTGTTTGGGCGTATTTGCAAGCCGCGCCGCCTGTACCGTTTGGCAGCCGATAAGGAGCAACGCCATGAAAAGCCTGCGTCTGATTGTTTTTTCTGCTCTTGTGCTCATTTTGTCGCTGGCGGCGCTTCCGGCGGGCGGACAAACGCCGCCGCTGGCCGCCAACGGCGCGCAGCTGACGGTGATTGCCAACATCGAAACCGCCGGGCTGGTATTGGGCGGCAGGCCATTGGACTCTTCGGCGCAGGTGGTGTACCGCAAAAGTGGCGAAAGCCAGTGGAAAAATGCCCAACCGCTGGTTCATATTCCCGATGGGCGGCTGGTGGGCAGTTTGTTCGGGCTGAGCGCCGCCAGCGCCTACGAAGTCAAAGTCAGTGACGGCGCGCAGGAAGTCAGCGGCGCGTTTACCACTCAGCCCACCGACCTGGTTTTCACGCTCACCAAAATTATTTATGTGAACAGCGCGGCGCGCGCGGCGGGTGATGGCTCGTCTGCCGCGCCTTTCAAAACCATTCAGGAGGGCATCAATCACGCCACAGCCAGAACCCAAGTTCTCGTGGCGGATGGCGTTTACCGCGAGTCGCTTTCTTTTCCAGCGTCGGGTGCGCCGAATGCCTGGATTCAGGTCAAAGCCGCCGGGAGCGGGGCGCTGCTCGACGGGGCCGAATCGCTGGCGGGCGCGGCCTGGAAATCGCAGGGCAACAAGGTCTGGTTCATCAAACTGGGGCGGTTCATCAGTTATTTGGGACGCGACAACGGGCGTTTTTACAATTACGATACCCTGGCGGATTTGAAGAAAAGCTCGGGCCACAACAAAGTTCAGATGCGCGAAGGCTGGTTTTACGACTCAAAAACCGGTCGTTTGTATGTGCGCAGCATTGACGACCCGGGAAAACATACCTGGCAGGCGCCGCTCTTGAGCCATGTTTTTGACATCAACAAGCGTGATTGGATTTGGATTGAAGGTTTTGAAATGCGCTACTATGGCGCGCGTTACTCGGGCTGCGGCGTGTGCGCCACCAACGCCTCGCACATCGTCATTCGCCGCAACAAAATTCATCACATGCAGTTGGGAATTTTCATCAACTGGGACGGAAATGAAACGCAGGGCAATGACACGCGCATTGAGTCGAACCTGATTTTCGACCCGCCGGTCAATGAATGGCCGTGGAATGCCGTCAAGGCGACTTCGATGGAAGGCACGGGCATTGTGCTGCGCGGTCACATTGGTGCGATTGTGCGCAACAACGAAATCCATCATTTTTTCAACGGCATTTACACCGGCACTTCGGCGGCCATGAACAACCCCGACTTTGCCTTTGATGCGGATATTTACAACAATTCCATTCACCACATCAGCGACGACGCGCTGGAGCCGGAGGGCGCGTGCGTCAATCAGCGTTTTCGCAATAACCGCATTGATACCACGCTGGTGGGCATTTCGATTGCGCCGGTGACGCAAGGACCGGTCTGGGTGATGCGCTTGCTGGTTTCCAATTTTAGCAGCACCAGCATCAAGTGGAGTCGCAATTCACAGGGCAAGGTTTTCTTTTATCACAACACGTTTTATAGCAATCAACCCGGCTTAAATGCCATGAGCATGATTACGTTGGCAAAGAATACGGTGATGCGTAATAATATTTTTCAGGGCGCTGGCTATGCTTTTGAAGAAGCATTTACAGGCTCCAGCAGCAACGATTGGACAAATGATAACTGGTACACCGTGCGTGGAGCGCAAGCCCCGCACTTTAAATGGGAGAATAAGAACTATCAAACCATGGCTGAGCTGTGCGCCGCCACCCAGTTGGAATGCGCCGGCTGGGAAACGCCGCCAGGTCTGACAAATCCCATGGCAGGAGATTTCAGCCTTCAGCCTGCCAGTGCCAACATTGACCGGGGTGTGCTTCTTTTCGGAATCAATGATGACTCCACTGCAAAAAGGGTAGCCACCCCTCCTCAAATTGGCAAAAATTTAATATAATCAGGGCATGTTCAGAAAAAACACCAAACACCAACAACCCGCATTGATCAGCGCCGCCAGCGAACTGCCAGAGAAACAACGCAAACGTCTGGAGAACTCCTGGGCAGGCGCCTTCTACAAAGAATTCTTCAGCCGTATTGACGAGCAATCCTTTGCGGTTCTGTATTCAGAAAAAGACTCACGCCCGA
>MNXJ01000086.1 GCA_001872455.1 Anaerolineae bacterium CG2_30_57_67 | reverse complement strand
TTTTCAAAATCCGATATCTACCATGAATTGGTTACTCGACTGTATGTCGTCCGCTACAATCTTGCCAAAGCATCACTTGCTACTTGACCACTACCCATGATAAAGTTACTCTAAATTTAAGCAGGACAGGCCATTCGCCTGTCCTGCAAGGTTAAAAGGAGCAACCATGCAACTTTCCGTTAATGAGAAAACCTACACCGTAGATGAAACCCCCGACCGACCGCTCTTGTGGGTGCTGCGCGACGAACTCGGCCTGACCGGCACCAAATTCGGCTGCGGCGTGGGCATTTGCGGCTCGTGCACGATTCACCTGGACGGCGCGGCAGCCCGCGCCTGTCTGACGCCGCTTTCCGCGGCGGCGGGACGGCAAATCCGCACGCTGGAAGGGCTGGCGACCGAAAACCCCGATGGCAGCCTCCACCTTCACCCGGTGCAGGAAGCTTTTATCGAACTGCAAGTTCATCAATGCGGCTACTGCATGAGCGGACAAATGATGACTGCCGCCGCCCTGCTCGAAAAAAATCCCCACCCAACCGAAGAAGAAATCATCACCGCCATGGACAGAAATCTCTGCCGCTGCGGCGCCTATCCACGCATCCGACAGGCGGTGGCGCGCGCGGCAGAAATCAAGGCGGGAGGCTGACATGAGCGAACCCCAAAAAACCAAACGAAAATTGACCCGCCGCGATTTTCTCGTGCTGACGGGCGCGGCGGGCGGCCTGTACCTGGGCGTGACGCTCGGCGTTTTGCCCTTCGCCCAACTCAAACTGGCCGAATTTTTAGACTCCAGCGGCGGCCCGCCCTCCAACATCGACGCGGTGCCGCTGGCCTGGTTTGAACTCGGCGCGGATGGGCTGGTGAAAATTTACATCCCCAAGGTGGAGATGGGCCAGGGCATTCACACCACCCTGGCGCAAGCCGCCGCCGACGAATTGGACATCCCCTGGGAATCGATTCGCGTGCTGAATGTCGGCACCGGCAAGGGGCTGGATGACCCGGTGGGAACCTCGGCCAGCAACTCCACCTCGTCGCTGTTTCCGATTCTGCGGCAGGCGGGCGCCACCGTGCGCGAGATGCTGCGCCTCGAAGGCGCGAAACTACTCGGCGCGGCGGCGGAAACCGTCCGCGCCGAAAATGGCTTCGTTTTTGCGACACAAGATTCCGCCCGGCGGGTTTCCTACGGCGAAATCGTCGGGGCGGTGAAAAACTGGCTCATCCCCGACCCGCTGCCAGCGCTCAAAAAAGCCTCCGATTTTCGCTATATCGGGCGACCCATGCCGCGCGTGGACTTGCTCGATAAGGTGCTGGGCAAAACACAGTACGGTTTTGATGTGCGCGTGGAAAATATGGCCTACGGCGCAGTCGCCATGCCGCCCAAAATTGGCGCAACAATTAAAAACGCGGCGGCGGGCGCGGCGGAAAGCCTGCCCGGCGTCATTAAAATTGTGATTGAAGATGATTTTGTCGGCGTGGTGGCCGAACGACGCGACCAGGCCTGGCGCGCGCTGGATGCGATTGAGGTGACCTGGAGCGAGACCCACGCCTGGCAGCAGGATGAAATTGAAGCGCTGGTGCAAATTGGCAGCGGGCGCGGCGTCACCGTTCAGCAGGAAGGCGACGTGGACGGCAACTTGCGCGGCGCGGTGCTGGAAGCCGAATATTTCACGCCGATGGTTTTCCACGCCCACATGGAACCGCAAACCGCCGCCGCCGATGTGCGCGCCGCCGGGGCAACCGTTTGGGCCTCCACGCAAACGGCGGTTGGTGTGCGGCGCGCCGTGGCAAAAGCCACCGGGCTGAAGGAAGAAACCGTCATCGCCATCCCAACGTTTTTGGGCGGCGGGTTCGGGCAAAAGGTGAATAGTTTTCCGGCGGTGCAGGCGGCGCGGCTTTCGCAAGCGGCGGGCAGGCCGGTACATTTGGGCTACCGCCGCCCCGAAGATTTTCAAAACGGTTTCATCCGCCCACCTTCGCGCTCACGGCTGCGGGCGGCAGTCAACCCCAATGGCCTGATTGAAGCGATGGAACACAAACAAGCCAGCGGACAGGTGGCCTTTCCGTTTCTGCCGGTTTTCGTCAGCAAAGTGATGGGCGCCGATTTTGGCGCGTATCGCGGCGCGCAAATCCGCTACGGCATCCCCAACAAGCGCGTGCAGGCCTGGCTGGCCGATTTGCCCTTCAAAACCGGCTGGTGGCGTGGGCTGGGACTGCTGCCCAACCTGTTTGCGATTGAGTCGTTCATGGACGAGCTGGCCGTTTCGATTGGCATGGACCCGATTTTGTTTCGCATGGCAAACCTGCCGCTGGACGAAACCGGCGCGCGCATGAAAAAAGTGCTGGAAGTAGTACGCGAAAAATCAGGCTGGGGCCTGCCCGCGCCGCAGGGCCGCGCGCGCGGCATGGCGTTGGGCTACGACGTGAACACAATTGTAGCCTGCGTGGCCGAAGTTTCGGTCAGCGGCAGGGAAATTCGCGTGCATCAATTAACCGGCGTGGCCGATGCCGGATTATTCGTCAACCCCAACGGCGCAGCGGCGCAGATGGAAGGCGGCATGAACATGGCGCTCAGTTCGGCGCTGTTCGAGGAAACAACCGTCAAAGACGGGGCGCTGACGCCCGCCAACTTCGGCGCGTACAAATTTCTGACCAACGCCGACAGCCCGCAGATTGTGGTCGAACTGATTTCCAGCGGCGACGAACCCTTTGGCCTGGGCGAACCGCCGCTCGGCCCAGTCGCTCCAGCGGTGGCGAATGCCATCTTCGCGCTCACCGGCCAGCGGCTGCGGCGGCTGCCGCTCAAATTGGCGTAATTTTTCGCAGGGGCGGGCCGTTGCCCGCTCCTGGCGTTTATAATTGGCGCATGCAACCCATTCTCAAAATCAACCTTTCCACGCGAGAAATCGAATCGTTCACCATCCCGGCTGAATTTGAACGGGAATATTTGGGCGGCGCCTCGCTGGCGGCGCGTCTGCTGTGGGACTCGCTGACCCGCCAGTTGGAACCGCTTTCGGCGGAGTCGCCCCTGCTGATTTTGAACGGCCCGCTCTCCGGCACGGCGGGGCCAACCGTCGGGCGATTCGTCGTCTGCGGCAAGAGTCCGCTGACGCGCCTGTGGGCCGAATCGAACTGCGGCGGCTTTTTCGGCCCGGAATTGCGCATGGCCGGCTGGGACGGAATCTGGCTGACCGGCAAAGCCGACCGCCCGGTTTATCTATCCATCCAGGATTCGCAAATCGAAATTCGTGAGGCCGCGGCGCTGTGGGGCAAAGATACTTACGAAGTGCAGGAAGCCATCAAACAGGAAAACCGGATAACCGGAACACGGGTCTTGGGAATCGGCGTGGCCGGTGAAGCGCAAATTCCCTACGCGCTTTTGCTCTGCGACCATGGCCGCGTCGCCGGGCGGACGGGGCTGGGCGCCGTCATGGGCAGTAAAAACCTGAAAGCCATCGCCGTCAAAGGCACGGGCAAAGTACCGGTCTTCGACGCCGCCGCCTACGCCCCGCTGCGCTCTGCCGCCAACCTGGCGCTGAAAGCCGACCCGATGACCAGTGTGATGAGTAGCCTCGGTTCGGCGGGCGCAGCCGATTATTTCAACTATTTGGGCGAACAGCCCAAAAAATATTTCAGCGCCGGAACGCTGGAAGGCGCCGACAACATCTCCGGCGCGAGCGTGGCCGAAACCATTTTGGCGGGCAAATCGGCCTGCCACGCCTGCGTCATCGCCTGCGGACGGGTCGTCAAATTGGAAGACGGCGTCAAACACAAAGGGCCGGAATACGAAACGCTGGTCGGTTTCGGCCCCAACCTGGGCCTGACCGACCCGAAAATCGCCACGCGCCTGGGCGAACTGTGCGACCGCTACGGCGTGGATGTCATCTCGATGAGCGGCACGATTGGGCTGGCCTTCAAACTATACGAACTTGGCGTAATCGGAACCGCCGAAACTGGCGGGCTGGAACTGACCTGGGGCAACGCCGCAGCCGCCGAAGCCTGCATCCACCAAACGATGCAGCGCGCAGGCCTGGGAGAATTTCTCGCCCGCGGCGCAAAAGCCCTGGCCGCACATTTCGGCGCGCCCGACGAAGCGATTCAGGTCAACGGGCTGGAGCTGGCCTACCACGACCCGCGCGGCGCCTCCGGCATGGCGGTTGTTTACGCCACCTCACCGCGCGGCGCCTGCCACAACCAATCAGATTATTTTCTGGCCGACATCGGCCAGGTGGACGCCAGCCTGGGGCTGGCATTTTACGACCGGCAGGCCGGGGCCGAAAAAGCGGCCAACGTCGCCAAACATCAGGATTTCCGCACCGTCAACAACGCGCTCGTGCTGTGCATGTTCGCCAACGTTCCGCCCGAAACGATGGTCAATTTAATCAACGCCGCCTGCGGCTACGACCTGACGCTGGAAGAATTGCTGCGCTGTGGCGAGCGCGCCTGGAACCTGAAGCGCCTCATCAACCTGAAACTGGGTCTGACCCGCGCAAACGACAGCCTGCCCGCGCCTCTGCTGCGCCCCTACGCCGAGGGCGGCGCGGCGGGCTACGTCATTCCCTTCGAGCAAATGATGGCCGCTTACTACACCGCGCGCGGCTGGAGCGCAGTCACCGGCGCGCCATCTGTGCAAAAGCTGGACGAAATCGGGTTATCGTGGCTGTCCAACGGCTAAAAATTAGGTTATAATTTAGCCATCAGAGGGGCGCAGTGCCCCTTTCTTTATGCAAGTTTTCCTGCCCTGCTCGTGCCAAACGCGAAGAGCCGCTCCCCCTGTGGCAGCCCGCGTTCCGACGGCAGGGTGGGTTATTTAAAAGCCAAAGGAGCCGCATGAAAGACAAAGGTATTCTCTACGCCCTAGGCGCTTATGCCACCTGGGGCTTGTTTCCCATTTACTGGAAGTGGCTGCACACGGTCGCTGCGCCGCAACTGCTGGCGCACCGCATCGGCTGGTCATTTCTCCTGCTGGCGCTCTTCATGACTCTGGGACGCCAGTGGAAGAATCTGCGTCAGGCGCTGACCGGGCGCACCCTGCGCATTTACCTGGCCGCCGCCCTGCTGATTGGCGTCAACTGGCTGACCTATGTCTGGGCGGTCAACGCCGGGTTTATTGTCGAAACCAGCCTGGGCTACTTCATCAACCCACTGCTGAGTGTTTTACTCGGCATGATTTTTCTACGCGAAAAACTGCGCCCGCTGCAATGGATTCCCATCGGCCTGGCGGCGGCGGGCGTGATTTACCTGACCCTGAACTATGGCCGCCTGCCGTGGATTGCGCTAACCCTGGCCTTCTCCTTCGGCTTTTACGGGCTGGTGAAAAAAACCGCCCCGCTCTCCTCGCTCTTTGGCCTGACTCTTGAAACGGGAATCTTATTTCTCCCGGCAGTCGGATTTCTCGTCTGGCAGGAAGTTGCCGGACAGGCGGCTTTTCTCCACAGCGGGGCGTTAACCAATTTTCTGCTGGTCGGCGCGGGGCTGGTGACCACCATTCCCCTGCTGATGTTTGCCTCGGCGGCCAAACAAATTCCGCTGGCTACCATCGGCATCATGCAATACATCGCCCCCAGCATTCAACTGCTGTTGGGTATCTTCCTTTACAAAGAATCTTTTGGCGCAACACAAATCATCGGCTTTGGCGTGGTCTGGCTGGCGCTGCTCTTGTTTTGGCTGGAAAGTGTCTACGCGCGCCGGGCGCTGCCCGTTCAACCCCTGCCCGAATTGGGCGAGTAACACAAGTGCCGGTCTTCCGACCGGCGCTTTTTGCATCAATCTTCGTGTTGCACGGGTGGCAAGTTTTCAAGCCCCGGCAATTTTTCCGCCAGGTTTTGCGGCTTGTGAATCAGCGACGGCAGGCAATGTGGGCAAATGGAATACATCACGCCGCGATATTCCAGCGCCAGAAGCGGAATTTCGTTGGCCGAGCGGCCACAATTGAGACAGGTATTTTCAGTCATTAAGAATCTCCTTTAAAAAAACGTTCAGATGGGACGGCGAATAGCACTACAAGATTCCCATTAGTTGGAATTCTGCGCGCGCGTTAAAAACCGTGCTAATGCAGATGGTGGCGCATCAGAAAATAGCAAAAAATAAGCGTTTGCCGCCATGATGAGATAAACGGCAGGATATTTGAAAGCGCCCGACCCGGAAAGCCCCGACAACATCAGCAATGAAGCCGCCAGGGGCAGTGAAACCAAAATTTGATTGGCAATCCGTTTCTTCTGCGCCCAAATATGAATCAGGCAAAAAATGGGGATGAGCAAAAGCGTCAGTTCATGATAATGGGCGTAGGGGACAAGAATCAACCCCAACAGCACCAGCAAACCAATCTCTTTTGCGCCAATCTGTTGCGCTTTGCGCCACCACAGGCTGAGGGCGGCCAGCCCGGCCAAAAATGCGCCCCAAATGAAGGCGCGGAAAAGGTCTTGATTCATCGTCTCGAAATTTCGGCGCAAAAATCCAGAAATGGCGGGCATATCTTTGGCGTGCGAATGATTCCACAGGCCGCCTTCGACCACACGCACGATTTGCAGATAATCTAACGTTCCGCGCATTCCAATCAAAACCAGGCTGAAGAGTGCCAGTGCCAGCCCGCAGATAAAAAATCCGGCAAAGACTTTACGATGCCGCGCCAGAAACGGAACCGCCAACATGAGTGCTAATTGCGGTCGGATGACGGCCAACCCAAGCCCGACCCCGGCGGAAAACGGCTTTTCATTAAGCAACTGTAACATCCACAGGGTTACGCCAAGCAACAATATCGCCACATCCTGACCATTCATCAGCCCCGAAAAAGTTGGCAGAAACAGAAATACGCCTGCGGCCAACAGCCAGCGTTCAGATTTTGTAAAAGCGTCTTTGGGCAAACTTTGCAAGAGCAAAAAAGTATTCAGCGCATGAAAGCCCAACAGAATAAGTGTCCAGCGCGCCAACGAAAGCGCATAATCCTGGCTTGTAATCAGCGCCACCAGCGGAACAACAAACGGTGGATGGGTAAAATAGCCAGTCTGGTCTGGGTGAAAGGCAAAACCAACCACATCCGCTTGAATATTTTGCTGTTTTTCAATAGCGTAGATGGATGAATAGCTAGCGCTTTGGGAAAGCCGGGCGCCAGTGTACAGACCAATAAAATCCGAACCAACGCGCTCTGTTTTGCTATTTATCATCTGCGCCCAGAGCAAAGCATAGAGAACGGCCAGCGACATCAGGCCGGATAACATAAAAACTCTTTGCCAATTGACATTCAAACGCATTCAAGCACCTATACTGTTTTTGGCTACGCGCTATTCTTCTCTTGTGTGGGCAAATACGGCATGGCCGGGCCGGGAATGCCCAGCAAGTCGGCCAGCGCGGCGCGCATGGCAGTGCGGTCGTCCCAGGGATATTCGATGGTTTCAAAACACATGGACTGCTCGTGGCCTTTACCGCAAGCCAGAACAATATCGCCAGGGCGCGCCAGGCGCAGGGCCAGGCGAATGGCCTCGCCCCGGTCGGGGACGCGGTAAAAACTACGGCCTTCCACGCCGCCTTTGGCCGCCGCGCCCGCCGCCATCTCAGCCAAAATCGCCTCCAGCGACTCAGTGCGCGGGTCTTCCGCCGTCAAAATGGAAATATCGGCCAGTTGCGCCGAGGTTTCGGCCATCATGCGGCGCTTCTCGCGGTCGCGCAGGCCCGCCGAGCCAAAGACGGCAATCACCCGCCCGCCCGCGCCTGGCGCAAGCAGCGCGCGCGCCGTCTCCAGCGTCACCTTGAGCGCATTCGGCGTATGCGCAAAATCCACAATGGCGGCAAACGGCTGTCCCAAATCCATAATTTCCATGCGGCCCGGAATGCCCAGCAAAGCGGCGAGGCCCTGCGCGGCGGTTTGCGGCGCAATTCCCAGCCCCAGCACCGCCGCTGAGAACGCTGCCAGACAGTTGGAGACATTGTACGTGCCGACCAGGTTGGCCCGCGCCGGAAAGCGCCCGCCGCAATAGAGAATATCGAAGGTCAGGCCGCGCGCATCGTAGCGGATATTTTCGGCGCAGACCTCGGCGGCGGGCGTCAGCCCATACGAGACGGCGGGGACGTTCACCTTCTCCGCCAGCGCGCGCAAGAAGGGGAAAGCGCCGTCGTCGCGGTTGAGCACCGCCAGCCGCGCGCCGCCCTGCGGCTTGGGCGGCGTCTGCGCCAGCAATTCAATTAGCCGCCCTTTGGCGGCGCGGTACACCTCGTAAGAGCCATGTTCGTCAAAATGCTCGTGAGTAATGTTGGTAAAAACATCAATGTCGTACTGCGCCGCGTCCGCGCGGTACTGCGCCAGGCCATGCGAGGTGGTTTCCAGCACAACATGCGTCAGCCCGGCAGCCACCATGCGCGCCAGATAGCGCTGAACGTCGGGCGCGTCGGGCGTGGTGACGTGAAAACCGGTATCCAGCACCTCGTCGCCAATCACCGCGTTGACCGTGGAAATCACCCCGGCGCGAATCCCCGCCGCCTGCAAAATCTGGTAAATCAGATTGCTGGTGGTGGTTTTGCCGTCCGTGCCGGTCACGCCAATCACCGTCAGATGATTTCCCGGATGATTGTAAAGCGCCGCCGCGAGGTGAGTGACTGCCCGCCGGGAATTTTCGACGCGCAAATAGGGCACGCCGACCCCGCTGAGCGCGTCTTCGCCCAAAACGGCGGCGGCGCCCCGCTGAATGGCCGCGCCGATAAAGCGATGCCCGTCCGCCGCGCCGCCGCGCAGGGCGACGAACAAATCGCCGGGCTGGGCCTTGCGTGAATCGAGGCAAATTCCGCTGATGGCGGGGTCTGCGCCGAAATCGCCTTCGCGCGGGAAAGGAAATTTTGTAAAAAGAGCAGAAAGGGGTTGCGAAAAAGTCGTCATGGGCTGGTTTTATCACAAAAACAACGTAGGACAAGCCTGAAGGCTTGCCCTACGCAAATGTACAACGAGCGGCTGCGATTAACGCAGGTTGGCGCGCAGGCCTTCCAGCTTACCGGCAACCGAGCCATCCATCACCTTGTCGCCGACGCGGATGACGAGCCCGCCCAAAATGGAGGGGTCCACGCGGAAAGCAACTTCGGCGGCGCCCGATTTGGCGAGCACGTCTTTTTTGACGGAGGCTTGCTCATCGGCGGTCAGCGGCAGGGCACTGGTAACTTCGGCAGACTGGCCGGAGATTTGGGCGCCTTCCAGCACCTGCACCTTGCCAGATTTTACGCCCGCAAAAAATTCATCCAGCAGCGAGCGCTGACGTTTTTCGTCCAGGGCATCGCCCACCAGTTTTTGAGTGGCGGCAATCGCCAGAGCGGCAACCTGCCCACGAATATCGCCGAGGATGCGGCTGCGTTCTTCTTCCACACCAGCCAGGGCTTTCGCGGCAGCTTTTTTGGCTTCGGCTTCCGCAGATATTTTTACGTCACGCGCCGCGACTTCGGCGCGTTCGGTGGCTTCACGCACAACCGCGCCAGCCTTGGCCTGCGCCTCGGCGACGATTTTCTGGGCGTCTTTTTCGGCGTTGGCGCGCGCTTCGGCGGCGACGCGGGCATCTTCGAGACCCTGGGCAATCGTCTCGCGGCGTTTTTCCAACATGCCCATCACCGGGCCGACAATCCACTTGGAGATGACCACATAGGCAATCACCAGGTTGACAATTTGAACCAGGAGAAATCCGGGGTTAATACCCAATGCTTCCATAGTAAACTCCTTTCCTCACGGTTAAGCGGGCATGGGGATGGCGAACAGGATCAGCAGGGCAACCACCAGACAGTAAATGGCGACGGCTTCAGCGAAAGCGATACCAAGAATCATGTTGGTCTGAACGGTGCCGGTGGCATCCGGGTTGCGGCCCATCGCCTGCACTGCGCCGCTGGCAACAATGCCAATGCCCGCGCCAGCGCCGATGGCGCCAATCATGGCCAAACCCGCGCCAATCAATTTACCAAGAATATAAGCAGCTGCAATATCCATGAGAACCTCCGTGTGATTTTCGGGCGGGGGGAACCGCCGCTTGAGATAGGGTGTTTCCCGGGCTTATGCGCCCGAAAGCTTATGCGTGCGCTTCTTCGTGATGTTCGCCGCCGTGACCTTGCGTGGCTTGCGCCATGAAAGTTGTCGCCAGCAGGCCAAAGACAAAGGCCTGAATTGCGCCCACGAAGAATTCCAACAAATAGAAAATAGATTGAGCGAACACCGGCACAAGCGAGCCGATGACGAACAACAAAACCGAACCGGCGAAGATGTTACCGAAAAGACGGAAGGCAAACGAAAGCACTTTCGAGAATTCGGAAACGATTTCCAGCAGCCCAACGCCGAAGTCAATCACGCCGAAGATGGGTTTGGTAAACATCGTGCCGGTGTTCCAGAATTTGGAGAAGTAAGCCAGCCCTTGCGAGCGGATGCCATAAACCTGAATCATGACCACAACGACGAGAGCAATCGCCAGGGTGAAATTCAGGTCGGTGGAGACCACGCGCACATAAGGAACAAACTTGACCAACTCGCCTTCTTCGCTGAGCGGTTTCATAATCCCAGTAAAGGGGCCGATTTGCGTCGTGGTAAATTCGCCGTGTTCGCCGGCGGGAGCCGGTTCAATCAGGCCGACCGTTTCGATGCCGGGGATCATTTCCATCCAGTTGGCAACCAGCACCAGCAACATGATGGTCACGAACCAGGGGAAGATGGCTTTGGCCCATTTTCCGGCGGTGCCTTCGGTCATGCTGTAAAGCATGTCCACCAGGGCTTCAATCGCGCCAGAAAAGCCGGTGAGGATGTTTTTGCCGCTGGCAATGGCGCGTTTGACACCGAAAGCCAGGGCCAGGACAATTAAGTCCACAAAGAACAGAGCAATCAGGGTGTTGGTGATAGGGAAGCCCGCAATCTCGAACACCTTTTCAGCCGGAAGGAAAACTCCCGGCATGATGTACGGAATTTTGGCAACATAAAACAGGTAGATACCGACCAAAATTGCGGCCAGCACCACCCAGCGTCCCCACACTTTCTGTTTGGGTTTTTCGGTCACAATTACTTTCCTCCTTCAACAGAATTTTGCTTGGTTTCCAATTTTAAACGTTTGGTCGCAGCCCGCACAATGGCAAATAAAACCACCAGCGCAACCGGCATACTTGCCAGAATAAAAACGATGGTAAAGAGCGGGCTTTTCCCAAAAACACGGTCAAGCCACAGCCCAAGAAACAACCCGCCCAAAATGATGACAGGGGTAAAACAGCCAACCTGAAGGACAACAGTGGTCAACGTAATGTTAAAAGCGCGGTCAGATTTCTGTCTGGCAGTCGCAGGTTCGGGCTGGTTCATCGTTGGCGGATTATATCAGGCATTATTGCCGCAGGACAGGCTAAAAGCCCGTCCTATGGACGAATTTAGAACAGACTGGCGGCGGCCTTGACCGTCAGGTCATACCAGGGAGCGAAGAACGTGCCGAGCAGGATGACTCCGGCGACAAGGACGGTCAACGCGATTGCGTAGGGACGCGAGACAGGAATCGGGTACGACTCTTCGTCTTCACCTTCCATACGATACAGATAAACGTATTTGAGCGTGGTCAAATAGTAGTACACGCCGATGATGGAGTTGATGATACCGGCAATGACCAGGCCAATCCAGCCTTTTTCCACGCCGGCGGCAAAGACCAGCAGTTTGGCAACGAATCCGCCAAAGGGCGGCATGCCTGCCAGCGAGAGGAACGCCACCAGCATGGCGAGCGCCAGATAGGGTGAGCGGCGGCTGAGGCCGTCGTAGGCGCGCAAGTCATCCGAACCAATCACCCGCCCGGCGACTGTCACAATCGCAAAGGCGGCCAGGTTGGTGAGGATGTAGGCCATCATGTAAAAGACGGCGCTGGCTGTTCCCAAGGTGGAGGCGGCCACGACGCCGATGAGGGCGTAGCCAGCGTGGGCGATGGAAGAATAGGCCAACATGCGCTTGATGTTCTTCTGCGCCAGCGCCACCAGGTTGCCAATGGTCATCGTCAAAATGGAGATGACGGCCAGGGTGTACTGCCACTGCGAACCCGTCTGCGGGAAGACTGTCAGGGAAAAGCGCAGCAGAACAGCAAAACCAGCGGCTTTGGAGGCTGTGGAGAGAAATCCTGCAATCGGGGTGGACGCGCCTTCATAGACATCCGGCGCCCAGAAGTGGAATGGAACAATGGATGTTTTGAAACCAAAGCCAACCAGTACAAGCAGGAGCGCGCCGAGCGAAAAAACGGTGGGGGTGGCAAGCGAAACAGCCATCGCCGCCAGGTTGGTGGTGCCGGCAAAGCCAAAGAGCAGGGAAAAGCCGTAAAGCAGAATGGCGGAAGTCATCGCGCCAAAAAGCAGGTATTTGAAGCCCGCTTCGGTGGATTTGTCGTTATCGGTCAGAAACCCGGCCAGCACATAGAGCGGAATGGAGGTAGTTTCAATCGCCAGGTAGAGCATGACCAGGTCGGCAGAGGCGGCCATTAGATTCATGCCAATGGTGGCGGCCAGCAGGAGAACGTAGGCTTCGGCACGGTTGGCGAGGGCATCCACGTCCATCATCAGCAAGGCGGTGATGGCGGCGGCGAAGATGAAGAACATTTTGAAGGCGAAGGCAAACCAGTCGAAGCGTACCATGCCGCCCAGGGTCAGTTCGTTCTGGGCCGGTTGACCTGCCAGAAAACTGATCAGCAAAATCAGGGTGAGGCCGCCCGCCGCCAGCCAGCCGAGATTAACCCGACGCGAGTCAGCTTTGAAAAGCGGGTCCAAAATCAGGATGGCGACGGCTAGTAGCACCAGCAGCGCTTCGGGCAGAATTGCGAGAAGGTTGAGATTCATTTATGCACCTCCCAGAAGGCGCAGAACGTTCTGTACGCCGAGTGAAATCATGGGCGCCAACAGGTTGGGGAACATGCCCAGGCCGGTCATCAGCAGCACTAGGGTGAAGAGCGCAACCTTATCCAACGCGCTGATGGGGGTCATATGGCCCTCAAATTTTGCGGGCATTTTGCCAAAGAAAACCTTGCGCACCGCAATCAAAATGTAAGCCGCGGTGACGATGATGGAGATGGAGGCGATGACCGCCGCCAGCCATTGGGTTTTCCAGACGCCCATGAAGATGGGGAATTCGGCGACGAAGCCGGAGAAACCAGGCATGCCCATGCCGACCAGGCCGCCGACGGTGAAGGCGATGGCGACAAACGGCAGGGCTTTGACCATGCCGCCCAGTTCTGGAATCATGCGGGTATGGGCGCGGTCATAAATCATACCGACTGAGGCAAAGAAGAGCGCCGTCATGACGCCGTGCGAGAACATTTGCAGCCCGGCGCCGGTCAGTCCTTCGGGCGTCAGGGTGGCGATGCCCAGCATCACCAGCCCCATGTGGCTGACGCTCGAAAAGCCGATGACGTATTTCAGGTCGGTTTGAATCATGGCGATAAAAGCGCCGTAGACGACATTGACCATTGCCAGAATGAAGATGAGCCAGGCCCACTGTTTTGCGCCTTCGGGCAAAAGCATGACGCCAACCCGCAAGGCGGCAAAAGCGCCCAACTTCATCAACACGCCCGCGTGGAACATGGAAACCGCAGTCGGAGCGGCGACATGACCATCTGGCGACCAGTTGTGGAAGGGGAAGATACCGCCCAGAATGGCAAAACCCATAAAGACCGGCATGAACCAGATGTACTGGAACTGGCCCGAAAATCCGGCTTTTTCCAGTTGCAGCATGTCGAAAGTAAGAATGCCGGTGTTCTGGTAGTTGACCCAATACATCGCCAGCGCGCCGACCAGCGCCATGACCGACCCCAGAAACAGATACAGGGTCAGTTTCATGGCGGCGTACTCGCGCGTCTTCACCCAGCCCCAAATCACAATCAGCAGATACATCGGGAAGACGGCAATTTCGTAGAAGAAGAACAACATGAACAGGTCGAGCGAGACAAAGACACCAAAAACGCCGCCCGCCAGTAGGAACAGGAAAGCAAAGAATTCGCGCGGGCGGTCGTCAATGCCCCAGGAAATCAACACGCCGGTAAACATGACCACGCCCGTCAGCAGAACCAGCGGAGCGCTCATACCGTCTACGCCGACATGGTAGGAAATGCCCAGCGCCGGAAGCCAGGAATATTTTTCCAGGAATTGATAACCCGCCGCTGTCTTGTCGTAGGAAATAAAAACCCAGATGGAGAGAAGAAGCGCAAACGAGGCGGCGGCCAGCGCCGCAACGCGCACTTCGGTCTTGCGCTCAGGCTTCATCAACAAGATGAGGAGCGACGTGACCAGCGGGGTGAATACGATGACACTCAGAATGGGAAATTGCATCTCGCACCTCGACTAGAACAGCATGGACATGGCTTTGTTGATGACATCCAACAGCCAAGCCGGCCAGATGCCCAGGATAAGTATCAACGCCATGAGCGGGGCCATCACAATCACCTCGCGCGCGCTGATGTCGGTCAATTGATGTTCGCCGTGCGCCCAATGTTCATTGAGCGGCCCGTGCAAAACTTTTTTGATCCCCTTGAGGATATACGCGCCGGTCATCAGCAAGCCAATCATCGCCAGGGCGGCAAAAATGGGCATGGAAGCCCAGGCGCCCCGCACCACCAAAAATTCAGAGACGAAACCGCTCAGGCCAGGCAAGCCAAGCGAGGCCATACTGGTGAAAAGCAAAATCGCGCCATAGACCGGAACAATCGGGAACAAGCCGCCCAGTTGATTCAGGTCGCGGGTGTGAGCGCGCTCATAGATGACGCCGACCAGAAAGAACATGCCCGCCGCCGAAAGGCCGTGATTGAACATCTGGAAGACCGCGCCGTTCAGGGCAATGGTGGCGTCCGCCGTCCCGGCGACTTTGGCCGCGGCGGCAACGCCCAGCAGGACGAAGCCCATGTGATTGACGCTGGAATAGGCCACCAGCCGTTTGAAGTCGTTCTGGCCGTAAGCGCCGAGCGCGCCGAAGATAATCGCCATGACTGCCAGGAAGGCCAGCCAACCGGCGTATTGCGCCGACTGAGCCGGGTAAAGCGGCAGCACCAGGCGCAGGAAGCCATACGCGCCCAATTTGAGCAGGACGCCCGCCAACAGCATCGAACCCGCGGTGGGGGCTTCGGTATGCGCATCCGGCAGCCAGGTGTGGAAAGGCCAGACCGGAACCTTGATGGCGAAAGCGATCACAAATGCCCAGAAGGCGATCGTCTTGACAGTTTCCACCGTCAGGTACGAGCCAAACCAGGGCAGCAGGTTGGCGCTTGCTTCTAGGGCATTCCAGCGCGTGTAAATCGTCACCAGGTCATAGGTCTGGAACAATACGCCCAGCATTTGAATTGCCAGCAGCAGGCCAAGCGAACCGCCCATGGTGTAAATCATGAACTTGAGCGAGGCGTAGTTGCGATTGGCGGAACCCCACTGATTGATCAGGAAATACATCGGCACCAGGCCAACTTCCCAGAAGACGAAGAAAATCAGCAGGTCAACCGCCATGAAAACGCCCAACATGCCGGTTTCCAGCAGTAGGAACAAAATCATGTAGGCTTTGACGCGGTCGGTGACGCCAAACGAGGCCAAAATTGCCAGCGGCGTCAGCAAAGTCGTCAGCATGACCATCGTCAGCGAAAGCCCGTCCACGCCAACGTGGAAGGAGGAATGAATGGCGTCGTACCAGGGATATTGCTCGGAAAATTGAAAACCTGCGGCGGAAGCGTCGAAACGCCCCCACAGCAACAGTGACAAGACAAACGGCACCAGGCTGGCAATCAACGCCGTCCAGCGGATGAGTTTTATCTGCTCTGTGGGGAAGAACAGAATCGCCAGCGCCGCCAGGATGGGGAAGAAAAGGATGCTTGTCAACAGGTGAGTGCTAATGAAGTCCATTGTTCACTCCCTTTGCCCTAGGCAAGAATGTAAATCAGGATGGCGCCCAGAACAATCAGCAAAGCCACCGCCGAAATCATATAATTTTGGATACGTCCGGTCTGAAGCAGGCGCAGTTCCTGCCCGGCTTTCTGGAAGACCGTCGCCGTGCCATCGCCAATCAATGCGTTGATGACAGGCTTGTCAAATTTATTACGGAAGACATCGCCAATGGAAAGCGCGGTGCGGCCAAACCAGTGCAAAACACCGTCAATCACAACCTTATCCAGCCATTGCGAGGAGAAGACTTCGGAAAACCAGATGACCGGCTGAACCACAAAATATTGATAGAACTCGTCGAAGTACCATTTGTTTTGCAGGAAGGGATACAGAAAGCCGAGCGGTTTTTCCAGCGGGTCGGGCTGACCAGCTTCAACGTTTCTGTAGACCAGCCAGCCGAGCAGCAACCCGCCCAGGGCGACGGTCAGCGAAATCAGCAGGGGAATCGGGCTGAAGGGCAGGATTTCCGGCCTTTCGGCCAGGGTGCCGCCGACAAATTCGTGAATCCAGTTGGGGAGCAGGCCGCCCAAGCCGGGGAAATGCTCCGGGATGCCGAGCCAGCCAAAGGTCACGGCGAAGAAGGCCAACACGGTCAGCGGCAGGGTCATCGTCCAGGGCGTTTCCTGCGCATGTTCGGCTTCCTTCGTGCGCGGTTCGCCGAGGAAGGAGAGCGTAATCTGACGCATGGTGTAGAAGGCCGTCATCAGCGCGGCGAGCGAGAGGGTGATGAGAATCGCCCAATGGCCGTTGGCAAAGGCATCCGCCAGGATTTCGTCCTTCGACCAGAAGCCAGCCGTCAGCAAGGGGAAGCCCGCCAGCGAGAAGCCGCCAATCAGGAACGTCCAGAAGGTGATCGGCATTTTGTCTTTCAGGCCGCCCATGTTAAACATATCCTGCGGGTCAACGTGATGGTTGCCGGTGTGAAAAACGCCGTGTTCCATGCCGTGAATGACCGAGCCAGAGCCGAGGAAGAGCAGCGCTTTGAAGAAGGCGTGCGTCACCAGGTGGAAAACCGCGGCGATGTACGCGCCCATGCCGATGGCGGAAAGCATGAAGCCCAGCTGCGAAATGGTGGAATAGGCCAGCACTTTTTTAATGTCGCGCTGCGCCAGGGCAATCGTTGCGGCGAAAATGGCGGTGAACGTGCCGATGAAGGCGACGACGTTCATGGCGATTGGGTCTAGGCTGAGCAGCGGGAACATGCGGATGACGGCGTAAACGCCCGCGGAAACCATGGTCGCCGCATGAATCATGGCGCTGACCGGGGTCGGGCCTTCCATCGCGTCGGGCAGCCAGATGTGCAGCGGCCACTGCGCCGATTTGCCAACCGTGCCGATGAAGAGCAGCACCGCAATCAGCCCGGCGGCAGACAGGCCAAAGATGCCGGAGGGAACCGAGGCCAGCGCGTGCAGGGTTTGTTCGGTGAAGATTTCGCGGTAGGTAAGCGTGCCGGTGACCGAGTAGAGGAAGGCGATGCCCAAGAGCATGAAAACGTCGCCGACACGGGTGGTCATAAAGGCTTTGATGGCTGCCGCGCGCGCCGAGGGTTTGCCGTACCAGAAGCCAATCAGCAGGTAAGAACACAGGCCCATGATTTCCCAGCCGACGAAAAGCGTCAGCAGGCTGTCGGAAACTACCAGCGTGTACATGCCGAAGGCAAACAGACCGATGAAGGCGAAGAAGCGGCTGTACATCGGCTCGATGGATAAAACCATGTGTTGGTGGCCGTGTTCGTCGGTGACGGTTGCGCCGTGTGGCGGCAGACCGGCAAGGTCGTGGTCACCGGCAGGCTGACCGTAGTTGTGGTAGCCAACGCTGTAAATGAAAATCATCAACACGGTGATGGCGACGAAGAACAGCACAATCGCCGAAAGTGGGTCAATCAACACGCCAATTTTCAGGAAGGTGTCGCCGGTCGGAATCCAGTTGATGGAGGAGGCAAAAACTTCTTTGCCAAATTCCGGCGTGCCGAGCGCGCGGGCGAAGACCACCATGCTGCCCACAAAAGAGAGCAGCGCCGCGCCAATCGCCAGGCTGTGGCTGAGCGTTTTGCTTTTGTTGGTGAACAAAACAATCAGGAAAAACGCCAGCAAGGGTGGCAGGGGCAAAAGCCAAATGAGGGTTTCAGTTGCCATAATCAGTTCTCCTACCACTTCATCAGGTCAATTTCATCAGCGTTGAGGGTGTTGCGGCGCCGATAAACGTTGATGATTAGCGCCAGACCGACGGCAACTTCAGCGGCGGCCACGGCGAAAACGATAATCGCAAATACCTGCCCGGCCATTTGGGTTGTGTCGCCGTAGCGCCAAAACGAAACCAGGTTGATATTGACGGCGTTGAGCATTAATTCCACGCCCAGCAGAATGGCGATCGCATTTTTGCGCGCCAATGCGCCGTACAGCCCCAGGCTGAACAGGACGGCGGAAAGAAATAAATAACCAGAAAGCGGTACCATCTTGGCCTCCTATTTTTTCGCCAGATAAACCGCGCCAATCAGCGCGGCGAGGAGCAGGATGGATGCCACTTCAAAGGGCAGGACAAAGGCATCCGGGGAGACGAGGGCTTTGCCCAGGTTCATCAGCGCATCTCCGCTGAGCGCGGGGCGCTGGGCGCCGAAGGTGCTCAACTGGCTGGCAGTGTAGAGCAGCCCCGCGCCGGTCAGCGCCGCAATCCCCGCCGCCCAGGGCCAATTGGAATTGGTTTGAGGAACGTGGTCGAGCAGGTTGCGTTTGGTGAGCATCACCGCGAAGATGAACATAATCGCAATCGCGCCAATGTACACCACAACCTGCACCACCGCCAAAAAGGAGGCGTCGAGCGTGGCGTAGACGACGGCCACACCAAACAAGGTGGCAACCAGCCACAAAGCGGCGTGAATCAGGTTGCGGGTGGTCACCACCATCAGCGCCGAAACGAGAATGAAGCCGGTGGCGATGTAGAAAATAATTTGTTCAGCAGTCATCTTTAAATTCCTCCTGCCTTAATGGGCTTCAGCGGCCAGGCGTTCACGCCGGGCGTTGCCGCGCAAAATTTCAAGCGTCGCCCAGGCCACCAGCACGTTGGAAAGAAACATGCCGGGGACATACACCCAGGTAGGGAAATCCATCAGGAAACGATGCGTCAGCGCCGTAACAATCAGCAAGGCGAAGGCCAGCGGGGTCAGGAATTTCCAGTTGAAAGCCAGCATGTGGTCAATGCGGATGCGCGGAACGGTGTACTTAATCCACATGATGATCCAGTAACCGAGCATGGCTTTGGCGACGAAATAAAACGCGCCCAGCAGGGGATATTCTTCCGCCCAGGGGCCGTGCCAGCCGCCAAAGAAAAGCGCCGCCACGAAACCGCCAAAGGTAAAGGCGTGAAGCAGTTCACCCGCATAGAACAGGCCAAATTTCATGCCGGTATATTCGATGTGGAAACCAGCCACAATTTCCGATTCGCCTTCGTTGAGGTCGAAGGGCGAGCGGCCAAGTTCAGCAATCGCCGCCACCAGGAAGAGCAGCGCACCCAGCGGCGAAACGAAAAAGAACCAGACGCCGTGCGCCTGCTGATTGACGATATTGGTCAGGCTCATCGAGCCGGAAAGGATGGTCGGGATGAGCAGGGAAGCCGCCAGCGGAATTTCATACGAAACCATGTTGGCGACCATGCGGTAGGCACCGACCAGGGCATATTTGTTGTTCGACGACCAGCCCGCCATGATAATGGAAAGCGTGCCAATCGAGCCGGAGGCGACCAGGTAGAGCAGGGCCACGTTCAAATCCACGCCGTAGATGCGCGAGGCGAGCGGCACAACCGCCCACAGGAAGATGACCGAGGCCAGCGAGAGAATCGGCGCGAGGTTGAAAACCCATTTGTCGGCGCCCGCCGGGGTGATGTCTTCCTTCAGAACCAGTTTTATGATGTCGGGAAAAGGCTGGAAAATGCCCCAGGGGCCGACCCGGTTGGGGCCGAGGCGGTCCTGAAAACGGGCCACCACCTTGCGCTCAATCCAGACCAGGAAAATATCCAGCACCATGATGGCGGTAATCATCAGCACGATGCCGAGCAAGTTGATGAGAATGCCGGCAACTTCCGCGGCCATGCCCCAGCCGGTAAAGGTCTGCATCAACCCTTGATAAATAACATGGATTGGGTCTGTCCAAAAGTTCATGGAATGCTCCTATAACGCAATAAAAAGGCCGGAAGGATTGCGCCTTTCAGCCTTTTGGGTTTCAACGGTCGATTAAACCCACTCAAGCATCCGTTTTTGCCAGACAAAGTACAGCCCGGCCAGCAGGATAAGAATGAAGATGACACCCTCAGCGGCCACAAACAACGGTGTCACATTCAGCGCCAGCGCCCAGGGAAACAGAAAAACGGTTTCGACATCAAAAATCAGAAAAGCCAGCGCAAAAATGTAGTACTGGGATTTGAACTGTACCCAGTTGTCGCCGACTGTTTCCATACCGCACTCGTAGGTGCTTTGTTTGATGGGATTGGGCTTATGGGGCGCAAGAATCGCCGACGCGGCAAGAGGGACAATCGGAATAATGACTCCGATAAGTACAAACAAACCAATGTAAATCCAGGGGTTTTCCACAAACACTCCTCCATAAAAAGATTGGGGATTTCCTCACAATAGCGGAGGAAATTTTATCACAGGGTTTTTTTTCGCGGAATTGCCCCATGTATGTTTTCAGCGTGATATTTGTCATATGTTTCAAGCAGTCCGCCGCGCTTACGCGCGGCGGACTGAGTAGAAAAAGCGGAAATTACCGTTCTTCCATCAATGGCTGGGTACGAGTACTGAACGGCGAAGGCGTCGCATCGGCTTCGACTTTCAGCAACACGGCGCGGACAGCTAGCCGGTAGTTATAGGTATCCAACCACGGGACGTAGCCGTCACAGGTTAGCAGGGTCATCCAGGTATAGCCATCCTGCTTGAAGACCGACAAGTCGCGCGGCAAAACAGTGCGCTGTTCACGCACTTCGTACACGTAGCGATAGCCTTCGGCGTGCAGGATGACCTGGTTGCCCCAGAAGAGTTTGCCCAAATTGCGGAATGGGCCGGGCGTGCCATCCGCCAAGGTAACGTGGCCGGTGACGCCGGTGGTGCCAACCTGACCAGGGTAGGTGGTGCCTTGCAGGTAACCCGCCTGACGGGAAAGCCAGGTCAAATCCCAGCCTTCGCTGCTGAGCGGGACGCCCGTCAATGGCATGGTCAGATTCAGGGCCGGGATTTCCAGCCACATACCGCCGAGTGACTGATAGCGTTTATCGGCAGGTTGCGCTGGAAGCGTCGTCACGAGGCCGGGGGCAAAGCCGGTTTCTGGCAAAACGGGAACGGTCAGAACCACCGAATCTTGCACGACGTAGTTATTAATGCCCGAAGCGTCGTTGGGGTCGTACCAGCGTTCGGTCGAAACCGGATTGTAATCTGACTGCTGGATAGGCTCGCCATTGACGCCAGGATCAATCGGCAGGCTGGTCCAGGCTACGTTAGCGCTATTCGTGACCGGCGCGGGGCCGACAAAAATCGCCTGGAAAGAGATGGAAGACATTTGCCCAAGCGGGAAGACATCCCAGACGAATGCCAGCGTGGTCGTGGCCGAGTCGTAAGAGAAGGAGATCGCCGGCAAACCTGTAAAAGTCACCGTCCCAGGCAGATACGCCAGCCCGGCAGGCAGAGCATCCGTTACGACCACATCAAAGGCATCAGCAGTGCTTTGCGCCGTGTGCGCTATGTCAATAGTAAATGTAACTGGCGCGCCATAGGGTAAAACGGTAGGCGAGGCGCTCTTGTCAATCGAGAGTTGCGGTTCAACCACTTCCACCGGGGGCGCAGAAGCCTCCCATAAACCGCCGTCCCACGTCCAGGTGGCGATGTTATTCAGGCCAGTTGTACCATTGACATTGCCAGGGGCATCCAGCACCACAACTTCGTAGGTCACGGCCAGGGTTTCATCGGTAGCGCTGGTATTGGTGATATTACCCAAGTTGAAGAGTACGCGCCGCCCCTGATTGACCGTCTGCGAATCGCCAATCGGCTCGGCCTGAACGGTCGGGTTGGTCGGGTCAGCGCAGGCCGCTGTCAGACCGCCAATCAAGTCGGTGGTCAATGCGCCTCCGCTGATGCTGACACAGCGTACGAACGCCAGGCCGGAGTCCATCACATCCAACGCTTGCAGGTTGGGCATGGTTCCATTCGGCACCGTCAGCGAGATTTGGAAGGTAAGAATTTCGCCAATGTAAACCTGCGGGTCAACGCTGCCAGCCTCGCTGGTGGCAATAAGCGATTTTGCATTGCTGAGCGAAATCGTGTCCGTGTCAGTGGCGCTACCCGTTGAGCCAGTCCCCGCATCCGTGACATCCACCGTATTGGTGATGGATGCCGCAACCGGCGTATCACTGACTTTGACCGTGACTTGAATGGTCATGGATGAGCCCGCCGTCAGGGTCAGAGGCGTCCAGGTGAGAACTCCGCCCGGCACGCCAGTGACAGGAGCCGTTGTCGGCGCGGGAGTGGCGTTCTGGAAGGTAACATCGGATGGCAGGGTATCGGTGACAGTCATGCTGGTCAAATCCACCGCGCCAACATTTTGAATGGTAAGCGTGTATGTAACGGTCGCTCCAGGGACGACGATGCTGACACCGTCGTCTTTGGTAACCACCAGCGCGGCGGTCTGGTCCGTGTCGGTGTCCGTGTTGTCGCCGGGAGTGGTATCCGACGGGTGCGACACAGTGGCAGTATTGACCAGGTCACCAGTCGCGGCGGGGTCAATCGTCACCGTGACGGTGTAGGTAATGGTCGAACCGGCAGGCATATTTACTGTGTCGGTGAAATCGGTGACCAATCCCGTTTGCGGCGCGCAGGTTGCGCCAAGAGTTGTCACACAGGCCCAATCCCAGGTGGTGATTTGGGTTGGCTTCAAATCGCTAATCACTGCGCCAATCACATCGCTCGGCCCGGCATTGGTAACCGTGATGGTGTAATCGAAGGTACTGCCGGGCAGATAGTAAGTTTTGCC
Source organism: Anaerolineae bacterium CG2_30_57_67 (assembly GCA_001872455.1). Lineage (GTDB taxonomy): Bacteria > Chloroflexota > Anaerolineae > Anaerolineales > Villigracilaceae > UBA8950. The sequence goes on along the minus strand of MNXJ01000086.1, from coordinate 352 downwards.
GTCATCTTTGGTGATGTTCAAGTTTGCGTCAGCCGATTGCGTGTCGGTGTCGCTGGCGGTGTTATCGCCGGTATTGGCATCCGCCGGATGCGAGACGCTGACGGTGTTGACCAAATCACCAGTCGCCGCCGAGGCAATCTGCGCCGTGACGGTGTAGGTAATGCTCGAGGCCGCGGGCAGGTCAACCGTGTCGCCAAAGTTGGCCGAATTGCTGGCCGCGCCATCGCAGCCGCTCGCGCCGCCGGTTGCGCCAGAGCAGACCCACGTCCACGCGGCAATCTGCGCGGGCAGGGCGTCGGCAAGCACGGAGCCGGGCGCGTCGCTCGGACCGGTGTTGCTGACCGTGATGCTG
>MNXJ01000047.1 GCA_001872455.1 Anaerolineae bacterium CG2_30_57_67 | reverse complement strand
CGTTTGATAGGCGCTGAACAGATAAGAACCCGTCCAAAAGATTGGCAAAATGGGCAGCCAACGGTGGCGCAAATCTGCGATTTGCGCGGGCCTTGCCCCACCTGCCCCGTTTTTTGGATAGACTCTAAAAATTGGCGTCAGCCAAATTTCAGCACGACATAAATGTCGTGCTACGGTGTATCGCGTAACATCAGTTAGTATCTTGCCCGAGATAGAATCGAACAGTACCATCTTTTTACGCGTATTTGTATTGGCGCACGTCCAAGAGAGCAATCAACATCAAGATGCTGTTGTGTCTTATGTAGATGTATTTTTGACCCCGTAATAAAATGTTTGTGGGTGTTTTCAGCGCAGTGAAATGGACTCGCTCGGACTCATGTTCTACCAATCCCGTTTTTACGACCCTTCTTTAGGCAGATTCATTTCTCCGGATATCATTGTCCCCACCGGGACACAAGGCACGCAGGCGTGGAATCGGTACGCGTACGTGAATAACAATCCCGTCAGGTATACAGACCCAAGTGGGCATCAGGCATGGCAAGGAGATGGAGGTAATTACACCTGGCGAGACAAGGCGCATGATGAATACGTCAGACAGCGAAACGATGCGCTAAAATGCCAGGGAGGAAAAGATACCTATTGCTCGTATGGTGAACTGCACCCCCTATGAAGCAACTGTATATACGGTTGGTGGACTTGTACTCGCTGGAGCAGGAGCGGCGGCCGTTGTAGCATCTGCCGTTACTACAGAAACAGTTGTAACCACTACAACCACAGTTGAAACAGCAAACGCTGTATGTGGTGGCGATATATGTTCAAGTGAAGCGCAGGATGCATCAACTTTTATTCGTTATATGTCAGAAGCTGAGTTAAAAGTAGTACAAAATTCCGGAATGTTACGAGGCGGTAGCGCAGGGCCGACTTACTGGACTGCTGGCACAGAAGTTTTTGAAACGGTTGGAGGTGCTACTTCTAGGCTTGCATTAAAAACGCCCTCAGATATTGGTGTAGCATTTCAGATAATTAACCGTCCAGATGTAATTGGGCCTGAACCAGTAGAACCTTTGTTCAGCCATCTGGGAGGCGGGATCCAATATGTGGCATATAGTCAAGTAGCAGTTAATATTCTGAGTACTTGGGACCTAATACCATGAAAACAAATATATTTAAAAACCAGAATTTTATCTTGGGCGTAGAGGAAGAATGGGATATATACTATGAAGTGGCGGTTAAGTTTGTTGAAGAAGTCACTATAAACAATTATTGGTACCATGTATTTTCGGATGAAAATACCGGGAAAACTTTTTATTTGCGCCCTCTATTCTCTGGACATCCTATTGAAGGTATATTTATAGAAAAACGAATTGACGTGAGTATCTCTAAAAAAGAACATCCTGTTGATAAGACTAATACTAAAATTCCTACAGATTATGCAACGGGGATTTTGAAATTGCCCCCAACCTTGTATTCGTAGGCAAAACTCATCTCTCTTCCTCTGAAAAATTTACGCTAATGGTTCGAGACGATTTTATAGTTGTAGTCTTTACGGCAGCTTGTGGCCAGCATCCAAAAATCAAAAAAACAATTCTTGCGACCGACTCCACCGGCGCGAAACTGGCCGAAATGCGCTATCGCGCAGCATCCCGTAGGGACGCCCCTTGGGGTGAACCCCGCTTCAGCAGCGGCGCAGCCCTGCCGAAGTACACCTACACCGGTCAGCGCATCCGCCACCTGGCGGGCCAGCCAGGCGCGCAAGTCGCCGCCGGAGCGCCAGAAATCGGTCAGGTCGTGCGCAGGCGGGGAAACCACGGTCAGGCGCGGAATGCGTTGCTGCAGACCGCTCAGGTAGGCGCGGCCACACTCCCCGGCGGCATCATCGTCGTAGACCGCCACCACCGCCGCGTAGCGCGTCAGCAGCGACAAATCCAGCAGGTCGAGTTTCGCCCCGGCCCCGCCCAGGGTGGCCGCGTCGCACAGGTCGGGCGCATATTCCCAGGCCAGCATCGCGTCCCACTCGCCTTCCGTCAGCAGCAGCACCGGCCAGACGCCGGGCATCTCCAGCCGAAAAAAACAGGAAATCCCGCCGCGCGGCGTGGCGGACTCTGCGCTCAGTTCCGTCAGGGTGGTTTTGAAATCCACGCCTTTCCAGGCCATGTAAAAGGAAAAGATATCGCCGCCGCTGGCCTCGGGCGGGCAGGACGAGTGACACTTCCACTTGCGGCCCTTGTCGAAAATGGTGAAGGCGCGGCTGCTGCGGTCTCCGGCGTGACGCGGCAGCGGGCAGCGGCTGCGCAGGCGGCTGTCGAACGCGGCCCCGGCTTCCTCGGCCAGGGCGGTCAGGGAGATGGTTTGTCGGATGCTTTCCAGGTCGGTCATGCGCTCTCCAAAAAATGTGCGAAGAGTCTCAGGAGTCTCAGGAGTCTCACAGTTTTTGACACCCTGCCGAAAAACCCGCGTGAGACAGTGAGACTCCTGATACTGTGAGACTCCTATTCGGCGGCGTCCAGGTCGGGCGTCTGTGGTTCGTCAACCCACTGCCAGCAACCCCTGCCGGGCTGACCTTCAGAAAATCTTCCAGCCATTCCTTGCATTCCTCGCGTTGGGTTGGCTCGCGGTAGGGCCGCGGAGCTTGCTTTTGCCATTTGAGCATCACGCCCTTCGGGTGAAGCGGCGCGAACGAAAAGCCGAGCGGCGCGGGCACCGTCCCCAGGTTATTTTTGAGCATCTTGAACTCTCGCGGCCCGTTGGGGTCGAACTCCGGCCCCGATTGGATAATCCGCAGCCCCAGCACCACCCGGGCGGCCTGGGTGATGTAACCGGAGCCAGACAGGTCTTCCATGCCGAAATCGGCGCTCAGCATGCGCGCGCCGCCGTTAACCGGTTTGCGGATGTGATGGATGAGCACCAGGCCATTTTCCTGCCACTTGCTTTCCATGGACTGCTTTTGTGTTTGTTGCGCCTGACGATGCGCTTTCAGCATCTCAACCAGATCCGGCCCGATGGCGATGGTGCGGCGGCTGTACCTGGTTTTGAGTGGGGCGAAACAAAACGGCTGGTCGCCTTCTCCGAAGCGGGAAAGTTGCGCCGGATGTGAATCTCAGCCCGCTCCAGGTCAGCATTTTTCCACGTCAGCCCGAACATTTCGCCCTGGCGCATGCCGGTTTTGAGACCGAGCTTGTACAGGTCGCCTGTCCAATTTTTTACCTGTTCTACATTTTGTGGAACTTCAAATGATAAATCTGTATTTTTCAACGATTCGGGAACAACAACGGCGAGTGATGTTGCGGTGGCAATTCTGGTCGGGGTTGCAGGGGGGGGGCAACTTCCGTGGTGGTCGCGGTCGGCGGCGGGGTGGATGTATTCTCCGGCGTGGCGCTTGAGCGGTTCTCCGGCGTTCCGGTTGGATGGTTTTCCGGCGCGGCGGGGGCGCAAGCCGTCAGAGTAGGACGAGCAAAACCATCAGCAGCGTGAGACGTTTCAGCATGGCAAATTTCCTCCCGAACAAGGGAATTTTATCACCAGCCGTGGCGCAAATCTCAGATTTGCGCCACAAGTCCCTTGTGCGTCAAGATTATGCAGAAAATAGCCCTTTTTGGCGCGATTGGGGGGCAATTAGCGCAGAAAAAGGATTACACTTAACAGGTGTACAGCAATTTAAAATTGGATTAATCAGGGCTTGGACGATATCCAAATCTTCTTTATTGGCAAGCGCTAAGATGCCGATGTTGGATTCAGCCTAAAAAAAGTGGTTCAGAAACGCCCGAAAAGAGATATACTTTCATGTAGAGATGTATAACAACGGAGGTATCATGAACGTTCGTATTTCTCAAAAAGGTTGGGTGGTCATCCCGGCAGCCATGCGCGCAAAATATGGCCTCAAGCCTGGCCTGGATGTACAGGTGGTCGATTATGGCGGCGTGCTGGCGCTTGTTCCAATGTTGAAGAACCCCATTCAGGCTGGCGTGGGCTTGCTCAAGGGAGATGATTTGCTGACACGGGCAATTACCGACCAACACCGCCAGGAGCGCGCGCGTGAGTAAACCGGTTTATGTCCTGGACAGCTTTACCTTGCTGGCCTACCTGGCTGATGAGCCTGGCAGGCGGCGCGTGCAGGAAGCGCTAACGCTGGCAGAGACGGGTGACTGTCGTTTGTTGTTGTGCGCCATCAACCTGGGCGAAATTTTGTACACCGTTGAGCGGCGGCGCGGGCTGACCAAAGCCCAGCAAACGCAGGCGCTGCTCGAAAATTTGCCGATTGAAATTGTGGAAGCAGACCGCAGCCTGGTGTTAGACGCGGCGCACATCAAAGCGCATTACGCCATTTCATACGCGGATGCTTTTGTCGTCGCTCTGGCCGCGCAAGAAACCGCCGCGGCGCTAACTGGCGACCCGGAATTTTCCGCCGTTGAAGCGTTGGTGCGCGTGGAGTGGCTGACGCAGTGAAAGTATCGCCAAACAATAAAAACAGGGTTGAATTAAAATTGCCAAAACGCGGCAGCGATTGGATTTCTTTCTTGCGCGCCCTGGCGATTTTACAGCGCCTGGTTCGGTCGCCAGCGAATAGCGAAGAGCTGATCGCTGCGGTACGCGCCATTCTGGGAGACGAAGCCTATCCTGCGGAAAAGTCAGCATTGCAGGCCGCATTTAAGCATGACCGCGAACATTTGCGCGATCGTTTACGCGCAAGGTTTGTCTTTGACCCTGTCGAGAGAAAATATGTTCTGACGGATTCCGGGCCTTTTGTCCGACTCGACCTGACAGAAAACAGTCTAAAAGGCTTGGGAATTCTGGCACATGACTTTGGCAACGGATTGGGAGAGAGGGTTCATATCCGCGCGTTACTGGATGATCTACTCCAACGTTTGTCGCCCGAGACTCGCAAAATTCTGGAACGCCAACCCGAAACGTTGATCATGGGGGTGAATCAGTTTGTGGACAAGGGACACATCCCGCCCAGGGTCTGGGAAACGGTTAGCAGGGCAGTCGAGAGCCGCCGCAAGTTTTCGCTCCATTATCTTTCCCCGCGCTATAAAGACAACCAGCCAGTCTATTTTGAAGTCTCGCCCCTGCATTTGAAATATCAGGAGGGACACTGGTATCTGCGCGCCTGGGTGCTGGAACGCCGCCCGCGGCAATTCAGCACTCCAGAGCCGGAATATATTCGCCTTCGGGTGACGTACATCCAGGATGATGAGGCGCTCAAACTCTGGCCGACGGTCTTCCCGGCGCGTTTCCGCACCCCGCCGCGCTATGTCGTTCATTACGAACTCGCCCCCGAGATCGGACGTGGCGAAATCAGCCACCATTTTGATGAGATTCAAATCACTCGCCACGAAGATGGCCGCGCTGAGGTACAGGGCATCACCCATGATATTTGGGAGGCTGGTCGCCTGCTGTTGGGTTACGGCGAGGGCTGTCTTGTGCTAGGCGGCGATGAACTGCGCCGTGAAATGGAGCGCCGGGTGCGCGGCATGGCCCGGAACTATGGATATTTTGCAGATTGATTCGCTCTCGCGAAGGGGTAGTCCATGTATGCGGGTAAGAGTTTGCGTACAATACAAGTATTCCCGGCCAAAAAGGGGCCAGCGGGGGCGAGCCGGGAAGGTTTTTGAGAAAACTGAGTTCGGAAGGTTTACCCTGAGTGTTATCGAAGGGATGAAGGATGAAAATTACAACGCTGCCGGTTTATTCGAAACTTGCGAACGAAAAAGATATCCCAATCGAGGTTCGCGGGAAATTGCCAAAAGGCTGGAAACTATCCCAACACCAGTTGGAAACTTACCTTGCCCTGACCCAAGGCAACGCAGATGTGATTTTCAATACCGCGATGACCGGGGAT
>MNXJ01000026.1 GCA_001872455.1 Anaerolineae bacterium CG2_30_57_67 | reverse complement strand
TTGGAGTGAACATGGCTCAACGCTTTGAGTCTAGCACTCTTCGACCGGGTTGGCGAAAGGTGACAGTCACTTCGCTCCTTACAGGGCGCTCCACGAAAGTGACTGTCGCCTGAGAGCGCTTTCCAACTCAGCAGGTTCATGTCATTGGCGATACGGATCAAATCGCGCTCCAGGCTGCCCTGACCGAGATTATGTCGGGCATATGTGTCCAATCGATCAGGGCGTCCGAGAAGGCGTAGAAAACGCCCCAGGTCTCGCGGACGCCATCGGCGTCCGCGCTGATACTGGTCAGGACATATCGATTCAAATACGTGTTGTCGGTGATGCTTTCATTAAAAAAGAGCGGACTGCTGTCTTGAGTTTTTGCTATATTTTGAATGTATGTGCTACACTAACATAACACTGGCGTATCAGGTGCAACCCCAAAGGTTTGCGCTGCATTCAATAGATACAAAGGCATAGCATGGCGCGAATTTTATTAGCAGAAGATAACGACGTTTTGCGCGAAATGACCAAGACTGTTTTGCAGTTGGACGGGCATGAAGTTTTGACCGCCCCCGACGGGGATCAGGCCTTGAAACTTTTTCAACAAACGTTGCCTGACCTGATCGTTTCCGATATTGGTATGCCAGTGATGGATGGTTACGAGTTGCTGGATAGCGTTCGTCAGCTGCCGCAAGGTGTGGCTGTGCCGTTCTTGTTTCTCAGCGCCTACTCTGAACGGCAGGATGTTCGTCAGGCGCGTAACTTGGGGGCAGATGACTATCTCTTCAAGCCTTTTGATATGCGCGAGCTGCTCGAAGCGGTGCGTACCCGCCTGGAACGCCGCCGCGCCGCGCTATTATTTGACACCCGTGAAGCGCATTTGCAGACCATTATCCTGCTGGCGAACCTGATTGAAGCGCGCGACGCCTACACGCGCGGCCACGTGGAGCGAGTTCAGCAGTTGGCGCTCAAACTTGGCCGCGCCCTGGCGTGGCCGGTGGAAGAACTTGCCACGCTGGAATATGGCGCGCTGCTGCACGATGTGGGCAAAATCACCACCCCCGAAGCGATTCTCAACAAACCGGGCGGGCTGACCGCCGAAGAAGTCCAAATTATGCGCGCGCACACGACGGCGGGCGCGGCCATTTTGCGCGGCGTTTCACATTTGGAATGCGCCGTGCCTTTCGCGCTCTATCACCATGAACGCTGGGACGGCGGCGGTTACCCAGCCGGGTTGGCTGGCTTAAAAATTCCGCGCGAGGGGCGGCTGATGGCGATTGTGGATGTCTTCGACGCGCTGACGACTGACCGCTCGTACCACCAGGGGCAAAGCGTGCCGCAGGTGTTGGAAATTATTCAGCGCGATGCGGGAAAATATTTCGACCCGCAAATGGTGGGCGTTTTTCTCAGCCTGTTTCCCGCCGCTTAATCGGGATAAACTTTCCAGCCCAGTTCTGCCGCGTTGGCTTTGTCCAGCGTTTCTTCGGGGACATTAATCAGCAGGGTATTTCCTTCAGCCAGCAATTCGCCGCTGGCAGCGTCGTAAATCCCGGCCCAGGCTTCGGCGCTGCGCCCCTTGCTTTTTCCGGCCCTGCCGACGATTTTGAGCAGTTTGCCGGTTGGCACGTTTTTGCGATATTTGACTTCCAGCTTGGCGGTGAACATGAAGCGCGGCGCATCGGCAGTCCCCATGTGCGCCCGCCCGGAAATTTCATCCAAAATGGTGGCGACGATGCCGCCGTGCAGCACGCCCGGGTAGCCCTGAAAATGCTCCGGGGCGGCGTACTCGCTTTCAATCACGCCGGGTTCAACCTCATAAATTTTCAATTTTAGCCCGACCGGATTTTCCAGGCCGCAAATGAAACACATTTTGCTGTTGGGTTGTTTGGCTTTCATATCAAATTCCTTCTCCCAAATTTTGACGCATCTCGGCCAACGATTTTTGCCAGCGGAAAAAGGCTCGCCGCATGGCAAAAGGCTGATTGCTGACCAGGTTGAAAAGCGCCGCCTGCAGCCTGGTCAGCCCGCCCGGAGCGGGCGGCAGACCGGCAGCGGAGGAAAAATCCACCGCGTGCCCGTCCAGCCGGAAGGTGTAGCGCCCGGTCTGTTCCATCTGCGGGGTTTCCTCCAAAAAGTGGCGCAGCGTTTCCTTTTCCGAAGCGGTCAGCCATTGCGGCAGGTCGGAGGTCGCTTTGAAGTTGCAGATGTGCGCCATATCCTGCAAGAGTTGATTTTGCTGCGGGCGGAGTTTGCTTTCCGCGTGGCGGAAGTAGGCCACATCCGGGTCGGGGTGAACCAGCGGCGCCAGCCACAGGCGGTGGACGGTGGTGCGCAGGGCGTTGCGCGCGCCGCCGGTGGTCGGGTTTTGCCAGAGCATCGCGTCGCGGAAGTTTTCCCATTCGCCGGAGACATCCGTGCTGACGCGCATCCCGTCACACAAGCCGAGCGAGGCCAAAATGGGCGCGCCGCAGGTCAGCAGATAAGCCTCGCCGAGCGCTTCGCGCAAAACGGAGAGTCCCTGACGGTAAGCGGCCTCGCGCGGCAGGTCGCTGTGACGTTGGCCGGGCAGCCCGCCCGCGTAGAGAAAATCCAATTTGACGTAGTCATAGCCCCAGGCGCGGACTTGTTTCATTAGCCCGGCTAGCCACTCCAGCGCGGCGGGGTGGGTCGTGTCGAGTGCGCGCAAGGGTTCACCCCAATTGAAGCCCGCCGGGGCAAAATCACCTTCGGACGTTTTGAGAAACCAATCCGGGTGCTCGCGGAACAGGCGCGAGGAAGGCACGGCTATCAGCGGGGCCAGCCATAGCCCGGCTTTGCGCCCGCTGGCGCGGATTTTTTCCGCCAGGTCGGCCATGCCCGAGGGGAATTTGGGGTTGGCTTGCCAGTCGCCGACCGCCATTTGCCAGCCATCGTCCACTTGCAGCACGTCAAAAGGCAGGTCGCCGAGTTCGTCGAAAATGCGGCTCAAAATTTTCTCATCAATGGCGGTGTAGAGGCTGTACCACGAACACCAAACGCGGTAGGGAGTTTTGACGCGCCCGGTGCCGAATTTTCCGCCGAGGAGTTTCGCGTAGCCACTAAATACTTGCGCTTCCGGGCCGAAGGCGACGAACCAGGTAGAATCGGGGCCGGATTCATACCAGCCCTGCAGGGTTTTTTGCCGCCATTGCAGGTGACTCTCCAGCCCCAGCGCGCCCAGCAGCAAGATTTTCCCCTCGCCGAAATCGAGCGCCATGACGCCGGAACTGTGCGGGGCGGGGTGGCGGGTATAAACCGGGTCGGTCTGCATGGCGTGATGAATGGCGGGCTGCTGAATGGGCAGCTCGCGCGGCTCCGTCCAGGCCGCCAGCGACCAGGACTGCCAGCCGTGCCGGTAAAGGGCGCGCGGCGCTTCCGCCAGGTGCAGTTTGACGGCGGCGCCGTGCAGGAGGTAGCCGTTGTTTACCAGCGTCAGGGCGTCGGCCTGGGCAGGAATTTGGAGTTTATCAAAAAAAAGTGTTTGCATGGGTTCTCCGCCGTGAAATTTTCAGGGCTGATTTTACTCCAAGGTCGACTCCAACGTTGGGTGATGCGGAATCACCCGAATGGTTGGAAATTAGGTAAAATTGGTAAACTGGTTAACTGAACAACCGGAAAACCGGAAAACTGAACACTGCCACACCCACAGGAGAACTATGTTTAACCTACCCGATGATGAAATTTTGTCCCTGACGAAAAAGCACGTCTTCTTCACCTGGTCGGCCCAGGCCAAAGTCAATCCGATTGTCGTCAAACGCGCCAAAGGTGTTTATTTTTGGGACGTGAACGACAAGCGCTACCTCGATTTTAATTCGATGACGATGTGCGTCAACATCGGCCACGGCGACGAGCGCATCATCCGCGCCATGCAAGAGCAGGTGGCCGAACTGCCGTACAGCGCCCCGGCCATGACCAACAAAATCCGGGCGCTGGCCTCGCGCGAGGTGGCGCAGCTGACGCCGGGTGGCGCGCTGACCAAAATTCTCTTCACCCTCGGCGGCGCGGACGCCAACGAAAACGCCATTAAATTGGCGCGCGGCTACACTGGCCGCCACAAAATCCTGGCGCGCTACCGCTCGTATCATGGCGCGTCTGCTGGGGCGATGGCCGCCACCGGCGACCCGCGCCGCGTGGCCTGGGAGCCGAATCTGATGAGCGGCGTGGTGCATTTTCTCGACCCGTACCGCTACCGTTCCACCTTTCACCGCGCCAACCCCACCATCTCGGAAGCCGATTTCGCCCGCGATTACGTCAATCACCTGGAAGAAATCATTCAGTACGAGGGGCCGGAAACGATTGCGGCGATTTTGATGGAAAGCGTCACCGGCACAAACGGCATCATCATTCCGCCGGACGGTTACATGCAGGGCGTGCGCGCGCTGTGCGACAAATACGGGATTGTCATGATTGCCGATGAAGTTATGTCTGGTTTTGGGCGCACGGGAAAATGGTTCGCCATTGAGCATTGGAACGTCATCCCGGACATGATCACGATGGCGAAAGGCCTGACCAGCGCCTACGCCCCGCTCGGCGCGGTGGCGATGAAGCCGGAGATTGCCGCGCATTTCGACGAGACGGTTTTCAAATCCGGGCTGACGTACACCTCGCACCCGGTTTCGCTGGCGGCGGCGGTTGCCAACATTTCAGCGATGAAGGCCGACCAGGTGGTGGAGCACGCCGCAGCCATGGGGCCGATTCTTCGTCAGATGCTGACCGACCTGGGCGAGAAACATCCCTCGGTGGGCGATACCCGTTCCATCGGCCTGTTCGGCATCCTCGAACTGGTCAAAAATCGCCAGACGAAAGAGCCGATGGCGCCCTGGAACAGTTCCAGCCCGGAGATGGCCGCTTTCAAAAAATACTGTCTGGAACACGGCTTGTACCTGGATGTTCACTGGCATACCGCGCTGATTATTCCGCCGCTGATTATCAGCGAGGCGCAGCTGCGCGAGGGCTTCGCCGTGCTGGACGAGGCCCTGAAAATAACAGATGCGGCGGTGGTGGACGCATGACTGAAGAAACACGAACCTACCGCCCTGAGCTGTTGCCTCGCCAGGGGGAAATCAACGCCTGGGGGCTGGCGCTGCTTGCCAGCCTCGGCATGGCCGCGCTTGTCTGGCGCGGTCAAATTCCCTCGTGGACGTGGTTTTTCATCGCTTTCCTGTATTTTTCCGCTGCCAGCATTTCGCTTGGCAACTGGGTCGATCGTCACACGCGGCTGACACTTTCCGCGCAGGGCATTCTTTTTGAAAATGGCCTGCGCAAAGTTTCACTTGCCTGGGAAGCACTTCCTCAGGTGCGGGTTTTGCCTGCCCGTTGGGGAAAAACCGTCCAACTGATGGCGGCCTCAGGCCATTGCGAATTTTCCACGCTGGGAGAAGTCCAATTCCGCGGCGAACTGCGCGGCAGAACCGGCTTTAGCCAGGGCGAAGCCATCCTGCGCGAGATTCTCGCTTCCGCTGGATTAACCCGCCGCGAACTTCAAGGCGAAATCGTCGTTTACTCCCGTGAAGCGTAGCACGCTGGACTCGAAAATCTCCCCATTTTCGAGTAAGTCACGCGACATGAATGTCGCGCCACGGGCGGTGAAGCGTAGCGGCATCCACCCGCTGACGGAGAACATTTGTTATACCGTGTTGTCGAGGAAAAGTGGAAAATTGCAGAATAGGGTTTCAACCCCATTTGAGCAGGGCGGTTCCGGCCAGGACGCGCATGATTCCGGTAAAAACAAGCGCGTAGCCAATGCCAACCGCGCCCGCAATGCCCGGCCCGGCCAGTGAGCCCGTCAGCACGCAGGCGTTGATGATGACGTTGTACCACGCCAGATGCGCCGGGCGGTCGGCGGGCGGGCATTTTTCCAGCAGGTAATTGGCATACGCGCCGCCGGCCATTGCCCAAACAAACCCGCCGACAATTGAGAGCAGGTAATATTGCCAGACCTGGCTGGAAAACGCCAAAATGAGCGGGTACAGGCTCATGCCGATGATGCCCCAGCCGGTGACGCCTTTATGCCCCAACCGGCGCGTCAGCCGCAGCAGTTGGGTCGAGCCAATCAGCACGGTCAGATAAAACAGGGCGGTGCCAATCCCGATATTTTCGTCGCTCAGGCGCAGTTCTTTGACGTGCGCCAGGTGAAAAAAAAGCATCACCAGTAGCGTGCGGCGGAAGGGCGTGCGCCAGATGTCGAGCCGCAGCCAGCCGGAAGCGCGTTCCGTCTCGGCTGGCCGTGATTCGCCGGGGGCGGGGGCGCTCAGCGGGCGGATAAAGTACAGGTGCAAGCTGCTCATCGCCGCGCCGAAAAAGCCAATCGCAAAAACCACCTGGTAGCCGAGCGGAAAAGGCAGGCGGTTGAGCAGCCAGCCGGTAAAAAGCGAGGTGGCCATGAAGGCGATGGAAAGCACCACGTTGCGCGTCCCGGCCACGGAGGCGCGCCACTCTTCTGGCACGGCGTTGGCGAAGAGCGCGTTGAAGCCCACCGAAAGTGCGGTCAGCGGAATGGCTTGCAGCAGCACAATGCCGGTCAGCGCCCAAATTTGTCCCTGCGGTTTGAAAAACCAGGGCAAAAAAGCCCACAGCAAAAAACCGCTGCGATAAAGCGCTGAGGACCAGAAAACGGCGCGGTCTACCGGGCGGCGCGTCAGCCAAATTCCGGCGGGGATTGCCAGCAGCAAACTGACCAGCGCCGGGATGGCCGCCATCAGCCCAATCTGAAAGGAATTTGCTCCCAGCCGCGCGGCGTAGATACTTTGAAAATTGACCGAGGCGCCGCTGAGTACGCCAAACCAGCCAATATCCAGGTATAAGTGAACGAAGTTGGCGCGGTATTGGGCGGGGATGTTGGAGAAGATGTTTTTCACAGCGCCGATTATACGCGCAGTTTTCCACAAAAAAAAAGCCCGGACGTTCAACGTCCGGGCGGGGCGGGCAGTTTTTACTTGCGGATGAATTTTTTGCCGGTCGCCAGTTCGACGCTTTTGTAGGCGCCGTCGTAGATGCCGATGCTTTTGTTTTTGACAATCTGGTCGCAGAAGAGGGTCAGCAGGTCGTCTTCGGCGGTCATCAGGTCAATCGCCTGCAGGGTTTGCGGAATGGTGCGGGTTTCCACCGTGCTGTCACCAATTTCTGCGCCGCGGATGGCGCCCCACATTTCGTGGCCGCCGACGCGCGCGTTGAAAATTTTCGGCACCGGGTAGAAGGCCAGTTCGGAAGGTTTGGTAATCATCACGTCCACCACGCGCATCAGGTAGTTGGTGGCGTACACCGCGTGGAAGGTGTTGTCGTGCAGGAAAACGTGCAGGCCGTGCGCGGGCTTTTCGCGGATGCTGTCGGTAAACTCGCGCGTGTCGCCCCAGGTGAAGTGAGTGTGAATCAGGTCTTTGTGCGCGGCCAGTTCGCCTTGCAGCCATTCCCAGTTATTTTTGTGGTCGCCCAGGTTGATGAACAGGGCGATTTTATCTTTTTGAATGAGCGGCAGGGCGTGTTCAATAATCGCCTTGAACAATTCGCGCTGCGCTCCGGCGCCGCCCATCGTCACCAAAAAGCGGCGCGGCTCTTTGGCCTTCATGCGTCGCAGGCGGGCGTCGCAGTCGGTTTCGATGTTTTCAACCAGTTCATGGTCAACGTGATGGCCGGTGTAGAAGAGCGCATCCGATGGGACGGGTTTCATCACTTTGCCGCTCTCGTCAAAGCCGCGCATGACGCGAAAACCGTAGTAGCCCGAAGGCGACTGGACGGCGTGCTTGGCGCCTTCCGTCAGTTGGAAGGCCATCGGCCAGTTGTCGAACATCATATCCACCACGTTGGTCATGCCGCCCGCCACCGCGCCCATGCAGTTCCACATGTGCGAGGTCAAAATCGGCATGTCGGCGGGCAGTGCGCCGTACAGGTTTTTGAACAGTTCGCTCATCTTGTAATCTTTGACTTCGGTTTTCAAAAACCGCCAGGGCCAGGTCACAATCCAGTTATTGAAGAGCGTGTTCAGGCCCGGCAGGCTGGGTTCGCCGGTGGTCAGACTTTCCCAAACATATTTATCAAACCAGGGGTAGCGCTGTGAAATGCGCGAATATTTGCTGTAATTGGTATTGCACCAGTTGATGACATCGGTCGTGATGCCGGGCGTGGAAAGCAGGTCGAGCCAGTAGGGCGTAAAACCCATCGCTTTGGCCGCCGAAACGCCCGCCATGGCGATGCGGTAGTGACCGAATCCCATGCGGATGGTGCTGACGATGACGCCGTTTTCCTTACTCAGCGGCGCGCCGCCGTCGCGCACGATTTCCTGCAACCCAAAAATTTCCCCGCCGTAGGGGTGGTCTTTGACGCTCAAATTAAATTTTTCATTGGGGTCGTAGTTAAACTGCTTCGCCAATTTCGCCTGCCAGGCATCCGCCGCGCGGGTCTGCCCCTCGGTAATGGCATTGCCGTACACTTCGTAACGGCCATTCACTTTTTTCATACAAAAATCTCCTTAGGGATGAAATAATTTCTCAATAAACTGAATGCTCATTTTGGCTACCTGCTCGCATTCCGGGCCGAGCGGAATGGCGTGATTGGAATTCTCCAGCCAGTGATGTTCCTTTATGCTGGATTTAACGCCCTCGAAGATGATTTTGCCCGCCTCTGGCGCGACGGTGGTGTCCAGCCGCCCCTGGAAAATCAGGATTGGCTGAGCGATGTTCGCCAGCCGTGAGCGGGTCGCCGCCTGAAAGCGCAGCAGTTCCAGCGCTCCGCGCAGCGGCAGGCCGGGGTAGCCCTGCCAGGCGTCTTTGCCGTCGAGCGACTCGCGCGGCACCTGTTCGATGAAGGGCGCGCCGAGGAAAAGTTTCAGCCGGTCGGCGGCGCTCATCGTCAGCCGGATGGCCGGGGCGTAGA
Organism: Anaerolineae bacterium CG2_30_57_67; assembly: GCA_001872455.1. Taxonomy (GTDB): domain Bacteria; phylum Chloroflexota; class Anaerolineae; order Anaerolineales; family Villigracilaceae; genus UBA8950. The sequence goes on along the minus strand of MNXJ01000026.1, from coordinate 15,507 downwards.
GCAAAATCCCGGCCACCGCCGGATTTTGGCTGGCGAGGTAGAGCGCTACCAGCCCGCCCATCGATTCTCCGCCGACGAAAACCCGCTCGCAGTGAGCCGTCAGCCGGTCGAGCGTTTCCTGCCCGGCGCGCACCCATTCCTGCCAAGTGACGTGATTCAAATCTGCAGGCTGTGTGCCGTGCCCCGGCAGAAGCGGCGCGGCGACGGTGTAGCCGCGCTGATGAAATTTCTCGGCCAGCGGGCGGATTTCTGCGGTGGTGGCGGTGTAGCCGTGTGAGAGAAAAACGCCAACCGGGCCCGATTTCCAGAAAAACGAGTCGCCTTCCAACTGCGGGTTGTGTAAATTGGGGTTGCCTTGCGTGCTCATGATTAGCCTTTGACGCCGCTGCTGGCAACGCTTTCCACAAAAAAGCGCTGGCCGAGAATGAAAACAATCAGGGGCGGCAAAATGGCGATGGCCGCGCCCGCCAAAATCAGGTTGGGGGTGTCGGAGGCGCGTCCGCGCAGAACGTTCAGTGCCAGTGTCAGCACATGATTCTTTTCGTTGCCGACGTTAATCACCACTAGCGGCCACAGGAAGGAATTCCAGGCATAAAGGAAGGTGAAGGTGCCTTGGGTCGCCAATGCTGGGATGCTGGCCGGGATGATAATTTGCCACAAAATCTGGAAGCGCGATGCGCCGTCAATCAGCGCGGCTTCTTCAATTTCTTTGGGGAAGGTAATGAAGTGTTGGCGCATCAGGAAGGTGCCGTAGGCAGTGAAAATCCAGGGGACAATCAGCGCGGCCAGGCGGTCAGTCCAGCCAATGACCACCATCAGCTGGTAGAGCGGCACGATGAACATCACAAACGGAATCATGATTGTGCCAAGATAAAAGACGAAGATGCTATCGCGTCCAGGAAATTTAAGCCGCGCAAAGGCGTAACCGCCCACTACTGACGTTGCCATTTGTCCGAGCGTCACCAAAATGGTCACCAAAATGGTGTTGGTCAGCGCGCGGTCAATGCCCTGCAGGGCAATGACATCGTTGTAATTTTCGGGGTGTGCGCTAATTTTCTCCACCGGTTGGCTCAGGCGCACATTCTGGTAAAGTTTTACTCCGGGGTTTTGCGGGTCTACAAACTCACCTACGGTGGTTGTGCTGAGCAAAACCATGGGGACGATTTTACCGTTGGCCTCTACATCGTAGAGTTTTTCTTCCTTGCCATTAACCATGACCGTTTTTTGAGTCATGGCTCCGCCGGTGGGCTTGACCTCCGTTAAGTATTTTTCCACTGTCGCTGAAAGGCTGTCGGGCGCGGCGAAGGTGCCCACCTGAATGTTGCTGCGCGCCAGGGCGTATTCTTTTTGTGTGCCGTGGTCGTCAACGTAATAGAGCGGCAGTGCATCGGTGTAGCCGATGACCTGTGTGGTGATTGGGTCGCGTGGTAGCACGCGCGGCGGGTAGCGAAAGGTATCTGCGGGGAGTTTGAAGGAAGTTGTCAGCATATAAATAAATGGGAACAACATGATGCCCGCAAATACAATCAGCACGGTATAGACAACCAGAGCGCTGATGAAACGATTTAAGCGATAGGATGGTAATTTCATTGGTCGGCCTCGTTAGTTTTCGTAAACGCCGGATTTGCGCTGTTGTTTGAACTGGATCAGCGTAATACCGAAAATGACGATGAACAGGATCCAGGCAATGGCTGATGCGTAGCCCTGTTTGAAGTTTTGAAAACCACTTCGATACAGGTAGAGCACCAGCGTGATGGTGGCGTTGTTGGGACCTTCTGGCGGATTCATCAGAATGAAAACTTGCTCAAAAATCTGCATGGCCGAAATAGTGGTGGTGGTTAGTACGTAAAAAGTGGATGGCGCCAGCAGTGGGATGGTGATAAAACGAAATTTATGCCAGGGCGTTGCGCCGTCCACGGTGGCGGCTTCGTACAATTCACCGGGAATGTTTTGCAGACCTGCCAGGAAAAGCACGGTATTGAATCCCATCGTTTGCCAGGCGGCAATGATGATGATCGCCAGCAGCGCGGTCTTTTCGTCTGAAACCCATTGAATGCGTGGGTCAATCAGCCCGGCGTTAAACAGATTATTCCAAAAATCTACGCCAAGTGTGATGGCATAGTTGATAAAGCCCACGGTGGCGTTGTAGAGCCATTGCCAGACCAGCGAAATTCCTACAATGGCGGCGATGCTGGGCATGAAGTAGACAGCGCGGAAAAATTTCATGCCGGGCAGTTTGCTGTTGAGGATGTTCGCCAGCAACAGGGCCGGGAGGACGCTGAGTGGAACAGCGAACAAGGCAAAGGTCAGGGTGTTCTTGAGCGCCAGCCAGAAAAATTTATCTTCGGCAGCGAACAAAATACCAGTGTTGCCGAAAATCAGCCGCCCGACTTCATCATAGGTTTTGATATCTACCAGGTCTTTGGCAAGTTGTGTGGCCGAGCTGAGTGGGCGAAAGGTGATGTTGATGATGCGGGCATAATTTGCCAGCCCGATAAAGTGGGGGGTATTGAATGCGTCCGAGTCTGTGAAGGAAAAATAAAATGAGAGCAGGAGCGGCCCGGCGAAAAAGACGAGAAAACCGAGCAGGTTTGGAGAGAGGAACAGCCAGCCACTGAGCATTTGTTCGTTGTGAGCGTGCGAGCCCATTTCGTTGGCGACGGGTTTATTTCCCATCATCCACAGCCCCAAACCAAAGACAAGCACGCCAACCAGCGCCAGTAGCCCAGCGGGCTGTAAAATTTTCGTAAGGAAGTAGAGCAATCCGCTTGGGGCTTGTACCGCCAGTAAAAAGTAAGCCGCGCCCGCCAGCATTACCCATTTTCCGGCGATATCCAGGTAGTTGGCGCCCGGGGCGATTGTGTTCACCCGCGGTGAGAATTCGCTTGTGGTGGTGATGATGTAGCCCAGCAGGATGACGCCCAGCGCTGGAATGCCTCTGCTAAATGTTTCGCCGAGCGCGTCAATGCCAACAAAGACATTGCCGACGCTGAGCAAAATCACGGCACTGGCAACAAATGCCAGGTAGTCTACAAACAAGGAGATAGTGCGTCCGCGATGATTGCGGCGACGAATATCGGGAATGGCGGCCAGGCTGAAACCTCCCGCCAGCCCGAGTGCGGCGGTAATGAGTATCTGTTGCCAAAGTGGAAGCGCTGCTATTAACCAGGCGGCCAGAATGCCCCCGGCGGCCAGTGCGGCGAAAACCATCCGCCAGATGACCAGCAGGCGTAGTAGAAAATTTGGCTCGGTAAAACGTTGCGGAATCAGTTTCATGCCAGGCTCCTTGGGGGAGTAGAAAGAGGACGGGCAGGCCTCGTTGGAATGAGACCTGCCCGTAAAAGCCGAAAGTTTACTTGGTGAAGACTTTGTTGGCTTCGTCGCAAATGGTCGCGCCGAAATCAGCCACGCTGGTGCCGCCGGTCAGTACCGATTGGACTGCCGGGCCGACGACTTTGTCATATTCCGGCCAAGAACCAGCCCAGAGTGGGCCTTCCGCGGTCGGTTTGGCAGCGTCCGCGATACCATTCAGGAAGGCCTGATTGTTGGTGGGCGGGGTGAAGGTCAGGAAGGCATCGAGCGCCTGCTGGCTGACACGGCTGGGGATGTTGGCGCCGAGGGCGGCAACTTTGCCTTGCGTTTCAGCGGTGGTCAGTGCCTGAACGAGTTTCCAGGCTTCTTCGGGGTGAGCGGTCTTGGCGTTGATGACATAAGCGCCCCAGAAGAGCCAGTTGCCGGGGGTGCCTTGCGGGCCATTCGGCAGTTCAACCACGTCCCAGTTGAAGGGCACGGTGCGTACGCCGGGGGTCGCCCAGCGGCCATTTTGGAACATGGCAACTTTACCGGCGCGGAAGGGCGGTTCGGGGTCTTCGCCGTAAGGGGTGGCGACGTCGAAGTCAGCGTACAGGGAGCGCTGGAAATCGAGGCCGGCCAGGGATTCGGGCGTGTTCAGGGCGCAAGCGGTGCGGTCAGCGTTGAAGAAACCGCCGCCAGCGGCGTTGAGCCATGTGCCGTAAGGTCCCCACCAGGCACTGGCGCCGTAGCCGTAGATATCCGGGCCGAGGGCGCGGGTTTTCTGGGCAACATCGAGGAAGGCGTTCCAGTCCCACTTGCCCGCTTTGGCGAGTTCACGCGGGTCGGGAGCGCCGGCTTCTTTGATGAGGTCGAGGTTCAGGTACAGGGCGAAGGTCGAAACATCGCGCGGCAGGCCCCACAGAGCGCCAGAGTCCGCGCCAGATTTGGCGCCTTCAGGGTTGTAGGTCAGGTGAGCCATCGGGCCGGCGTAGAAAGCGTTGACATCGAAGCCGTCGGTCTTGGCGGCCAGCGGCGCGATGTTGAGAATCAGGCCACGGGTGGCGAAATCGGCGACGTCGGTGCCGGGGATCCAGAAGACATCCGGGGCGGTGCCAGCGGCAACTTCGGCGCGCAGCTGGTCCTGGTAGTTGGCGCCTTCGGTGCCACCGGGTTCGTAGGCTAGCGTGATGCCGTCGAGCTGGGTATCTAGCCCGACGCTGATGTCGCTGTAGACTTTGATTTCTTCCTGGTTGTCCGGGCGGGTGCGCCAGCGCAAGGCAACGTCAATAGCGGGGGCAGCGGGGGTCGCTGCGGGGCCGCAGGCGGCCAGTAAGAACATGGCGACCACCAGCAGGCTGATTGCTTTCCAAAGTACGTTGTGTTTCATCTTTTCCTCCAAACAAATATGGGTTGAAATGGGTGCAAAAATTAACTTGCAGAAACGTTGACTTTCAGGCGGGTCAGGTACCACCTCCCATCTGTGTAGATTGGCGCACAATTAATTGTGCAGTGGTTCTTATCTGGCAAGACTGTTGTGTCTCGCCGCAAATTTTACTAACCAGCATTCGCGCGGCTTCGCGCCCAATGCGCGGCATGTCTTGTTTCATTGTGGTCAAGGGCGGGTCGAAATAGGAGGCCAAGGGCATGTCGTCCACGCCGATGACGGCCAATTGTTCTGGAATGCGCAGGTTCATATCGCGTGCGGCGCGCAACACGCCGAGCGCCATGCGGTCATTTTGAGCAAAGATGGCCGTCGGCAGGGTTCCTTGTTCTTTGAGAAAGAATAAGGCGTCTTGTCCCGATGTGGCGCTCCAGTCGCCTTCCACCATCAAGGCTTCGTCTGGCTCAATGCCGAATTGCGTCAGGGCGCGGGTGTAACCGTTGGCGCGGTCGTTGGAGCAGTCTTCTTCCATCGGTCCCGTCACCATGGCAATGCAGCGATGTCCAAGATTGAGCAGGTATATCGTGGCATCGTAGGCCGCTTTTTCATCATCCAGGGCTACCGAGCAGATGCTCTCTTGGCGTGAGCGCGCGCCGACAAAGACCAGTGGAAAATTCTGTGGGACGTAGCGATAGCGTTCGTCGGCGTACGGGTTGATGACGACTAATCCATCCACACGGCGGTGACCGATGAGCTCGTCCACCAGTGCGCGGAAAGCATCGGCGCTTCCGGCAGAAGATGAAAGCATGAAGTAGCCATTGGCGCGCGCTTCCAGCTCTGCGCCTTCGATGATGCTGGCAAATGTAAAATCGGTCAGGTTGGGGGCGATGCAGGCGAGTGTGTGTGTTTGGCCTTGCGCCATGGAGCGCGCAATGGCGTTGGGAATGAAGCCTAATGCTTCAATGGTCACTTCGACGCGCGCGCGGGTTTCAGGGGTGACTTCTTCGCGCCCGTTGATGACGCGCGAAACTGTCTGGTGCGAAACACCGGCCTGACGGGCAACATCTCGGATGGTGGGACGGCTACTGGACATGTTTTTGGGGAAATATACAATGTTACCGGTCACGTGACCGGTAACATTAGTTTACAGGATGTGCTGGCAACTTGTCAAGAGGCAATTTTCTGGTGATTACCCACAAGTGGTTTTAACCACCAGTAGCGGTTAAATATAGATGTGTACAATCACCAGAAACTTTATTCTTGACATTCTGCATAGTGGGTGATATAAACCAACGCTAACAATTCAATACACGCTCTTATCCAGAGAGGCGGAGGGACCGGCCCTGCGAAGCCTCGACAACCTGACGAAAGTCAAGGTGCCAATTCCGGCAGTTTTATCTGGAAGATGAGAGGATGGTCTACGCGTAACCCTCTTCTTGTACTTACCAGAAGAGGATTTTTTTTCTCTTCGGGTAGGGGCGGATTTTTATATACAAGGAGAGAACCCATGTCTGCTCGTCAATTTGGTTTTGCCACCCGTCAGTTGCACGCCGGTTATACCCCCGACCCGACTACCGGCAGTTGCGCCGTTCCCCTGTATCAAACTACCAGTTACCAGTTCAAAAGTACCGAACATGCCGCAAATTTGTTCGCACTGAAGGAATTGGGCAATATTTATACCCGCCTGATGAATCCGACGACTGACGTGATGGAACAGCGTCTGGCCAGCCTGGAAGGCGGCGTCGGCGGGCTGGCTGCCAGCAGCGGGCACGCCGCCCAGGCCCAGACGATTTTCACCCTGTGTCAGGCGGGCGACCACATCGTCAGCAGCAGCCGCCTCTATGGCGGAACCTACAATCAGTTTGCCTACAGCCTGCCCCGGCTGGGAATTGACGTCACGTTTGTTGACCCGGAAAACCCCGCCGATTTTGAAGCCGCCATTCGCCCGAATACCAAAATTCTCTACGGTGAGACGCTTGGCAACCCCGATATTTCCGTCTTTCCATTTGAAGAAGCCGCCGCAATTGCCAAAAAGCACGGCGTGGTGCTGATGATTGATAACACGTTTGCCACCCCCTACCTGTTCCGTCCCTTTGAATGGGGCGCAAACATCGTCACCCACAGCACCACCAAATTCATCGGCGGGCACGGAACCAGCATCGGCGGCGTCATCGTGGACGGCGGTAATTTCGACTGGACGAGCGGGCGCTTCCCCAACTTCACCGAACCTGACCCGTCGTATCACGGGCTGGTTTACGCCGATTTGCTGGAGGCCGGTTTGCCGCCCTTTATCATCAAGGCGCGGGTGCAGGTCTTGCGTGATTTTGGCGGCTGTCAGTCGCCGTTCAATGCGTGGCAGACGCTTCAGGGCATTGAAACGCTCAGCCTGCGCATGGAGCGGCATGTGCAAAATGCTCAGGCGGTGGCTGAATTTCTGGAATCCCATCCGAGGGTGGGCTGGGTGAAATACCCCGGCCTGAAGAGTCACCCGCACTACGAGCGGGCGCGGCGCTATTTGCCCAAAGGCCCGGGCGCGATTCTTGGCTTCGGCGTCAGGGGCGGGGTGGAGGCGGGCAAACGCTTCATTGAGCGCCTGCAATTATTCAGTCACCTGGCGAATGTCGGCGACGCCAAAAGCCTGGCGATTCACCCTGCCAGCACCACCCACAGCCAGCTGACGCCCGCCCAGCAAGCATCCGCCGGAGTCAGCCCCGATTTCGTGCGTCTGAGCATCGGCCTGGAAGACATCGCCGATATTTTGTGGGACCTCGGCCAGGCGCTGGAATAATCATGCCCGTTAAAATTCCCGCCACCCTGCCCGCCCGCGTCGTTTTGCAGGCGGAAAATGTTTTTGTCATGGGCGAAGAACGCGCCCAGCATCAGGATATTCGCCCGCTGCGGGTGGCGATTCTCAACCTGATGCCGACCAAAATCGCCACTGAAACGCAGCTGGCGCGCTTGCTGGGAAATACGCCTCTGCAGGTGGACGTGACCCTGCTGCACACCGTCAGCCACCAGGCGCGCAACACGGACGCCGAACACCTGCTCAAGCATTACGTCACCTTTGCGCAGGTGCGCGCCGAAAAATTCGACGGCCTGATCATCACCGGCGCGCCGGTGGAAACGCTGCCCTTTGAAGCGGTGGATTATTGGCCGGAGCTGACCGCCATCATGGATTGGGCCGAAACCAACGTCGAAGCAATGCTCTACGTTTGCTGGGGCGCGCAGGCCGGGCTGTATCACCGTTACGGCGTGCCCAAATATGCCCTGCCCGCCAAGATGTTCGGCGTGTTTGAGCACCGCACGCTGATTTCCACCGCCAAAATTTTGCGCGGTTTTGACGATGTTTTCCTGGCCCCGCACTCGCGCCACACCGAAATTCGCCGCGCGGATGTGGAGCGGGTGGCCGACCTGCAAATCTTGGCCGAGTCGGACGCGGCGGGCGTTTATCTGCTCAGCTCGCTGGATGGACGGCATGTCTTTGTCACCGGCCATTCAGAATATGACCCGCTGACGCTGCAGGCCGAGTACGAGCGCGATGTCAAAAAAGGCCTGCCCATCAACATCCCCAACAATTACTACCCCAATGACGACCCGACCCGTCCGCCGCGCGTGGGTTGGCGGGCGCACGCCAACCTGCTCTACGCCAACTGGTTGAATTATTTCGTCTACCAGGTGACGCCTTACCGGCCGGAAGAAATTCCCTCGGGCGCAACGCGCGACGATTTTTAAACGAAAACAGGGCAGGCCAGGCGGCCTGCTCTGTTTTTCTGTATTGAAAATTACAGCGTTTTCAGATAGTCATCCATCGCTCTGGCGGCTTTGCGGCCAGCGACCATGGCGGTCACCACCAAATCGGGGCCGGTGACGCCGTCGCCGCCAGCGAAGACGCCGGGGCGGCTGGTTTCGCCCGTCGCTTTATTTTTGACGGTCACCAGCCCCCAGTCGTGGGTTTCCATGTCGGGCGTGGTTTTGCCGAGGATGGGATCCGGCCAGTAACCGAGGGCTTTAATCGCCGTATCAATGGCGATGGAGAAGTTGGAACCTTCCACCGGGACGGGTTTGCGGCGGCCTTTGGCGTCGGGTTCGCCCAATTTCATTTCGATGCACTCGACGGCGGCCAGGCGGCCATCTTCCCCGGCGATGAATTTCACCGGCTGGGTCAGAAAGCGATATTTTGCGCCCTCGGCCCTTGCCATTTTGCGGTCTTTTTTGCCGCCGGGCATTTCGGTTTCGGTGCGGCGATACAGGCAGGTGACTTCTTCTGCGCCCAGGCGCAGGGCGGTGCGCAGGCAGTCGGAGGCGGTATCGCCGCCGCCGATGACGGCCACGCGCTTGCCGAGGGTCGGGCGTCCGTTTTTGTCGGTCGGAAGCAGGTTTTCCCGCACGTTACCGCGAATCAGAAAATCGGTGGCTTCGTACACGCCGGGCAGGTCTTCGCCGGGGATTTCCATTTTGGCGTCAATCCCCGCGCCGACGCCCAGAAAAACAGCCTGATAGCCTTCAGTGAACAGGTCATCAATCGTTTTGTCCTGGCCGATGTAGGTGTTGCCGACAAATTTGGCTCCGGCGGTTTCCAAATCCTGCCATTTTTTAAAAAAGGCGTCTTTGGAAAGTTTGAAGTTGGGAATGCCATAGACCATCAGCCCGCCGGGCGCGGGTTTGCTGTCGAAGACGGTCACATCGTGACCGCGTTCCAATAAAACATGCGCGGCGGATAACCCGGCAGGTCCAGCGCCGACGATGGCGACTTTTTTGCCGCTGGAAGGCGCTTTTTGGGTAACGTAGGGATTGTGTTCGCGTTCCCACTCCAACGAAAAGACTTCCAACTGGCCGGTTAGCACTGGCTCGTGGTTTTTATTGAGGACGCAGGAGCCCTGGCAAAGCTGTTCGTGTGGGCAGACCCGTCCGCAGACTTCGGGCAGGGAGGATGTGTTGTGATAAATCCCGGCGGCGTCTTTGTAGCGGCCCTGTTCAATCAGCCACATGGCGGAGGGGATGTCGTTATGGGTTGGGCAGGCGACCATGCAGGGGGCCGGGTCGGGGCAGTGAATGCAGCGCGCCGCTTCTACTTTGGCGTGGGTTTCGTCGAATCCAATGACAACCTCATCAAAATCACAAACTCGCTCATCGGGCAGTCGCAACGATAAATCCTGAAAAGGTTGATTGGCGCGCTCTTTGCGATCGATGGCGAGGAATTCACTTGGGATTGCTTGCATATTACTCCTCCGCAGACAGTCAATTAAGGATAAACTCCGGCAAACATGATACCGGAGTTTGGCTTTTTTTATCAGCCTCGAATGTCATCTTCTCTGGCGACAATCGTCACGATTTCATAGAGAAATGTGACCGAGTTAGTCTGGATAGTTTTTGACAGGGGCGCATGTTTACAGTCAACAAGGCCGCTTCTGCTTCATGTTAGAAGCGCGTAAGACGACGTATTCCGCGCCTCGCGCCTTTGGGAATGTGTAAGGTAGAATGCAATGTCTGTCATTTCATTTTGTATGTTCAGGGAGAGTACCTATGTTTAAAAATCGTCGTATCTGGTGGCTTGTGGGCGGGCTGGTGTTGGTGGCCGCGCTGGTAACTATTTTTATCGTTCGCCGTAATGCCACAACTGCCAATGGTTTGTATGAGACAACCGCTGCTGCGCGTGGTAATTTACAAGCGATTGTCGGCGCTACCGGCACGGTGCGCGCCAATCAGTCGGCAGAGCTGGTCTGGCAGGCCAGCGGCACTGTCGAAGCGGTCAAGGTCAAGGTGGGCGATGCGGTCAAGGCGCAGGACATTCTGGCGACCTTGCAACAGACTTCGCTTTCGCAAAATGTTATTTTGGCCGAGTCCGATTTGCTCGCGGCGCAGCGTTCGCTGGAAGATTTGATGAGTTCTGGCACTTCCCGCGCTCAGGCGGATCTGGCGCTGGCGCAGGCTGAAGATGCGCTCAAAACTGCCAAAGATAAATATGAAGGCGCCAATTTCAAGCGCGCATCAGATACCAAGGTCGAAAATACTCAGTCGCAACTGGATATTCTTAACAATCAGATTGCGATTGCCCGCAGAACATACGCCTTGTTTGCGCGTCTTCCCAGCGGCGATTCGCGCCGTTCTGGGGCGCTGGCAAATTTGACCAGCCTGGAATTACAACGTGATCAGCTTTTGGCCGAATTGAATTATTTGACCGGCACACCAGATGATAACGAGGTTGCCCAGCGCAAGGCCAATTACGAGTTGGCGCAGGCGCAATATGATGACGCCTTGCTGCGCGTGGAACGCTTGAAGGATGGCCCAGACGTGCTGGAAGTTTCTCGCCTGCAGGCGCAACTTACCGCCGCGCAAGCCACGCTCAACCTGGCCCAAGTCAGCGCCCCGTTTGCGGGGATGATTACGCAGGCCGAACCGCTGCCCGGCGACCAGGTCAGCCCCGGCGTGCCCGCTTTCCGCCTGGATGACCTTTCGCACTTGTTGGTGGATGTGCAGGTTTCAGAAATCGATATCAACAATTTGCAGGCTGGTCAGGAAGTGACCCTCTTTTTTGACGCAATTTCCGGCAAATCGTACACCGGCAAGGTCGTCGAAGTGGGCCGCGTGGGTTCGGTGGTGCAGGGCGCGGTGGAATTTACCGTGACGGTGGAATTGACCGACCCGGATGAGTTGGTGCGCCCCGGCATGACCGCCGCTGTCAACGTGTTGGTAAAACAATTGGATGGCGTTTTGCTGGTTCCCAACCGCGCCGTGCGCGTGGTGGATGGCGAGCGCGTGGTCTACGTCCTCAAAAACGGCCTGCCGGTGGCGACCAAAATTCGCCTGGGGGCCACCTCCGACGCGGTCAGTGAAGTGGTCGGTGGCGACTTGCAGGAAGGCGATTTGATTATTCTCAACCCGCCCGCCGCCGGGCTCAACGGGCCCATGGGCGGCGGACGCCCCGGAGGCAACTGATGCCTGAAACCGTCATTCACGCTGAAGGCCTGACCAAAGTCTATCAGATGGGCGATGTGGAAGTCCGCGCGCTGCGTGGGCTGACTATGGATGTCTTTCGCGGCGAAGTGGTCGCCATCATGGGGCCGTCCGGCTCTGGCAAATCCACGCTGATGAACATCCTCGGCTGCCTCGACCATCCAACGGATGGCAGTTACCTGCTCGACGGCGAGGAAGTTGCTCCGCTGCGCGACGACCAGTTGGCCGAAATTCGCAACCGCAAGGTCGGGTTCATCTTTCAGTCCTTCAATTTACTGGGGCGCCAGACGGCGCTTTCCAATGTGGAATTGCCCCTGCGCTACGCCGGGCTGACCGAAGGCCGCCGCGAAAAAGCCCGTCAGGCGCTGATTGCTGTTGGGCTCGAAACGCGCATCAACCACAAGCCGACGGAACTTTCCGGCGGCCAGCAGCAGCGCGTGGCGGTGGCGCGCGCCATCGTCAATAACCCGGCCATCATCATGGCCGATGAACCAACCGGCAACCTCGACTCGAAAGTCGGCCAGGAAATTATGGATTTGCTGCTTTCGCTCAACCGCGAGCGCGGCGCAACCCTGATTATTGTCACCCACGACCCGCGCGTGGCCGCCCAATGTGGGCGAGTCATTCGCATTAGTGATGGTGTGGTGGATACGGAGACGAACGAATGACTCTCTGGCAGACGATTTTTGAGGCCCTCGAAAGTCTCAATTCCAACAAATTGCGTTCCGGGCTGACGATTTTGGGCATTGTCATCGGCGTTGCGGCGGTGATTGCCATGCTGGCGATTGGTCAGGGCGCGCAAAATTCGATCACTGGCTCGATCAGCGGCATCGGCACCAACTTGCTTTTCATCTTTTCGGGCAACGACCAGGCCGAACTGCGCAACGTGCGCCCGCTCACCCTGCAAGATGCGACGGCGCTTTCTGACCCGTTTGCCGCGCCGTCCATCGAAGCCGTCGCCCCGATTATTCAGAGCGGCAGCATCGAAGTCGTTGGCAACGGTGAGCAGACCCGCACCACGTTGAGCGGCATCACACCTTCCTATTTTGTCGTGCGCAACTTCAACGTGGCTGAAGGCGACCCAATCAACGACGAACATCTCTACGGGCGCGCCTCCGTCGCCCTGCTGGGCACCGACGTGGCCGATAAACTTTTCGGCCGCCACGAGGGCCTGGTCGGCGAAACCATCCGCATCGAGGGCCAACCCTTCCGCATCATCGGCATCATGGAGCAAAAGGGCGGCTCCTCCTTCGGCTCGCAGGATGATGTCGTGCTCATTCCCATGACCACCGCCCGCACGCGCATCATTCGCCGCTCCACCGACAAAGTAGACATCATTTTTGCCAAAGCCATCAGCGCCGATGTCGTGCCGCAGGCCACCGAAGAAATCGCTCAGGTGCTGCGCACCCGCCACCGCTCAGCCATCGGCGCGGATGATTTCAGCGTGCTTTCTCAACAAGATTTCTTGCAAACCGTACAAACCATTCTGGGTGTTTTCACCATCTTCCTGGGTGGCATCGCGGCCATTTCGTTGCTGGTGGGCGGCATTGGTATCATGAACATCATGCTCGTCTCGGTGGCGGAACGCACCCGCGAAATTGGCCTGCGCAAAGCCCTCGGCGCACGCAAACGCGATATTCTGATTCAGTTTTTGACGGAATCTTCCCTGCTCAGCCTGATCGGCGGCCTGGTCGGAATCATCCTCGGCTGGCTGATTGCCTTTGCCGTTGGGCAAATCGCCACCGCCACCGGCAACGCCTTCACCCCCGCTGTCGGCTGGGATGGCATCCTGCTGGCAACGGTCACCTCGACGGCGATTGGCCTGTTCTTCGGCATTTACCCCGCCAACCGCGCCGCCAGCCTGCAGCCCGTCGAAGCGCTGCGCTACGAATAGCCTTCTTGCGGTAAAATTGACATATTCCTATCCGAATTGAAGGGAACTCAAATGGAAGCCAAACTGAATCAACTCAAAACGCTTTTGGGCGAAGTCGCCGACCTCGGTCAGATTATTGCCCTGCTGGACTGGGACCAACAAACCTACATGCCGCAAGGCGCCGCCGAAACACGCGGGCAGCAGCTCTCCACGCTCAGCGCTTTGGCGCATGAAAAAGGCATCTCGCCCGAAATTGGCAAACTGCTCGAAGAACTGGCCCCCTGGGCTGAAAGCCTCGACCGCGACAGCGAAGAATATCGGCTGATAACGGTTACCGCCAAAGACTACGCCAAAGAAACCCTCGTCCCCACCGACTACGTCGCCGAATATTCGCAAGTTTCCACCATGGCGCACCAGGCCTGGGCCGAAGCCCGCGCCAAATCTGATTTCTCCCTTTTCCGTCCGCACCTGGAGCGGATGCTCGACCTGAAAAAACGCTACGTCTCCTTCTTTCCGCCCGCCGCGCACCCCTACGACACTCTGCTGGACGATTTTGAACCCGGCATGAAAACAGATGATGTGAAGGAAATTTTCAACACCCTGCGCCCGCAACAAGTGGAACTGATTCAGGCGATTGCCGCCCGCCCGCAAGTGGATGACGCCTTCATGCACCTGGCCTACGACGAACAAAAGCAATGGGATTTTGGCGTGAATGTAGTCACCGCTTTTGGCTATGACTGGAATCGTGGTCGCCAGGACAAATCGGCGCATCCGTTTACCACCAACTTCGGCATTGACGACGTGCGCATTACCACTCGCTTTGAGAAAGATTCCGGCGCCTCGGCGTTGTTCAGCACCATGCACGAAGCTGGTCACGGGATGTACGAGCAGGGCGTCGGCCATATTTGGGCGCGCACCCCGCTGGCAGGCGGCGCCTCACTGGCAGTTCACGAGTCGCAGAGCCGCATGTGGGAAAATCTTGTCGGGCGTTCCCTGCCTTTCTGGGAACATTTTTACCCCAAACTGCAAGCCGCTTTCCCTGCGCAGTTGGGCAATGTCGGCCTGGAGCAGTATTACAAAGGCATCAACAAGGTCGAGCGTTCCCTGGTTCGCGTCGAATCGGACGAAGCCACTTACAACCTGCACATCATGTTGCGCCTGGAACTGGAAATTGCCATGATCGAAGGCGCGCTTCAAGTCAAAGACCTGCCCGAAGCCTGGAACGCCAAAATGCGGGATTATCTTGGCCTGACTCCGCCCAACGACGCCAAGGGCGTTTTGCAGGACATTCACTGGTCGGGCGGCATGATTGGCTACTTTTCCACCTATGCGCTTGGTAACCTTATCTCGGCGCAACTGTGGGAAAAATTCCGCTCCATCAACCCCGACCTGGATGACCAGATGCGCAAGGGCGATTTCTCGGCGCTGCTTTCCTGGTTGCGTGTCAAAATTCACCAGCACGGGCGCAAATACGAACCGCAGGAACTGGTTCAGCGCGTCACTGGCTCGAAGATTGACCCGGCGCCGTATGTGCGCTATCTGAAGACAAAATACGGCCAGATTTACGGGCTGTAAGAATGTGCCGCGAGATTTATCTCGCACCGTAAAAGAGCGACGGTCATCAGACCGGCGCTCTTTTTGCTTCGAAATTTTCTGATGGTATCGAGAATTGGCGATTTGTGGGTAATCGCCAAAAATTGTCCATTGCCTTTTCATCTTCATGCAGCCCGATTGTTAGAAACACGACCGTTTTATCGTCCAGCCTGTTTTTTGTAAAATAAAACGAGCGCACCTGGCGTAGAAATTGACATCGAAAACGAGACCACCGCAGCGTATTTCCGGTAACATCAGTAACCGGAGGTACCCAGGAGATGAGAACGGTGGAAGACTACGAACGTATTCGCAAGGCGTATTACGTGGAGAGGCTGAGCATGCGAGAGATTTGCAGGCAGTTTCACCACGGGCGCAATGTAATCCGCAAGGCACTCGAGCGTGCAGAACCGGA
>MNXJ01000002.1 GCA_001872455.1 Anaerolineae bacterium CG2_30_57_67 | reverse complement strand
CGGGCTGCTTTTTTGAGTGATCCAACGCATCGCATTGTTTTTCATTACACGCCAAAGCATGCTTCCTGGATGAATCAGATCGAAATTTGGTTTAGCATCCTGGTTCGAAAGGTTCTGAAGCGAGGTAATTTCACGTCAATTGAAGATCTGAAACGCAAGGTTTTGGCCTTCATCGAATATTACAATCTCACGATGGCGAAACCGTTCAAATGGACCTATCAAGGTAAGGCTCTCAATGCCTAAGTTATTTGCTATTTATGCCCAGGTGTACTAGTGTCCAAAGGAAATGTGATCAGATTTCGTGATTTGAGACCCTGATGATTTGTCACACTTCAATCTCCGTTTTTTTTACCAATTGTATCTCCCATATTTGGGGGCAACCACGCAAACTACCAGAGAGCCTTTTTGTCCTGCGGACAATCGCGACATAAATGTCGCTTTGCAGAGTGAAGCAAAGATGTGAGTAATCACCAGTTTTTTCTCCTTGCCCTCTCCCCAATTTAACGCTACACTGTAGCCATGATTACTCCGCCCAAACCCGACCCGCATCTGCAACAGTTGGAAAAATTGGTGGAAGTCAGCGTCACCATCAACTCCACCGTCAACCTGGAAGAACTGCTTCACTCCATCATCAAAACCGCCTGCGAAATTTTGGATTGCGAAGCCGCCTCCATTTTGCTCTACGACGAAAAGCGCAACCGACTCTTCTTCGCCGCCGCCAACAACATGAGCGCCCAGCAAATGGCGCAAATTCCCGTGCCGGTAGATGGCAGTTTGGCTGGTTCCATCTTTCGTGAGGGCAAAGCCATCATTATCAACGATGTCAAGACAGATACGCGCCACTTTGTCGGCGTTGGACAACAGATCAATTTCGCCGACACCAACTTACTTGGCGTTCCCATGCGCATCCGCGAAAAAGGCATCGGCGTGCTGGAAGCATTGAACAAGCACAAGGGTGAATTTACAGCCGCCGATGAAAAACTACTCTCTGTGCTCGCCTCACAGGCCGCCGTTGCCATTCATAATGCCCGGCTGATTCAGTCCCTGCAACAAGCCTACGAAAACCTGAACGAAACTGACCGGCTGAAAAGCAACTTTCTCGCGCTGGCTTCGCACGAACTGCGCACCCCGCTGGGAATCATCATCGGCTACGCTTCCTTTTTACAGGAAGAACAAAATGCCGAAATTTCTGACCAGGCCGAGCATGTACTGGCCGCCGCCAGCCAAATGCGCTCCATCATCGAATCGATGACCAGCCTGCACCTGCTCCAGGCTAAAGGCATGACCTTTCACCCACGCGTCGTTCCCATTCAGCAAGTCATCAACGCCGCTTACGAAGAAATGCGTCAAATTGCCAGCGAAATGAAACACACCGTCACTTTTGACCTGCCCGATCAATCCCTGCTCGTCACTGCCGACCCTGAAAAATTAACCCCCGCCTTCGTTAATATTTTCAACAACGCCATCCGCTTCACCCCCAGCGGAGGCAGAATAACCGTCACCGCCCACCCGCAACATGGCAACATTCTGGTCAGCATCACCGATACCGGCATCGGACTGGACGCCGACCAACTCACCAAAATTTTCCAGGAATTTTATCAAGTAGAACCACATACTACCCGTCACTACGGCGGCTTGGGAATTGGCCTGACCATTGCCAAAGGACTAATTGAAACGCAAAGCGGGCGCATCTGGGCCGAAAGCGATGGGCTGGGAAAAGGCACAACCATCAATATTTTACTGCCTCCCACCGGCACATCTTCCCTGACCACCCCCATTTAGCATGAAACGAAGTCTCCCGCTTCTCGTGCTCATCGTCCTGGCATCCAGCGCGGTGAGCATTTCCATGTTCAGCACCGGCCAATTTTGGTACGACGACTTTGCCGGTTACATGCTCCAGACAAAAGCCCTGCTGCATGGCAATATGGCGCAATTTGTCGCCCAGAACAGCGCCGCCATCGCCGCATCCGACTACCCGGTTGGTCCCGCCGCCTATCCATGGGGCTACCCGCTGCTGATTGCGCCGCTCTTCGCATTCGGCGGCGTCGCCAGCCTGACGGCTTACAAGCTGCTCAACACCCTGGCCTTTGGCGCTTTTCTAGTCATTTTCTACCAGATCGCCCGCCGCCGCATAACCGCCATCTCCGCCCTGTTGCTGATGGCTGCGCTGGCCTTCAACCCCGCCCTGCTTCAGGCGCAAGACCTGATTCAAGCCGATTTCATTTTCCTTTTCATCAGCACCCTGACCCTGCTCAAAATCGAAGAAGAATCATCCATCCGGCGCGCCTTGTGGCTCGGAATTTTGCTTTTTGCAGCCTTCTTCGTGCGTACCAACGGGATTTTGCTTTTGGGAATTTTTGGGGCGGATGCAGCGCTGCGCACCAGAACCACGCCGCAGCCTGGGATGCGCTACGCGGCCATCACCACCCTGATTTTTTTCAGCCTGACCCTGGCCGCCGGATGGATTTTTCCGAACGGGCAAGGATCGTACTTTGAGCATTACAGCCTGTTCTTCAGCCCGGCGCGCCTGTGGGAGAATACGCTTTACTACCTGGCGCTCCCCGGCGTACTATTTACTCCATTCCCCGGCGTTTTCCCGCTGATGGTGTTCTTCTTTTTTGTGGGCGTCTTACGCTTCTGGCGCGAGGAGCGGGTTGCGCTCGCCTACATTTTGCTGACGCTGGCGCTGTTCATCACCTGGCCGGAGCGCCAGGGACTGCGCTTTCTCTACCCCATTTTGCCACTCTGGCTGATACTGGCGGCGCGCGGGCTCGAAACATTATCAGAACGCTGGAAAGCCCTCGCCCCGGCTTGGTTCGGCGCGCTGGCAACACTCGCGCTGTTCGCCAGCCTGAGCCTGACCGGCGGACAATTCTTCCAGCGTCAAGACATCAACGGCCCTTTTGACGAATACAGCCAGCCAATGTTTGCTTTTGTGCGTGAACAAACCGCGCCGCAAAGCGTGGTAATTTTCTTTAAGCCGCGTCTGATGACCCTGCTGGCCGAACGAAAAAGTTTACTGCTGACCAACTGCGCCCGTTTGGGTGCGGGCGACTACCTGGTGTTGCACAAAAAAGGGGAAAGCAACGCTCAAATTGACCCACAGCAGGCTGAAACCTGTAACCCGGCGGTGAAACTCGGGCTGGTGTTTGACAACAGACGTTTTTTAATCTACAAAATATTGCGGTAAACGAACCTTATGCAGAAAAATTCTCTTCCAGATAGGCAGCAGCGCGGCCCTGATTGTCATCCATTACCAGGTTGAGATGATATCCGGGGCGAAAATCTTCCACGGCAATCAGGCGCAGACAGCGTAAAAGCGCATCGTCCGCGCCAATCCACTCAGCCAGGTGATTTTGGGGTTGGGTGAAAAGTTCACGGCGAAAGAGAACATCCTCATCATCCAGAAAAACTGCCAGCGGAAAGATTTTGGCTTCCATCAAATCCTGAAAAAAATGGGTACCAAAAGAAGGTTCGGGCGCGGTGCCAATTTCTGCGCCCGAAAGCTCCACCAGCGCGCGGGTATTGTAAATATCGCCATAAGCGATGTAAACGCCCAAATCGGGGGTGGATGTTCCCCAACGCCCCGGCCCAACGCAGATGAAAATTTCCCCTTTCAGCGCCTGATTGAGCTCGCCGATGGCGCGTTCCAGGCGGGTGCGCTGCGCGTCCGTTTCGATGGCGAAGTAATCAACGGGTGAAACAAAGACGACATAACGAATGCCTTTGACCGCTCCGCGCGGCACCATGCGCCGGGTGGAGAAAACGATGTCTTCGACGAGTAATTTTTCTGGCAATGAGACACTTTCTTCTTCCATGGCGCTTTGCGGGCGGCACTGCAAAAGGGTGATTTTGACGCCCGGTTGAACAGAAAGCGGATCGGTGACTTGTACGGTAAATTCGGTGTCTACCGGGGCGTGGTAGCTTTCTTCTAGCAGATGCAGCGTCTGACGCATCAACGCGGCAAAGGGGGTGCGCCGTAAGAGTTCGTCAAAGGTGACGACTAGCTGGCCGGGTTCCACAGTGTTGGAACGGATGGCCGTCAAAAAGTCGCCTTCGTCTACTTGGGCCAGATAGCGCAAAGCGGGGTCGCGCGGGTTGAGCACTGCCTCGATGGGGACGGTTGTGAAGGCATTTTCTTGCAAATCCACCACGTCTACCTGCTTTTGCGAGTAACGCCGAATTAATTTGGGGGCGGCGGCAGGGTGTAAAAGTGGATGGCTGAGCGCCACCAGGCGCGGATGGTCGTCACCGAGGGTGTCCACGGCGCGGGTTCCCAGCCCCAGCACCAGGCGCAGAAAGCCATCTTCGCGCCGAATCTGGGGCGACCAGCGGTAGAGGTTGCGGCTGAAGGCAACGCCCGCGCCGTGCGGCAAAAAATAGCGTCCGAAAGGCTGGCCTTGTACGTGCTGAATCAGCACGGCAACGCGCTCGTCATATTCAATCAGCCCTTTGTGATGGCGGTAAAGCAGTGCGTTGGGGTTAAAAACGCTGGCGTAAACTTGCGAAATGGCGCACGCCAACGCCTGAAGATTTTCAGCGGGCGAACTCTGGTTGGGGCAAAAAAAACTATCATATTTGCCTGCGAACGATGTGCCGAAGTTATCTTCCAGCAGGCTGGAGGAACGCACAATCAGCGGTTGGCCGTTAGCGTCTTCAAGAATGGCTTGCAGGCGTTCCGTGATATCACGCGGAAAGCGTCCGCGCAGAAAATCTTGTCGAATTTGGTCATAATCTACGCGAGTTTGCGCTTCCGGTTTGTATTTCTGGTCAGACCAATGCACCAGGCCGTTGCTGGAGAGAAAAGTGTAAAAAACGTCGGATGCCAGGAAATAGGAGACGGGAATTTGCAGGGCGGCGCGTACTTCAGGTGACGCGACGGTTTGCAGGATGCGGTAGGCCAGCATCATGCCAGCGCTTTTGCCGCCAATTTTGCCGTAGCCAATTTTGCGGCGGCGAATTTCGCGCAAATCTGTGATGGTAAACCATTTGCGGGCGATGTTGAGATAGGCCAAATGGTCGCTAATCATTGTGCGAATGAGCACAGCCTTGATTTCTTCCAAGCGCGCTTCCATGTGCTTGCGTTTTTCGGCGGGCAGGCGCTCAATCATTTCGGCCTGCTCAAAAAGCATGTCTTGCGGAGCAAGCTCGGGGTTGAAGGTAATCAGGTCAGGCGGTTCACCACGCTCGCCAACGGTTTGGCGGACGATGGTTTCAAATTCTTCGTAGGGCAGGTTGTAGGCAAAGTAAAAATCGGTCAACGCATCGCGGATGCGCTCGAGGCGCACCTGCCAGGATTCGTATGTTTCCTGGGCAAACGGGTCGCGCAAACCTTCGCGCCCTTGCGAAAGAACCGCTTTTTCGCGCACTTCGTTCTCGAAGGCGTCCGGCAAGGTAATGCCGCGCACAAACAGTTCGGCGCGCATTTTAGCGCGAATGCGGCTGGCAAGAATGGGATATTCGGTCAGCGCCAAATAAATGGTCAGTACCCGGTCAGAAGAAAAGGTGGGAAGCATGAAAGAATTGTAATGTGCCGCAAGCGAATAAGCAAGTTTTTGTGCCGCAAAATTCACCTCACACAGGGTGTGACACGAATTCTGCATTTTGCATTCTGCATTTGCAATGAAATCATCTATAATGAAATCATCGTTTTCCTTTTCACTCCCCGAGGTGACGCATGGCTTTCAACCCGATACGCTATTCACAGCAAGACCCACGCTGGAAAAATAACAAGCTCGGCAAGAGCAATCTCACGCTGGGAAGCTTTGGCTGCGCCGTCTCCAGCGTTGCCATGCTGCTCAGCGGGCAAGGCTACCCCGAAACACCAGACAGCCTCAACGAAAAACTCAAAACCCGCGGCGGCTTCATGGACGCCGCCATCGTCTGGAGCGCCGTTGCTAACGTCACACCACGCGCGCGCTTCAAAAACATTGTCATTTGCCGCGACAACGACGCGCCCATAGACGCCATCGCCGCCGCCATCAGCGCCGGACAACCCGTTTTGCTCGAAGTCGACTCCTCGCCCGCCAAAGGGCTGCAAACCCACTGGGTCGTCGCCTACCAAAATCAGGGCAAAGACTTCCTCATCCTCGACCCGTACCCGCTTCAGGATGGCAACAACACCTCGCTGATGCAGCGTTACGCGCAAGGAAAAGCACTCAAAAACGCCATCAGCGCCGCCGTCTGGTACGAAATCACCTCCGCCGAGGACGTTGTCAATCCGCCATCCGTCCCCGCCATTGACACCGATTTCTATATCAGCGTCATTCCCGGCCTGGCCGAACCTGGCTTGCGCCTGCGCTCGCAACCGACCACCGCCTCCGACACGCTGGACTATCAATCTTCCGGCGCAGTTTTGCGCGTCATTGAATCTGAAAACACCGCCCGCCCCAAAATTGGCATCTTTGACCAGTGGGTGCGCGTGCGCAACAAAAGCGGGCAGGAGGGATATGTCGCCGCCTGGTACGTTCAACTTGCCTCCGGGCCGGAACCTGCTCCGATAGTTTTACCGCCCCCACCCGTGGAGCCGCCTGCGCCGGTCACGCCGCCCGTTTCGACAGAAGAACCCACGCCCACACCCGCCAAGCGCCTGCGCAAATCCATTGCCGACGGGTTGGAATCGGTTTCGCTGGCCGCGCCGACCACGCTCAAAGCCAGCGCCAAAGACTCAGCCAACCATCGCCTGGCCGCCGACATCTGGAATCGATACGGCGGCTTGCTAGACGCGCTGGCAAAAAGACTCGGAATCGAACCTGGCGCAGCCGTCGCCACCCTCGCCATCGAATCAGGCGGGCAGGCCTTCGGCGCTGATGGACGCATGATCATCCGCTTTGAAAACCACATTTTCAATAACCTGTGGGGCAAAAAGCACCCCGCAAAATTTGCCCAGCATTTCACCTACAACCCGGCCCAATCGTGGACCGGTCACAAGTGGCGGCCTGCGCCAACCGACGCCTGGCGGCCAACCAACCTGCTCGACTTTCATGGCAATCAATCGCGCGAGTGGGAAGTCTTTGAATTTGCCCGCAGCCTGGATGATGAAGCCGCCAAACAATCCATCAGCATGGGCGCGGCGCAAATCATGGGCTTTAACTATCAAGTCATCGGCTACGCCAGCGCCGCCGATATGTTTGCCGCCTTCAGCGCCGGAGAACGCGAACAAGTGATCGGCTTCTTCGACTTCGTGCAAGGCGTTTCGCCCAATGCCGCCGCTGCCCTCAAAAGGCGTGACTTCAAAACTTTCGCCACGTACTACAACGGATCCGGTCAGGCCATCACCTACGGTAACCTGATGAAGGCTTCCTACGACGCCTTCACTCAACTGCAAGCCCCCGCCCCAGTGGAGACTCAGCCGCCGGACGAGACACCGCCCCCGGTGGAGCCACCGCCCCCAGCCGAGATTCCGCCGGTTGCGCCGGTCAAACCCGCAAAGGAGAAAATCTTCGTCAGCGTTTCCAAATCCGTGGGCTCCAACGGTTTGCGCATGAGAAAACAAGCCAGCGTGGCCGCCACCCTCATCGCTATTCAACCGGCAGGCTCCAGCCTGCGCGTGCTGGATGACGCAGACGTTGCCAAACCCAAAATTGGCAAAGCAAATTCCTGGCTGTGGGTACGTGACCGGCAAGACCGCGAGGGCTACGTCGCCGCCTGGCTGGTCGAACTGGACAAGGCCAAATCAGAACTCAACGACACCAACGTCTCTTTTGATATTCCTGATTTCACTTTTCCCCAAACGCTGGTTGTGCATGTCTCTGGCTTAGTGCGGCCCTACGGCGGCTTGCGCCTACGCGCCGCCGCCAACGACAAGGCCAGTGTGCTGAAAATTCTAGCCGTCAACACCCCACTCACCGCCCTCGACGAGGACGCCGAATCCAGCCTGGGAAAGTTCAACCGCTGGATTAAAGTGCAAGACCCGCTCGGTACACAAGGCTATGTAGCCGCCTGGCTGGTGGAGATTTAATTCATGAGTTTTCACACCGGCTTCATCGCCGTCATTGGCCGTCCCAACGCGGGCAAATCCACCATCATCAACGCCTTCCTGGGGCAAAAAATTGCCTCAGTTTCGCCGCGCGCCCAAACCACACGCCGCCGTCAGCTGGGCATTCTCACCACCGAAAGCGCCCAACTAATTTTTGTGGATACGCCCGGCCTGCACCAACCCCGTCACAAGCTGGGCGAATTTCTCAACCAGGAAGCCGAAGAAGCCCTGGAAGGTGTGAATGTCATTCTCTGGCTGATTGATGGCGTGGATGGCCCGGCTGACGATGAAGACCGCATCGCAGATTTGTTGCTGGGAATCAAAAAACGCCCCGCGCTGGTGATTGCGCTCAATAAAATTGACCAATTGCCCCCCGAAAAGTTAACCGCCAAATTGCAAACCTGCGGCGAACTCATCCCTGGCGCCGAAGTCTTACCGCTCAGCGCCACGCGGGGTGACGGACGTGCCGAACTGCTGGCGCATCTGGAAAGCCTGCTGCCCGAAGCCGAAGCCGAATTTGACCCGGAACAAATTACCGACCTGTACGAGCGCGAAATCGCCGTGGAACTCATCCGCGAGGCCTGCCTGATTCACCTGCGCGATGAAGTGCCGCACGGCGTCAATGTGCGGCTGGATGAATTCACCGAGCGCGGCGAGGTCGGTGCCTATATCGCCGCCACCATTTTTGTTGAGCGCGACTCGCAAAAGGGGATTCTCATTGGCGAGGGCGGCAGTATGCTCAAACGCATCGGATTCACTGCCCGCAAAGAAATCGAAGCCATGAGCGCGCGCAAGGTCTTTTTGGAATTGCGCATCAAGGTCGAAAAAGACTGGCGCGACGACGAAAATATTTTGCGCCGTTTTGGCTACAAGTTGAAGGGGAACAAAAAGAAATAGCGTTAACGGCAGCCGCCGACATCGAGCAGCACCCGCCGCTGAATTAATTTTCCCTGTTTGCTGAAAGTTTGCAGGTCATCGAGAGTCTGGACGCAAGGCGCGTTCAGGCTCTCGGCGTATTTTTGCCAGAATTCTTCGTCCAGGTACAAGTAGCGATAGCCAGCGGCGGCGAAAGCAGCGGGCAAAGGGGCGGCCTCCAGCGCGAGAAAAGTTGGGTCGTCCGGCGGGCCGTAATTCGTGCCGGAAAGCGTGTGCAGGCCGAGCGTGGTCGTCCCGCGCGGCGGGTTGGGGTCGAAAACCCAGGCGTCCACCGCCAGCGCGCCCCAGTGTTTTTGATACATCTGCGCGTCGAGGCTGGTCAAAAATTCGGCGTAGATGGGGTGTGGGGCGGCGGTCAGCTGCGCGCCAAAGAGCGCGATTCCGCTCAGGCAGGCGGCAGCGCCCCAGACCAGCGCGACGATTTGCGCTTCCTCATGGCGATTCTTCAGCCAGAGCCAGAGCAGTGGAACGGCGTACAGTTTGAGTACCAGCAAAAAATGGGCGGTGATGCGTGAAAGTGCCGTCGGCCCAGCGTTGCCGGTGTATTCGAGAAAAACTGTCAGCAGGCTGGGGACAATCGAGGCCAGCCAGGCGGCCTCCAGCCAGCGTTCTTCCTGCGCCAGCCGCCAGGCGTGGCGCAGCGCCCAGGGCAGGGCAAAAATCGTCAGACCGGTTTCGGCCAGAATGGCAAACCAGGCCGCCGGGTCGAAAAGCGGCAGCGCGCCCAAATGCGCCGAAAGCACCGTCGGCAGGCGCAGGGCAAAGGTGACTTTGTAGAGCGCTTCGGCGGCGGGCGCGCCGGTCAGCCGCCCCCACAGGTTGAGCGCCGCGCCGGTCAGCACGCCGCCCTGAATCAATGCCAGCAGGCCGCCGCCCATCAGCGCCGGAAGCCAGCGCCAGAGCGAGGCCGGGAGCCGCCACGAGCGGCGCGCAATCATCCAGAAAAAAGCGGCAAACAGCAGCCCGGCGTAGAACAGGGCAAAGGTCACTTCGTTGGCAAGCGCCAGCGCGGCCAGCAAAATCATCAGCACGGGCATTTCCTGCCAGCCTCGCCCGCGCCCGGCCAGCAGCAGAATCAGAAAAATCAGCATCAGCGCGCTGACGCCGTACCCGGCGTGCGAGAGTACCAGCGAGGGGTCGAGGCCGGAGCCGTAGAGAAATGGAAACGGCAGCGGCGGCTGGCCCTGAATTTTCCAGGGCTGGTAAAGCGCCGCTTCGAGCGACTCGCCGGAGGCGGCGCCGGAGCCAATCAGCGTGACGGCGGCGGAGACCCGGTCAAGCCAGGCGGCGGGCAGCAGCAGCAAAATCCAGCGCGCGCCGCCCGCCAGATAGAGAAAAGCGGCGGCAAGCGCGGCGGCAATTTTGGAGCCGGTGATGCGGTGGGCGAGAAACGCGGCGTAAATCAGCGTCAGCGCCAGGGTCAGGCCGCGCGCCAAATCCATTGCAACCCAGGGGGCAGCGTTGGTCAGACGGGTGAATTGCGCCGCGACCAGCGGCAGAAAGTAGTGATAACTCCACAGCAGGGCGGGCGAAAAGGCGAAGTGCGGCGGCAAATCGCCCAGCGCCAGGCTGGAAACCTGCGGCAGATTTTGATAATCGTCGAAGATGCCCAGGCCGCGCCCCGTCAGGGTGGAGAGAAAGACGAGCAGAAAAAAGAGGAGGAGAGCGGAGAACGTGGAGAAATTCAGATTTTCGGGAAGGGACGCCGCCAGGTTTTTGCGAGGAAAAAGAAAAATGAGCGCGGGCAAAACGGCGGAAAGCCAAAAAGCGGCGGAAGTGGGCAGGAAGCGGCCCAGAAAGTTCGCCAGCAGGGTGGCAAGCGTCAGCCCCAGGCCAAGGCCGAGAAAAAGGCGCTCGCGCGGCGACAGGTCGAATCGCGCCAACAGCCCCCAGCCGCCCAGCGTCCACAAGGTCAGCAACAACAGAAAAAGCGGGAGGGAGAATTCGGAGAAGAGGTACATGGGGAATTAGGAATTAGGGATTAGGGATTAGGGATTAGGGATTAGGGATTAGGGATTAGGAGACAAGGAGATGAGGAGATGAAGAGACTGGGCAACCGGACAACTGGCAACTAACTACTAACTACTAACTACTGACCACTGACCACTGACAACTGACCACTGACAACTGACCACTGACAACTGCCTACTGACCACTAACATCCGACAGCACTGCCTCATATTGCGTCACAATCGCGTTCAGGTCAAATTTTTGGGCCAGGGCGCGGCTGCGGCGTTGCACCGATTTCAGCGCGGCGGGGTCGGTCAGTAGGCGGCGCAGCGCGTCTGTCAGCGCGTCCACGTCGCCGGGCGGGAAGAGAAAACCGTTTTGGCCGTCCTGCACCAGTTCTAGGTTGCCACCCGCCGCGCCGAGGACGAGCGCCAGCCCAAGCGCCAGCGCCTGCACGCCGACCACCGACAAGCCTTCGGCGCGCGAGGGCAAAGCCAACACGTCGCTGCGGGAAAATTCATCTAGCACCTGGGCGGGCGTGACCCAGCCGGGGAGCGAAAAACGCCCGGCCAGCCCCGATTCGGCCACCTGACGGCGCACCGCCTCCAACAGCGGGCCGTCGCCGAGCAGAGTCGCCTGCCAGGGCAGGGAACTCAGCCGCGTCAGCGCCTGCACCAAATGGCCGGGGTTTTTCGTCTCGACAAAGCGCCCGGCAAACACAATGCGCGGAATCTCGCGTGCAGGTTCGCGCGGCGGCAGGGCGGCAAAATCCACGCCGTTGGGGATGACGGTCATCGGCGCGCGATAGTGTTTTTGCGCCAGCGCGCGGGTAAATTCGCTGACGGCAATCACCCGCGCGGCGTTATTCCAAATCGGCGGGGTGAGGGGGGACAGCAGGCGGAACCAGGCTTCGGTTTTTTCCGGCACCGCGCCAGGCACGTCGCCGAGGTGGGCGGTGAGAACATAGGGAACGCCGCTCAGCCGCGAGAGGAGGAAAGCCGCCGCCCCGGCTGGCACGGCGAAATGGGCGTGAATCACGTCCGGGCGCCACTGACGGAGGAGCGCCAGCCCGCGCGTGACCGCCAGCCGGTCGAAGTTCGCCATTTCGGCCAGCGAGGCGGCGAAGGCGTTTTTGCGCTGCGCGGGCAGACGAATCAGCCGCGCACCGCCGACGGTTTCTTCGGCGGGCAGGCCGTCCATCGCGGCGCTGAGAATCGTCACCTGATGACCGCGCGCCGCCAGCCCGCAAGCCAAATCCTGCGCCACGCGGCCGCCGCCGCCGCCGATGGGAGGAAATTCATGAGAGAGTACGAGGAGGCGCATGGGAAAGTTGGGGATTGGGAGTTAGGGATTAGGAATTAGGAATTAGGAATTAGGAGTTAGGAGTTAGGAGTTAGCAGCGAAAAGGGAATTTCATCATTCTTCATTCAAAAAAGCCGCCCCGGGCAGGGTGATGATGGTCGTCAGCAGGCGGGTGAGCAGCGCCAGGCTGGAGGCCTGCTCCAGGCTCGCGCCAAGCGCGACGTAGAGCGTGGTGTAGGCAACCTCGCGCACGCCCAGCCCGTTGACCGAAATCGGCAGCACCGAGAGAAAATACGTCACCGTTTGCACACCAACCACCTGCCAATAAGTGACTGACATGCCCAGCGCGCGCGCCAGCACCCAGGTCGCCGCCATCGGCAGCAGGTTGGAGGGCCAGGCCGCCAAAAAAGCCCACAAAAAAGCCGCCGGACGCGCCGCCCACATCTGAAACGCGGCGGCGACTTTCGGCGCCAGGCGCTCCATCAGCCGGGTCAGCGCCGGGGGAAAAACGAACAGTTTCAGCGAGAAAACGCCCGCGCCGAATATCGTCAGCGAAATCGGAATCAGGCAGGCCATCGCCGCCATGTTAATCAGCCGGTCGAGCGCCACCGAGCCAAACGCCAGGCTTTTTTTGCCGTCCTGCTGCGGGTCTTCGCGCGTAAACGGGTAAACCGCCAACATGCGAAACCCGTCGCCGCCGATGGTGGAGGGCAAAAAATTGGAGGCGAAAACTCCGCCCCAGGTGATTTTGAGCGCCTGCAGATAACCAATTTTCACGTTTTGCGCCCAAAGCAAAATGCACCAGCGCAGGGTGTTGAAGCCATAGGAAAGGGCATACAGCGCCAGCGAAAACATCAGCGCCCACAGCGGAATAGCACCCAGGGCGGCCAGCGCCCGCATCCAGTCTTGCCGCGCCAACAGCCAGACAAACAGAACAATGCCAACCAGCGTCCCTAGCCAACGCAACAACGTGGAGATTTTGGGGCGCGTCATGCCACCATCTGCTCCAGCGCAGGCAAAAGACTGGCGCGTACCGCTTCCGCGTCATTCGAGCGCGGCAATACCAGCCGGTACACCGAAATTTGGCGCGTCAATTGCGTCAGCAGGCCGCGTTCTGTCTCACGCCAGGATTCCAACCAGGCTGGGTCGAAATTTTCTGATTTTTCCAGCAGCGCCAAAAAATGACGCGCCTCGCCAAAATTCATCTGAAGCAGGGTTTCCACCACGCCAGGCAAATCTGTCATCGCAATTAAGGCGGGCGAATCGCCACGCTCCAGCAAAACCAACGCCGCCGGAGTCGCTTGCAGCGCAACCGGCGCATCCGGCCAAAGTCGATTCGCCGCCACTCGCACCGGCCACTTCAGCCGTTCGCCGCTCCATGCGCGCAGACGGCCAAAAAATTCCAGCCGAATGCGCTCCCAAGGCGTGAGCCGAGCGGCCACTTGCGGAACCCAGCGCAATAAGTTGAGGTACAAATGCGAGCGCGTGACATAGGCGCGGCTGATGGCTGCGCTTTTTTCGGGGTGGAGAAAAACGTAATCGTCGGCGTGCACCTGCCAGCCGCCGCTTGCCAACGCCAGCGAAGTGGTCGTCGTTTTGCCCGCGCCGCCCTCGCCGGTAAAAATGACACTTTTCCCGTTCTTTACCACCGCTCCGGCGTGCAAGAGCAGCGTTCCAGCGCCCGCTGCCAGCCAGCGCAAAGTGGGATGCAAGAGCATGTGATGCACCATCGGCACGGCAAAACGATTACCATAGGCGCTAATTTCCACCCGCCCCGGCTGAAAGCCAATCCGATAGGCCCAACGCGCCAAAACTTTATGCGTGTGACGGGTAAAACCTGCCGGAGCGGAAGCGCCCAACTGAAAATCAAGAACTGCCAGGGGCAGGTCAATGCGCGGAATATTCACGCGATGAAAGGCATATTCATCGCCAAAAAAGCCGCGCGCGAAAGGCGCATCCGTGCGCACTTCCACCGCCGCCACATCATCAAATTGAAACATTGCAGGGGGCAAAGAACTCATGGGCAAACTCCCGGCGAAAGACGCGGCACAAAAACCTGAATTTTCCCCTGGCCCGGCTCCAGCGTCAGCGTTGGCTCGTAATAGCACAAAATATAGGGCGCAACGCGCGTATTCCAGACGTTATTTTCCTCGGCAAACGCGCCGTCGTCCTTGACGCCCAAATTCTGCTTGCCCGCCACAATCAGCGCAAAACGATGCGCGCGCAAGTCGCTGTAAAAACGGTTCAGGTACGGGTTGTTGCCGCTCATCGCCATTTCCATCAGCGTCACCGCTTCGTACTCGGCGCTCATCGGCACATTGACCAGGCCAAAAGCCACCAGCTGCCGCTCGTTGATGAACAGCACCGGCCCCGGCGCATTTTCCACCGCCGATTTTAACTGCGCCAAATTTTGCCCGGCCCACTTCAAATCGAAATTTTCGCGCGGCGCAAGCGAGGGAAGCAGCAGGCCGAGCGGGAGAATCAGCGCGAAAGCC
This sequence comes from Anaerolineae bacterium CG2_30_57_67, assembly GCA_001872455.1. Lineage (GTDB taxonomy): Bacteria > Chloroflexota > Anaerolineae > Anaerolineales > Villigracilaceae > UBA8950. The sequence continues at coordinate 9,777 of MNXJ01000002.1, read as the reverse complement.
GTCACCGGCCAGGGGGTTACGGGATAAGTTACAGGGTGAAGAGGATAAAAGGGATTGGCGCGCCCGCCAATCACCCAGGCGCCGACCAGGCTGAACAGCGCGGCGAAGGCGTCCATGTTGTGCAAATCACCGCCGCCGCCAATTTTGACGCTGACCACCAGGCTTCCGGCGAACAAGACCGCCAACATGCCCCAAATCGCCGCCCAGCGCCAGAAACCCAGCGCCACCCGGCGGGTCGCCAGGGCGAGCGTCACCAGCAGCGGCGCGCTCACCAGCAAAATTCCCGGCACAATCCCCAGCGCAAACAGGTCATTCGGCCACAGCCGATACCACAACAAATCGGATGAAAAACTACTGGCAAAGGCTCCGGCGTTGGCGGCGTTGCCCGAAAGCGGAATGTAGGCCGCTTGCGCCGTCAGCGCCGCCAGCAGGCCGAAGAAGAAAAAAGAGAAAAGAGAGAGGAGATGAGGCGAGAAAGGCAATTTTTTCCACTGGCCGCTGACCGCTTGCCACGCTTCGCCTTCCAGTAAATAAATCGCTGCCGCCAGCATGGCCGGGACGGGGAACCAGTTCACCCGGCTGACGCCTGCCCAGAGCGAGGCGAAAATCACCGCCGCCAGTGAACGCCGGGGATGTTTGGTCGAGACAAACAAAACCGGAATGAGAATCATCGGCAGCAGGTGGTAGTAAATGCCGACGCGCAGAAAAAACAGGAAAAACCAGGCGGCCAGCAGCCCCTTGCGCCAAAATTGGGAATTTTTGGAGTCCGGCGTCTCCCGACGTTGGAAAACCAGCGCAAGGGCGGTGACGGCGCTGGTGCCGACCCACAGAGAAAATTGCCAGAAGCGGTGCGCTTCCAGCCCCAGCGTGGGGAAAAGAAACGGGAGCGATTGCAAAAAGTAGCGGGTGGGGTGCAGGCTGGAAAGCGGAAAACTCTGCCCGTAGTACGCCTGAGAAAACCAGAGCGAGGCGTAAAAATAGCGGCTGCCCTCCGACCAGCCCAGCGAAAACGGGTAGGGCGTGACCGCCTGAAAACGCTGATAGATTTCATAAAAAACCGCCAGCGTCAGCAGGGCGGCGGCGAAACCACCCGCCCACGAGGTTTTGAGCGCCACCTTCAGCGCGGTGGCGGCCAGCAGAACCAGCCACCAGACGCCAAAGTAGAAGAGAATCAGCGTCAGCGTGGGGTCTTGCGTGGATTTTTTGACAACTTCGCCGACGCGGTAGGTAAACTTGAGCCAGGGAATCAGCAGGAGGATACCGGCGAACAGGCCGCCCGCCAGGCCGCGCCGGGCGGCGCTTTGCAGGCCGGGCAATTCCAGGGCGGCCAGGATTTTTTCGGCGGCGGGGGTTTTTATCCAAAAAAACAGAAAAAGGCAGGCGGCCAGCGTCAGCAGGTAGAGCATCAGCGCGACGCTCCACACCGAGCGGGTGAGAATAACGCCGATTTCATTCCAGCGCAAGACGGAGGCCGTCAGCGCGGCGAGCGTGGCGAGAAAAGTGAAAATCAGGCTGGTTTGCCAGAAAGTTTTTGGGGGAATCATGGCTTGGATTTGTCCATTTTTGCCAGGACGTCCGGCAGGGTCAGTGCGCCGGGCAGGCTGGCGGCCATCATCAGCAAGCGGTGCAGCACGGCCAGCATGGCGCTGACCGGCAGGCTGATTCCGGCGAAGGTGGAAAGCAGGTAGGTGACGGAAAATTCCTGCAGGCCGTAGCCGTTGATGGAAAGCGGGAAGAGGGTGATGAAGTAGGCCAGGCTGAGCAGGCCAATCAGCCGCCAGAAGTCGGCGCTTTCACCGAGGGCGTAGAGCAGCACGGCGCTGGCGCTGAAGGTGCAGAGCATGTGCGCCAGGGCAAAAATCAGCGCCAGGGCCAGCGCGCCCGGCTGTTTGAACCAGAGCGAAAAAGATTGCAGGGTGCGCAGCCCAAATTCCCAAGTTTTTTGGGCCAGCGGCGGCAAGGTGAGGGCTGGGACGGCGAGGCCGCCGCCGAAAAGTTGAATCAGGCCGAGCGGGGCGGCCAGGCTCATGCCGAGCATGTTGATGACCCGGTCGGCGGCGATGGAGGCCAGGCAGACGGCGCGGTCGTAGCCGAGTTGCATCGCCCCGGCCAGGCGCACCACGTCGCCGCCGATGGTGGTCGGCAGAAAATTGGAAGCGAACAGGCCGGTAAACACCAGCGAGAGCGTCTGCCGCAGCGGAATGGCGACTCCGCCAGAACGCAGGAGAACGTGCCAGCGCAGGGTGATGAACAGGCGCGAGAGCAAAATCAGCCCAAAAGCGGCCAGCAGTTCCAGCGCCGAAACGCGCGCCAACGCGGCGGTGACATCGCTCCAGTTTTGCGCCAGCAGGAAAATCAACAAGCCGCCCGAAAGTAAAGAGCCGATAAGACGAAAAAGTGTGGCGCGGGACATGGGGGGAAATGATGGATTAGGGATTAGGGATTAGGGATTAGGGATTAGGGATTAGGAATTACTGACAACTGACAACTGACCACTGACAACTGATTACTGACCACTGATTACTTTCCTGACCGTGTAGGTCGTTTTTTGCTGTGACTCGTGGTAGGTGCGGACGAGCAGTTCGGCAATCAGGCCCATCAAAATGGACTGGAAACCCATCAGCACCAGCAGGACGGAAATGATGAAAATGGGCGAGGTGAGAATATCCACCCGAATCAGCAGTTTGCGCAGGGCGAGGAAAATCATCCCGGCGGCGCCCAGCCCGGCCATCAGAATTCCGCCGCCGCCGAAGAGATAAATCGGCTTGGCCGAATAGCGCGTCAGAAATTGCACCGCAATCAGGTCGAGAATCACCTTCAGCGTGCGCTCCAGCCCATATTTGCTTTTGCCAAACTGGCGGGCGTGATGACGCACCGGCACTTCCAAAATTTTTGCGCCGATGGCGTTGGCGTAGACCGGAATAAAACGGTGCATTTCACCGTACAGGCGAAAACCGGTAATCACCTCGCGCCGGTAGGCTTTGAGCGTACAACCGTAATCGTGCAGGTGAACGCCCGTCACCGCCGAAATCAGCCCGTTGGCGAGGTGTGAGGGCAGGTTGCGCGTCAGCGCATTGTCCTCGCGGAATTTGCGCCAGCCGCTGACGACATCATAGCCCTCGTCCAGTTTCGCCAGCATCATCGGAATATCCGCCGGGTCATTTTGTAAATCGGCGTCCAAAAAGGTGATGATGTCGCCGCGCGCGTGGTCAATTCCGGCGGCGATGGCGGTCGTCTGACCAAAGTTGCGCCGAAACTCCACCACCGTCACATGCGCCGGGTCGGTGGCGGCCAGGCTTTCCAGCGCGGCCTGCGAGCCATCGCGGCTGCCGTCATTGACGTAAATCACTTCCCAGGCGCGCGGCAAACCGTTCAGCGCTACGCTGAGCGCCGCGTGCAGGGCGGGCAGGCTGTCTGCTTCGTTGTAAACAGGAATGACGATTGAAACGTCCATTATTTTCTCCGGTAAACCGTCAACACCGAATTGGGCTGGCAAGACTGCGGCGCGGTCTGCGCCGCCTGCTCAAAAGCGCCAAGTTTTCCGGCTAAGGTCTCGGCATTGCGCACTTCCACAATCACAAAATTGGCCTGCGCCAGCCATATTTCGGCCAGCGACTCATTCCACCAGCCGTAGCGCAATAAAGCCTGGTCATCGTCCGAGACGCGGAAAGAATAAACGCCATGCAGTTGGCCGGGCAAAATTTCAATTTGCGGCAAGTATAACAGCGGCGCGGGCGAATACCCGGCCCAGTAAACCTTCGCCCCCGGCGGGATGATTCCCTTCAGCGCCGCGCCCGCCGCCTCGTAGCCGGGCAAAACATCCGCCGGGCAGTCGTAGGCGCGATATTCACCCGCCAGCAAAAGCGAGGGCGAAAAAAGTGTTCCGAGCATGAGAAAAAGGACAAACCCGCGCCCCCAGCGGCTTGCGCCCCCGGGCAGTTTTCCCGCTGAGAGAATCACCAGCCCAAGCGTCACGGCGGCAATGACCGGCAAAATGGCCTGCGCGGCGTCTGAAACAGTGCGCAAACTTCCACCGAATTTATTGACGAAAACCTGCCAAATTTGCGCCCCATCAAACCCCGGCGCGGGCAGCATCACCAGCCGCCGATAAAAATTCGCGGGCAGCAAATCGCGGATGGTTCCCTCGGCAGAATAGGCCATGCCGCCCAGCAAAACCGTCAGCGCCAGCCCGCCCAGCCAACGTTTGGGCGCGGATGGGTTTAAATTCCAGCCCGGCAGAGTCAGCGCCGCCAGCAGCAGGCCCGCTCCGGCGTAAAACGCGGTGTAAGTGGCAAAACAGAACACGCAGTAATCATTGCCAAGCGCGGCCCAGGCGTGCAAAAGGAAAGCAGAGAGCAGAAAAACGGATAAAAAAACGACTTCTTTGCGCCGATTTTTCCCATCAAAAAACAACCAGGTCGCCAGCGCGCCAAACAGCGCGGCGAAATGGTAGCGAAAGGCCAAAAATAGACTCGCCACGCGGTAGCCCAGCGGAGAATCTGGATTCCAGGTGGGGGTGTTGGGCGGCGGAAAAAAGCCGGAAAGAAAGGGCAGCGGCAGCCATTTGACCCACAGCCGCAAAATATTGGGCCAGTATAGCAGGTGCGGGCCGCCAAACGAAATCAGCATCCCGGCCAAAAGCGCGGGCAGCCCGCGCACATTTGCCCGCCAGACGTACATCAGCAGCAGCGGCAGCAGCAAAATCAGGTTGATGCGCACCATCACGGTTGCGCCCGCCAGCAATCCGCCGAAAAATAAATGCCAGGGGCGGCGGTCTGCGCCCAGGCTGAAGAAAAACGTCCAGGCCAGCAGGCAGGCGGTCAGCCCTTGCGAGGCGGCCATCGCGCTCATGCGCAGCGCCGCCGGGTTGAGCGCCAGCGCCCACAGCAGCAGCGCCGCCGCCCAGCGATTTTCTCCCAGCCGCCGGGCGGTGAGAAAAAGCCCAAGCGCGGTCAAAAGCCCCAGCGCAAAAGTGAACATCCGCCCGGTACGCAGGCCCGCGCCGAACAACATTTGCGCCCAACCATACATCAGATAGGCGAGTGGCATTTGATTCATCCACAGGCCGAAATCCTGAAAGGGCGTGTACTGACCGGTTGCCAGCAACAGCCCTTTGTAAAGATACAGACCTTCGTCCAGCACCGAAAACTGCAGGTGGGCGAATTGCCACATCTGCGCGGCGTACAGTCCCAAGCCGATTAACGCCAAAAAATCCGCCAGCCAGGGACGGATTTTAAGGCAATACTGTTTAGATAAGGAGTCCAAAGTCTCCAGACTTTGGCGCCAACGTCAGGAGACGTTGGACTCCAAAACCGCTAACGAAACAGTATTGGATTTTAAGGGCATTCATCAGGAAGCGGAAAATGTTCATGGAAAGAAAAAACGCCGGGAAGCCGAGACGCAGAGAACTCAAAACTCGGCGTACTCCGCGTCTCGGCGATAAAAAATGCGTCTGACCCTATTTTTTGGAGTTCCGCTGCAAGTCGCTTTCGGTCATCATCTCCACCAATTGCTTGAAGGAAACCTTGCGCCGCCAGCCCAGTTCGGCTTGCGCCCGGCTTGGGTCGGAAATGAGCAAATCCACTTCGGCGGGACGGTAGAAGCGCGGGTCTTGCACGACATAATCCTGATAATTGAGGCCAACGTAGCCAAAGGCCAGTTCACAAAATTCGCGCACGGCGTGCGTTTCGCCGGTGCCAATGACGAAATTTTCGGGCGTGCTGTGTTGCAGCATCATCCACATGGCCTCAACGTAGTCACCGGCAAAACCCCAGTCGCGTTGGGCTTCGAGGTTGCCCAGGCGCAGTTCTTTGGCCTGCCCAAGTTTGATTTTGGCAGCCGTGTTGGAAATTTTGCGGGTGACAAATTCCATGCCACGGCGCGGGCTTTCGTGGTTGAACAAAATGCCAGAAGTGGCAAACATATCAAACGACTCACGGTAGTTGATGGTAATCCAATGCCCGTATACTTTGGCTACGCCGTAGGGCGAGCGCGGGTAAAACGGCGTGCTCTCGCGCTGCGGCACTTCCATCACCTTGCCGAACATCTCGCTGGAGGAAGCCTGGTAAAAATGGATTTTCGGATTAACCAGGCGAATGGCCTCCAGCAAACGGGCGACGCCCAGGCCGGTTACTTCGCCGGTGAGAATGGGCTGACTCCACGAGGTAGGCACAAACGATTGCGCCGCCAGGTTGTAGACTTCATCAGGCTTGTACTCTTCCAGCACACCGACCAGTGAGCCCTGGTCATGCAGGTCGCCCTGAACGATGCAAATATCGTCCTGAATATGTTCAATACGCTCAAAAGTGACCGTGCTGGAGCGCCGTACCATGCCAACCACTTCGTAACCTTTGCCAAGCAAAAGCTCTGCCAGGTACGAGCCGTCCTGCCCGGTGATGCCAGTGATTAATGCAGTAGTCATAGTTATTTTTTCTCCTGAGGCAAATTCAACCGCTGAATTATAACAGAAAGCGACTGCCGGTACTCCCATAGCCAATCGGTGACGACACCTAGAATAGCCAGCCCCAACGCCAACGCCAGGCTGTTGCGAATACCAACATTGAATCCGATTTGCAGGTAACGGTAACCGTACCAGTGGCCGAAAACTACCAAAAGCACGGCCTCGACGAAAACGATACGCCAAAACCAGCGCGATTTGGGAGCGGCCAACGCGTATGCCGAGAGAATCGCCAGCCAGACCAGCGCAATGACGCGGTAGCGCGGGTTATCCCACTGGTCGCCGCCGCCGCGAATGGCGGCAATCACGACCCAGCACCACGTCAGCAGGCTCAACCAGCGCAGCGGCGGGTTTTTCCAGACGGCGAAGGGCGCGTAGGCCAGAAATGGCAGGAGCAGATACCAGCCCAATGCACGAAAAATCCCCAACGTTTGCCAGAAGGGGAGCGATGGTTCCAGCAGCGCGGCAGGCAGCACCGGCTGAAGAATGCCGTAGAACGCCACAAAGGGCAGCGCCAGCCCGGGTGGCAGGCTGGCAAAAAGTACCTGTACAATGCCAGAACTGCCCTTGAGAACATGCGCGTTCCACACAGCGGTTTCGCGCGCCCAGGCGCCGAGCACGCCAAAAAGTCCGCCGGCATGGGCGCGGACGAGATTTTCCCAACTGAGCGAGAGCGTTATCAGCCCAAGCAGGAAAACCCCCAGCGCGGCCAGGACTATCGGCCAGTGAATTTTTTTCCGCTCGCGGCTAAATCCTGCCCATCCGGCAACGGCGACCAGCGCCAGCAGGGCAATGCCCGGCGAAATGAACAGCAGCAGCCCGAGCGAAAACACCAGCCAGAACCAATCCATCGGTTGCAGCGGTTGTTTTCCGCGCGTGGAGGCGTAGAAAAAAATCGCCAGCGCCGTCATCAAAAAGGGTTCACGCATTTGCGACGCGCCAAGTAAAATTGCTTCGGGGAAAAAGGCGAAAATAGCAGCGGCAATCAGCGCAGATTTTTCATCCAACAGGCGGCGGGCGGCGGCAAAGACAAAGAAGATTCCCGCCGCGCCGGTCAGCGCTGCCAGCAACGTGACCGCCAGCGGCTGATGGGTTCCGCCGGTCAAATAGCGATAGGTGAAGGCGCTCATCCAGAGCAGGCCGCCGTACTGGTCGGCTGCATATTCGCCGGAGAAGGCTGCCGTCAACGGTTGGTCAGATTGCGCCAGATGCCAGGCTTGTGTGTCGCGGCGGTAGGCATCGTAAAACTGGTAGCCTGCTTTTTGGGTAGGGCCGTCGTAGCCGATAATTGGCAGAAACCAGTATGCGCCCGCGCCGAGCGCCATGCGTAACGTAAAGGCCAATAAAAAAAACAGAAAAAGGATGCGATTTTTGCTCATACGCGGCTATGCTACCATAGAATAACTGCTCAAGAGGCAACCGGGGCGTAAATTTTGGTCAGAAATGCCATTGAATACGGATGATGGCGGCGTGACAGATGCGCTAAAATAGGCACATGGCTAAACTGAAATCTCCGCTTCCTTTGTTTTTCATCACCCTGGCGGTGATTCTCTTGCTGGCGCTGTTTGGGCCGGAGGAGAAATCGCTGGGGAACAATGTACGTGTGGTCTACCTGCACAGCGCCTGGGTGATTGCCGCCGAAGTGGCCTTCTTGGCGGCTGGCGCGGCTGGCGCACTGGCGTTGCTGGGCGGTCTTTTTCGCCCGGCGCGATTTTCCAACCTGAATCGCTGGTCGGCGGCGCTGGGTCGAACCGGAATCATCTTCTGGATTTCGTATCTACCGCTTTCGCTGTGGGCGATGCAAACCAACTGGAACGGACTCTTTCTGGTCGAACCGCGTTTTCAATTGGCGTTGACGTTCGCGGTAGTGGGCGTCTTGATGCAGGCTGGTTTGTGGCTGGTGAATCGCCCGGCGTTGACTTCGGCGGCCAACCTGGCGTACATTATTCTTTTGCGGGTGATTTTCGCCCAGGCATCCAACATCATGCACCCACCGCCTTCCCCCATCTTCAATTCTGGCTTGTGGAATGTGATTTTGTTCTTTATTGCGCTCAATCTGCTGGCCTGGCTGGCGGCGGGCTTGCTCACGCTGATCTGGCTACAGGTGGAGTCCAACCGTACTTGAGCAGGTCAATTTTTCCGCTGGAACTGAATTCCACGCCCTCGGCCTCCAACAGCGCGCGCTGACGCTCTGCTCCGGGCCGGGGGCTAATTTTTCCCTGGGCATTGACCACCCACCACCAGGGAACATCCTGCGGGCAGACGGCCATTGCGCCGCCCACCCAACGAGCACGGAAGGCGTCGTAGTCTTTCAGCGTCATCCCCGGCGGCGCAATGGCCGTGCCAAGTTGTCCGTAGGCCAGCACTCGTCCCGGTGGAATCTGCCGGGCAATTTGCCAGACGCGGGCGTTGAATTCTTTGGGGTTGGGGGGCGATGTAAAACCGGGCATGATTTTGCTACAAAAATATAAAATCTGCACTGATGTTATGCAGTTTTATCGCTGAGTCACCCTTATTGTAAAAAAGCGGGTGTCATTGCGAAACGCGCTCTTGGTTTTCGCGGCGAAGCAATCTTCAACACGACAAACAGATTGCTGCGGACAAAGTACAAGAACGTCCTCGCAACAACATCCTTACTGCGTAACATCAGTCACTGACGACAAAACCGCCGACTTTCGTCGGCGGTTTTGTCGTCAGTCGGGGCGAGAGGATTCGAACCTCCGACCTCTTGCACCCCATGCAAGCGCGCTAGCCGGACTGCGCCACGCCCCGATGGCAAGGCGGTATTATACACTAAATCGAATTTTTGGCAACAATTTTTGTAACCGGGCAGTAATTCCAAATCTAAACTCCGAATCTCGGTAAAACTACTCTTTTAGCCGGATTCTCTGGTGTTTGTGAAAGTTGTAGCTGCTTTAATTGCATTTACTGTGCAAAAATGGCGGAAACTGCCCAATTTCGGGCATAACCAATTTCAGATTTGGAATTGCTGGTAACCGGGTGTGCACGCAAAGGTTGTCAGGCGCAGTGGACGGAGTGCAAAATCTCCTGATTTTGCTCGAAAGTCAGGAGACTTTCGACTCCATCCCTGACATGATTTGCGTGCACACTGTAGATGGTGATTACTCACAAGCCGCCAATTTTCATCACTGATGTTACGCAGCAAGAACCAGTGGCGCGATATATATGTCGCGGTTGCGCCGCAGAAACCGGAAAACTGGAATTTTAGAGCCGTTTGATAGGCACTGAACAGATAAGAACCCGTCCAAAAGATTGGCAAAAGGGGCAGCCAACGGTGGCGCAAATCTGCGATTTGCGCG
>MNXJ01000029.1 GCA_001872455.1 Anaerolineae bacterium CG2_30_57_67 | reverse complement strand
TCCAGGAGCAACCGGCTCGCTTGGAATTAATAAGGCAATTGTGATTGACACGACCATCCCGGGGGTCACTAATGTAACCTCGACCACCCTGGATGGCTCATACACAACAGGAAATACGATAGTGATCACAGTGACCTTCAGCGAACCAGTTAACGTTACCGGCACGCCGACATTGATGCTTGAGACTGGCGCAACAGACCGGACCGCAAGTTATGTCAGCGGCAGTGGCACAGGCACCCTGACCTTCGAGTACACGGTGCAGGCGGGTGACGCGTCCAGCGATCTGGATTATGTTGACTCGGCGTCACTGACCTTGAACGGCGGTACGATCAAAGACGCAACGGCCAACGATGCCGCGTTGACCCTTCCGACTCCAGGAGCAACCGGCTCGCTTGGAATTAATAAGGCAATTGTGATTGACACGACCATCCCGGGGGTCACTAATGTAACCTCGACCACCCTGGATGGCTCATACACAACAGGAAATACGATAGTGATCACAGTGACCTTCAGCGAACCAGTTAACGTTACCGGCACGCCGACATTGATGCTTGAGACTGGCGCAACAGACCGGACCGCAAGTTATGTCAGCGGCAGTGGCACAGGCACCCTGACCTTCGAGTACACGGTGCAGGCGGGTGACGCGTCCAGCGATCTGGATTATGTTGACTCGGCGTCACTGACCTTGAACGGCGGTACGATCAAAGACGCAACGGCCAACGATGCCGCGTTGACCCTTCCGACTCCAGGAGCAACCGGCTCGCTTGGATTTAATAAGGCGATTGTGATCAGCACGACCTACCAGATTTTCCTGCCATTGGTGGTTCGGTAGCCGATCTGTTTTGCATCACCATCTCTCCTCAGCTTGTTCAACCCGCTAGCCAAACAGTTCGCTCCTGGCCCTTTATCAAGAAGCCGGGAGCGAACTGTTTTATGCGCGTCAAAAAATATACTTGCTCCCGGCCAACATGCCCATACTTGCCAGTGGCAGGGTAATCTGTGATGCTTCGTCAAACAGTATCACGTCAAACGCGACTCTACGACCAATTCAATGGTTCCACCGATAGCGGGTGAAGACACAATTGGCAACTGCTCATCCGAAATAGTTTCTTTTTTACGCCTGGCTGCGGCGCAGGAAGAACTTGGTAACTTCCTCTGCAATTGCCGGGAGGATTGCCAGCGCCAGCACCACGCCCCATTCAGCGGCGGAGGGGTTGTGGGTGTTGAAAATTGGCTGAAGGAAGGGAATCACGCAGACCAAAATCAGCAGGGTCAGCGAAGCGCCGACGGCGTACTGCATCCACTTGTTCGAGAAAACGCCAATCTGGAAAAGCGCGGCGCGTTCTGAGCGCACGGTGTAGGCACGGAAGAGTTCGGCCATCGAGAGCGTCAGGAAGGCCATTGTTTCGGCGGTTTGTACGTCCACGCCGTTCCAGTTGTGCTGGAGAATGTACAAGAGCGGATTCATGCCCGCCGGGACAGCTGCGCCCGCTTCGAGATGCCAGAGCAGGCCGATGACAAAAGCCGTCAGCACCGCGCCGGTTTGGGCGAAGGTCTGGACGATGATGCCGACTTGCATGGTTTTGTTGATGATGGGTTCATCTTTGGGGCGCGGATGCTGCTGCATGGTATCCGGGTCGCCTTTTTCCATGGCCAGAGCCAAGGCGGGCGCGCCGTCAGTGACCAGATTCAGCCAGAGCAGTTGAATGGCCGTCAGCGGCGCAGGCAGACCCGCCAGCGTCGCCAAAAAGATAATCATAATCTCGGCCACGTTGCTGGAGAGCAGGAAGAAGACGAATTTGCGGATGTTGCTGTAAATGATGCGCCCCTGCTCCACCGCCGAGACGATGCTGGCGTAATTGTCATCGGTCAGCACCATATCCGCCGCGCCTTTGGCGACATCGGTGCCGGTGATGCCCATCGCCACGCCAATATCGGCGCGTTTGATGGCCGGGGCGTCGTTGACGCCGTCGCCGGTCATGGCGACCACCTGATTGTTGGCCTGCAGGGCGTCCACAATGCGCATTTTATGTTCGGGCGAAACGCGCGCGAAGACATCCGTATCCAGCACGGTTTTCTTGAGTTCGGCATCGCTCAGCGCGTCAATTTCGGAGCCGGCCAGCACCTTGTGACCGGGGCGCAACAGGCCGATTTCTTCGGCAATGGCGCGGGCGGTGTTGGGGAAGTCGCCGGTAATCATCACGGTGCGGATGCCCGCCGCCAGGGCTTTCATCAGCGCCGGTTTGACTTCGGCGCGGGCGGGGTCAATCATGCCAATCAGCCCCACAAAAACCAGTTCATGCTCCACCATTTCGGGGGTCAGGTCGCTTTCCGGCACGTCGCGGTCGAGGCGGTAGGCCACGCCCAAGACGCGCAGGGCGTCTTTCGTCATAGCGTCGTTGGCAGCCAAAATAGCCGCGCGCATGGCATCCGTCAGCGGGGCGGGTTTGTCTTCCATCGTCTGATACTGTGTGCAAAGTTTCAACACCACATCCGGCGCACCCTTAACGGTGACCACATCCCAGCCTTTGACGGCGTTATCATAGAACGGCGATGGGTCGTCGGCGCGCGGGTGTTCGATGCTGTGCACCGTCACCATACGTTTACGTTCTGAATCAAAGGGGATTTCGTTTTCACGCGGGTAGGCGCGGTCTACCGCATCATACCCGGCCCCTGTTTTTTGCAGGGCGACCAGCAGCGCGGCCTCGGTCGGGTCGCCGATGATTTGGGCTTTTTCCCCGCCCGATTGGATTTCTGCGTCGTTGTTGATGGTGCCGACCCACAGCGTGGTGGTGATGGCTGGAAATTTTTTCAGGTCAACCGGCTGGCCGTCCACCCGGAAATCGCCCTCAGGCAGGTAGCCGGTGCCGGTTACACTCACAAACTGATTGTCGGCCCAGATGCGGGTGACGGTCATCTCGTTTTGGGTCAGCGTGCCGGTTTTATCAGAGCAAATGGTGGTGGCCGAACCGAGCGTTTCGACTGAAGACAATTTGCGGATGAGCGCGTGGCGCTTGATCATTTCCTGCATCCCCAGCGCGAGGGAAATCGTCACCACGGCGGGCAGGCCCTCCGGCACGGCGGCAATTGCCAGGCTGACGGCAATCATGAAGACTTCGGTGATTTCTTTGACGTACTCTCCAAAGTATTCGAGCGGAGCGCTGAAGAGTAAATTGATGTCGGTGCGATTGATGAGGGCGACGACAAAAACCAGCGCCACGAGAATGAGCGCGCCGATGCTGAGGGTTTTACCCAGCTGGTCCAACTTGCGCTGCAGCGGGGTTTCTTCAGCGTCCACATTTTGCAGCATTTCGGCAATTAATCCCAGCTGGGTTTTCATGCCGGTGGAGGTAACCACGCCTTTGCCGCGCCCGTAGGAAACGGTGGTTCCCATGAAGGCGGTGTTTTTGCGGTCGCCCAGCGGGGCCTCCGGGTCGAGCTGTAGCGCGGCATTTTTCTGCACTGGCAGCGATTCGCCGGTGAGCGAGGCTTCCTCCACCCGCAGGTTAACGGCTTCAAGCAGGCGCACGTCCGCCGGGATGAAATTGCCCGCTTCGAGGAAAACGATGTCGCCGGGGACGAGTTCACGCGCCGGCAGGCTGATGCGCTGCCCGTCGCGCAAAAGATGGGCTTCGGGTGCGGCTAATTTTTTCAGCGCCGAAAGGGCTTCCTCAGCGCGTTTTTCCTGAACAATGCCCAGGGTGGCGTTGAGCACGACAATCGCCACAATCGCGCCCGCGTCAATAAATTCGGCGGTCGAGCCGGTTTTGACGTATTCGTTCCAACCGATGATGCCGGAGATGACGGCAGAAATAATCAGCAGCATGACGACGAAGTCGCTAATTTGCTCCCAGAGCAGGGCCAAAAAGCCGGGGCGCGGCGCTTCGCTCAGTTCATTCAGGCCAAATTCGGCCTGGCGCTGTTGCACTTCGGCGTCAGTCAGGCCGTTTTCGGCCACTTTCAGGCGTTCTAAAACCTGTTGGGGTGAAAGCGTGTGCCAGTTTTCAATGGATTTCTTTTTCTCTTGGACGGGTTGAACCATACGAATTCTCCTGCGATGAAATTAAAAGCCGCCAGCCTGTGTGGGATACAGCCAACATCCCCTCACCGCCAGCGGCTTTTCAATAGATTGCTGGTATGAAGTGATTACACGTCAGGCGCAATGCGTGTGTTGGGTAAAATAGCGGTGTCTTTGGGGATGACGACAATGCCATCTTGGACGACCCAGGTTCCGGCATCCATATCGGTGCCGCGCGGGAAGGGTTTGATGGTTGTGCCTGCGCCAATGCGCACGTTTTTATCGAGGATGGCACCTTCGATGTGGCAATCCGGGCCAACGCCCAACGGAATATCACCGCGGCGCAGAGTTGCTCCGTCGTAGTAATCTGCGCCCATGACGATGCTATCAATCACTTTGGAGCCGGGGCCGATGACACTCCGCAGACCAATCAACGAGTGCGTGATTTGGGCCTTTTGAATACGGCAACCTTCCGATACCAACGCATCCTTCAGTTTGCTGTCATCAATCAGCGAGCCAGGCAATGTACGCGGGTTGGTGTAGATGGGACGTTCCGGGTCGTAAAAGTTGAAAGGCGAATTCGGCGTAGCCAGTTCCAGGTTGGTTTCGTAAAAAGAGCGAATTGTTCCAATATCCTGCCAGTAGCCTTCAAAGTTATACCCGTAGACAGCGCTTTTGCCAATGGCGTGCGGAATGACATCATGGCCGAAATCATCGTGATCGGGAAAGTTGGAAAGCAAATCAATCAGCACATTGGTTTTGAACATGTAAATACCCATCGAGCCGAGGAAGGGGCGTTCGACGTCATCGCGGCTGACGAATTGCGCCAGGACTGCCGGGTCTTTGGGTTTTTCCACAAAAGCGGCGATGCGCCCATCTTCAGCGACTTTGAGAATGCCGAAACGGCTGGCTTCTTTTTTTCGCACCGGCTGTACTGCAACGGTGATGTCTGCCTGGTTGGCGATGTGAAAATCGGCCATGGCGGCGTAATCCATGCGGTAGAGATGGTCGCCTGCCAAAATAAGAACGTGTGAGACATCTGCCGCCTGAATTTCGCGCAATTGCTTGCGCACCGCATCGGCAGTGCCCTGATACCAATCATCGCTTTGCAGAGTTTGTTCGGCGGCCAAAATCTGCACCCAGCCACCGTGAAAGCCATCAAAGTTATATGTGCGGGTAATATGGCGGTTGAGCGACACCGAATGGAATTGCGTCAACACAGCGATACGGAAAATCCGCGAGTTAATGCAGTTGCTGATGGGAACATCAATGAGACGATATTTTCCGGCAATCGGCACCGCTGGTTTGGCGCGCAGTTTGGTCAGCGGATACAGACGCGCGCCGCGGCCTCCCCCCAGTATGACCGCTAAAATATCTTCTGTCGCAGACATATTTGCCTCCTGTTAATTTGGAAAACCAAAAATATCACTGGCTTGGATTATATCTTGTTCTTCATCGTCCCCAAAACAAAAAAAACGCCGCTTGGGCGTTTTTGGAGAAAAAATCCTTTGGGGTATAATCTGGTGCCGAAGGTGGGAATCGAACCCACATTCCTTACGGAACACGATTTTGAGTCGTGCGCGTCTGCCAATTCCGCCACTCCGGCTTGCTTTCAGCGCCAAAGTATACCACTCTCACTGATAAGGTCAAGATGAAACTAGGAATTATTGGACTGCCCCAAGCGGGGAAAACCACTGTTTATAATGCGCTGACGCGCAGTAACACACCCACCACAGCCTCTGCCGGACGTATCGAAACGCATACCGGCGTGGTGGATGTTCCCGACCCGCGTATTGACAAACTTTCGGCTATGTTCAAGCCGAGAAAAACGATTTATGCCAAAGTGACCTACGCCGACATCGCCGGGCTGGAAGGCAACGCCAATGGCAATATCTCTGGCGTACTGCTCAACAGCCTCGGGCAGATGGACGCTTTTATTCATGTCGTGCGCGCTTTCGATGATGATAACGTGCCGCACCCGTCAGGTTCCATCAACCCGGCGCGCGACGCTGACGCCATGCTGACCGAACTTCTGCTCAACGACCTGATTGCCGTGGAACGCAAATTGGAACGGCTGGTAGATGAACGCCGCAAAGGCGGCACCGACAAGGCCATCAACGAGCGCCAGACAATTTTGTTCACCCGCCTGTTGGAAGCGCTGAATAGCGGCTCGCCCTTGCGAAAGTTGGAATACAGCCCCGATGAGCAGAGAGAACTCGCCAGCTTTGGCCTGATTTCGCGCAAGCCCATCCTGACAGTTTTCAACACCGGCGAGACCCAATCCGCGCCGAAGATGGAACTCGACCACCCATCGGTGGCCCTGCCTGGCAAATTGGAGATGGAAATTTCCCAACTCCCGGCAGAGGATGCCGCCCTGTTCATGACTGAATATGGCATCAGCGAACCGGCGCTCAACCGCATGATTCGCCTGTCGTATGACCTGCTCAACCAGCAATCCTTCTTCACCGTCGGCGAAGACGAAGTCCGCGCCTGGACCACCCGCCGCAACGCCACCGCCGTCGAATCGGCAGGTGAAATTCACACCGATATCGCGCGCGGATTCGTCCGCGCCGAAGTGGTGGCCTACGATGACCTGATTACCCTCGGCAGCATGGTTGAGTGTAAAGCCAAGGGAAAATTTCGGTTGGAAGGCAAAGAATACATCGTCAAAGATGGCGATATTGTCCACATTCGCTCCAGCCTATGATAAAAAACGCCAAAATATTTTCTTCGAACGCTGGTCAAAAGACCAACGTTCTTTTGTGTAATTACCTACCCTCACCCAACCCATCTCCCTGTGGGAGATGGGTTGGGTGAGGGTAGGTAGGCAGTTAACTTTTTTTGGCGATTTTCAAAACTGGCGTTTGCTGCTGGGGTGTAAAATGACGCATTGCCCAAAAGCTCAGTGGTGCGCAGAAGCGTTTTTGTGCAATAATCTTTAGGAAAGAAAGGAGAATCGTATGTCTCTCCACAAATCAACATCCCTTGCTGTTTCTGTTTTGATTTTCTCCATACTGGCGTGCAGCCTGCCCGACAGCACGCCCGTTGCGCCGCCAGCCGCCACCGCCGCCGACGGCACAAAAATCGTTCTCGAAGTTCAGGCCACTGCGCTGGCAGCGCAGATAACTCAAATGGCGCAATCGCCCGCCGCCACGCCCGCGCCGATTCAAGTCACGGTCGAAATCACCAGCCTGCCCGCGCCCACCAATCTGCCCGCCCAGGTGGAAGCGCCAACTGCAACCGAAATCCCCGCTGCGCCGACAGCAGATTTTGACGCCTGGATGAAAGACGACGCCAGAATTTTGGTCTACGAAGATACCCAAAATATCGGCCTGTGGATTCGGGATGCGCTGGACGGCATGAACGTCAAATATACCCACGTTGGCGACGCGCTGGGCACCTTCATGGAGAATCTCAACTCCGGCATTCAGTGGGATTTGATTATTGTTGGTGCCGAATCCAAAACCAGCGTGCAGGGCGAATTTTGGGATGTAATCAGCGAGCGCGTTTCACGCAAGAACACTGCCCTGATTGCCGAAGTCTGGTACCTCGACTTGCTGGGCGAAGGCCGCATCAAACCCTTGTTGACAGGCTGCGGCGTGCGCTTCCAACGCGATTGGCCGCTGGCAGAATCCATCTACTGGCTGCAACCCGACCAGCCTGTTTTCAATGCGCCCAATACCTCCATGCCGCTGATTCATTACAATATCTACTGGAGCGCTCAGGCCGGGGATTTAATTAAACTCGCCCCGGGCAGTAACGCCACCCTGCTGGCCGGGATTTTTCAAAAGCAAAAATCCGACTACGGCGTGCTGGCGACCTGCTACGATGGGCGCGTCATCCTGCAAACCTTCTCCAACCACGACTACCGCCGTGACGAAATCATGCTGTTGTGGCAAAATTACGTTTACAACACGCTAAAAAATCGTTTTGCCACGCTTCCCTGATAAAGTTTTTCCCTGCCCACTCCACAGGAAACCACCATGACCTACACCCAATCCCCCTGGCAACTGACCGACCTCTTCCCCGCCACCGACGCCGCCGAACTTGAATCCGCTTTCAGCGCGCTGGAAAAACGCATCAGCGAGTTCGAATCCTTCCGCGCCGATTTAACCCCCAGCCTCGACCCCGAACATTTCATGGATATTCTGGCGCATTCCGAGCAAACCACGCGCCTGGCAGTGCGTGTGTATGGCTTCGCCGGTCTGCTTTTTTCGGCAGATACCCAAGACCAGGCCGCCATGGCGCTGATGGGGCGCGTGCAGCAATTCTTCGCCGAGCTGGAAAACCGCAGCCTGTTCTTCAGCCTGTGGTGGAAAAATCTCGACGCGGCCAGCGCCGGGCGCTATCTCGACATTTCCGGCGATTACCGCTACTACCTCGAAGCGCTGCGCCTGCAAAAACCGCACACCCTGAGCGAGCCGGAAGAAAAAATCATCAACCTGAAAAATGTCACCGGCGCCGGGGCGTTGACTCAACTGTATGATTCCATCACCAACCGCTACACCTTCCGCCTGGAAGTGGACGGCGAAACCAAAGAACTGACGCGCGGCGAGCTGATGACCTACGCCCGCAGCAGCGACCCCGACCTGCGCGCCCGCGCCTATCAGGAACTCTACCGCGTTTACGGGCAGGACGGCGCCATCCTCGGCCAAATGTATCAGACCGTAGCGCGCGACTGGCACAACGAGCATGTCGCCCTGCGCAAACACACCACCCCGCTGGCGGCGCGCAACCTCGAAAACGACATCCCCGACGACGTGGTGGACACCCTGCTGGAAGTCGCCCGCAAAAACGCCGGCATCTTTCAACGCTTCTTCAAAATTAAAGCCAAACTGCTGGGCATGGAAAAATTGCGCCGCTACGATATTTACGCCCCGGTCAGCAAAAGCGATAAAACCTACGACTTTCAGCAAGCCGCGCTGATGGTGTTGGATTCGTTCAATCAGTTTGACCACCGCTTCTCCAACCACGCCCGGCGCGTGTTTGACCAGAATCACCTCGACAGCGAAGTCCGCAAAGGCAAACGCGGCGGCGCCTTCTGCTGGACGGTTGAACCGGCGCTGACGCCCTGGGTGCTGGTTAACTACCAGGGGCGCGGTGAAGATGTCGCCACGCTGGCGCACGAACTCGGCCACGCCATTCACTCCATGCTGGCCGAACATCACACCGCCTTCACCCAACACGCCTGCCTGCCGCTGGCCGAAACCGCCTCCACCTTTGGCGAAATGATGCTGGTTGACCGCCTGCTGGCCGAAGAAAAGGCCCCCGCCGTGCGCCGCGATATGCTCTTCCGCCAAATTGACGACAACTACGCCACCATTTTGCGCCAATCCTTCTTCGCCCTCTTTGAAAAAACCGCGCACGAAATGGTGCAAAACAACGCCTCGGTGGACGAACTGGCGGCGGCCTACCTCGAAAATCTCAAAACCCAGTTTAGCGACTCGGTCGAACTCAGCGACGAATTCAAATGGGAATGGGTCAGCATTCCGCACATCTATCACACCCCGTTCTACGTCTACGCCTACTCGTTTGGACAATTGCTGGTGCTGGCGCTCTACAAACAATTTAAAGCCGAGGGCGAATCCTTCAAGCCCAAATACATTCAAATTCTCGCCGCGGGCGGTTCCGAATCGCCCGAAAACGTCTTACGCAAAGCCGGAATTGACATGCACTCCGCCGATTTCTGGCAGGGCGGCTTCGATGTGTTGGCCGGGCTGGTGGACCAACTGGAAATAATAAAATAGGAATGATGAAGGTAGAAGTCAAAATGATGAACATCATTCTGACTTCTACCTTTGCGGCGCAGCGTCAGACGCGGCTGGCGGCAAGAAAGCTGCGGGCGGCGGCGATTTGCGCCTCGGCAACCGCGCCGGTTTCCTGCCAGTGGTCGAGCATTTCGCCGATGGTCAGGACGGCGTGCAGGCGGAAACCGGCCTGTTCGAGCGCTTCGCGCGCGCCAGATTGACGGTCAATCAGCACGGCGACATCTGTGACCTTCAGCCCGGCGCCGGTCAGTTTTTCGATGGCTTCAAATTTGCTGCCGCCGGTGGTGGCGAGGTCGTCAATGATGAGGGCGGTTTCGCCGGGGTGAAAATCGCCTTCAATTTCGGCTTTGGTGCCGTAGGTTTTGGCTTCCTTGCGCGGATAAATCATCGGGTAACCGCCCGCCAGGCTGATGGCGGTGGCAATCGGGATGGCGGCGTAGGGCAGGCCCGCCAGCCGGTCGAAACGCAGCGGAACGAGCAGGGGCAGGTAGGCTTCGCCAAGTTGCGCCAGTAGTTTGGGGAAAGAGATGATGCGGCGCAGGTCAATGTAGATGGGCGAAATTAGGCCCGATTTGAGGGTAAATTCGCCAAATTTGATACAGCCCGCTTGGAGCAGGGCGTCGGTTAATGCAATTTTGATTTTGTTCATGGGTTTCTGCTTTCCAGCATTCGGTCGCGCAGTTCGGCGGCGGCGCGGGCGGGATTTTCGGCGCGGGAGATGCCGCGCGAAATGGGGAGCAGCAGGCCCTTGCCATCGGCGCGTAAACCGGCCTGGAGCGCCGCCGACAGGTCGCCGCCCTGTGCGCCGACGCCGGGGGCGAGAATCCACACATTCGGCGCGGCGGCGCGGACGCGGGCCAGGGCTGCGGGTTGAGTCGCGCCAACCACCAGGCCGAGGTTGTTGCGCGTATTCCAGTCTTGCGCCAGGCGGGCGACGTGCAGGTAGAGCGGCTGGCGGTCATCTGCCCACGGGCCGCTGACGATTTCCAAATCCTGTAAATCGCCCGCGCCGGGGTTGGAGGTTTTGCAAAGCAGGAAAACACCCTTTTGGGGATTTCTCAGAAACGGGGCGAGCGAATCCTGGCCGAGGTAGGGGCTGAGGGTGATGCAGTCTGCGCCGAGCATCTCAAACGCCGATTGGGCGTAGGCTGCGGCGGTGGAGGCGATGTCGCCGCGTTTGGCGTCGAGGATGACCGGTATCCTCGAACCCGTCCGGGCAGATTCCTCGCCGATGGCCTGAATCACCTGTCGAAGCGCGTTCCAGCCCTCGGCGCCGAAGACCTCGAAGAAGGCGGCGTTGGGTTTGAAGGCCGCCGCATAGGACGCCGTCTGCTGAACGAGCGTCAGGCAAAAGCGCAGGGCCGCCTCGGCGGTTGGTTCGGGCAGGTCGGCAACGTGCGGGTCGAGTCCCACGCAGAGGAGGGAGGAGCAGTCGTCCACGCGGCGTTTGAGGAGGGAGAAGAAAGATTCCATAAGGCAAGTTGTCCAGTTATTCAGTTATTCAGTTATCCAGTTGTCCGGTTATTCAGTTGTCCAGTTATTCAGTTATCCAGTTGTCCGGTTATTCAGTTGTCCAGTTATCCAGTTCAACCGGGTAACTGGACAACCGCGTAAACCAGATAACTGGATAACCGATTTACCGCTTTCAGGCTTTTCCCAGCACCATCGCCAACAGCGCCATGCGCACGTAGAGGCCGTATTCCATTTGGCGGAAATAGGCGGCGCGCGGGTCGTCGTCAAAGTCGGGGCTGATTTCGCCGACGCGCGGCAGGGGGTGCATGACAATCATCTCCTGTTTGGCGGCTTTCATGATTTCGGGGTCAATCACATAGGCGCCGCGCACTTTCTCATAATCTTCCAGGTTTTCAAAGCGTTCTTTTTGAACGCGAGTGACGTACAACACGTCAGTTTCGGGCAGAACTTTTTCGAGCGCCGTGTACTCGGCCTGCGGAATGCCCTTGGCGGCGACTTCTTCCATCACTTCTTTGGGCATACGCAAAATTTCGGGCGAAACGTAGTTGAGTTTGACCTTGTAGAGCGAAAGCAGGCGCGCCAGCGAATGCACCGTGCGGCCATATTTCAAATCGCCGAGCATGGTGACAGTCATGCCGTCAATCTGGCCGACGCCGAGTTCTTCAAAAATGGTAAAAGCGTCCAGCAGGGCCTGGGTGGGATGTTCGCCCACGCCGTCGCCCGCGTTCAGCACAGGTTTTTTGGCGGCTTTGGCCGCAATCGCCGCCGCGCCGGTTTCGGGATGGCGCAGCACAATCACATCAGCGTAACATTCCAGCGTGCGGACGGTATCGGCCAGGCTTTCGCCTTTCGAGACAGAGGAATATTTGACCTCGTTAATCGGGATGACGCTGCCGCCCAGACGTTCCATCGCCGCGGTAAAACTGGACGAGGTGCGAGTGGATGGTTCGTAAAACAAATTGGCAAGAATTTTTCCTTTCAGCAGGTCAAACGTGCCAACGCGCTCGACCATGCCGCGCATTTCGTGGGCGACGCCAAAGACGTATTCCAGGTCCTCGCGGCTGAATTGTTTGACCGATAAAATGTCTTTGCCGTACCAGTCGGCTTGTTTATTTTCGCCAAAAGGCAGGTGCGGGGATTGCGATTGAGTGGGCATGTTTTACTCCTTGTCGGTGAATTCGTTAGACGGTTGTTCAGTTATCCGGTTGTTCAGTTATCCGGTTATCCGGTTGCTCAGTTATGCGGTTATGCGGTTATGCGGTTGGGCGGTTGGGCGTGGAGGAATTCTTTGATTTCATTGAAGGCCTGGCCGCTTTCGGGGATGAGCGCTCCCAGCGCCGGCCAGACGTGCCAGAGGCCATCCCAAATGCGCAGTTCCACGCAGACGCCTGCCGCGCGGGCTTTTTCGGCCAGCGCGCGGGCGTCGTCCAATAAAATTTCCTCGCTGCCGACCTGAATCAGTAGCGGCGGAAAGCCGTGAAAATCGGCATAGACCGGCGAAATCAGTGGGTTGGTCAGGTTCGCCGCGCCAGCATAGCATGCCGCCCATTCTTCCAGCGTCTCCGTCGTCAACACGACCTCGGATTCCAGCCGGGTGACATGACTCTGGCCCTGATGGGTCAGGTCGGCCCAGGGCGAAAGGCAGATGACCGCCGCTGGAAGCGGGTCGCCCGCCTCGCGCAGGGCCAGCGTCAGCGCGAGCGCCAGCCCGCCGCCCGCCGAGTCGCCACTGACGACGATGCTCTCCGCGCCCTGCGCCAGCAGCCAGCGATAGGCCGTCAGCGCATCTTCCAGCGCCGCCGGGAAGGGATTTTCCGGCGCGAGGCGGTATTCGGGCAGCAGCAGGTTCATCTCCAGCGTTTGCGCCAGCGGCGCGCACAGCATCAGGTGCGAGTCAATCGAGCCGGTGACATAGCCGCCGCCGTGCAGGTGGAGCAGGACGCGGCGCGGGTCTGCCGCGTTTGGGCGAATCCAGGCGGCGGGCAGCCCGGCGACAACGGTTTTTTCCACCTGCACCTGTGGAGGCAGGCGAAAAAATGCCGCCATCTGCGCCCCGCTGATACGATGCTGCTCAATGGTCAGGCGGCGTTTTTTGACGGTTTGGCGCAACACAAAACGCCAAAAGCGGGCGCGCAGGCTGAGTGTCATCCGGCCCTCACATTTCTGCCATAGCCCGGCTGCGCCAGGATTTTCCCGTTTTCGCAGACCGTTTTGCCGCGCAGAACGACTTTTTGCACCTGGCCGGTGACTTTCCAGCCATCGAAGGGCGTCCAGCCGCAGCGCGAGTGCAGGTCGGCGGCGTGGATTTCCCAGCGGGCGGTTTCGTCCACTTCGACCCAGGTTTCGGGCTGTTCGGGCAGGCCAAAAATTTTGCGAGGGTTGGTAACGGATTTTTCAATCAGGTCGTCCAGTGTCAGGCGGGATTCCGAAACTGCCGTCAGCAGCAGCGGCAGCATGGTTTCCAGGCCGGGGAAACCGGGCGGCGGGTTTTCGCCGTCCTTTTCGGCGGCGGTGTGCGGCGCATGGTCGGTGGCAAAGCAGTCAATCACGGCCAGATTTTGCCAGAGCGCGTCCACATCGGCCTGGCTGGCCAGGCGCGGGCGGACTTCCAAGCGACCATCGGCGCGGGCAGGCGCGGTGAGCAGCAAATGATGCGGCGCCACCTCGCAGGTGACGCGGACGCCGCGCTCTTTGGCCGCGCGAATGAGCAGAATTTCTTCCTTGAGAGAAATGTGCGCGATGTGAATCGGCTGGTTGAACAGCTGCGAGAAGGCCAGGGCGGCGGCCATGCTGCGGCTTTCGGCGTGAACAACCATCGGCGCGGGGCCGGGCCACTGGCGAAAATGCTCCAGCCAGATGGTCATGTCGTCAAGGCGCAATTCGCCAAAGGTGGAGTCGAGGTACATTTTCAGCCCGGCGGCGCGCGGGGCCAGGCGGGCGGCTTCAGCGGCGTTTTCTGGCCCAGCGCCGAGGAATTGGGCGTAGTCGCAGCGCGCTTTGCTGTGGGCCGAAGCAAGCGCCAAATTCAGCGTGGCTTCATCAAAAATTGGCGGTTTGGTGTTGGGCATCGCCAAAATCATCGTCACACCGCCCGCCAGCGCGGATTGGGTGACGGTATCCCAATCTTCTTTGTGGGTTTGGCCGGGTTCGCGGACGTGGACGTGCGGGTCAATCAGACCGGGAAGTTTGAGCATGGGCCGCCAAGGTTGTTGCCAAAAGGCACACAAAAGAATATAATCTGGTCATGAAGCTCTTTGCCTGGAACATCGAAAAAAATGAACTGCTAAAACGCACGCGGCAAATTTGTTTTGAAGAGGTCGTCCTTGCCATTGACTTTGGTTTTTTATTGGATGTTCTGGAAAATCCCAATCAAGAAAAGTACCAGGGACAAAAAATTTTTGTTGTGGAAATCAATCAATATGTATATCTTATCCCATTTGTAGAAACAGACTCGGAAGTATTTTTGAAAACCATCATTCCCAGCCGAAAAGCGGTTCAAAAGCATTTGAAAGGTAGTCAAAAATGAGCGAAACTCAACTCAACTTCGATGACGATGAATTGGCGCTGCTGGCCGCCTACGAAAATGAAGCCTGGCAATCCGTCAAAAATGTTCAAGAACAAGCGGCGCAGTATCGTGCCTACGCGCGGGCAACCCTGCGCAAAGACAAGCGCGTCAATATTCGCATCTCTGAAAAAGATTTACGCGACTTGCAAAAACACGCGCTTCTTGAAGGAATTCCGTATCAGACCCTTATCTCCGGTGTACTGCATAAATATGTCAACGGATTACTTTCCGAGAAGTGATTTTTGGGCAAGCGAAGAGGCTGGCCGGGGTGCTCCGACCAGCCTCTTTTGTTTTATTCCTCGGTTTTGAAGAGGACAAAGACCAGATTCATCAGGATACCGGCAATGGCTGCAAAAACGATGGCGGGGATGCCGCTGGGGAAAAGTACCGGAATTTGGAAGGGGAACAGGCCATTGGGCAGGCCCAGGTTGCCGCCGATGCCGCAGACGATGATGGTCGCGCCGACTGCCAGGTTTTTCGGGCTGAACAGGTTGACCTTTTCGCTCTGAATGAGCGCCACGCCCTGCATACCAATCACGCCGAAGAGATAAATCGCCAGGCCGCCGGTGACTGCCACGGGGATGGAGTTGACAATCGCCGCCAGTTTGCCGATAAAGCCGAGCAAAACGGCCATGCCGCCCGCCGTCATCAGCACAGGAACGGAATAGTTGCGGGTAATTGCCATCAGCGAGTTGTTTTCGCCGTAGTTAGTGCCCGCCGCGCCGCCCAACAGACCGACGATAACGTCATCGGCGCCATCGGCCACCAGATTGAGACCAATTAATTCTTTGATGTTGAAGGGCTTGCGGCCCAATTCGTCGGCCAGTTCGTCAATGTAGAGGCTCATCTGGTACAGATGAGCGGTGCTTTCAGGCACAGTCGCAATCGCAATCAGCGAAATGCTGACCACCAGTTCCAGCGCGCGTGGGTCGGTGAAGGCTGGCAGGGTGAAGGCCGGAATGCGCAGCCACTGGGCGTTGGCAATCACGCTGTAATCCACCAGCCCAAAAATCGCCGAAATGACGTAGCCGGTGATGGCGCCGAAAAGGATGGGCAACATGCCCAACAGCCCTTTGCCGCGCAAATACACCGAGAACATGACGGTGGCGAAAAGTGTCAGCAGCGCCACGCCCCAGTTGGCCGAGGCCATATTCAGCGCCGCGCCGGAAAGCGCCACACCAATCACCATTGCCATCGAGCCGGTGACGATGGGCGGCAGTACCGTATCAAGCCGCGCTTTTCCGACGCGCATAATCAGCAGGCCGATCAAAATTTCGACCACCGCCGTGCCGATGATGCCCACTTGCACGATGCGCACGCCGTCAGGGCAGTAAAAAGTAGCCGGGTCAGTGAAGCAGTCTTTGGCGTAGAGTGTCATGGCCGTTTGCACCACGGCGATATAGGAAAAGGACGAGCCATAATACATCGGGATTTTGCGGTTGGCAACCAGCAGTGCGATAATCGTTCCCAAACCCGAAGCGAGCAGGGTGACGCCAATGTCAAATTTGGTGAGGATGGCCACCAGCACCGTGGCCGGGAACATGGTCAGCACTTGCTGCAGGCCCAGGCTGAGCATGGCCCCGATGGGCGGGGTGTCATCGGGCAAATAGCCGAAGACATTTCGTTTTGGAGCAACTGCGATTTTCTTGGACATTCTCTTTCTCCTTTGGGTGGGTACAAAAAAAGAGAGCCGCTAAAAGCGACTCTCCACGTTCCAAAAAGTAGAAACACTTGTCCCGAAGAAGTGATGTTTGAGCAAACGCCGGAGCAAGTGTTGTGTAGACATTGCGCCCGATTCTATGCCAATCGAAAATTATGTCAAGGGGCAGATTCTTGCGCCAGCAGGGTGATCGTTTGCTCTGCCGTCATTACGCGCGCGTAGGAGGTCAGCGCGGCCAAAAACGCCGCCTGAACCTGCCCCGCGGTGACGGAAACATCCTCGTGACGGAGGGCGCGCGTCGCGCAGGCATCCGCCGCCAGCCAGACGGTGAATCCCAAATCTGCGGCGGCGCGGACGGTGGCATCCACGCACATATGCGTCATCATGCCGCAAATCACCAGGCGCTCGGTCTGCCAGCCGCGCAGAATCTCCAGCAAATTGGTTTCGCGGAAAGCGTTGGGAAAATGTTTGTAAACAATCGGTTCGCCGACATAATGCGGCACGGAGTCGTGAATGCGAATACCTTCTGTGCCGGGGATGAAAAAGGTCGCGCCGGGGCGCAGCGACTCGTGCTGAATGTGAATGTGCCGCCCGCCGTGTTCGCGGAAGCACTGTAGCAACTGCCCGGCTTTTTGACCGGCGGCCAGCGCGCCTTCCAGCTCCATTTTTCCGCCGGGAAAATAATCATTTTGAATATCAATCACCAGCAAGGCTGTGTTCATGGCAAGATTTCCAAAGAACCTAACTCGGACAAGCCGAAAGAGATTTGACCACGAAGGCCACGAGGCAACACAAAGGAAAACCAAAAAACTTCGTGATTCTTTGTGGTTAATTTCCTTGCTTTTTGTGCAAGAATTTCACAGATAAGATACTAACTGCTGATGCCTGCAAAAGCATAAAGCCTTAACGCTAGGACGCAAAGGCGCAAAAAAAAAAAAAATTAAAGTTCTGACGTATCTTCATCTTCTTCAGCGTGTGATTTCAGGTCGCGCACGCGGCGGCTGAGTTCGCCAAAGTTGTCGTTTTGTTTTTTCCACGGGTTGCTGAGCGCGTCGGTAGATTTGGAGTTGCCCAAAAAACCGCCGCGCGAGCCGCGCGCCATGCCCAACATCAGCAGGTTGGAGCCGACCAGAATGACAACGAGAAGAATGATGACCAGCCCCATGTTTTCAGTTTGCATGGAAAACCCTTTCGCGTGAGGCACAACCCGTAGCGCGAGATAAATCTCACGCTACGGGCGACATGAATGTCGCAATGTCGCATTACATCAGCCCAGCAGACCAGGCAATTGTGACCAGTCGCTGAGCCAGGCGTCGGCGCAGGAGGCGTCTTCGGGCAGCGCGGCGCTGATCAGTACGCTGAATATGCCCCGGGCGTGGGCGGCGCGGGTGGTGCGGGGTAAGTCGTCGAAGAGTGCACATTGCGCCGGGGCGGGGTCACCCGCCAGGTGCAAGGCAATCTCAAAAGATTCGGGCATGGGCTTGCAGTAGGGCGACATGGCTTCTACATCAATCACGCCATCGAAGCAGGTTTCCAGCCCGAGTGCGTGGACGATGCGGCTGGCATGATTCGCATTTGCGTTGGTGAATAGAATTTTTCGGGCAGGAATTGCTTGCAAAACGGAGGCAAGTTTCGGCTGGGGGCTGAAATAACGCTCCAGCGGAACATCATGCACGTAGTCAAGATACTTCTTGATGTCCACCGGGTAATTAAATTCCAGCCCTTTCAGCGCCGTGCCATATTTTTCATAATATTGCTGGCGCAAAACTGGAACTTGTTCGGCGGGAATGTGCAGGCATTCCTGCATGTACTGGCCGATGCGGGCCTTGATGGCCTGCCACAGGCCGCAGTCAGCGGGGTAGAGGGTGTCGTCTACGTCGAAGAAAAGGGTGTTGAATTTCATCCGGGTAAAGTGCGGCGCAGTTCGGTTAGTTCCTGACGAACAATCTCGTATTCTACCTTGAGTTGGGCGATGATAGGTTGCAGGTTCTCCAGATGGTTGGTTTTGCCTGCTTGTTCGAGTTGTAACGCCAGACCGGTCAGGGTTTGTGCGCCGAACATGGCACTGTTGCCTTTGAGCGTATGCGCGGCGCGCGTAAAGGTGGCAATGTCGCCGCTGGCGAAGCAGGTTTCGATGCTGTTGACCAGCTGGTTGGAGTTGGATAGATAGGTGTTGAGAATATCGGCGACGAAGGCGTCGGCTTCGTCGCCCATCATTTCACGGTAGGGGTCAAGCGCGTTGGGGTCAATGTGATTCATGCGGGTTCTCCTTATCAGTGCGAGGCTGGGCGTTGAGCAGAGCGCGAATGAGTTCCTCGACGCGCACCGGCTTACTAATATAGTCGTCCATTCCGGTCTGAAGGTAATGTTCGCGGTCGCCTTCTAGCGCGTTGGCGGTCATGGCGATGACGTGCGGCTGGTGTTCCGGCGGCCAATCGGCGCGAACATGTTGGGTGGCTTCTTCGCCGTCCATTTCAGGCATTTGCATATCCATCAAAATGACGTCATACGGCTGGCGGCGCAGGGCGTCCAGCGCTTCCAGCCCGTTGGCGGCCACATCAGCGCGGTAGCCCATTCGGTCGAGAATAGAAAGGGCAACTTTTTGGTTGACGGCGTTATCTTCGGCCAGCAAAATGTGCAGGGGATGGCGCTCGCCCATTTGCGGGTCAAACAATGGGCGGGTGCTGCTCTGTTTTTTGACGGGCAGGTCTTCAAAGATAGTGATCAGTGTATCGTACAGCATTGAAGATTTGATTGGCTTGGTCAGATAAGCGGCGAAGTTGATCTTTTGAGCGTCTTCGGGGCGGTGTCCCAGCGAGGTAAGCATCACCAGCGGTAATTTTTCCAGCGCCTTTGATTTGCGGATTTCCTGCGCCAAAGTCAGTCCGTCCATTTCCGGCATCTGCATATCAAGAATCATCAGGTCGAAGCCGCTCTGCTGGCGGATGAGTTGCAAGGCTTCCGGCCCGGAGGCGACTGCGGTGGGTAACATCCCCCACGACTGGCTTTGGCGTGAGAGAATCAACCGATTGGTGGCGTTATCATCAACGATGAGCAATTTCCGCCCGGATAGCGATGGCTGGGCGACGTTGGTTCCCATTTTACCGGTGACTGGCACCGTATCGGATGGAATGACAAATTGAAAGCGGGAGCCTTTGCCCATTTCGCTTTCCACCCAAATTTTTCCGCCCATCAGGTGAACCAGGTGTTTGCTGATGGCTAATCCCAGGCCGGTGCCGCCATATTTTCGGGTGGTTGAGGCGTCTACTTGCGTAAAAGCCTGAAACAGGTTGTTGACTTTGTCGGGTGGAATGCCAATGCCCGTATCGCGCACGACAAAATGCAGGTCGTATTGATTGGCTTGTTTGTGTTCGGCGGAGACCAATACCACCACTTCACCTTTATCGGTAAATTTTACAGCGTTGCCCAATAGATTAACCAACACCTGACGCAGGCGGGTCACGTCACCAGCCCAACGTGTCGGCAGGTTTTCCTGTGGAATGAAAGCCAATTCCAGCCCTTTGTCGGCGGCTTTGCTGGCAACCAGGTCGAGCGCCGATTCGACGCAGGTCGCCAGATAGAAGGGCTGGCTTTCCAGCAGCATTTTTCCGGCTTCAATTTTGGAAAAGTCGAGAATGTCGTTAATCAACGTCAGCAGCGTATCGCCACTGTTGCGGACGGTGTTGGCGAAGTCGCGCTGTTCCATCGTTAGCGGGGTATCCAACAGCAGGCCGGTCATGCCGATAATGGCATTCAGCGGGGTGCGGATTTCGTGGCTCATGTTAGCGAGGAATTCGGCCTTGGCTTTGGCGGCTTCCTCGGCGGCCTGGCGCGCCTGAATTAATTCAGTGATGTCGTGGTACAGCGCCAGAATGCCCGTTTGCTGACCGTTGACCTTGACCGGGACGCCGAATAACTGCACGTTGAGCAGGCTGCCGTCTTTGCGGCGGCGTTCTATAATGTCGTAAATCTCCTTGCCGCTGGTCACCTGGCGGGTGTACTCATTGGCCTGTTCATTGGCGTTTTCTGGCACGATGAAGGGGTCAATCGGCTTTCCAAGCAATTCCTGACGCGAGTAGCCGAACAAACGCTCGAAGGCCGGGTTGCAGTTGACCACCCGCTCCTGGGTGTCGAGCGTGAGAATGGCGCTGGGATTATGCTTGAAAAGCGTCTCAAAATATTTCTTTTGGCGCAAAATTTCGGCTTCCGCCTGCTTGCGTTCGGTCAAGTCGGTGAAGACGGCAATCGTGCCAGTCAGGTGATCATCTTTCCAAATGGGCACACCTGTCACCAGAACAGGTGAGTCATGTCCGTCGTGGTGACGCAACAACGTTTCAGATGTGTTGGTCTTTCCAACCAGCCACTTTCCATCCTGTGGCATTCCGGTATTTTTGGCTTCCGGCGAAATAAAGTCAAAAAAAGAACGCCCCTTCAATTCATCCGGCGTGCCGCCTACCAGGCGGGCGTAGGCCGGGTTGACAAAGGTAAATCGTCCATCGTCATCTGTGACTACCAGACCCTGACCCATGGTAAACATGACCTGCATGGCAAAATCACGCTGTTCCTTCAACTCCTCTTCAATTCTTCGGCGGCGGACATTTTCATCCACCAGGCTGGCGTTGGATTGGGTTAATTCGCCTGTGCGCTCGGCAATAATTTTTTCCATGCGTCCGGCCATCAGCAACAGGCGATGCTGGCGCAGGCCGATCATGTAGAAAACGGAGGCCATCACCAGCGGCACGGTGTCCACCACCCATAAGAGCGTATTCCAGCGCTGAATGTAAAAAAGATTTTCCACCGTGATGATCATATCGTGCGAAAACAGCACGAAAATTGTCCCCACCAGCAGAAATAACAGGCCGAAGAAAAATCCCCCAACGGTGTACAACCAAATCACCTTGTGCTCGCGGAATATGTTCATGGCGATCCTTTCGGATTTCAAAAACAACCTTGTCTAAAATTATACAGTTGAACCCTGTGAAATACATTACAGAACAGATATGCCTTTTGGCGTTGGTATAATCCGCCGCGCATGAATGAACCGGATTATCTTCAACTCTACAGCCTGACCTGGGGCGAGGGCGCGCCCGCCATTTTGCGCTTCATTTTGGGGTTTTCGTAAATGCCGCACCCACCCAAAAAGCCGCAAGGCCAGGTGACGCGCGGAAAAACCGCCCGCAATCGCCTGCGCCCGGTGGACCGCTTCTTCTTGATGTACGACCCCGGCCTACTGACTCGCGCCGATGGAGAATTTTCCCGCGCCCGGTTCGTTGACCTGGGCTACGGGGACGAACCTTTCACCACGCTGGAAACCGCCGCGCGCTTCCGGCAGATTGCGCCCACCCTGAAAATTCTCGGCGTGGAAATTGAGCCGGAGCGCGTGGCGCGCGCCCTGCCCTTGGCCGACGACCTGACCGATTTTCGTCTGGGCGGCTTCAACCTGCCGCTGCGCCCCGGCGAAACCGTCCGCGCCATTCGCGCCTTCAATGTGCTGCGCCAGTACGAAGAAAAAGATGTGCTGCCCGCCTGGGAGCAAATGGCGCGCGGCGTGCTGCCCGGCGGCTTGCTGGTGGAAGGCACTTCCAACCCGTTTGGCAGTATCCTGACCGCCAACATCCTGCGCCGCGTGGCCGGGGAAAACTTTTCGTGGCGGCTGGAAGCCCTGGTTTTTTACACCAACTTCCGGCTGGGATTCGACCCAGCGGAGTTCCAAACTATTTTACCGAAAAATCTGATTCACCGCGTCATTCCCGGCGAGGCCATCTTCCGCTTTTTTGACGACTGGAAAACCGCCTGCGCCGAAAGCGCTCATCAAAAAGCCTTTGGCCTGCGTCCCTGGTTTGCCGCCAGCGCGCGCAGATTGGCCGGGCGCGGCTATCAAATTTGCCTGCAAAAACGCTGGCTCAATCGCGGCTGGCTGGTCTGGCAAAGCCCGCAGGTGTAAAAATCAGTGGCGCCTGAAGAAACCTGAAAAGGATTGAAAATGAACGCTCTCCACCCACCAACCGGTTTTCGCGCTTTCATCGTCATCTGGCTGGGACAAATTATTTCCATTTTGGCCTCCGGCATGACCGGCTTTGCGCTTTCCATTTGGATGTACCAGAAAACCGAAAGCGCCACCGCCATGGGGTTGGTGCAGGTTTTTTACATCACCCCGTTTTTGTTGTTTTCGCCCATCGCCGGGGTGTGGGTGGACCGTTACAGCCGCAAGTTGATGATGATGGTCAGCGACCTGGCCGGAGGGCTGGGGACGGTTTTTTTGCTGGTGATGTTCGCCAGCGGGCGGCTGGAATTTTGGCACCTGTATCTGACGGCGGCGCTGGGCGGCATTGGCAACACCTTTCAGTGGCCGGCCTATTCCGCCGCCATCGGCGCGATGATTCCCAAGGAACAGCTGGGGCGCGTCAATGGCCTGATGTCGCTGATGGAGGCCGGGCCGGGCGTGATTGCGCCGCTGCTGGCGGGCGCGCTGCTGCCGGTCTTGAGAATTGAGGGGATTTTGTTCTTCGACGTGGCGACTTTCCTGCTGGCGGTTGGCGCGCTGACGTTGGTTCACATCCCCGCGCCGCGTCAGACGCAGGAAGGCGCGGCGGCCAAAGGCAATCTGTGGCACGAGGCGGCTTACGGCTTCCGCTACATTTTCGCCCGCCCCAGCCTGCTCGGCCTGCAAATGATTTTCTTCTTCGGAAATCTGTTCACCGGCATCGGCTTTACGGTTTTTGCGCCGATGATTTTGGCGCGCACCGCCCAAAACAGCGTCATCTTCGGCACCGTTCAGACCATGTTTGCCGTGGGCGAAATTCTCGGCGGCCTGCTGATGACCGCCTGGGGCGGGTTCAAGCGCCGCGTGCATGGCGTTTTACTCGGCTGGATGACCTTCGGCCTCGGAATGCTGGCGCTCGGCGTCGGGCAGGGATTGCTGGTTTGGATGATTGCCGCCGTTTTCACCCAACTTTTCTCACCGCTGGTCAATGGTTCCAATCAGGCCATCTGGCAGGCCAAAGTCGCGCCGGATGTGCAGGGGCGCGTTTTTTCGGCGCGGCGGCTGATTGCCTGGTTCACCAACCCGATTACGCCGCTCATCGGCGGCACGCTGGCCGATTTCGTGCTGGAACCGGCCATGCGCGGCGGCGGATTGCTTCCGGCTGCGTTCGGTACCGTGGTGGGCACCGGCCCCGGCGCGGGCATGGGCCTGCTGATTTTCATCTGCGGCATTTTCTCCATCCTGGTTGGTATCGGCGGCTACTTTGTCCCGGTCATTCGCAACGCGGAAGATTTGCTACCCGACCACGAAACCCTGGCTGCGGCGACTCAGGCCGAATAGTTTTGCGGCGCGCGTATTTTTTCGGTATAATCCCGACAAAAGGAGTCCAGAATGTTTCTCTTTGAAGGTTCTGACCGTAAAAAAGAAGAAGAACGTATTCGCAGTGAAGGCCGTCTGCCGCCCGGCCAGGCGCTGACGGTGAAATTTCCAGTTTTGCATTATGGCGCGGTGCCAGCGTTCAACCCGGCGACCTGGGATTTGCGCATTTCTGGTGAAGTGGAGCAGGAACAACGCTGGACGTGGGACGAGTTCAATCAACTGCCGCGCACCAACCTGGTGATGGATATTCACTGCGTCACCCACTGGAGCAAATTTGATACGCGCTGGGAAGGCGTCTCGGTGCAGACGCTGGTGGCGCAAGGGTTCATCAAATTAAAGCCGACGGCGGCGTATGTGATGCAACATGCCGAGTATGGTTTTACGGCCAATCTGCCGCTGAATGTGGTCTTGCAGGAGAATTTTTTACTGGCGACGCATTTCGACGGCCAGCCGCTGACCCCTGACCACGGCTACCCGCTACGGGGCATGGTGGGCGCGCTCTCCGCCAGCCCGGAATTAGAGACACCCTATTTTTGGAAGGGCGCCAAATGGCTGCGCGGCCTGGAGTTTATGACCGCTGACCGGCGTGGCTTTTGGGAGCAGGCCGGGTATCACAATCGCGCTGACGTGTGGAAAGAAGAGCGTTTTGGGTAAAAAAAGACGGGCAATCGCCCGTCTTTTTTATTTACGCGCTGCGGTAGTAACCGACATCCATCGAATACACCCGCCCGGATTTAATCACCTGCCGGACGAGATTGGTGCCGTAACGATAGCCCAGATGGCGGTAATCCGGGACCGATAAAACCAGCACATCGGCCTGTTTGCCCTCTTCCAGCGAGCCAACCCTATCGGCGCGGCGGATGGCGTGGGCGGCGTTGATGGTGGCTGCGGCGATGGCTTGAGCGGGGGTAAGTTTCATCATGCGGCAGGCCAAAGCAATCACAAATTGCATCGACTCGTTCCAGGTGGTGCCGGGGTTGCAGTCGGTTGCCAGCGCTAGCATTCCGCCCGCCGCAATGATTTTCTGCGCGGGGGTATAGTCGTGTTCGGCCAGGCCAAAGGGCGTACAAGGCAGCGAAACGGCAACCGTGTCGGAGGCGGCCAGGGCGACGATGTCGGCGTCCGAAGTCCGCACCAAGTGGTCAGCGGAGGCGGCGCCCAGCTCAACCGCCAGCGAAGCGCCTCCCAGGTTGTCAAATTCGTCGGCGTGAATTTTGAGCGGGAAGCCCAGGTTTTTGGCTTTTTCCAAAATCTGACGGGATTGCGCCAGGTCGAAGGCGCCGGTTTCGCAGAAAACATCCACAAACGGCAGGGCGCGTCCCGGGGCGTGAGTTTCCCACCACTGGCGCACAATCGGAAGCATGGTTTCGCTGACCAGGTCGGTGTAGCCCTGCGGGTCGCCCTTGAATTCGGGGGCGATGGCGTGCGCGCCGAGGAAGGTGATGGCAAGGTCAATGCGGCTGTCTTCTTCCAGCGCCAGCAGGGCTTTGAGCAGGCGCAACTCGGTGGCAGTTTGCAGGCCATAGCCGGTTTTGGCTTCGACGGTGGTCGTGCCGTGCGAGAACATGCGTAACAACCGCGAGCGCGCTTGCGCCACCAGCGCCTCAATCGAAGCGGTGCGGGTGGCGCGCACGGTGGAGAGAATTCCGCCGCCCGCGGCGAGGATGTCGAGATAGCGCGCGCCGCTCATTTTCATCTCAAATTCGGCGGCGCGGTCTCCGCCCCAAATGAGATGCGTGTGCGGGTCTACGAAGCCAGGCATGACCACACAGCCATCGGCATCGAGGCGCGGTTCATGCGGGTAGGCGGCGCGCAGTTCATCAGTTTTTCCAACAGCAACGATTTTTTCATCGCGGATAAGAACAGCGCCATCTTCGATGATTCCGAGCGCGCCAAGCGCTTTTCCGCGCTGGGGGCCGCCCGCCAGGGTAAGCAATTGGGAGGCAGAGTGAATGAGCATGAAGGTATTATATCGCCGTGACAAAATCGGTGTATACTTTTCCCGTTCTTCATTCTCCATTTTCCATTCCGTATTTTTTTTCAGGAGCCTCCCATGAAAAAAGCAGTCAGCATCAGCATTGGTTCATCCAAACGCGACAAGGCCGTGGAAGTGACCTTGCTGGGCCAGAAAATTGGCATTGAGCGGATTGGCACGGATGGCGATATGGAAGCCGCCGCGCTCAAATACAAGGAACTGGATGGCAAAGTGGATGCCTTCGGCGTTGGCGGCGGCGATTTGGGCATCCTCGTGGACGGCAAATGGTACGAATTCCATTCCGTCAAACCGATGGTACGCTTCATCAAAAAAACGCCCGTGGTAGATGGCTCCGGTTTGCGTAACACGCTCGAAAACAAAGCCGCGCCGTTCATTCTCGAAAAACTGGGCGGTTACATTCAGGAAAAAGGCAAAAAAGCGCTGGTGATGACCGGCGCTGACCGCTGGGGTCTGACTCGCTCGTTTTTGGATGCCGGGTTTGACTGCACCTTTGGCGACATGCTTTTTTCACTGGACATTCCCATCGCCCTGCACACTGACAAGCAAATCAAAATCATCGCCGCCCTGCTTTTGCCAATTGCCACCCGCCTGCCCTTTGAGTGGATTTACCCGGTCGGCGAAAAACAGGAAGAGCGCAAGCCAAAATTTACCCGCTATTTCGCCGAGGCCACCGTCGTCGCCGGAGATTGTCACTACATCAAACGCTACATGCCGGACGATATGCGCGGAAAAATTGTCGTCACCAACACCACCACCCCTGAAGACGTGGCGCTTTTCCGCCAAACGGGCGTCAAATATCTGGTTACCACCACTCCAGTGCTGGAGGGGCGTTCCTTTGGCACCAACATGATGGAAGCCGCGCTGGTCGCCATTTCCGGCAAAAATCGCCCGCTGACCTTGCCCGAATACAGCGAGATGCTCGAACAACTCCACTTTGAACCGCAGCTGCAGGAATTAAATCCATGAACGCGATTGTCACCGCGGGCGGCATTCCCCTGCCCGATGACCCGCTCTACGCTTACACCGAAGGCCGCTCCAAAGCCATGATTGACGTGGCCGGGAAGCCCATGATTCAGTGGGTGCTGGACGCGCTCAGCGACGCCAAAAGCGTGGATAACGTCATCATCATCGGCCTGACCGAAAAAAGCGGCGTCACCTGCCGCAAACCGACCACGTTTCTACCCAACCAGGGGCGCATGTTGGCAAATGTTGTTGCTGGGGTGGCCGAATCACAAAAAATCACCCCGGCGGGTAACTATGTGCTGATTGTCTCCTCCGACATCCCCGCCTTGCGCGCTGAAATGGTAGACTGGCTGGCAAAAACCAGTATGGAAACCAAGGATGACCTGTACTACGGCGTTGTCACCCGCGAGACGATGGAAAAACGCTATCCCGACTCCAAACGCACCTGGACGCGCCTGAAAAACATGGAAGTCTGCGGCGCAGATATCAACGTCATCCACGTCAGCATGGCGACGGAACATCTCGACACCTGGGAAAACCTGCTTGGAAAGCGCAAAAGCCCGCTGAAACAGGCTTCCGTCATGGGCTTCGACACCTTGCTGATGCTTCTCTTCCGTCAATTGACCATCGAAGACGTGGTCAAGCGCGTGATGGAGCGCATCAACGTGCGCGGACGCGCCATTCTCTGGCCGTATGCCGAGGCGGGCATGGACGTGGACAAACCCCACCAACTCGAAATGATGCGCGAGGACTTGTCGAAATGATGGCTCGCCTGCTGAAAGCCGATGCGGACGCCTCGTATCGTTTGCGCGTGGCCGAAAAACCCGGCCGGTTGCGCACGGTTGCCGTGCTCTTTGCCCACTCCGGCGACTCGTGGTTTTGGGGCGCCGCGCTGATCATTCTCTGGTTGTTGGGCGACTCGTTTTGGAAGCGCTGGGCGTTCTACGAACTGTTTTGGATCTCGGCGCTGGCCGCGCTGGTCATGGCGCTCAAATTTAGCATTCGCCGCCGCCGCCCGGAAGGCGAATGGGGCAAAATTTACCGCAACACTGACCCGCATTCCTTCCCCTCCGGCCATGCCGCGCGCGCTTTTTTGATTGCTTTTTTGGCGGGCGCACTTGGCCCCGGCGGGCTGGCGCTGGCGCTGTGGATTTGGGCGCCGCTGGTTTCGCTGGCGCGCGTCGCCATGGGTGTGCATTACCTTTCAGATGTGATTGCCGGGGCGCTGGTCGGCTGGCTGATTGGCTGGCTGGCCTGGCAGGTTTCGCCGGGGCTGTTCGCATTTTTCGCATCCTTCAGCCCGGTTGCCCTCTGGTAAATTTCTGGCCTTTGCAGAAAAGCCCTTGCTGCGACACAAACATCTTTTTGATTTTAGGAGTTATCACCATGCGCCTTTACAACACCCTCACCCGCAAAAAAGAAGATTTTGAAACGCTCGAAGCGGGCGTTGTGAAAATGTACGTCTGCGGCCCCACCGTCTACAATGACGCGCACGTCGGCCACGCCATGTCGGCGCTGGTTTTTGACATTGTCCGCCGCTACCTGGAATTTCGCGGTTTCAACGTGCGCCACGTCATGAACTACACCGACGTGGACGACAAAATCATCAACCGCGCCAACCAGATGGGCGTTGACCCGTTTGCGCTTTCCCAAAAATACATTGACGATTTCGACCAAAACCTGGCCGACCTGAACATCCTGCCCGCCACGGCCAAACCGCGCGTCAGCAAAACCATCCCGCAAATCATCGCCCTGGTGCAGGGATTGGTGGACAAAGCCTGCGCCTACCCCGCCGCCAACGGCGATGTCTACTTCCGCGTCACCCGCGACGACGACTACGGCAAACTTTCCGCCCGCAAGCTGGACGACATGCAGGCCGGCGCGCGCATCGAAGTCGAAGAACAAAAAGAACACCCGATGGATTTCGCCCTGTGGAAAGCCGCCAAACCCGGCGAACCCGCCTGGGACTCGCCCTGGGGCAAAGGCCGCCCCGGCTGGCACATCGAATGCTCGGCCATGAACCTGGCCGAACTGGGCGAACAAATTGACATTCACGGCGGCGGCAACGACCTGATTTTCCCGCACCACGAAAATGAAATTGCCCAAACCGAATCATTCACCGGCAAACCCTTCGCCCGCTACTGGATGCACAATGGCATGTTGCAACTCGGCGGCGAAAAAATGTCGAAAAGCCTGGGCAACATCATCAGCATCAAAGACTTCCTCGCCAAACGCGACGCCGACGTGATGCGCATGTTGGTGCTCAACGGCAGTTACCGCGCCCCGCTCATGTTCAACGAAGAAACCCTCGACGCCGCCGAAAAAGGCCTCGAACGCCTGAAAAGCGCCCTGCGCCCGGCCAGCGCCAGCGCCGACTCCAGCGCCGAAGCCGTCGCCGCCCTGCCCGCCGCCAGCGCAGCCGTCAAATCCGCCTACCTAGCCGCCATGGACGACGACTTCAATTCCGCCGGAGCGTTGGGCGTCCTCTTCGACTTCGTGCGCGTCCTCAACACCGCGCGCGATTCCGGCGCCAGCGCGGCGCAGCTCACCCCGGCGCAAGCCCTGCTGCGCGAACTGACCGGCGTCTTCGGCCTGCGCCTGAGCGAAAAACAAGGCCAGACCGGCGCCGAAAAATTCATCGAACTTTTGCTCGAAGTCCGCGCCGAAGCCCGCCGCCAAAAACAATGGGCGCTCTCCGACCTGATTCGGGACCGCCTGAAAGAGCTGGGCGTCACCGTCGAAGACGGGAAAACCAGCGCCACCTGGCGTTACCTCTAAAAATGCAGCCCGAACTTCTGCTGGACGCCCGCGCCAGCCTCGGCGAAGGCCCGGCCTGGCACGCCCGCCGCAAACAACTGCTCTGGCTCGATATTCTGGCCGGGAAAATTCATTTTTATACCCCAAAAAACGGGGAGGGGTCCACGCTGGAAGTTGGGATGCGCCCCGGCTGCCTCGTCCCCGCCCCAAGCAATGACCTGCTCCTGGGCGTGGAACACGGCTTCGCCCGCCTGCGCCTGCCCGCCGTCGCCGACGGCGCGCTCCCGGCTGAAAATCTCACCTGGCTGGCCCAACCCGAAGCGCATCTGCCCCACAACCGCTTCAACGACGGCAAATGCGCCCCCGAAGGCCGCTTTTTGGCCGGGACGATGGACACCCGCGAACAAGACGCCAGCGGCACACTGTACAGCCTCGCCCCCGATGGCCGCCTGCAAACCCTGAAAACCGGCCTGAAAATCTCCAACGGCCTGGCCTGGAGCGCCGACGGGCGCACGCTCTACCACATTGACACCCCCACCCGTCAAATTGTCGCCCATGACTACGACCCCGTCCGCGGGCAGATTGGCGCGCCGCGCATCGTCATCCGCGTCCCCGCCGCGCTCGGCTGGCCGGACGGCATGACCAGCGACAACCGCGGCAACCTGTGGGTTGGCATGTGGGGCGGCGCGGCGCTCACCGTCTGGAATCCCATCAGCGGCAAACTGCTCAAAAGCGTTGCGCTGCCCGCCAAAAACGTCACCTCCTGCGCCTTCGGCGGCGACTCGCTCAATGAACTCTACATCACCAGCGCGCGCCAGGGCCTTTCGCCCGTTGAATTGAACGCCTACCCGCTCTCTGGCGGATTATTTCGCCTGAAAACCGCCGTCGAGGGCGCGCCCACCTGGGAGTTTGGCCGCGTCTGAATCCATCCCATCCCATTCATCTCCTTCATCCTGTCCAGGTTTTCCCATGAACAAACGCATCGGATTTATTGACATCGCCAAAGGCATTGGCATTTTGCTGGTTGTGCTGGCGCACAATGATCTGGAAGCCTACGCGCCGTTTCTGCACAAAGTGATTTACTCATTTCACATGCCGCTC
The DNA here is from genome assembly GCA_001872455.1 of Anaerolineae bacterium CG2_30_57_67. Classification (GTDB taxonomy): domain Bacteria; phylum Chloroflexota; class Anaerolineae; order Anaerolineales; family Villigracilaceae; genus UBA8950. The sequence continues at coordinate 33,542 of MNXJ01000029.1, read as the reverse complement.
TTTTTCTTTCTCTCCGGCATGTTTTTCCGCCCCGAAACCCCTTTTTGGCAACTGATTCGCAAACGCTTCGACAGCCTGCTCAAGCCCTATTTCTTTACCCTCTTTTTTATCTATTTTGCCGAAATCTTTTTTGGGAAAACGATGGGCTTTTCTACCGCATTACTGCGCATAGAAAAATCATTCTACGCCAACGGCTTCACCATTGACTGGGTGGCAATGTGGTTTTTACCCGCGCTCTTCACCATGAACCTGGTTGCCTTCGTCTTCTACCGTTTTCTGAGCACTGCCCCGGCCTGGGCGCGCTGGCTGGCGCTGACAGCCATGCTGATAATCGGCCTGCTGACACTCAGCGCCTTCATGCCCTTCACCCTGCCAGTTTTTGGCAAAACCCTGACGCTGAACGGCCTGCCCTGGAGCATCGACCTGGCGCTGGTAGCCGGTTTCTTCTTCATTTTGGGACGTGAAGCCAACGCAACCCTGCCGGAAAAGTTTTACGCTTCGCCCTGGGTCTTGCTGGCCACAGCGGCATTGGCACTGACCCTGCTGATTCTTTCGCCCGCTACGATAGACCTGAACACCCGCTTATGGGAATCGCCGCTGATTAACACCATCGAAGCCCTGGCCGGGATTGTCTTTGTGCTGGCGCTTTCCAGCCAGATGGAACGCGCCCCGGCCTGGCTGGGAAATTTTTTCCGCTACATGGGGCGCATCTCCATCATCCTGCTCATTTTCCACAATCCGGTGCAATCCTACCTGACCCCCAAATTCGATGCGATGTTCGGCGTTCACCCGCTCAACGCGCTGCTGGCCTATCCTTTTGCCATTCTCGTCCCCGTCATCATTGCCGAAGTATTCATCCGCCCCAATCCGCTACTAGCAAAGATTTACGGGGTAAAATCAAAGTAGACTTATCCACTTAACGTTTTGATCACAAGGAGAAAATAACATGGGCTTTTTTGGCTTTGGCAAAAAAACGGATAAAAATGTTCCCGCGCTTGCTGCGGATGAAGTGCGTCGGCGCCTGCTGGCTCTGAATCGTGAAACTGCCCCGTATCAGCTGATTGACGGCGCTGCACAGGGCGTGGATTTAATCGCCGAGTGGAAGATTGTAGATGCAAAATGGTTTGAACTCTTTGCAAAAGCAAACCTGACCAAAGTTTTCCGCATTTACATGAAGTTTGACCCCGCCAAAAATCAGGTGCGCGCCAAGGACGAGGAATTTACCGTCGAATGGCGCGCGGGCGTGCCGTCGCTTTCGCTGGCGGTTAATAAATTTCAGGGGCAGATGACTTCGGTCGAATTCGGCGCAGCCTACGCCTTCACTGAGGAACTCAAGCCCGGCGTGGTTTACAACTATCGCTTCAGCACCGGCGAAATCAAAAAACCAATTCAAGAAGTCGTAACCGCCTGCGGCTGGGAGTACAAAGGCGTGGCTTTTGGCAAACTCTAAAAGCGTTTAAGAATTCAAGTAATTGGCTTTTAGCGCTTTCTACTGCAACGCGCCTCACATCCCCTGCAGGGACGGTGTCTTGCGTTGCACTGGGTAGTTACCAAAGAAGGGTAGCAGCGCCATGCCCCGTGTCCAACTTTTTGATGGAGTCGAAAGTCGGGAGACTTTCGACTCCATCCCTGACATGATTTGCGAACACACTTCCAAAGGACCCCAAAATAATGCTTTAAATCCAGAGTATACTTATCCAAAAGGAGGTTCTTATGGCCAACTCACTTACCTGGTACGGTCACTCCGCGCTGGGACTGGAGACAGGCGGAAAACGCCTGCTGATTGACCCATTTTTCAGCGGCAACCCATCGGCGCAGGTCAGCGCCGCCGATATGCAGGCAGATTACTTGCTGGTGACGCACGGTCACGGCGACCATATTGGCGACACGGTAACCATAGCCGCGCGCACAGGCGCGACAGTCATCGCTAATTTTGAAATCTGCAACTGGCTTTCAGCGCAGGGGGTTGACCATACGCACGCCCAACACCTGGGCGGCGGCTTTCAGCACCCGTTTGGCTATCTCAAGCTGACGCTGGCGCTGCATGGCTCGGCCATGCCAGACGGCTCATACGGCGGCAATCCGGCAGGGTTTTTACTGACAACCAACGATGGCAAGAAAGTCTACTTCGCGGGCGATACCGGCCTGTTTGGCGATATGAAACTCATCAACGAGGAAGGTCTGGATGTGGCTGTACTGCCCATCGGCGACAACTTCACCATGGGGCCGCAAGATGCCCTGCGCGCGGTGAAACTGCTGGCGCCCAAACACGTCATCCCGATTCATTTTTCCACTTGGGATATCATTACCCAAGACGCCAACGCTTGGGCGGCGCAAGTCATGCGTGAAACTGGCGCACAGGCGCATGTACTCTCCCCCGGCCAAACTTTTGCGTTTTAGGAACAAAACCAGCCATGCTTATCATCATCAGTGACTTGCATCTGGGCGATGGTACCTGCGGAAAATCCATTTCGCCGGGCGCATTTTACCTGTTTGCCGACCGGCTGCGTGAAGCCGCCTACCACACCTCGTGGCGGGCTGATAACGTCTATCGCCCGATTGAAAGCATTGACCTGGTGCTGATGGGCGACATCCTCGACCCACAGCACTCCGCCCTCTGGCTGGATACTACTCCCGGCGCCCCAGACTACATCCGCCCGTGGAGCGACCCACAAAATCCACGTTATGCCAAAAAATTGGCGCAAGTCACCCACGCCATCCTCGACCACAACGCCGAAGGTCTCTCTGTTTTGCGCCAATGCGCTCAGGGAAAAACGATTCACATCCCCCCCGCCGATGCACGCGGGCGGCCCGATTACGCTTCCGAAGAGCAGATCAACCTGCCGGTGCGGATTCACTACATGGTCGGCAACCACGACTGGCACTACCGCCTGCCCGGTGCGGCCTTTGACGCCATCCGTCAGGAAATCATTGAGACCATTGGGCTGTTCAACAATGCACCCACGCCTTTCCCCTGGGAAATTGAAGAGAGCGAACCCCTCAAAGACCTCTTCAGCCGTTACCAGGCCTACGGGCGGCATGGCGACGTGTACGACAAATTCAATTTTGACCGCGAAAAGGGACGCAATGCCGCCACCATCGGTGATGTCTTCGCCATGGAAATGCTCAACCGTTACCCGCTGGAAGTGGAACGCAAACTAAGCGGCGACCTGCCCCCAGCCATTGTGGACAGCCTGCGCAAACTGACCAACGTCCGTCCGGCGCTGGCAACCCCGTTGTGGATTAGCGGGCAAATTCGCCAGCATTCAACCAGCAAATCGCTGGAAAGTGAATTGAAAAAAATTTGGGATAACCTGGGGCACGAACTATTGGCGCTGGACGTGGTGCGCGAAGCCGATAAAGCCTTCCAGTTCGACGCGGTTGACGCGCTGGAACTGCTCCTAAGCATCTCGCGGCGCACCTCGTTCAAAACCATCAACGAGGTGGTCACCTGGGTACGCCAAAAAATGTGGAACGGCGAACTTTCTTACACCAATTTTGCGCTGAAAGAACCCACCCTACTCAACGGAAGCGCGCGCTACATCGCCTACGGACACACCCACCATCACGAAGTCATCCCACTCGATAGTGACGGCCTGCCGCCAACGCGCTCCTACGAACTTTACATGAACTCCGGCACCTGGCATTCGTATTACACGCTGACGGCCAAAGACCCAAAAGCCCAAAAATTTGTTCCCTATCAGATGCTGACCTACCTGATTGTTTATCGCGGCGACCAGCGCGGTGGACGGCATTTTGAAGCCTGGTCGGGCGCGTTTGCCTAACGCACTTGCGGCAAATCCATCAGAGTCACCTCGGCCAACAGGCGCAGGTTAACATTTTTTCCCATCCGCTCCAGCGCAAGTTCCATCGCGCGGGTTTGCGCGCGGGCTTGCGCCAGCCCCAACGCGTAGGCCAATGACTCAATTTCTTCGGCGCGGTCGCTGTTGGTCAATTCAGCCTGCGCGCCTGAAGAACACAACATCACATCGCGCCAGTAGGCCAGCCACAAAAACAACATTTTTCGAAAAGCGTCTTTGTCTTTCGCCAGCTTCTCCGCGTAAGCAAAGCGCTCGCGCCGTTTCGCGCCCAGCAGATGCCGTAAATCGTCTAGTTTATCCGCGCGGAAGGCCAGCGCCTTTTCATCGGCAGAAAGCCGCAGCGCATAACCCGGCCGTCCGCCAGAGAGATGCCCCAACAACGCGGCTTTTTCCGGCGGCACGCCTTTGGCCGCCAAAAACTCCGTCACCCCGGCGACAGTCAGCGGACGCAGGCGCATCACTTCACAGCGCGAGACAATCGTCGGCAAAAGTTGTTCAGCGTTGTCAGCCGTCAACAGCAACAGCGCATAAGCGGGGGCTTCCTCAAGCGTCTTCAGCAAGGCGTTTTGAGCGCTGGCATTGGCTTCTTGAAAGCGCAAGAAAATTACAACTTTGAAGGGCGATTGATACGGGCGCAAGGAAAGGAATTTCTGCACCTCGCGCACTTGCTCCACCTTGAGGATGCCCCCCTCCGCCTCGGCCTGGATGACCATTAAATCGGCCTGTTGCCCGGCATCGACCTGTTTGCACGTCCGGCAAACGCCGCACGCCACCCCCGGCGCAACCGGCGTCGGACAGTTGAGTGCCTGCGCCAGGCGCGTTGCCAGCGCGCGCCGCCCCACCCCGGCAGGCCCGGTCAAAAGGTAAGCATGCCGCAAGCCCTGATGAGCGATGTGGTTGATGAGCATATCAACTGCCCAGTCGTGACCAAAGATATTCCAAGAGTTCATGGGGAAAGAAAATGCAGAATGGGTTCCGCTACCAACGAACCACTATCCACTGCCTTTTAATTTCAAATACGAATCATAACGTTCGGGGCGCACCTGGCCGGTTTGAATGGCCGCAAGCACGGCGCAACCGGGTTCGTGCGTGTGACCGCAGTCGCTAAACTGGCAATTTTCCACCAACGGAGCAAGCTCAGGAAAATAAGCGTCCAACTCTTCGGGTTCAGTATCCCACAGCGCCAGTGATTTCCAACCGGGGGAATCGGCCACCCAACCGCCGCCGAGGAGCGGATGCAATTGGCGGAAGTTGGTGGTGTGCTTGCCCTTGTTGAGCGCGTGGCTAATTTCGCCAACGGCGATTCCCAGCCCGGGCTGAACAAGATTCAGCAAGCTGGATTTGCCCACGCCGCTCGGCCCGGCCAGCGCGGAGAGTTTTCCCGCCAGTGTTTGACGCAGATCATCAACGCCGGTTTGCTCTTTGGCCGAGGTGTAAATTACCGCGTAGCCCAGCGCCGGATAAAAGCCAAATTTTTCACGGGCGGCTTGCAACCCAATCAATTCCACCTTGTTGGCGACAATGACGGCGGGAATTTTTTGCTTCTCGGCAATCACCAAAAACCGGTCAAGCATCCGTAATTTCGGTTCGGGGTTGGCGCAGGCAAAGACAAAGACCGCCTGGTCGGGGTTCGCCAGCAAAATTTGGCGGTAGTCGCCCTGCGGACGCGGGTCGATGCGGGTGATGGCGCTTTTGCGCGGCAAAATCTCTTCGATGGCGCCGCTACCATCGCTGAGCAGGCTGAATTTAACGGTATCGCCGACAGCGGCGAGGTCGCCCAGCCGGGGGCCTTGTTTTAATTTTCCGCGCAATTGGCAAGTGACAACAATGGACTGCTCACTTGCCAGCACGGTAAAAAAGCCGGATTGGGCGCGAATGATCAGACCAGTCAGCGCTTCGGACGTTGTCATCATGGCTGCGGCTGAGCGGTCAGCGTACCGTCAAAGCCAAAGGGCGTGGGCGTGCGCGTGATGTCGAAGGCGCTTTCCCACCAGTAGAGCGATTGCGGGCGGCCAGTGTAGTACAACTCAATCAGGCGGCGGGTGATGGGCGCGGCGTATTCGGAGCCTTCGCCGAGATTCTCGGCCAGAACGACGACGGCGATATCGGGCTGGCCGCTGGTTTCGGCTGAATCGGTATAGGCGACGAACCAGGAATGCGGCGAGCCAGGGATGCCGCCTTCAGCGGTGCCCGTTTTGCCGTAGATGATGGTTTTCATGCCGCGAAAACGATGCGAGGCCGTCCCGCGCGGGTTGGCAATGACCGAGCGCATGGCGTCTTGAATGGTTTTCATGGTTTCAGGTTTGATCGGCAGGGTGCCACGCGCTTCGGGTTTGAAAACTTGGTTTTCACTGCCATCCGGAGCGATGATTTTTTCCACCAATTGCGGGCGGTAGAGCGTGCCGCCGTTGCCCATCGCAGCGATAAAAGTGACAACCTGGAGCGGCGTGACCGTCAATTGTCCCTGACCAATCGCCTGGAAGACCGCTTCGGTAATTTCCGGCGGGTTGACGACGTTGCCCGCTTCTTCGGGAATCGTGCCGATACCGGTTGGGCTTCCCAGCCCGAAGCCGCGCGCCATATCAGCGACGGCAGTAACTCGCCCCTGACGATAAAGATCGTAGCCGATATGGTAGAACCATGGGTTGCAAGAGCGCATTAGACCTTCCGGCAAAGTCAAAATGCCGCTGGGCGCGGTAGTAAAACCAGCCTGCGTGCGTTCCCATGTCCAGTCGTAGAGCGTGCGGCCAGGCAATTCGGTAAATTCATATTGGCAGTCATAGGTATTGGCTGCTGTGTAGGTGCCGCTTTCCAGCGCGGCAGACATGGTGATGACTTTGAAAACAGAGCCAAGCGGGTATTGTCCCTGTGTGGCGCGGTTGACCAGCGGCTGGTTGGAATTATTGAAAAGGTCATTCAGACCCGATTGACCGTTGTAGTTGCCGGGGCTGAAAAGGTTGGCATCAAATTTTGGGTTGGAAACCATCGCCAGAATGCGCCCGGTGTCGCGTTCCATGACAATGGCCGCGCCGCGCATGCCGCCCATGGCTTTTTCGGCCTGAAGCTGCAAATCTTCATCGAGGGTCAGTTGAATGGCGCTGGCGGGTTGAGAATCGCTCTTGCCGATGAAGGACAAGATGATTCCATCCGGGCCGAGAACGTAGAGCGTGCCACCGGTCTTCCCGGCCAGGTACTCCTCACCCCATTTTTCAATGCCCATTTGACCCACCAGCGCTTCGGGCGAGTAGCCGTTACGCAGATATTCGTCGAGGCCCTCTTTGGTGACCGCAGAGACATAGCCAATGGTTTGTGAGGCCGTGCCGCCTTTGTCATAAAAGCGCGAGGAGTAATCGGTCATGATAATACCGCTCATGCCAGAGAGCATTCCGTAACTGCGGTTGGTGGCATCCAGGCTGGCTTCACCAACCGGCACATACCAATCTTGCCCAAAAAACTGGTTGTACTTGGTTTCCAACTCACCGGGTAAAACGCCGGTCACTTTGGAGAGTTCGTAAAAAACGTTGCCCGCCGCCTCGGGAACAATCAGCGCCGGATTCATACCAAAAGCGACAGCGTCGGCTTGTTCGACAAAGGGCAGGCCGTTGCGGTCGTTGATGTTGCCGCGCGCGGGAACGCTGTAATCCATACTGAGGCTGTTTCCGCCGCGCAGTTCGGGCAGAATCAAACCTTCTTCCCAATCAATGCGCCAGTTGCCGTTTTCCAGGGTTAGCGGAAAAACCAGGTCACGCTGAAAGTCACCGATGATGGCGCTGGTATAGATCACGCTGACGATGATGCTGGCATTTTCGGGGCTGGTGGTGGGCGCGCCAAGACTGTAGGTTAGTTTCTGGAGCGCCATGGCGTTCATCGCGCCGCGATAGCGTTTGGTGAAATCTTCTTCATTAATTTTAGCGCGGCTGGTTTCGGTCAACATGGCGTACATGCCAGCATAATCACTATCAGACCAGGCTTGAAGATAATGGGCAACGCTACTGGTGGAATCTGGCGTGCGGGTAACGCGCACCACCGGGGTGGGCAAAGTAACCTGCGTGCCGGTAGCGTTACCGGCGGGGACGGCGCAGGCTGTCAGCAGGGAAAATATCAGGAGCAGTTGAATCCAGCTTTTACGCATAAGAAGTATCCTAACGTTCATCTTCGCGACGCAAAATGGCGCGCGAGACCGGGCAGGGGTATTTCAGCATCGCCTGACAATTGCGAGCGCTATCGGCGCGAGGGGTGACACCCACCCGGCGCAGCAGGCGCGTCAGGTGGCAGAGCGGCAACCCCATCACACCAGCATAACAACCTTCCATCCGCGCCACGGGCTGAAAATCGGGGTTTTGGATGCCGTACGCGCCGGCTTTATCCATCGGGTCGCCACTGGCAAGGTAGCGCTCAATTTCGTCGTCGCTGTAGGCGCGCATGGGAACATCGGTGACGCATACGTCATACAACAATTCGCCAGTTTCGACGCGCAGAATGGCGATGCCGGTGTACACTTGATGCGTACGCCCGCGCAATCGGTGCAGCATGGAACGCGCTTCGGCTTCGTCTACGGGTTTCCCCAAAATTTCGCCGTCCACCACGACGGAAGTATCCGCACCGATGATGACGTGTTCAACGCGGGCGCGCGGCAAAACAGCGCGGGCCTTTTCGCCTGCCAGACGGGTGACATAATCAGCGGGCGTTTCGCCGGGACGCTGGCTTTCATCCAGGTCGGCGACTTCGATGTGAAACATCCAGCCGCCCAACGCCAGCAGTTCACGGCGGCGCGGCGAGTTGGAAGCAAGCAAGAGAATGGAAAGTTCGGTTGTCATAGGTCTAGTGCCGGATTCTAACACAGCCCAGCGCGCGAGGCATTTTTGAGAATTGGGGCGGGCTCTGGCAGCGCTTTTCCAATCGTTGTAAAATTAACAAGGTTCTTTGAAAATTCCCATGGTAAGATCCCGCACTCTTCACGGAAAATCCGGGAGATTCTACATGAGACGACGGTCACGGAGGTATCATGAAAGCATTGAAAGAGCGCATTTTGCGTGACGGGCAAATCTTGGGCGGCGGCATTCTCAAGGTGGATAGTTTCATCAACCACCAGGTGGACGCGCAGCTGATGAACGCCTGCGGCCAGGAATTTGCCCGCCGTTTTGCCAAAATTGGCGCGACGAAAATCCTCACCGCCGAAATTTCGGGCATCGCCCCGGCGCTGACCACGGCCATTGCCCTCGGTCTGCCGGTGGTCTACGCGCGAAAAACCAAACCCATCACCATGCCCGACCAGGTTTACCTGACGTTGGCGCCCTCGCACACCAAGGGCCGCATGGTTGAACTGATTATTTCGCCCGAACATCTGCGCCCCGGTGAAAAAGTGCTGATTATTGATGATTTTCTCGCAACCGGCGCCACCATCCTCGGCCTGGTGCGCCTGGCGCAAACCGCCGGAGCCGACATTGTCGGGGTGGGCGCGCTCATCGAAAAAACCTTTGAAGGCGGGCGCGCCGCCCTGCAAAAACTGAATGTCCCGGTCGAAGCGCTGGCGCGGATTTCCGCGCTCGATGACGACAAAATCACCTTTGAAGAAGACTGACAAATGCCCAATTCCGTTGCCATTCTCGACTTTGGTTCACAATTTGCCCAACTGATTGCCCGCCGCGTGCGCGAGGCTAACGTCTACTGCGAACTCTTCCCCTGGGACGCGCCGCAGGAAAAAATTCTCGCCATTCAGCCACAGGCTTTTATCCTTTCCGGCGGACCAAATTCCGTCTATGCGCCGGGCGCGCCCTTCATTCAGCAATTTATTTTGGACAGCGGCCTGCCCATTTTGGGAATTTGCTACGGAATGCAGGCGCTGACGCACGCTCTGGGCGGCAAGGTGGACGCCTCCGCCGCGCGCGAATATGGCTTTGCCCGGCTCGAACCGGCTCCCGGCGCGCCGCTGCTGGCAGATGCGCCCACACAGGTTTGGATGTCGCACGGCGACAAAGTTACCGCCCTGCCGCCAGGTTTTTCGGCGCTGGCCCAAAGTGGCAACAGCCCCTTCGCCGCGATGGGCGACCCGGCGCGCCGCTATTACGGCCTGCAATTTCATCCGGAAGTCAATCACACCGTCGGCGGGCGCGAAATTATCCGCCGGTTTGTGACCGAAATCGCCGAGGTGACGCCCAACTGGACGCCGAATTCCATCATCGAAGACGCGGTGGCGCGCATCCGTCAGCAGGTGGGCGCGGCGCGGGTGCTGGCGGCAGTTTCCGGCGGAGTCGATTCCTCCGTCGCTGCCGCCCTCGTCCACAAGGCCATCGGCGACCAGCTGGTGGCGGTTTTCGTCAATACCGGTCTGCTGCGCAAAAACGAACCAGAGCAGGTCGCCAAAGCCTTCCGCGAAATGCTGGGCGTCGAACTGGTGGCGGTGAATGCCACCGATGAATATTTCGCCGCGCTGCAGGGCGAAACCGACCCGGAGAAAAAGCGTAAAATTGTCGGCGAGAAATTCATCCGCATTTTTGAGCGCGAAGCCAAATCGCTCGGCCTGCCCAAATTTTTGGTGCAGGGAACGATTTATCCAGACGTGGTGGAATCCTCGGCCCCCGACCGCAACAAGGCCGACAAAATCAAAACCCATCACAACGTCGGCGGCCTGCCCAAAGATATGCAATTTGACCTGGTAGAGCCGCTGCGCTACCTGTTCAAAGACGAAGTGCGCGCGGTGGGCGAGGCGCTCGGCCTGCCGACTGAAATGGTTTGGCGGCAGCCTTTCCCCGGCCCGGGGCTAACGGTGCGCATTTTAGGCGAGGTGACGCCGGAACGCGCCAAAAAATTGCGTCAGGCCGACGCGGTGCTGACCGAGGAATTGGCCGCCGCCGGGCTGTTGGGTAAAGGCGCTGGAACCAGTCAGGCTTTTGCCGTACTGCTGCCGGTCAAATCGGTGGGCGTGATGGGCGACCAGCGCACCTACCAGGAAGCCTGCGCCATCCGCGCCGTCGTCACCGACGATTTTATGACCGCCGACTGGGCGCGCATCCCCTACGAAGTGCTGGCGAAAGTTTCCACGCGCATCGTCAACGAAGTGCGCGGCATCAACCGCGTGGTCTACGACATCACCAGCAAACCGCCCGCCACCATTGAGTGGGAATAATGAATAAGGAGTGCCATGTCTGAAAAAATAAGCCGGATTCCCGATTCGCCGATTCACCCGCTGGCTGCGCTGGTGACGATTGCCCTGGACGGCGTGTTCGGCGTCGTCGAAATTTTAGACCCGTTTCTTTTGATTTTCACCAGTCTGGGAGTGGGCTTTTTGGGCGGAATTTCCATCAGCCTGATTCAACGCTTTTTGGCGGATGATAGTTGGGGCGCCGCCATCGCCAAAGGGCTGGCGCTCGGCATCGTGGCCGGCGTCCCCTACCCAATTGCGGGAACCGCCATCGGCGCGCCGCTGCTGGCCTGGTCGGGCCTGCATCAACTGCTCAAACTGCCCGGCAGCGGCAACAATCAGATTGTGGATGAAGCCGCCCATACGCCGCGTCTCGGCGACGGAGATAAATAAGACGCAACTCCGCCGCCCTCAGGCCGTATGTACCGGCATCAAAAGGAGAATTGCCCCATGAACCTCGGAGAAATTTTAACCAAAGCCTGGAAAATCGTCTGGAAATTCAAAGTGCTGTGGATTTTCGGCGTTCTGGCGGGTTTTATGGAAGGCGGCGCCAATTTTTCCAGTTCATTTAATTTTCAAGAATCTGGCAGCCGCCCGAATATCGCGCTGCCGCCGCAAGTGCAGCGTTTTTTTGACAACCTGGTCATTCACCCGCAGCAGTACATTGGCCTGTTTGCCGCGCTGATGGCGTTTGTCTGCCTGTTTTGGCTGGTGGCGCTGACGGTTGGCACGCTGGGCCGCATCGGGCTGATTAAGGGCGCGCTCCGGGCCGAAGATGGCGCTGAAAGTCTGCGCTTTGGCGAGTTGTGGGCCGAAAGTCTGCCGCTCTTCTGGCGCGTTTTGGGGCTGACGCTGGCTTCCGGGCTAATTGTTTTTGTCTTTGTGGTGGGGTTGATCGCCGCCGCCGCGCTTACCGCGGCGGTCACGCTGGGTATCGGCCTGCTTTGTCTCATCCCGCTGATTTGTTTGCTCGTTCCTGTTTTTTGGCTGCTGGGGATTTTGGTGGAACAGGCCACCCTCAGCATGGTGGATGAAGGCCGCGGCCTCACCGAAGCGGTGCAGCGCGCCTGGGGGCTGTTCCGCGCCAATTGGAGCCAGTACGCGCTGACCGCGCTGATTTTATTCGGCATTCGCCTGCTGGCCGGGATTGTCATTGCCCTGCCGATTTTCTTGATTGCCCTGCCCGTTTTTCTTTCCTTCACCGTGTTGAGCGCACAACAAACCTTGTTGTGGTGGATTTCGGGCATTTGCCTGGTGATTTATCTTCCCGTTGGAATTACCGCTCGCGGCGCCTTGACCGCGTACACACAGACAGTCTGGGCGTTGACGTTCCGTCAGCTGGCAAAACCGCCCATCAGCATAGAAATAACGCCGCTAGTACCGGAACTTTCCGATTTTGTAGGGTAAAAACGGCTGAATTGCGCCGTTTTTACCCACATCTTTATAAAGTTCCGGCACTAGCCTGATTTCCCCCATCGTTATTTTCCGCGCCAGGTGTTTGACCATGACTGCCTGACGCGGGCCGGGTTTTGCGCCCAGGTCTTGCAGGGTCGATTCCAGCCAGGCCTGGTAGGAGCGCACGCATAAGTATACCGGTCGGCTGCGCCGTTGGGGCAAAAAAGCCAGCAGCGAGGCCAATTTTTCAGCGACGGCGGAGGCTTCGGGGTGAATCAGGGGCATCAGCCACAGGCCGCGCGCGCCCTGGTTGATGCCGACGTAACATTTTTCATTTTCGCTGCAAATCAGGCCCTCGGCGCGGCGCGGCAGTGATTCGATGGGGTGGAGCAGAGGCGGGACAATTTGATGAAATAAATTTTGCAAGGCGGGAATCTGGATGGGCCGGATTTTCTGCCAGCTGGAGACGGCCTCGGGCGAGCTGATTTCGCTCAAATCCCAGACGCGCTGCCAGGCGTAGACGGAAAAACCGGCGCGGCGCAGGGCCGGGATGGCGGGAGATTCTTCGTCCACTTCGGCCAGGACGTGGAAGGCGCCCCACAAACCGGCCTCGGCAGAGAGCATTTCCAGCAAGGCGGGCAGGCTCGGGTGAGTCAGATTCGCCTGTGGGGTGAGATAAAGCAGCCGAGCAAAGTCGTCGCCCGAAGACTGGCTGATGCCTCCCAGCAGGAGATTTTCATTTTCTTCGGCGACGGCGGCGTACAGGTGGCGAGCCGGGTTGAAATAGGAGAGGAATCCCATCGCGCCGAGCGGAGCGCCGCGCGTTAACAGGCGCGCCGTGTCGAGGCAGATGGCCTCGTCGCGGTGGCGATAAAGAGCGGGCAGGTCGAGCAGGTCGAGCGGGCGGGTGGTCAATTTTGTGCGAGAGAAAGAAAATACTGGTGAAAGCGCGTGTCGCCGGTCAGCTCGGGGTGGAAAGAGGTGGCGAGCAGTTTGCCTTCCTGCGCGGCAACAATGCGGCCGTCGGGCAGGCTGGCAAGGATGTGGGCTGCGCCGCTGACGGTGGCGATAATCGGGGCGCGGATGAAGACGGCGCGGTACGGGGCGGCTGGCTGAAGGATCGAAATTTGCAAATCGGCTTCAAAGGAATCAACCTGAGCGCCAAAGGCGTTGCGCTCGACGGTGATGTCCATCAGCCCAAGCAAAGGCTGGTCGCGCTGGGCGTCTTTGGAAAGGAAAATGGCCCCGGCGCAGGTGCCCCAAATCGCTTTTTGGCGGCCAAACTGGCGCAAGGGTTCCATCAGCCCGTAGGCGACGGCTAATTTGCCGATGGTGGTCGATTCGCCGCCGGGGAGAATCAGCCCGTCGAGGCCGGTCAGGTGTTCGGGCAGGCGCACTTCCGCCGTCTCCACGCCGAGGCGGTGGAGGGTGGTCAGGTGTTCTGCAAAATCGCCCTGCAGGGCGAGGACGCCGATTTTCATAATCAGTGGGGAGTAGGTAGTGGCCAGTTGTCAGTGAGATTCATGCTACTTCTGACAACCGACCCCTGTCAACGGATAACTGAACTACCAACCCCGCCCGGCGATTTTTTCGCCTTCGGGCATTTGGGAGATGTTACGACCAACCATCGGTTCGCCCAGGTTTTTGCTGACTTCGGCCAGGATACCCGCATCACGGAAGTGGGTCGTCGCTTTGACGATGGCGGCGGCGCGTTTGGCCGGGTCGCCGCTTTTGAAGATGCCAGAGCCGACGAAAACACCGTCCACGCCGAGTTGCATCATCAGCGCGGCATCGGCTGGGGTGGCGATTCCACCGGCGGCAAAGTTGACGACGGGCAGGCGACCCAACGCGGCGGTTTCCTTGACCAGTTCATAGGGCGCGCCGATGGTTTTGGCGTAGGCCATCAGTTCTTCTTCGGGCATGCCCTGAATGCGGCGGATTTCGCCGAGGACGGTGCGGGCGTGGCGGACAGCTTCGACCACGTCACCGGTGCCGGCTTCGCCTTTGGTACGCATCATCGCCGCGCCTTCGCCAATGCGGCGCAGGGCTTCGCCCAGATTGCGGCAGCCACAGACAAACGGCACGGTGAAGTTGTGTTTGAGAATGTGGTGTTCTTCATCGGCGGGGGTCAGCACTTCGGATTCGTCAATGTAGTCAACTTTGAGGGCCTGCAAAATTTGGGCCTCGACAAAATGACCGATGCGGCATTTGGCCATGACCGGGATGGAAACTGTTTCTTTGATTTTGAGAATCAGCTCCGGGTCGCTCATGCGCGCTACGCCGCCATCCGCGCGGATATCGGCCGGGACGCGCTCCAGCGCCATGACGGCGCAGGCGCCCGCATCTTCGGCGATGCGCGCCTGTTCGGGCGTCACCACGTCCATAATCACACCGCCTTTGAGCATTTGCGCCAGCCCTTTTTTGACGGCGAAAGAACCTTTGGTTGTTTCCATTTTTACACTCTCCTTAATTTAAGATGACGCAAAGATTCTACCACGCCGCCATAAGAAGGCCATTAACGCCAGCCTCTTGACAAACACCACCGCCGAATATACAATGATACAAGTATACAATGATACAATAATTAACGTATGAAAATTCAAATTGACCTCCGTTCCGATATCCCCGTCACCAGCCAGATTGTGACGCAAATTCAGCAGTCGCTGTCTACGGGCACGCTGAAACCCGGCGACCAGATGCCGACCGTGCGCGCGCTGGCAACTGAACTGCGCGTCAACTTCAACACCGTTGCGCGCGCCTATCGCGTGCTGGATGAATGCGGCATCATTTCCACCCAGCAGGGACGCGGCACCTTCATCATGGAACAGCCGCCACCCGAGGCGAGTTCTGCCCTGCGGCGCGAGGCGCTTTCGACGCTGGCGCGGCGCTATCTGGAAGAATCTCAACGATTGGGATTTAACGCAGAAGAAAGTGCGCAGGCGCTGGAAGATGAGATGGAAAAGAAATGATGAGATGATGAGATAAGAAGTAAACCGGACAACTGGAAAACTGAATAACCGGCAAACTGGACAACCGAACAACTGGACAACCGAACAACTGGACAACTGGACAACCGGATAACGTTACAAGGAGAACCCGATGAACACAAAACTTTTTGCCAATGTCGCTCTGAGCCGCGCCAAACTCGATCAGCGCATTCCGCCCGTCGCCGGGACAATTTTTGGGGTACTGCTGACGGTGGCAATCCTCGGCGCCATTTTTATGGACGGCAAACAATCAGACACCGTCATCGCCACCTGGGTTATCGGCTGGATGTTGGTTGGCATGTACATTCTCTTTGCGTTGAAGATTGCCAATCAATGGGAAAAAGCCGTCGTTTTGCGGCTGGGAAAGTTCCACGGGCTGAAGGGGCCGGGCCCGTTTTGGATCGTGCCCCTGATGGACGCCATTCCCACCTGGGTGGATCACCGCGTGATGGTGACGCCTTTCGCCGCGCAAAAGACCCTCACCAAGGATACTGTTCCCGTTGACGTGGACGCGGTGCTTTTCTGGCTGGTTTGGGATGCCGAAAAAGCCGCGCTGGAAGTGGAAGATTATCACGCCGCGGTGGACTGGGCAGCGCAAACCGCCCTGCGCGACATCACCGGGCGCATGATGCTGGCCGACCTTCTCGTTGGGCGCAGTGTGATTGACCAACAGTTACAGCAGGTGATTGACGAGCGCACCACGCCCTGGGACGTCACCGTGCAATCGGTGGAAATCCGCGACATCGTCATTCCGCAGGATTTGGAAGACGCGATGAGCCGTCAGGCGCAGGCCGAGCGCGAACGCCAGGCGCGCGTCATCCTGGGCGAGTCGGAACGCCAAATTGCCGAGTCGTTTGCCGACGCGTCAAAATCCTACATCAACAACCCAACCGCCCTGCACCTGCGCGCCATGAATATGCTCTTTGAAGGGCTGAAGGAAAAAGGCGCGCTGGTCATCGTCCCCAGTTCTGCCGTCGACACCATGAACCTGGGCGGCCTGAGCGGCATGGTTTCGCTGGCGCAAAACAACCTGCCAAAAGAAAAATAAAAAATACCGAAACCGGCTGTGCTCAAATCAATCCGTTTCACGTGAAACAAAGGAACTAAAAATATCAAACAAACAGACCATCATCCTTTCGTTCGTGCTCATTCTCGTTGCCACCATCATTGGCCTGGCGCTTTACGCTCAACTGCCCGACCCGATGCCCTCGCATTGGAACGCCGCGGGGCAGGTGGACGGCACCATGCCCAAGTTTTGGGGCATATTTCTCCTGCCGCTGATGACCGCCGGGTTAACGCTGCTGCTGATGGTGGTTCCGGGCCTTGACCCGCTGAAAGCCAACATCGCCCAATTCCGCGGGCTGTACAACGCCTTCATCGTTGGTTTCGTGGTCTACATGCTCTATGTCTACGGGCTGACGTTGGCCGCTGCGCTGGGCTACAACTTCAACATGACGCTCACGCTGCTGCCTGCGATGGGACTGCTATTTATCGGCATTGGCTACCTGATGAAAAGCGCCAAGCGTAATTTCTTCATCGGCATCCGCACCCCCTGGACGCTGTCCAGCGATTATGTCTGGGACGAGACTCACAAACTCGGCGCAAAAACCTTCATGGCGAGCGGCGTCGTCATTCTCATCAGCGCCTTTCTGGGTGAAAACGGCATTTGGCTGATGACCGCAGCCCTGCTGATTGCCGTCTTCGTTCCCACCGTCTATTCCTACATCCTGTTCGCCCGGCAGGAAAAAAAATAAACCAACTTGTGCGCGGCAGGTTTCACGTGAAACCTGCCGCGCCCCTGAGAAATCTCATGCTCAACAAAAAGTCACTCACCTCGTTTTTACTGATTGCCTTCGGCATTTCGTGGAGCTTATTCATCGCGCCGTTGGCCGTCAAAAACAATTCCACGCTCTACCCCGTCGCGCTGCAAATTCTCTTTGCGCTCGGCATGTGGGGGCCGGGAATTGCCGCCATCGCTGTCACTTTGTGGGTGGATAAACAGCCCTTCAGCACGCTGCGCCTGAACACGCTCGGCCCCAAACGTTTCTACTTTTGGGCCTGGCTGCTCCCGCTGGTCATCGCCACGCTCACCCTGGGATTCACCCTGCTGCTCGGCACGGGAAAATTTGACGGGAATCTGACGCTCTTGCGCGAGCTGCTGGCACAGGCTCCACCGACCGGGCAGGCGCTGCCAGCGGTGGAACTTCTCGCCCTGATTCAGATTCTTTCTGCGGTCACTTTTGCCCCACTGATCAACATGCTCTTCGCCTTGGGCGAGGAACTCGGCTGGCGCGGATTTCTGCTTCCCAAACTTTTACCGCTCGGAGAATGGCCCGCCATTCTGCTGACGGGGATTGTCTGGGGTCTTTGGCACGCGCCGACCACCATTTTCCACGGCTACAACTTTCCGTTGCATCCCTATCTCGGCGTAGTGGTAATGACCATCGGCTGTATGCTGCTCGGAATCATTTTCGGCTGGCTCTATCTCAAAACCCAAAGCCCCTGGGCGCCCGCGCTGGCGCATGGCGCTTTCAACGCCATCGCCGGAATCAGTTTTCTGTTTCTCAACCCCGATCATCTGGATAGCGCCCTGGCGGGCAATCCGCTCGGCGTCTCTGGCTGGCTGGCGATGCTGGTGGTACTTTCGGCCCTGGCGCTTTTCCGCCAACTGCCAAAAATACGGGAAAACTAAAACAAATGTTCTAAGTATGTTTCAGTCATCGCATCCAAACCAAATGCCGCCTCGGCCCGCGCGCGCGCGCCAGCGCGGAAACCAGCCTGGTTTTGCAGAATGACCGCCAGCCCGCGCGCCAGCGGCCCGACCGAGGGAGTCTCCAGCCGCCAGGGATTCGCAGCATACGGAGCAATCCTGCCCGCTGAATCCGGCACCAGTTCCGAGAGCGAGCCGGTATCGTAGGCGACAACCGGCAGCCCACAGGCCAGCGCCTCAATCACCGCATTCGGGCAAGCCGGGTGCACATCTGCCGAAAAAAGCGCGTGCGCCGAATTCATCAGCGCCGGAACCGCCTCTCGCGGCAGCTTGCCCAACCAGCGAATCGGCGCGGCGCTTTTGCCGCTCCATTCCACCCGCAGCGACTCGGCCACCTCGCCCGCCACCGCCAGTTCCAGCGGACGCCCCAGCAGCGGCGCAGTCGCTTCTGCCAGCCGCACGGCGTTCTCCAGCCCGCCCTCGTAGCCGCCGCCGAAAGCCCCTTCAACCACCAACAGCCGGTAGACCGGGCTTTCAACCTGTTCTGATGGGCGATAAATATTCAAATCTACGCCGTTGTGCCGCACAGCAAACGGCGTTTTTAATTCACCATACCAGCCGTTCCACCAGCGGCGCGAAAATTCACTCTGATAGATAATCTCGTCTGCCAGAAACCGGCGGATAAAAGCCAGCGCCAAATTTCCCGATTCTGCGCGCCAGGCGTGCCGCCACCCGGCTGGTTTCACCCGCTGAATCCAGTTGATGCCATCCAGGCGCTGAACCAGCCGCACGCCGCGCCGCTTCAGCCGCCACAACCCGGCCAGGTTGCGCGTACCGCCCAGAATCAGCGCCGCCGTAATCGACGGGTCATTCACCTCGGTTGTCACGGTAATTCCGCGCCGTTCCAGCGCCGCCGAAAATTTGTAAAAAAACGAGACCATGCCGCCGGTGCCGTGAACGCGAGGGGTAATACAAAGAGTGGTCATACCGCTTCGTTTTCCCGCCGGCCAACCAGCCGGGCCGGGGCGCCAGCCCAGATTTCCCATGCGCCGGTGGACTGGGTCAGCACCGCATTTGCGCCGATTACCACGCCGCGGCCAAGGTGTAGAACGCCACGGGCGCCCAAAATTTTAGCCCCTGCGCCCAAAATGACGTCGTCTTCCACCACGATTCCGCTGAACTGCGAGGCGCTGGCCGGGCGATATACATCCGCGCGGCCCAACGTTACGCCCGGGTAAATGCCCACCCGCGCGCCAATCACCGTTTTGGGGTGAATCACCACACCCACCCCGCCATGATGCAGCAAAAAACCCGGGCCAATCGCCACCGAAAGCGGAATTTCCACTCCCAGCAGTTTCAGCGCCAAATAGGCCAGCCGCCCAAAAATTCGGCTGTTGCGCCAATAGACCAATCGCTCGTAGAAAGACATGCCGGTATTATACAGTTGTCAGTTGTCGGTTGCCAGTTGTCAGTTGTCGGTTGCCAGTTGTCAGTTGTCGGTTGCCAGTTGTCGGTTGCCAGTTGTTAGTTGTCGGTTGCCAGTTATCAGTTCACCTCTCTGCTGCCATTCATCATTCTTCATCCAGCGTTCCTCATTCCTATGGTATCCTTAACCATTCTTTTTCTGGAGCCGTCGCATGTACCTCGCTTTTGAAGGCGTCATTGGGGTCGGAAAAACCACCCTGGCGCGCCTGCTGCAACCCCGTTTTGAAAATTCTGAACTTTTGCTGGAAGTCTTCGAGGAAAACCCCTTCCTTTCTGATTTCTACGGCGACCGGGAACGCTACGCCTTCCAGACGCAAACCTTCTTCCTGCTCAGCCGCTACCGCCAGCAAAACAGCGCCGTTCCGGCCATTCTGGCCCGCGGAAAAACCCTGCTCGCCGATTACATCTTCGCCAAAGATTCGCTTTTCGCCAAAATCAACCTGCGCGGCGACGAGATGACCATGTATCACCGCGTTCACGAAGCCCTGGCCGAGAAAATCCCCGCCCCCGACCTGACGGTTTATCTCTCCGCCAGCGTGGATACGCTCATGGCGCGCATTGCCCTGCGTGACCGGCCCTACGAGCGCACCATGCAGCGCGGCTACATCGCCGACCTGGCCGCCGCCTATGATGATTTTTTTGCCAACACGGCAACGCCCAAACTGATCCTGCACAGCGACCCGCTCGACTTTGTGCGCTACCCGGAACATCTGACGCTCATCGAAAATAAAATCCGCGCCGCGCTGGGCATCAGCCCCTACCAGCCGAGTCTTTTGGGAGGCCATTCATGAGAATCACCCGCGACCTGCTACTTAAACTCTGCCGTGAAACGGTGGAAAAACGCTTTAAACCCGACCCCGCTGTGACGGCGGTTTTTCTCGTCGGCTCGGTACGCCCCGAAAACGCCACCATCGCCCCCGTCAGCGACGTGGATTTGCTGGTCATCACCCAAGACGAGCCGCTGCGCGAGCGCGAAATTAACAAACTCTCCAACGAAATCCACTTCGACATCCGCTACGAACCGGCCAGCGCCTACGCCCAGCCGCGCGAACTGCGCCGCGACCCCTGGCGCGGCTGGACGTTGTGGAACCCGTTGCTACTGCACGAAAAAGGGCGCTTCTTTGAATATACCCAGGCCATCCTGCGCGCGCAATTTGACGACCCGGCCAACATTCTGGCGCGGGCGCGCGCCCTGGCCGAACCCGCCCGCGAAGGCTGGACGGCCATGCAATTCAGCGGCGCCCCTGCGCTGAAAGACTACCTGCAGGCGCTGGAAAATGCCGCCAACGCGGTTGCCGCGCTCAGCGGGCTGCCGCTGACCACGCGCACTTTTCTTTCCAGCTTCCGCGCCCGCGCCGAGGCCGCCGGTCGCCCAGAGTGGAACGAAACCCTGCTCGCCCTGAGCGGCGCACGTTCGATCGACGCCGAAACGCTCAACGCCTGGATTCCGGCCTGGGAAACGGCTTTTTCTCGGGCGCAAGCAAACCCAGAATTTCACCCGGCCCGGCTGGGATATTACAAAGCAGGCATTCAAACGCCGCTGATGGGTGCTCAGCCCAGCGCCGGACTGTGGCCGTTGCTCGTCTCGTGGGCGCAATTCGCCGACGAAAACGACCCCGCCTGGCAGGAAACGCGCCGCGCCCTCGGCCTGGATGCCGCCGGGCTGGCGCTTCGACTGCAAGGCCTCGACGCCTACCTGGACGAATTGGAAGAATCGCTGGAAGCCTACGCCGCCCACAACGGCCTGTAGCCCCACATATACGCATTGCGATTTTTCGCACAAGGCGTTCTGACCGATGAAATTTGTGGATAACCCCGCCAAAACTGTGGATAACCCCCGCGCGCTGTGGACAAACCGCTCAATTGTTCCGTTTTTGTTCAAGAAGGACACCCCATATCTGGGGGTGTCTTTTTGTTCCAGCCCCAGACGTGGAAAAGGCTGCCAGGCGGCACAAAAGCATCCGCCACGTTTCCACAAGCGGGGTAACTGCCCAAACCCCATATAGCCGACTTTTCAGGAGCATTTACCCCACGGGTGGGGAAAATTGGCGGTTATCCACATATCCACAGGCCCTACTAAAGACTACGAATAAGATAAATTGAAAAAGATAAGGGAGGAAAGTATCGGGTATACTTCGCCACACATAACCCTATGACAGACCACATTCGCAATTTTTGCATTATTGCCCACGTTGACCACGGGAAATCCACCCTGGCCGACCGTTTGTTGCAAGTTACCGGCACCATTTCGGACCGCGATATGACCGAGCAAGTGCTCGATACGATGGATTTGGAACGCGAGAAGGGCGTCACCATCAAGGCTTCGGCGGTGCGCATGAACTATCACGCCGCTGACGGCCGGGACTATGAACTGAACCTGATTGACACCCCCGGCCATGTGGATTTTGGCTACGAGGTCAGCCGCGCCCTGAACGCCTGCGAAGGCGCGGTGCTGGTGGTGGACGCCACCCAGGGAATTGAAGCCCAAACGCTGGCAAATCTCTATCAGGCGCTGAGTGCCGACCTGGAAATCATCCCCGTCATCAACAAAATTGATCTGCCTTCCGCCCGCCCGGACGAAGTGGCCGAGGATATCGCCGCGCTGATTGGCGGGAATGCTGCTGAGGTGATTCGCATTTCGGCCAAATCGGGGCTGAACGTGGAGCAGGTGCTGGAGGCGGTTGTGCGCAAGGTGCCGCCCCCCAGCGGCGAAGACCAAAAACCTGCCCGCGCCCTGGTCTTTGACTCCCATTACGATTCCTACAAGGGCGTGGTCTGCTATGTGCGCGTGATTGAGGGGACGCTTTCGGCCAATGAAACCATTCGGCTGATGGCGACCGGGGTGGAAGTGAAACCCATCGAAGTAGGCATTTTTGCGCCGACGATGAAACCCGTCAGCCGGTTAAAGGCTGGGGAAGTTGGCTACGTCGCCACCGGGCTGAAAACAGTTCACGACGCCCGCGTAGGCGACACCATCACCCAGGCCAACGCTCCCGCGGCAGAGCCGCTCCCCGGCTATTTCCATCCCAAGCCGATGGTTTTCGCCGGGATTTATCCGGTGGACGCCGAAGATTACAGCGACCTGCGCGAATCGCTGGAAAAATTACAGTTGAACGACGCCTCGCTGACCTACGAACCGGAAACCTCGCAGGCGATTGGTTTTGGCTTTCGCGCCGGATTTTTGGGCCTGTTCCACATGGAAATTATTCAGGAGCGCATTGAGCGCGAGTATGACCTGGATGTGCTTTTCACCGCGCCCTCGGTGGAATATGAGGTGGGCATGAGTACGGGCGAAACCCTGCGCATTGATTCTCCGGCGCAGCTGCCCGACGAGAGCAAAGTAACCGAAATCCGCGAGCCGTGGATGAACATCGAAATCATCACCCCGACGGATTTTTACGGCACGATTATGGATTTGGTCATCAAGCGCCGGGGAACTTTTAAAAGCCAGGAATACCCCGCCCCGCACCGCGTTCAATTGAATTTTGAAATTCCGCTGGCCGAGCTGATTGTGGATTTTTTTGACGAGTTGAAGAGCCGCACCAAAGGCTACGCCTCGCTCGATTACCAATTTTTGGCATACCGCGCCGATGCGCTGCAAAAACTGGAAATTCTGGTTAACGGCGAGCCGGTGGACGCGCTGGCGGCGATTGTCCATGAAAAAGACGCCTACCACAAAGGCCAGGCGCTGATTACAAAATTAAAAGACCTGATTCCGCGTCAGTTGTTTGATGTTGCCATCCAGGCTTCTTCCGGCGGACGCATCATCAGCCGCGCCAACGTCAAGGCCATGCGGAAGGATGTGCTGGCGAAGTGTTACGGCGGCGACATCAGCCGCAAGAAAAAATTACTGGAAAAACAGAAAAAAGGCAAACGCCGCATGAAAATGGTCGGTAACGTGGAAATTCCGCAGGAAGCCTTCATGGCTGTGCTGAAGTTGGGGGCCGATTGAAAGAGTTTCGCCATCTGCTCCCCGGCCTGCTCGTCAGCCTGGCGCTGGTGGCCGCCATTCTCTATTTTGTGGATTTAAAAAACGTCTGGCTCGCCATGCAGCGCGCCGATTATCGCCCGCTGGCGCTGGGCGTGGCGCTCAGCATTCTCTGGCTGTTTGTGCGCGCGCTGGTCTGGCGCACGCTGCTGCGCGAAAAAGCCTCGTATGGCGCAGTCTTCACCAGCATGAACGAAGGCTACCTGCTCAACAATTTTCTCCCCTTTCGCCTCGGCGAAGTTGGGCGCGCTTTTTTGCTCAGCCGCAAAAGTGACCTGAAATTTGCGGAAATTTTGCCAACCATCGTCATTGAGCGCGTCACCGATTTGGCCTTCACCGCCGCCATTTTTCTGGCGGCCATTCCGTTTGTGGTCAATGCGGGCGGCGCGGCGCAAGTGGCGATTTTCGTCGGCGCGGCGGTGGTGATTGGGCTGGGCGGCATGTATCTTCTGGCGCGCAATCAGCGCTGGGCGCTGGACGTTTTTCACCGCTTCAGCGTGCGCTGGCCGGTAATTCAGCGCGCGGGCGGCAGCCTGCTCGAAGCCTTTCTCTCCGGCCTGGGCATTCTCACCGATGGCGGGCTTTTTCTGCGCTTTCTGGCGCTGATGACGCTCGACTGGGGCATCGCCATTGTTCAGTACACCCTGTTTGTGATGGCTTTTTATCCGCAGGCCAGCCTGCTTTGGGGGATGTTTGGCCTGGGCGCGACAGCCTTCGGCGGAGCGATTCCCTCCCTGCCGGGCGGTGTTGGCACGCTGGAAGGCGCACTCGGCGGAGCGTTGACTCTGCTTTCGGGTGACGCCGACACGGCTTTAGCGGTGGCCCTCACCTGGCGCGCGCTCAACTACCTGACGACCGGCATCTTCGGCTTTTACGCCCTCGCCCGTGAAGGCCAAACCATCGGCGGAATGTATCGGGAGTTGATGAAAGTGAAAAGCCAGTGATCAGTGGTCAGTAATCAGTGGCCGGTATCGAATAACTGGATAACCGGAAAACTGGATAACCGGAAAACCGCCCACCCGAAAACCCAAACGGAGTCTCATGTCTCGCAACTATTTCATCACCGGTGGAGCCGGGTTCATTGGCTCCAATTTTGTTCACCGCCTGCTGGAACGCGGCGAAAAGGTCACCATTTACGATAACCTTTCCCGCGCTGGAGCGCCGCGCAACCTGAAGTGGCTGCAACAAACCCACGGCCCCAATGCCTTCAACCTGGTCGTTGGCGATGTGCGCGATGCCGGGCTGCTGGCTGTCAGCGCCCGCGAAGCGGATGTCATCGTTCACCTGGCCGGGCAGGTCGCCGTGACCACCTCGGTTGTCAATCCGCGCGAAGATTTTGAAATCAATGCCCTCGGCACGTTCAACGTTCTCGAAGCGGCGCGCCTCAACCAGCGCAATCCGGTTTTTCTGTACGCCTCCACCAACAAAGTTTATGGCGGCATGGATGATGTCGCGGTGATTGAGCGCCCGACCCGCTGGAAATACGAATCGCTGCCCTTCGGCGCCTCCGAAGCCCAACCGCTGGATTTCCATTCGCCCTACGGCTGTTCCAAAGGCACCGGCGACCAATATGTGCGCGATTATTTCCGCATTTATGGCTTGCCCTCGGTGGTTTTGCGCCAGAGCTGCATTTACGGCCCGCGTCAGTTCGGCGTGGAAGACCAGGGCTGGGTGGCCTGGTTTGTGATTGCCGCCATCACTGGCCGCCCGCTTTCGATTTACGGCGACGGCAAACAGGTGCGCGACCTGCTCCACGTCTATGATTTGCTCGACGCCTATGACCTGGCGATTGCCAATATTGAGCGCGTCAAGGGCCAGGTTTTCAACCTGGGCGGCGGCGCATCGAATACCATTTCCATTTGGAACGAATTTGCCCCGCTGCTAGAAAATCTGGTCGGCCACGCGCTGCCCATCACGCGCGGCGACTGGCGCCCCGGCGACCAGAAGGTTTTTGTGGCCGACATTCGCAAAGCCGCCGAAGTGTTGGGCTGGCGGCCAAAATTCAGCGTTGAAACAGGTGTCAAACAACTTTTTGACTGGGTTAGCGCCAACCGCGCCCTCTTCTAACCTCCGATGAAAAAAAACCTACTTCTTCTGTTCTTTTTTGCCCTCCTGCTCACGGCTTGCGGCCCCGCCGTCAGCGCCACGCCTGACCCCGGTGCGCAAGTAATCCCCGGCGAAGCGGGGGCAACCCCCGGTGCGGGTCTTGTCACCATCGTCGCCGACGCTGGCATTAAATCGGTGCGCGTTCTGGCCGCCCCCGTTTCGGGCGCAGACGAACTCGGCCAGGTCTTGCCCGGCGCGCGCGGCGCACTGCTCGGCTACGATGCCAGCGGCGAGTGGCTTTTGGTCGAGTTTTCCAACGTCACGGGCTGGATTCCCATTCAGATGGCGCAATTGACCACCGATTATTAGCGCTGTCAAAACGACGGCGCGTTATCAGGAGACGGTATGCTCAAAGTTGGCTACATTGGCCTGGGGCTGATGGGAAAATCCATCGCCCGCAACATTCTCAAAGCCGGGTTCCCGCTGGTGGTACACAATCGTAGCCGCGCAGTGGTCAAAGAATTGGTGGCGGAAGGCGCGGCGGAGGCCTTTTCTCCCGCTGAAGTCGCCGCGCAGGTGGATGTTGTTTTCACCAATTTGCCAGATTCTCCCGATGTCGAGAGTGTGGTTCTCGCGCCTGGCGGTATCCTCGCATCCGCCCGTCCCGGCCTGATTTTTGTAGATAATAGCACCATCAAACCTGAAAGCGCCCGCCGCCTGGCTGTCAGTTTGGCTGAAAAAGGCGTTCTGGCGCTGGATGCGCCTGTCAGCGGCGGCGATATCGGCGCGCAGAACGGCACGCTCACCATTATGGTCGGCGGTGACGCGGACGCGCTCGAAAAGGTCATGCCGGTTTTTCTGGCAATGGGCAAAACCGTCACCCGCGTTGGCGACGCGGGCGCGGGGCAGGTTGCTAAAGCCGCCAACCAAATCATGGTCGCCGCCCAAATGGTGGCGCTGGGTGAACTGCTGGTTTTCTCGCAAAAAGCCGGGGTTGATCCGCGCAAAGTTGTGGACGCCATCAAAGGCGGCGCGGCGCAATGCTGGACGTTGGATGTCAAACCCCCGCGTTTGTTTGCGGGCAACCGCGCCCCAGGGTTCAAGGCGTACATGCAGGCCAAAGACCTGAATATCGTGCTGGAAAGCGCCCGCGCTTACGGCGTTCCATTGCCGGCCACTGCTGAACATGCGCAACTTTTCAATGCCATGCTTCAACTTGGCATGGGTGAGTTGGATAACTCGGCGGTGCTGGGCGTGTTGGAGTTGTTGGCAGGGATCGGTAGCGAAGAACGCGGACGACAGAATGCAGAATAAAACGGTTCCCCTTGTGAAACTCTGGCCGACCCTGCGCGACTTCTCGCTGATTGCCCTGGGGGCGCTGGTACAGGCCATGGCGTTGCGCATCTTCTTCATTCCGGCCAACCTGGCTTCGGGCGGGGTGAGCGGCATTGCGCAGTTGATTTATCATTACACCACCTGGCCGGTCGGGCTGATGGTGTTTCTTGGCAATCTGCCGCTGTTTTTGCTCGGCTGGCGTTTTTTGGGCGGACGCGGGTTTGCCTTGCGGACCGGTTTTGCCATCGTCATTTATTCGTTTTTGACGGATGCCCTGCTCTGGCTGCCTTTTTTCCCTCGTGACGGCTTGACCCACGACATGGTTTTAAATTCGCTTTACGGCGCGGTCGTCGCCGGGATTGGCTACAGCCTGGTCTATCACGGGCGCGGTACCAGCGGCGGCACTGACATTTTGGCGCGCATTCTCAACCATTATCGCGGTATCTCGATGACGCAAAGTTACATGCTCACCGACACCATCGTCATTCTCGCCGCGGGATTTGTCTTCGGCTGGGATAAGGCTCTTTACGCCGTCATCACCCTCTACGTTAGCGGGCTGGTAGTTGATGCCGCCATGGAAGGCGGCGGCACGGTGCGCACGGCGTTGATTATCACCGTTGCGCCGCAACAAGTCGCCGCCAAAATTTTGACCGCGCTGGAGCGCGGCGTCACCTGTCTGGAAGGCACCGGCGCCTACACCGGGCAGGAACGCCCCATTTTGTACACCGTTGTCACGCGCGCCGAAGTGCAATTGCTCAAAGACATCGTTCACGAGGCCGACCCCGCCGCCTTTATGGTCATCGGTGCGGCGCACGAGGCCATGGGCGAGGGCTTTCAGACGTTTAAAAAATAGTACCTGGCCGGGGCGAACGCGCGATTAATCGGTAAACAGCGGCAAATGTCCCAACGAAACGATGTGCAGCCACTTTGATTTTTCGCCTTCGGTCATAATTGCCGTTTCGGCAACAACCTGCGCTCCGGCTTTTTCCAAAATCATGCGTATCCCCTGAAGCGTCGAACCGGTGCTGATGACATCGTCCACGATGACGACTTTTTTATCCTTCACCAGCGCGCGGTCTTTCTCGTCCAAAATCAACGTTTGGGGTTTGCCGGTGGTGATTGAAAGCGTGTCAGCCTGGAGCGCGTCGCCCATGTAAGGCTTGTACGATTTGCGCAAAACGACATACGGTTTGCGCATCTCCACCGAAAGCGCATACGCCAGCGGGATAGATTTGGCTTCTGCGGTTACCAGTGTGTCAAACGCCAGCGCTTCCAACTTTTTTGCCAGCGCTTTGGCGGCGGCCTGCGTTAGTTCGGTATCGCCTAAAATGTTCAAAATAGCGATTTTTAGATTGGGGGCCACCTGAAACAGGCGCAACTCGCGCTTCAGGCCGGCAATTTCGACAGGGTAGGTTTCGTAAGCGGGCATGACATTCTCCTTCAAAAATATTTGCAAGCGCTTGATTCTACCCCAAATTTTTTCCAGCATTCCTTGTGACGAAGCCTCATCTGCGGTATATTCCAGCCCACATGTTTACGCGCCTTTCCCGAATCTTTTTTACTTTGCTTATTTTGGCTCTGCTTCTGCCGCCAGCGCCCGCTCGCGCACAGGGACAAGCCTTTGCGGCGCTTTACAACCTGAATCAGGATGCGTTTCCCACGGTTACTGCCCTGCTGGATGTTTTTGATGACCAGGGAAATTTTGTTTCTGGGCTGACCTCGCAAAGCGTCAGCCTGCTGGAAGGCGGCCAAACCCTGCCTGCTCAGGTTGATGCGCTCGTTTTGCCTCTGCGTCTGGTTGTGGCGATAAATTCCAGCGCCAGCCTGGCCGCGCGGGATTCTTTTGGCGTCTCGCGCTATGACAAAGCCAAAGAAATTCTGCTCAATTGGGCCGCCGCCCGTCCCGCCGAAAGCGCGGATGATTTGAGCCTGGTTTGGAATGGCGGCGGCGTCGCTTCGCATTTTTCGCCGTCAAACTGGCGTAATCGTCTCGAAATCTTTGACCCGCAGTTGCGCACCTCTCAACCCGGGCTGGCTTCCCTTTCGTATGCGCTGGATGTCGCTCAGGAATTGCCCATCACCCCCGGCGTTAAACCGGCCATTCTGCTCATCAGCGCCCACCTCGATAACCAGACCTCGGCTGGGCTGTCTGACTTGACCGCTCGCGCCAATCAGGCTGGGGTGCGTGTTTATGTTTGGGTGATTGATTCCGGTGATTTTTTTACGCATTCTGGCGCAGAAGCCTTGCGTCAAGTTGCGGCGCAGACCAACGGGCGCGCTATCAACTTCACGGGTGCAGAAACCCTGCCTGACCCCGAAGAATGGTTCTCGTCTTTGCGTAGCGCCTATCAACTTACCTACGCTTCGCGCGTCACGGCCAGCAGCCAACCAAGCCTTTCGGCGCAAATCGCGCTCGATGGTCTGGCGCTGACCTCCAACGCGCTGTCTTTTTCCGTCCGCGTTGAAGCGCCCAATCCCATTTTAGTTTCTCCGCCCGAACAAATTACGCGCCAAAATACGCAGGCCCCCTTTGACCTGGCAAACAGCCAGCCGCGCGAACAGGCGCTTGAAATCATCATTGAATTTCCCGATGCCCACCCACGCCCGCTGACGCGCACTGCGCTTTACGTGGATGGCGTTTTGGCGGATGAAAATACGGCCCCGCCCTTTGAAAAATTTACCTGGGATTTGAGCGTCTACCTTGTCAGCGGCGCGCATGACCTGACGGTGGAAGCCGAAGACAGCCTCGGCCTGCGGCGCAGCAGCGCTGAACTCACCATCACCGTCAACGTTATCCAGCCTCCGGGCGGAATCGCCGGGCTGATGATGCGGAATGGCCTGGCCGTGACGATTATTCTGATTCTACTGGCGGGTGTGGTGCTGTTGGGGGTCATTTTTGCGGGCGGGCGGCTCAACCTGGCGGCGCTGCGTGAACGTCGAGCCGCTTGGGCGCGCCGTCTTGACCCGGTCACACAACCCGTCAATGCCACAACAACCCGCGCCGCGCGCCCGGCGCCGTTTGCCTGGATTCGCCGCCCTACGCCGCCTGCCGCTTATTTGGTCAAACTGACAGCGCAGGGACAGCCCGCATTGGGCGACCCAATCCCGCTTCCGCTTGGGGAAACTACCTTTGGACAGGATCCAACCCAAGCCTCGCACCTGTTCGGCGACGCCTCCATTTCTGCGCTACACGCCCGCCTGCGTCATTCGTCTGATGGTCAATTTACGCTCTTCGACCAAAACTCCGTCGCCGGAACATGGGTGAATTACCAGCCTGCCCCCGCCGAAGGGCATCTTTTGCGGCATGGCGATGTGGTACACTTTGGCTCTCTCACCTATCGTTTCGTCGCCAGCAAGCCGCCGGTGACGCCCAAACCTACTTTGACCCCGCTAAAAGACGGATGATTCGCTCGAACCGCGCCCATCTCTATGTTGCAGCGCTTTCGCACCCCGGCCAATCTGGCAAAAATAACGAGGATAACTTCGCTGTTATGGCCTATACCCTCAGCCAGTACAACCCCGTGCCGGTGGTGTTTGCTGTTGTTTCGGACGGCATCGGCGGCCATCGCGCCGGGGAGGTGGCCTCAGAAATGGCGGTCAATCTCATCTGCCGGGCGGTGGATGCCGTCAATGGCGGTAGTCCGCTGGGGGTTTTTCAGCAAAGTTTTTATGATGCCAGTGAAGAAATTTTCCGTCAGGCTGAGCTGGATGCCACCCGCAAGGGCATGGGCGCCACCGCTGCCTGTGCCTGGGTGCTGGGTGATGTGCTTTACATCGCCTACGCGGGTGATTCACGCATTTATCTTCTGCGGCAGAATGAAATTCGGCAGTTGAGCCGTGACCATACCTGGGTGCAGGAGGCGCTTGAAAAAGGGATTTTGGAGCATTCGCAAATTCAGACCCACCCCAATTTGCATGTCATCCGCCGCTATCTGGGCGCGTCCGAGCCGCCCGAACCCGATTTGCGCCTGTTTTTGACGCCCAATGACAGCGACTCAAAAGCCAAGGCCAATCAGGGATTTTTGCTTGAGCCGGGGGATGTGATTTTGCTCTGCACCGATGGTTTGACTGACCTGGTGGGCAATGCTGAAATTCATCAGTCGCTGAAAGGGCGCACGCTACAACAGGCCGCTCAGACGCTGGTAGATTTAGCCAACGCGCGCGGCGGGCATGACAATATCACCGTTGTTTTGCTGGGCGTGCCGTTTGACTCAAAAATACAACCCCCCGGCTGGTTGCCAGGTTAATTTTCTATGGGCAGGTCGTCAATTCTGGAAAGACTTTTTCGGCGTAGCCCAGCCCGCTTAAACGGCTCTGGGCGGGGACGGCCATAAAAAAGCCAAAAACGCGCTTGTCGCCGTCTGGTTTGGCCCATTGCCAGAGCAGATAATCTGTATTTTCAAATTTGGCGGTGAATTGGTACAGGCGCGTATCTCCTGCGCGACATGCGCTTGTTTTTTGCACGTCCTGATAGTCAGCCAGGATGATGTTGTGAAAATTCTCATCGCTGTAATAAGTATCCAGGTCGGCGCTGGTCGTGCCGCAATTGAAGAGCAAATATTCCAGGGTGGCAATCGAACTTAAATCGGGCGAATCCCACACCACTTGCACGCGGTAGGGTTTGACGGAATAGGATTTCTGCCATTCCTTTTCGCTAAAAACGCCCAAGCCAAAACTCTGCGCCCGCCAGACATCCAAAAACGAAGAGCCGCCAGTGCCGCATTGGGTGGATTCGGAAACCATCAGCGCTGTGGCGCCAACGGCGACGATTAATAGAAAAAGAATTCCAATGAGTATCGCTAAAATCAGAGGGATGGATTTGGGTTGAGCGGTC
Source organism: Anaerolineae bacterium CG2_30_57_67 (assembly GCA_001872455.1). Taxonomy (GTDB): domain Bacteria; phylum Chloroflexota; class Anaerolineae; order Anaerolineales; family Villigracilaceae; genus UBA8950. The sequence goes on along the minus strand of MNXJ01000029.1, from coordinate 1,800 downwards.
ATTTTTTCCTGTTCTTTGGGGGCTACTGCAACATTTCACTGGCAAAGCGCAAAAAGGCCTGAATATCTTCAAAGTTGCTGACCATGCCAACGGATATGCGCACTGCGCCGCTTGATTTTCCGTCAATACACAGGCGGAAGTCGTCAAGCGTCAGCCGGTCTTGGTGTCCCGGTCCTTTGAAGCAAACATCCAATTCCACCCGTGAAATGCCCAGCGCCACCTCGCCCGCGCCTGGGTTGCAAAAGCAGCCGGTGCGCAGGGAGATATTGCGGGTGTTGGCGGCGGCTTCGATGGCGCGATGGTCAAGCGGCTGGTTGCGCCCGTCGAAGAAGTTGACCGTCACCGCGCCGCCGCGCGCCTCGGTGGAGGTTGGCCCGTAGACGCGCGCCAGCGGAACACCGCTGCTGTGTTTGAGCGCTGTCAGATTGTCGAGCAGCCAACCGGTCAGGCAGGTGACGCGGGTTTTGATTTTATCCATGCCCATGGCTTCGATGTGGCGCAGACCAATTTCGATGGCGGGGATGTTGAGGTAGTCTACCGTGCCATCTTCAAACGCGGCGTGGCCTTCAGCCAGGTAGTATTTATCACCCTGCACCGAGGCGACGGTAATGGTTCCGCCCGCGAACCAGGGTCGGTGTAATTTGTGCAATTTGTCGCGCCGGGCAATCAGCGCGCCCAGGCCGGTGGGGTAGCCGAAAATTTTGTAAAACGAGAGCGGCACAAAGTCGGGTTTGTAAAGGGAAAGGTCGAGCCGGCTGGTTGGCGCAAAGGCGGCAACATCCAGCAAAACAGCCCAGCCTTGCGAATGCGCCTGTTCAACCCAGGTCAGCGGGTGTTGCACGCCAGAAAAATTGGATTGCGCCGGGTAGGCGAATAAATTATTGCCGCCGGGGCGCGCCTTGCCCAGCGCTTCGGCCAGCAAGCTTTCGTCTACGCGCAAATCGGGCAGGCCAACGGGAATATAGGTCACTTGCGCGCCGCGCCCGTGCGCAAACTCGCGGATGCCATTGACCGAGTTGTGATTGTCAAACGTCAGCAAATATTGGTCGCCGCGCTCAAACGGGTACGATTCGCCGACCAGTTTGAGCGCTCCGCTGGCGTTGGCCGTGAAAATGACCTCATATTCTGCCGGGTCGGCGTTGAAAAAGCGCAAAACCGCCGCGCGCGCCGCTTCGACCAGGCGGGTGGCCGCCATGGAAGACGGGTTGGAAGAATGCGGGTTGCCATAAACGCCATCCAGCAAAAGTTGCAGGTGCTGGCGCACCTGGCTTTCGGCGTACAGCCCGCCGCCAGTGTAATCGAGGTAGATTTGCCCGGCGCGGTCAATGCGGCTGTAATCGCGCGCGCGCAGGTCATCCAGCGCCAGCGTGCTGGCGTAAGCGGGGTAATTTTTCAGAAATTGTTCGTAGGCGTTTGGCATGGAGGTTATTTTAACCCGTTTGCACGGAAACGCGCCCCTGAAATTGCGTCACAGAGAACGCGAATTTGCCTGGCAATAACCTGGGAAAAGCCAAAACCCCCACACGAAAGTTCTTAACCACAAAAGGTCACATAGTAACTGATGTTACGCAGCAGGAACTTTGTGGCGCGACATTTGTGTCGCGGTTGCACCACAGAAACCGGAAAATTGAAATTTTAGAGCCGTTTGATAGGCGCTGAACAGATAAGAACCCGTCCAAAAGATTGGCAAAATGGGCAGCCACGGTGGCGCAAATCTGCGATTTGCGCGGGCCTTGCCCCACCTGCCCCGTTTTTTGGATAGACTCTAAAAATTGGCGTCAGCCAAATTTCAGCACGACA
>MNXJ01000010.1 GCA_001872455.1 Anaerolineae bacterium CG2_30_57_67 | reverse complement strand
CTATGGGCGTTGATTCCTGATGAGTATAAAGCCTGCTACACTTTTAGTGATTTTTGGGATGCCTACGAAAAAGTTTTTCCAAAAGAAACCCATCGGAGTGTTGGCAAAGAAACTGGAGAGACCAGTCACATGGAACGTTGGAACAATACATTGCGGCAATCGAATGCTCGCTATGTACGCAAGACTTTATCGTTTTCAAAATCCGATATCTACCATGAATTGGTTACTCGACTGTATGTCGTCCGCTACAATCTTGCCAAAGCATCACTTGCTACTTGACCACTACCAAAAAATGAAGCGGGCAGTTCCTTTTTATGTCACAAAATTTACGTTACAAGCCTGATACCGGCATTACGGATTACGCCAAATTTATTTTGCGTGCCCGCTCAATATCCGCGTGGATTTGCATTACCAGCGCCTCGGCAGAATCGAATTTCTTCTCGCCGCGCAGATGTTCCACAAAATCCAGGCGCATCGTCTGCCCGTATAAATCAGCCGAAAAATCCAGCAGGTGGGCTTCCACCCGCGGCGTTGATTCGCCGCTGGTAAAGGTTGGGCGCAGACCGATATTCACCACAGCCCGATGCGTTTTCCCGGCAACATGCGCCCGGCAGACGTACACGCCCAAGGCGGGCAACAGCTTGCCAGCGGGAAAATCCACATTGGCGGTGGGAATGCCGATGGTGCGTCCACGCCCGTCGCCAGAGATGATTCCCCCTGTCAGCGAGTAGGACCGCCCCAGAATAGCGGCGGCCAGTCTAACCTCGCCGCTTTGGAGCAAAATGCGCACCTGGCTCGAGGAGAGAATCGTCCCATCTATCTGAATCGCTTCCAGCGTTTGAGTCTCATATCCCAATTGTCTGCCAATTTCAGCCAGGCGGGCGGGGGTTCCAGCCCGGTCTTTTCCCAAGGCAAAATCGTATCCAATCAGCAGATGCCGTAAGCCCAATGGCGCGGCCACGGCGGCCATAAATTCTTCGGGGCTTTGGGCGGCCAGTTCGCGGCTGAAAGGCAGGGTGATGACGTAGTCTACGCCGAGCGCCTGAAGAAGTTCGGCGCGCTCGGCAGGCATGGTCAGGTAAGGAATTTGGATACCCGTGAGGACGCTGGCCGGATGCGGGTGGAAGGAAATTACAACGGCAGGCGCGCCATTGAGATGGGCGCCTGCCGTGAGTTTCTGGATGATGGCCTGGTGTCCGCGATGGACGCCATCAAAAACACCGATGGTGAGCCAGGAATTTTGGAGGGCGAGTCCTTGCACGCAGCGCAGATGCGGCATGGCTACGAGAGAAAGACTTTTTTAGGCTGAAGTTCGAGTGTGGATGGGTCAAGTTCCATCAGGGCAATCAATTCACCGGCCATACTGACGCCGCGTACCAGATTTTTGGGGCCAACTTGAATGTCGGCGGGGGCGGGCATTCTGTGCCCGTGTGAAACAGCATCCACTTGTTCGGGGGTCAGTTCAAGCGCCGGCCAGTCGGCCAGGGTTTCGGCGGCGGGAATGAGGTATTGATACCAGTTCCCTGCGCGGAAAGCTTCCTGAAGTTTCCGCAGGGGAACGGCGTCACGCAGGCTGAAGCGGCCGCTTTTGGTGCGGCGCAGACCAATCAAGTAGGCGCCACAGCCCAGGATGTTGCCCAGGTCATTTGCCAGTGAGCGGACGTAGGTGCCGGAGGAGCAATGCACATCTACGACGACTTCGGGCGGCGCCCATTCCAGCATTTCAAGGTGATGGACGGTAATTTTGCGCGGGGCGATTTCGACTTCTTCGCCGCGGCGCGCCATGTCGTAGGCACGCCGTCCCTGCAATTTAATGGCAGAGTAAGGCGGCGGGGTTTGTTCGATTTCGCCGATAAAGTTTTTGAGGGCGCTCTCGCACTGGTCTTCGGTGACATTCACCGGGGCAGATTCGGGCTGACGGGTGAAATGCCCTTCGGCGTCGTACGTGTCGGTGGATGCGCCCATGCGAATAATGGCCTGGTAACGCTTGTCGGCGGCGGAAACATATTCACTGAGCCGCACTGCCGGACCGACAAGTATCACCAGTACGCCCGAAGCGCGCGGGTCCAGTGTGCCAGTGTGACCAGCGCGGCGAATGCCGGTTCCAAAGCGAATGGCGTTAACCACATCATGAGATGTCATGCCGGTGGGTTTGTCCACCACTATCGCGCCCGCAATTGCATTTTGTATTTCTTGGTTATCCATTTGAGCCTCCTTGAAAAGATGCCCCCTTAAGAAGATTGTAACATATCGCGCGTAGCTTTCAATACCTGTAGTTGAATCTCTGCCAACGTTCCGGGAATATCCGCCCCAGCGGCGGCTTGATGCCCGCCCCCGCCGAAAGATTTTGCCAGCCCCGAAACATCCACGCCCGGTTGGAGTGCGCGCCATGAAATTTTTACATGGTTGTCGCTTTGTTCGACAAAAACCATGCCAATTTTGTGCTTTTCGATGGTTGAGATAAGATTGATTAAATCAGCGTCGTCATTGCCGCCATAGCCGCTGGCCTTGCGCTCGGCGATAGTGAGCGTGCCATAGACAATGCCATGCTCGCTTTTCAGGCTGGCAAGCCCTGCGCCCCAGTAATGAGCGGCGTTGTAACTGCGCCGGTTGAGAGCGATGTCGTACAGTTCAGGGAAATTAATTCCGGTTTCCATTAAAAGCGCTGCCTGACGCAGACAAGCCGGGCTGGTGTTGGATGTGCGGAATCCAAGCGTATCGGTGACGATTCCGGTTGCCAGATTTTCGGCCACTTCGCGGCTGATGGTTAATCCCCAGTCTGGCAGGTGTTCGGTCAGCACGGCGCAGGTGGCAACTGATTCGGGTTGAATCAAATTTAGTTCGCCAAAGCGCTCGTTGGTGACGTGATGGTCAATGTTCACGTTCGGTTTGCGGTAGGTTTCAAATTGTTTGCCGGTGCGCCGAAAATCGGCGCAGTCTACCGTCACAAACAAGTCAAACGGCGCTTCAGGCGTTTTTTTGACCGCATCGCTCCCCGGCAAATGCCGGAATGAGCCGGGAACGCCGTCTGTCAGCACGGTTTCAACGCTCTTTCCAGCAGCGCGCAGGGCCAGCCCCAGCCCCAGCAGTGAGCCGATGGCGTCACCATCCGGACGCACATGCGCAACAATCAAAATATTTTGCGCGGCGGTAAATTTTTGTTTAATTTGGGCAACAACTTCGTTCATTTCTTCTCGTCTCCTTCGCGTTCCTGGCGAATTTGGGCGAAGAGTTTTTCCATGTGGTCAGCATTTTCGGGGGTGGGGTCCCAGTGAAAGCGCAGACGTGGCATGGCGCGCAAATCCACCCGCCCGGCCAGCTCGCGGCGCAAGAATCCACTGGCGCTTTCCATCCCGGTCAAAATTTCTTTGGCGCGGGTTTCGCCCTCCACCGCCGAGACATACACATCCGCGAAAGCCAACTCCCGGTCTACGGTTACATCCGTCACCGAGACGAGATGCAGGCGCGGGTCGCTAATTTCTTTAAGCAACATCCCCGAAATTTCCTCGCGGATTCGATCGGCAATGCGTTGTAAACGTACTTCAGATGGCATGATTTCCTCTACACTGTCTTTTCCAAAAGATAACATTCAAGCATGTCGCCAACAACAACATCGTTGAAGTTTTTCAGGTTAATGCCACATTCAAAGCCCTGGCGCACTTCGCGTGCATCGTCTTTTTCATGCTTCAGCGAAGAAATTTCGCCCTGATAAACCAGGTCTGTGCCGCGCATCAGGCGCACTTTGCCATTGCGTCGAATTTCGCCTTCCAGCACCCGGCAGCCAGCGATTTTTCCTACTTTGGAAACCGGGAAAACAGCCAGCACCTGGGCTTTTCCAAGTGGTTTCTCGGTGAATTCGGGTTGCAACATGCCTTTGAGCGCTTTTTCGATGTCTTCCGTCATACGGTAGATGATGTCATACAGCCGAATGGAAACGCCCTCACTTTCGGCCAGGCGGCGCGCCGCCACTTCGGCCTGCACGTTGAAGCCGACGATGATGGCCTTGGAGGCCGAAGCCAGCATTACGTCGTTTTCGCCGATGTTGCCAGTCTCAGCATACAATACTTTAACGTTAATTTCGCCGCTCGAAAGGTTGTTGACCTCTTTGATGATGGGTTCAAGCGAACCCTGCACATCGGCCTTAAGAATCAGGAGCAATTCCAGCAACTCACCGGCCTTGTATTTGGCAAACAGTTCTTCCAGTGACATTTTGGAAGCGGTAGATTGCTCTTTATTGACCTGCTGACGTTTCAACACCACTTCGCGCGCCTCGCGTTCGTTGGTGTAGACTTCAAAAATTTCGCCGGCAGAAGGCACACCAGTCAATCCCATGACCCGCACGGGAGTAGCCGGGGGCGCTTTTTGCACCGGTTTGCCGCGATAGTCAAACATCGCTTTCAGGCGTCCGTAAGCCATGCCCGCTACGACAATATCACCGTTTTTGAGCGTGCCATTTTGCACCAGCAGGGTTGCCATCACGCCTTTGGTTTTATCCAACTCGGATTCGATGATAGTTCCCAGTACTTTTCCCTGGGGGTTGGCGCGAATATCAATCGAATCGGCTACCATCAAAATTGCCGCCAGCAAATCACCAATACCCTGACGTTGTTTGGCCGAAACCGGCACAACGGTGGTGTTACCGCCCCAGTCATCTGGAACCAGTTCCTGCTCGGCTAACTGTTGTTTTACGCGGTCGGGGTTGGCGTTGGCTTTATCAATTTTATTCAGCGCCACGATAATCGGCACACGCGCGGCTTTGGCGTGCGCAATCGCCTCTTTGGTTTGTGGCATCACGCCGTCATCAGCCGCTACCACCAGAATTACGATATCCGCGCCTTGAGCGCCGCGCGCGCGCATGGCGGTAAATGCCGCGTGGCCGGGCGTATCAAGAAAGGTAATCAGACGGCCTTCCTTCTCCACCTGATACGCGCCGATGTGCTGCGTAATGCCGCCCGCCTCGCCGCCCGCCACATTCGTCTGGCGGATGGCATCCAGAAGCGAGGTCTTGCCGTGGTCAACATGTCCTAAAATGGTAATGACGGGAGGGCGCGCTTTCAAGTCACCGTCTTTTTCGCTGGCAATTTTCTGCCGCCAAAGCGGCACTTCGCCACCTTCAACGGTCTCAACGACCAGCGCCTCTTCCGGCGCAGCCTCGTAGCCAAATTCTGCCGCCACAATCGCGGCGGTGTCATAATCCACCATCTGGTTAATACTCGCCATGACCCCATTGACCATCAATTTTTTGATGACATCAATCGGGCTGACCTTGATTCGCAGGGCAAAGTCGCGGACAGAAATACCTGCCGGGAGTTCAATACGCTTATCACTCATAAAAACACCTCCAACAAAAAAATGCGCCAGTGGGAGATATCCTGTGAGCGATTGTGCGTCACATCATCATGATTCTCCCGCAGATTCTGCGGCTTCTTCCGGCAGGGCGGCCATATATTCTTCCAGCCTCTGCCGGTCATCGGGCGTGAAGGACGTCTTCAACGCGCCCGCCAACGCCCCTTTCAGACCACGTTTCCAACATGAGCGCAGGTTGTGCAAGTAGGCCCCTCGCCCCGCTAATTTTCCAGACGGGTCAATTTGCACACCCTCGGGTCGCCGCACAACTCGTACCAAGGCACGTTTTGCCAGCGCTACGCGGCAACCCACGCAAGTTCGTTGAGGAATATGTTTCGTTTTTGTGTTCACACCATTCACCCAAACCGCCGTTGCTGGTCGGTTGGCTTATTTCTATGCTTCATCGGCTTCCCAGGTGCCATCACCGCGTTTGTGTTTCTTGCGCCCAACCACCTCGCCGCGCGCTTCGTCGAACTGATATTCAACCGATTTCTTGCCCTTTTTGCCCTTTTTCTTGCTCTCTTCGCTTTCTTCTTCAACGGGGGGAACAGCGTCGGGGCGCAGATTGAACATCTCTTCAAACGAAACAGCGCTTTCATCTTCTTGCGCAGGAACGGCGGCTGAAGCGGAGTCCGTTACCGGCAATTCCGTCTCGGCTTCAGTCGTTTGCGTTACCGGGGTAACCTCCGCTGTTTGCGTTTCCAGCGTTTCGATGGGCGTTTCTGCCATGGGTTCGGCGATTTCTTCCGTCACTGGCACAGTAAACACTGTTTCTGCCACCGCTTTTTGAATGGCTAGCATTGCCTTCGGGCCAACGCCAGGCAGGCCCAAAACACGGTCAGGCGTTAATTTCATTGCCAGCAACAAATCGCCAGCGGTGCGATATTCAGCGCCGGTCAGAATGTTGTAGACGTGTTCCGGCAGGCCGAAAACATCCAACGACTGCTCGAAAGCAATATCGGCAATGCCTTGTCGGGCTTCCGCCAATTGTTCCGGGCTAATTTTTTCGGCCTCGCGTTGGACGTCGAGAGCGTGATTTTCCACACGCTTCACGAATTCTGCCAGAGCGCTATATTCTTCGGGCGTGATTGGGCGGCCTTCAGCCTTCCTGGCTAAAATGCCATCAACGTGTTGCAGGGCTTCGGCCTCAGCCTGCGCCATTTCAGCCATATCGGGCGCAGTTTGCAGCTTGTTGATGGCGTCGCCCGCGGCTTCCAACACGCTCTTGATGTCAATGCGCCAGTTGGTCAGTTTGGCGGCCAGGCGGGCGTTTTGTCCATCGCGGCCAATTGCCAGGCTGATCTGATCTTCCATCACTACCACGGTGGCAGTGTTTTCGGCTTCGTTCAGGTACACACCGCTGACGCGTGCCGGGCTGATGGCTTTTTGAATGTAAATGACAGGGTCGGCGCTCCACTCGATGATGTCAATTTTCTCGTCGTGCAGTTCCTTCACAATCGCCTGAATACGCACGCCCTTAACGCCAACGCAAGCACCCACCGGATCAATCCCTTGTTGCGCTGTCGAAACAGCCACTTTGGCGCGCTGACCAGGTTCGCGCGAGATGGCGCGAATTTCCACAATGCCATGATAAATTTCCGGCACTTCGTTTTCCATCAAGCGGCGCAAAAAGTTGCGATGCGCGCGCGAAAGAATGATTTGCGGGCCGCGCGAGCCGTCCTTGACTTCCATCACGATGGCGCGGATACGGTCGTGCATCCGAAATCTTTCACCGGGGATTTTCTGGTTGGCAGGCATCACACCTTCGGCCTTCATATCCAAACCGACGGTGACGCTCTGACTGTTGATGGCTTGAATCACGCCGCTGATAATTTCACCTTCTTGGCGCTCAAAGTATTGCATTTGCATCCCGCGTTCAGCCTCGCGGATGCGCTGCTGAATCACCTGGCGAGCAGTTTGCGCCGCCACACGTCCAAAATCTCTGGGGGTGGTTTCGACAATCACCATATCACCCAACTGCGCCAGCGGGTTCACTTTATGCGCGGCATCCAATTGAACTTCGGTGCGGTCATCCTGGACGTCATCCACCACTTCTTTTTCGGCGTAAATGACGACATGCCCCGTCTCGGGGTCAATTTTGGCGTTCACCTCTTGTGCGCTGGAAGCGTTGACCGTGCGGCGGTACGCCGATACCATCGCCGATTCGATAGCCTGAAGGATGACTTCCTTCGGCAGCTGTTTTTCTTCCAGCACTTCATTGAATGCCAGGCTGAACTCGTTTTTCATGCTGTACTCGTGCTCCCGGTGAAAGAATGTGACATCTGCGTCACAGGTTATTACAAGCAGAAAAGTGGGGGTTGCCCACTTTTCGGTGCTTGCGGTATTGGTCGAACGCAACTGATTCTAGCACAAAGAATTTAATTCTGCAAGAAGCGTGCAGAAGTTGCTATAATAGGTTTAGAAATGGAGGCTGTTATGAGTGATTCTAAACCCCTGATGTGGACTCCCAAACCGGGCATTGGCTACACCGTTTTTCGCCGTCCTGATGGCGGCATGACCCTCGTTTTCCGCGACCTGAACGACAAAACCCTGGCCGACTGGCACGAGTTTGCCTTTGAACACCTGCTCGGCTCTGACCGCCTGACGCGCAACCTGTACGACCTGCGCCAGGTGGAAGTCATCAATGAAAAAGCCATCAAAATGGCGGTTGATGTCAATAATGACCCGGCCACCCGTAATTTGCGTGTGGCCGTTGTCGTTAAAGATGAGGCCTCGCGCCAGGCGATACTAAATGTTGCCGCTGGCGTGGTGGGCAGCGGCGCGGCCATTCGCATTTTCGCCGACATCGGCGCAGCCGAAGCCTGGCTGATGAAATCAATGGAGCAGATGATTTAATGCGCCCCTTGACGGTTGGCTCATTAACGCTGGCCTGGGGGCAACGCACCTATGTGATGGGAATTCTCAACATCACCCCCGACAGTTTTTCGGGCGACGGTCTCTTCTCAGCCACCGAAAGCGGTTGGGTTGCCCCGGCGAGCGAACAAGCCGGCAGATTTCTCGCCGCCGGGGCCGACATCCTTGATATCGGCGGCGAATCCACCCGCCCCGGCGCGCAAACTGTCAGCGTGGAGGCAGAACTGGAGCGCGTCATCCCCGTCGTCCGGGCACTGGCACACCAATTCCCGCAGGCGATTCTTTCCATTGATACCTACAAATCCGAGGTGGCCGAAGCCGCCCTACAGGCAGGCGCACACATCGTCAACGATGTTTGGGGCCTGCGCGCCGACCCGCGCCTGGCCGAAATTGTCACCCGCTACAACGCGCCAGTGATTCTCATGCACAACCGCTCCAAAGCCAACAACGCCCAGGTGCAGGCGCAACTTGGCGGACGCTACGTTGGCGTGGAATACGCCGACCTGCTGGCAGAGGTCACAGCCGAATTGATGGCTTCGGTTGAGTTGGCACGCCAGGCGGGCATCACCGATGAAAAAATCATCCTCGACCCGGGCATTGGCTTTGGCAAAACCGTGGAGCAAAACCTGCAACTGCTCAACCGCCTCGACGAAATTCGCGCGCTGGGATTTCCGGTTCTGTTGGGGCCGTCGCGCAAATCCTTCATCGGCTACACCCTCAATTTGCCGCCCGGCCAGCGCGCGGAGGGAACCGCCGCTGCCGTTGCCATCGGCATTGCACGCGGCGCAGACATTATCCGCGTGCATGATGTTGAAATGATGGCGCGCGTGGCAAAAATGAGCGACGCCATCATCCGCCGGCAATAATCATTCCAAAATACAAATGGAAACTTTTTACGCCGCCGAACATCAAAGCCTGTGAAAAGGAGAAAAACTAATGGAACTTTTGATTGACTTCCCCGGCGGCGCGCGCGTGGACGCGCATTTTGGCCCCTACACCGTTCACACCGACCAACCTGCGATGGGCGGCGGCGAAGGCTCAGCGCCCACGCCCTTTGGCGTTTTTCTGGCTTCGCTCGGCACCTGCGCCGGAATTTATGTGCTCGGCTTCTGCAAACAGCGCGGCTTGCCCACCGAAGGAATTCGCATCATCCAACACACACAAAGCAACCCATTGAGCGGCATGGTCGAAAAGGTGGAACTGGAAATTCAAGTTCCACCTGGCTTCCCAGAAAAGTATCGCCCATCGCTCATTCGCTCGGCAGAGTTATGCGCCGTCAAAAAACACCTTGAAAACCCGCCTGCTTTTGAAATTAACACCAAAGAAGTTGCTGTGGCGTAAAAAGAGCCGGTCGTAAGACCAGCTTTTCTTTTATAATGCACCTATGCCTTATCTGATTGATGGTCACAACCTGATTCCCAAAATTGGCCTACGGCTGGATGCCTTGGATGACGAAATGGAATTGCTGGCACGCCTGAATGAATTTGCGCGCCTGAGTCGAAAAACCAGGCTGGAAGTCTACTTCGATGGCGCTCCCCCGCTTCAGGCTGGCTTCCGTCAAATTGGCTTGATCAAAGCCCATTTTGTGCGCCACGGAAAAATCGCCGATGACGCCATCCGTGACAGACTGCTCGCCCTGGGAAAACAAGCCCAAAACTGGGTGGTTGTCTCCTCGGACAGGATGGTACAGGCCAACGCCCGCGCCGCGCACGCCACCCTGCTGACCTCAGAAGAGTTTTCCACGCTGGTGCAGCAGACGCTGCACGCCGGACCGCCCGCGGGAGAATCGAAAACACCCATGAGCACCCGCGAGTTGGATGACTGGCTGGCTATATTCAGCACAGACCAGGATAAACTCTAATGAGTTTTTAATATAAATTGGGTAAAAATTGGTGTATTATATTTCTAATAACATTTGCGCCCCCCTTTACTGGTATGCAAATGTTGCCCACCAAATGTTTGCGTATCCCCCCATGCAATCACGCGGTGGTGTCCCTCCCCCAAAAGATTCCCCGGCAGGTCACACGATCTACCGGGGAATCGCTTTAATAACCCTGACAAAAGCTAACGCCACTGCCCGCAACGGATTAGAGTTGCGTTAAATTATCGCGCAGCGGCTTGCAGGAACGCCCGTAGCGGCATAGAATGAAAATATGGACTACAAAGATTACTACAAAGTTTTGGGTGTCAGCCGTTCGGCCAGCGCGGACGAAATTCGCTCGGCATACCGCAAACTGGCAATGAAATACCATCCCGACCGCAACCCTGGCGACAAGGCCTCGGAAGAACACTTCAAGGAAATAAACGAGGCTTCGCAGGTGCTTTCAGACCCGCAGAAACGGGCGCGTTACGACCAGCTGGGCTCGGCCTATACCAACTGGCAGGGACGCGGTGCGCCGCAGGGTGGTTTCAATTGGGATGAATGGCGCACCGCTGGTGGCGGCCAGCAACAAGTCAATTTTGACGATTTGTTCGGCGGCGCGGGCGGCTTTTCCGATTTCTTTCAGACTATTTTTGGCGGCACAGGGGCAGAGTTCGCCTCGCGCCCGATTGTCAGCGAGCATGTCGCACAAATTTCGCTCAAGGAAGCGTACGATGGCGCGGCGCGTGTGTTGGAGGGCGGCGGGCGGCGGGTGCAAGTCAACATCCCCGCGGGCGTCAAGACCGGCTCCAAGGTGCGCGCCGCCAGAGCTGGCCCCAATGGCGCAGATGTCTACCTGAAAATTCAGGTGGCGCCGGATGCGCGCTTTGAGCGCAAAGAAAATGATTTATACACCAGCGCCACAGTGGATATCTTTACCGCCATACTCGGCGGCGAAGCGGAAGTAGAAACACTGGCGGGGCGCGTTCGTCTGACCATCCCTGCCGGAACCCAATCGGAGCAGATGATGCGTCTGGCTGGGCGAGGTATGCCGCAGGTGCGAAAACCTGACCAAAAGGGCGATTTATATGTGAAAGTGCGGGTGCAAATTCCGCGCTCGCTTTCGCCAGAGCAAAAGACCTTATTGGAGCAGGCAAGAGGCAAGTAAGCGGCAAAAAATTTTTGGCGGTTACTTTTTAGCTACCTATCAGGAGCAAAAACAATGAAACGCTATTTCGCTTTAACGGTTGCAATTTTTGTTTTGGCGCTGGCTTTGCTAGCGTGTCAGGCGGCGGCGCCGCTGGTGGGCAGTACGCCCGAGCCGACGGCTTTGGTCTCAGCGGCATTGCCCGCTTTGGATGTTACCCCGCTTGTGCCGGTATCTATCCCCAATTTGACCGGCCAGCAAGAGACGTTGGTTGGCTTATATACGCGTGTCTACCCAGGTGTAGTGTCGATTCGGGTTGCGACGGCCAGCGGCGGCAGTCAGGGGTCAGGTTTTGTCTTCGACACTGATGGGCATATCGTCACTAATCAGCATGTGGTGGATGGCGCCAAACAAATCGAAGTGGATTTTCCATCCGGCTTCAAAGCCTATGGCAAATTGGTTGGCGTAGATTTGGACTCGGACCTGGCCGTCATCAAAGTGAATGTCCCTGCTGAAGAATTACACCCTTTGCTTCTAGGCGACTCGTATCAGGTGCAGGTTGGTCAACAGGTGGTGGCGATTGGTAACCCATTTGGACTGAGCGGTACAATGACGCTGGGAATCGTCTCCGCGCTGGGGCGAACTCTACCCTCGCAACACGATAGCCCCAGTGGGGCGAAATTTTCGGCGGCAGATTTGATTCAGACCGACGCAGCCATCAACCCCGGTAACTCGGGCGGTCCACTTTTCAACCTAAATGGCGCTGTGATTGGCGTTAACCGCGCCATTCGCACCGAATCGGCCAATGCTGTGGGTGAACCAGTCAATTCAGGGATTGGCTTTGCGATTGCGTCCAATATCGTGCGGCGCGTAATTCCTGCGATTATTGCTACCGGCAAATATGATTACCCGTACATGGGGCTTTCGTCGCTGGATGATCTGCCGCTGGCTGAGATTGAGATGCTTGGTCTGACGCAGACCACCGGCGTCTACGTCACCGACGTGCAGCCCGGCAGCCCGGCGGAGAAGGCTGGCGTGTTGGCTGGCACAACGGATACTGCCGTTCAGGGGCTGAAATCAGGTGGTGATTTAATCATTGCCATTGATGGCACCACCATCAAAAATTTTAGCGAAATGATGCGCTATCTTGTCAACAACAAGGGCGCTGGCGATACGGTGGTGCTGACAATTTTACGCGGCTCGGAAAAGGTGGAACTTGCCGTGGTGCTTGGAAAGCGCCCGTAACAGCCAAAGCCGATCAGCGTGTTTATGGATTAACCCGCGCTTGCGAATTCTTCGATAATCTTTTATAATCTGCGTCCGCTGTAGCCGCCACCATAGCTCAGTTGGTAGAGCAGACGATTCGTAATCGTCAGGTCAAGAGTTCGACTCTCTTTGGTGGCTCACACGAACAACAACAGTCACCGGATTATACCCGGTGACTGTTGTTGTTTTGCAAGCGTACTTATGCGTCACACCAGCGACTGGACGGCCTCGCGGAAAACACGGGTGTGATACTCCACATCGGCCTGCGTGGTTTCAGGTGAAATCAGCGCCATGTTGTGAAAGGGAGTCATCAAAATACCGCGATTGAGCATGAACAAGTGCATGTAGCGGTCGAGTTCGTGGTCGATGGCCGCCGCCGCTTCGCCGCCATTACGCGGGGGTGTGGGACGAAACCAGTATTCGGAGCGGGTGCCGAGGCGTTTGACAATCCAGGGCAGGCCAAACTCGGCAATGACGGATTCAACCCCGGCGGTAAATTTTTCCTGCAGGGCGATGGCTTTTTCGTAGAATTGGGGCGTCAAAACCTGCTCCAGCGTGGCTTTCATGGCCGCGATGGAGAGGGCGTTCCCGGCCAGCGTGCCGCCGATGCCGCCCACGTCCGAATCGTCCACATTCAGCCGGGCGTTGAAGGCCTGCAGAATTTCGTCGGTGAAGCCGTAGACCGCCGCCGGAAGGCCGCCTGCCAGTGGCTTGCCGACCGTCAGAAAATCGGGCTGAAGCCCGTGCGCGGCGGTGTATCCGCCCGGGCCAGTACAAATCGTATGCGTCTCGTCAATAATCAGCAGCGTGCCGAATTTGCGGGTCAGGCGGCGCAATTCGTCGTGAAATCCCGGCTGCGGGTGGATGATGCCGATGTTCGTCATGACGGGTTCCGTCAAAACGGCGGCCACGTCTCCGGCAGCGAGAACCGTCTCCAGCGCGGCGACATCGTTAAATTCAATGACTTTGGTGGTGTAAGTCGGGTCCACCTGCGGGCCGATGTTGTTGGGGCGCGAGATGGGCGTGCCTTCTTCGTCCAGCACGGCAAAGGTTTCGTCCACCGTGCCATGATAGCAATAATTAAAAATCAGGATTTTGGGACGGTTGGTGATCATGCGCGCCATGCGCAGGGCGTGACGGTTAGCGTCGGTGGCGGTCAGGGTGAATTGCCAGAAAGGCAGGCCAAAGCGGCGCTGAAGTTCCTCGCCCACGCTGATGGCTTCTTCAAACGGCAGCATGAGGGTGATGCCTTTGGCGGCCTGCTCACGGATGGCGTTGAGCGTGGCTTCGGGAGCGTGGCCGGTCATGGCGCCGGTATCGCCCAGGCAGAAGTCAATGTAGTCGTGGCCGTCTACGTCGGTAAAGTGAGCGCCTTTGGCTTCTTTAACGAAAACAGGGAAGGAACCCGCCCAGCGAATCATCCACAGCATTGGCACGCCGCCCGGCAGTGATTGGCGCGCGCGCTGGTAGAGTGCGTAGGAGCGGGGATGTTCAGCGTGAAATTTTTCTTCTTCAGAGCAGAGGAGCGATGCAAGTTTGGTTCTGTCCATGAATAATTTTTCCTTTTCACCACGTGCGGGCCTGCCTCGCCGCATACAAGCCCGCTTAAGCGGGCTTCCTGCTCATCAGGAAGGCTTCAGCCCGCCGCCAGCGCCTCGCCAAAAATCGCCAGCGCATCGTTCACCTGGGCCTCGGTCACATTCAACGGCGGAATCCAGCGGATGGTCGAGTCATATGTTCCGCACGAAAGCAGCAACAGCCCGCGCTCCTCGGCGGCGTGCAGCGTCTTTTTCACCAGCGTTTTGGCTTTTTTGTAGCTGCCATCCACCTCGAACTCGGAGCCAATCATCAGCCCCAGGCCGCGCACATCGCCGATTTGCGGGTACTCTTCCTGTAGTTTGCGCAGGCCGGTTTGCAGTTGCAATCCGCGCGCGTTGGCATTTTCCAGCATCTTTTCTTCCTTCATCGCGCGGATGGTCGCCACGCCCGCCGCCATCGCCACGGCGTTTCCGCCGTAGGTACCGCCGTGCGAGCCGGTCGGCCATTTTTTCATCAGGTCGAGGCGGCTGAAAACTGCTGAAAGCGGCAGGCCGCTGGCAATTCCCTTGGCGGCAGTCATAATGTCGGGGACGACGCCGAAATGCTCCTGGGCAAACCATTTTCCGGTGCGGCCAAAACCGCTTTGCACCTCGTCAAAAATCAGCAGGATGCCGGTGCGGTCGCACAGTTCGCGCAGTGATTTCAGAAATGCAGCCGGGGGAACGACATAGCCGCCCTCACCGAGAACGGGTTCAATGAGGATGGCGGCCACATCGTGCGGGGCAATCTGGCTGATGAGCAGTTCATCCAGCGCATCGAGCGCGTACTGGCTGGCAGATTCTTCGCTCAGCCCCAATTTGTAGGCATACGGAAACGGCGCGACGTACACCCCGCCCGGCAGATATTGCGCGTTGCCCTTGTAGCCGGTTTTGGAGGTGGTCAGCATCATCGTCTGCGCGGTGCGGCCATGAAAACTGCCCGTAAAGACGATGACCGCCTGCCGCCCGGTGGCGGAGCGCGCCAGTTTGACAGCGCCTTCCACCGCCTCGGCGCCAGAGTTGCTGAAAAAGAAGCCGTCAATCGAAGGATGGACAATCGTGCGCAGTTCCTCAATCATCTGCAACATGGGCTGATGAATGACGATGTTGGCCTGGGCGTGAATGAACAGCCCGGCCTGCTGGCGAATGGCTTCGACCACTTTGGGGTGACAGTGGCCGGTGTTGGTGACGCCGATGCCGCAGGTGAAGTCGAGATATTTGCGTCCGTCGGTGGCGTAGATGTAACTCCCCTCAGCGCGTTCCGCCTCGATGGGGAAAATCCGCGACCAGACGGGGGACATGTGCGGGAAGTTTTTGTCGTAGAGGCTTGTCATGTTGTGTCCTTGTTTCCTTCTAGTTCCCCAACTCCGCCGCCCAGGCCAGGCCAAGTTCGGTCAGCCGCGCGCGGGTGGGTTTGCCATCCGAAGTGAACCCAGCCAGGCGATAATAGTCATCCAGCGCAGATTCAATTTCCTCGTGCGTCAGGGCGATTCCGGCGGTGGGGCCTTCGCCTTGCAGGGCGCGGAAGAACTTCTTGGGAAGTTTATCCTGCCGGCGGTCGAATCCCT
This sequence comes from Anaerolineae bacterium CG2_30_57_67, assembly GCA_001872455.1. Classification (GTDB taxonomy): domain Bacteria; phylum Chloroflexota; class Anaerolineae; order Anaerolineales; family Villigracilaceae; genus UBA8950. Next base: position 8,879 of record MNXJ01000010.1, on the reverse strand, counting down.
CGCGGGCGTTGAAGACGCGCATCAAATTCAGGCGGCGCGCGCCAACGGCCATCAATTCATCCACCGTCACGTCCCAGCCGGTGACGGCGTTGACCATCGCCGCGGTTTCCGCCGGGCCGTAGAGCGTCCAGGCCGGGCCCCAGACAAACTGGCAGAGTTCGAGCGAGTCGAGCATCGAGTAGAAGACTTCCGTCAGGTAGGCAAATTTCACTTTTTCAGCGCCCAGGCTGAGCGGGGCGAGGGTTTCCGGCAGGCCAAGCAGCGCCAACCGTCCCATGTACAAGTCCGAGGCGATGCCCTCCTCAATCATCCAGTCATGTTCGCTGGATTGATGGTCAGCGCCGAAGGGGTTGACGGCGTAAATCAGCGCCAGCGAGCGTTTGGCCTGCGGCATGTGCGCCGGGGCTTCGGCGCCCTTGAAGGTAATCAGACACTCGTCGGCGCCCCGGCCAATGACTTTGGCGGCGCGCTCCGAACCCTGACCGAGCAGGCGGCCAAAGTCGGTGCTGGCCGTGACGATTTGCTCCAACACGGCGAGCATGGCGTCGGCGTCGCCGAATTTCAGTTCGAGGCCGCCGGTGTCATCTTGGGTGAGGATGCCTTTTTCAAAACATTCCATCGCCCAGGCGATGGTTGCGCCCGCGGCGATGGTGTCCACGCCGTATTCATTGCAGACCTGATTGGCGCGCGAGATGGCCGCCAGGTCTTTCACGCCGCAGTAGGAGCCAAACGTGCCGATGGTTTCGTATTCCGGGCCGCCGTATTTTTTGTCCACCGCATATTTGCCTTCCAACTCCACCACGCGCTTGCAGCGCACCACGCACGAATAACAGGTGTCGCGCCCCAATTTGTCCTGTTTGCCTTCTGCCGCGCCGCGCAGATACTCGTCATACAGTTTTTCGCCGCTGATGTCTTCGGCAAATTCAAACGCGCCCTCGTTGTAATTGCGCGTGGGCAGCGTGCCCATGCTATGCTGCGGATTAACCACGCTGGCCGTGCCATATTTCGCCAGCCCGACCATGTCGCCATTGTCGGGCAGCAGCTTGGGGCCGCTGCGATTGAGCGCCGTCAGCGCTTTGGCGTCGGCCACGGCGGGTTTTTGCGTGCCGCGCACCACCACCGCCTTCAGATTTTTGGAAGCCATCACCAGCCCCATGCCGGTGCGCCCATTGTTGCGATTCGCCATGCTGAGCGCGCTGGAGAACAAGACGCCCTTCTCTGCCGCCGGGCCGTGCTGCAAGACTTCGATTTTGTCGTCGCCCAATTCCTGTTTCAGGGCCGCTTCGGCCTCGCCGGTGACTTTGCCAGCTAGGTGCGAGGCATTGTGCAACTCTGCCGCGCCATCCTTCAGCCAGAGATAAACCGGTTTGGGCGATTTTCCGGTCACGACGAGGCCGTCGAAGCCGGAGAATTTCATCTCCGCCGGGAAGAAGCCGCCGCCCTGCGAGTCGCCAATCGCCCCGCTGAGGGGGGATTTGGCGTTCATGTTGACGCGGCTCTGCCCGCTGATGCTGGCGCCGGTCGTGACGCTGGCAAAAATCGTCAGCACATTCTCCGCTGAAAGGGCATCCGCTCCCGCGGGCATTTCCTTCAGGATGTAGTACAAGCCCATGGCCGAACCGCCCATGTAGGTACGGTAGAAACTTTCCGGCGGCGTCTCCACCGTCAATTGGCCGCGTGTTAAATCAACGTGCAAAATTTTTCCGTGGTATCCGTAGGGCATGAGAACCTCCTGAAGAAGAAAAACCATAGCGCGACATCAATGTCGCGCTACAAAACTTGCGCATTTGATGCGCCCGGGATTATATGGTTGACGGAAGAAAAAGGCAAATCTGCTTTTCCGAAAGCGACATTTATGAAAAAATATTTGAATGTTTTTTACATATTTCCTAAATTTTTTGCCGAAACTTACATTTCTCTCAGGCCGTAGGGAAATTCGTATTCGGCCATTTTCGCCATGAACGGGTCGGGCGGGAAGGCTTCGGGGCCTAGCACGCCCACGCCGCCCCACTGACCATGTTCCAGCAAATCCATGGCAATCACCGCGCTGAAAGCCGTCTGCGCCACAACCGCCTGACAGCCCCAGCGCTTCATGCACTGTTCATTATCCGCCACCTGGTAGAGATACACCTGGCGCGCTTTGCCATTTTTGATGCCTTTGACCCAGGTTCCGGCGCAGGTTTTTCCGCTCATTTTTTCGCCCAAATGCGCCGGGTCGGGCAGGCAGGCAACCACCACGTCGCGCGGAGCAACTTGCACGCCTTTGACGTTGATTTTTTCCTTGTTATCCAGGCCGAGCATGTGCAGGGTTTTTAACACGCCGATAAACTGGTCGCCCAGCCCATACTTGAAGGTGGCGCGTTTGGTTTTCACCCAGCGCGGCACGAGCAAGACTTCCTCGTGCTCCACATTGACCACTTCCACCGGGCCGATTTCGGGAAAGTCGAAAATTTCCGGCTCGGAGAATGGCTCGGTCGTGAACCAGCCTTTTTCGGCCTCCCAAAGTATCGGCGGGTTCAGGCATTCTTCAATCGTCGTCCAGATGGAAAAATTGGGCGCAAATTCATAGCCCGCAATTTGAATGTTGGCGCCATCGCGGATGCCCACTTCTTCGATTTCGTCAAACAGATGGTCTTGCGCGTAGCGGGCGAAAACGTCTGCCATGCCCGGCTCCACGCCGCAGCCGACCAGCGCCAGCAGGCCTTTTTCCTCCCACTGGCTGGCGCGCGCGAACTGATAATCGCCCAATTTGACGCCCGGCTGATGAAACGGGTCCGTCGGATGCGGCGCGGAAAGCGTCATCGCCATATCCATGTATTTTGCGCCGACAGCAAACGCGGCGTCAAAAATCTTCTCGTTGAAAATCGGGTCCACCGCGTTCATAATCAGGTCCACCTGATATTTGCGCGCCAGCGCTTCGATATTTTCCTGTTTGGAGGCGTCAATGAATTCCACCGGAAAGCGAGCGGCGTCGCCCATTTTGCGGGCAACTTCCTCGGCGCGCCGGACGTTGTAATCGGCCAGAACCATCTGCTCCAGCCAGGCACGTTCCTTTGCAATGGCGGCAATTGCTTCTCCCACCCCGCCAACACCGACCAGTAATACTTTCATACATCCTTTTCCTTATGGGTTTTTTAACCTTGCGGTTAGTTTGACATCAGCCGTCTGGCTGTTGTTCCCTAAAAATAAACTTCCTTGACGATTTTCAGGTGCATAAACGACTCGGATTCGCGCACGCCATCCACCGTATACAGTTTTTCGGTCAGAAATTGAAGCAAATGGGCGTGGTCGCGGCAAACCACCTCGCAGATGATGTCGTAGCGCCCGCTGACGACGATGGCGTAAATGACCTCGTCAAAGGCTGAAATTTGGTCGGCGACCTGTAGCATTTTGTCGCCCTGGGTGCGGATGCCAATCATCGCCATCGTTTTGTAGCCCATGCGCAGCGGATTGGTGACTGCCACCACTTTGAGAATGCCCATCTCTTGCAGGTGGTTGAAGCGCGTCCTAATCATGCCCGGCGAAACGTTCAGATGCTGGGCGATTTCGGCGAAAGTGGCGCGGCCATCCTTGCACATAGCCGCGACGATAAAGTGGTCCACTTCATCCAGCGCGTCCAAACCTTGAATGACGTTTATGCTTTCCATGCGGTCATATTACTCCGTTTCGTTATTTAATTCAAGTTTTTCTGTCAAATCGGCACATATTTCTTTAAATCCATGCTTTATGCGCACTTTTCTCACAACGGGTTTGATGTGAGTGGAAACAATTTCTCCTCCTTTTGGGCTCGCTTGGAAATAAATTCACGGGTGAATATCATAAAGCCGCCTTCAGTGGTTTCCCCTTGGCCGGAGTTTGGTCTGCTGTGCAAGTTTCATGAACGCAGCCCGGATGTTTACATTCGGGCTGCGAAAAAATGCCATGTTTGAAGAACTACCAATTTTTGTCTTTTTCCTGACTGGCCGAAAATGCGAACGTTGATTTGCTGTAAAATACAAGCATTCTTCTTTTCTATCAGGAGCGCCATGAAACCTGTTCCGCTTCACACCGCCATTCAAGCAGCCATCGCAGACCCAGGTTTGCGAATCGCCCTCACCAGCAACGCCGAGCGCCGCGTTCGGGGGCGCATCAGCGCCTTTGAATCACTTCCCGATTGGCGCGAACGCCGCGTACACGCCCACGCTGTACGCGCCGAAGTTATTGAGCATCTTGACGCCTACCTGGAACAGTTCAGCCAGCAAGCGCGCACCAACGGTATCAACGTTCACCGCGCCCACAATGCCGCCGAAGCGCTTCAAATCGTGCTGGAGATTGCCGCCGGACAAAAACAGGCGGAAAAAACGCTGCTCTTTGCCAAATCCAAAAGCATGATTAGCGAAGAAATTGAGTTGAATCCTGCCCTTGAAGCCGCCGGTCATCGTGTTGTCGAAACTGATTTGGGTGAATTCATTATTCAACTGCGTGGCGAGCGGCCCAGTCACCTCATCGCTCCCGCCATTCACCTGCGGCGCGGCCAGGTCGGGCAACTTTTTCACGAAAAGCTGGGCATTCCCTACACCGAAGAAATTTCCACCTTAACCAACACTGCCCGCAAAGTTTTGCGCGAGGTCTTTCTGACCGCCGACATCGGTCTGAGCGGCGTCAATTTTGGCGTTGCCGAAAGCGGCTCGCTCTGCATCGTCACCAACGAGGGCAACGGGCGCATGGTCACCACTTTACCAAAAATTCATGTCGCGCTGATGGGTATGGAGCGCCTGGTTCCAACCCTGACCGACCTGGCGCTGATGCTTTCCCTGCTGGCGCGCTCGGCTACCGGACAAAAGATGAGCGTTTACACGCAAATTATCAATCAGCCACTGACCGGCCAAACACGCCACGTCATCATTTTAGATAATGGGCGTTCCACCTTACGTGAATCACCCTTGCGCGAATCGCTCTACTGCATCCGCTGCGGTGCCTGTCTCAACGTCTGCCCGGTTTTCCGCGAAATGGGCGGGCACGCCTATCGTGGCGCAAACGGCGAAATTGCGCCCTACCCCGGCCCAATCGGCTCAGTCATCTCGCCAGGTTTGCTGGGAGAAAATTTTGTACAACTGGCGCAAATTTCCAGCCTGTGTGGAGCGTGCAAGGATGCTTGCCCGGTAGAGATTGACCTGCCCAAAATGCTATTGCGTGTGCGCGCCGGGCAAATGCCGAGTAGAAATGAAAATCTCGTCGAGGGACAGGGCCTGGCTAAGATCGTAAAACTCGGCCTGAGCGGATTTTCTCAAATCGCCGCCCGCCCGCGCCTGTTTGCCGCTTCGCAAAAAATTGCTGGCTGGGCGCTGACACCGTTCCCAGCCTTTTTGCCTTTGCCCGCCTTTACCGGCTGGGGATTTAGCAAAGACTTTCCCAAACCGGCGTCAAAATCGTTTCGTGAGCGCTGGAAGGAAATGGGAAAACAGGAAACCAGAAAACAAGAAGTAAGTAGACGGGTATGCGAAATTCCTGTTCAACCCGATAACCGCCCAACTGTCCAGCCGTCCAACCAAATAACTGTTCAACCGGATAACCGAATAATCGCACAATCGGAACTTATCAAGCGTTTTACCGCCGAATTAGAAACCTTGAGCGCACAAGTAAGCATTCTCCATGCCAACGAGTTGACGCCGCGCCTGGTGGCTTTTTTGCGCGAGCGGGGCGTCACACGCGCGCAGGCCTGGAAAAAAATCTCCAGCCTGAATCAGGCCGATATGGCGGAAGCAGGCATCCAGTTGGAACGTTCGCCCGCGCCTGATATAACGGTAGGGATTACCGGCGCACTGTGCGCCATCGCTGAAACGGGCACACTTCTCCTCCACGAAGGCGCGGATTTCTATCTAACGGCTTCGCTTGTGCCGGAAATTCATCTGGTGGTGGTGCAGGCTGCGCAAATTGTGACTACGCTGGAGGAGGCGCTGGCTTTGCCGCAAGTTAAAACGGCTTCAGCGCTGGCGCTCATCAGCGGCCCCAGCCGTACGGCAGATATTGAGATGGTGCTGACGTTGGGGGTACATGGTCCAGGCGAGGTGCATGTTTTTATCGTTGACGGTTGAGCGGGCAAATGATAGAATACAGCCCGCTTTGCCCCCATCGTCTAGTGGCCCAGGACGGGGCCCTCTCAAGGCCCAAACAGCGGTTCGAGTCCGCTTGGGGGCACAATTTTATCAGCAAATATTTACACGCCCCATCATCTTTCAAAAGCAATCCCGCTCAAAATGAGCGGGATTGCTTTGCTTTATGTGTTATCGCATCTCCGCTGGTGATTATTTTGCAGATTTTCCACAAATCTGGCGAGAACCCCAATTTGTTTCATGGTTTCTCTCAATACACTGGCAGACTCAGATCCACTTCCCGCGCCCAGGCGTTGATGCCGCCGCGCAGGTTTTTCACCCGCTGGAAACCGGCGCTGACCAGCAGTTCGAGCGCGCGCGCCGAGCGGGTGCCGGCTTTGCAGAAGACGACCATCTCCCGCGCCGAATCCAGCTCAGAAAGGCGGGCGGCGAGTGCGCCGAGGGGAATGTTGAGCGCGCCCGGCAGGGCCGAAATTGCCAGTTCGTGCGGTTCGCGCACGTCGAGCAGCAGGGGCGGATTTTCTCCCGTTAACCACCGGGCAAGTTCCGGCGCAACCAGGTCCCATTCAGCCCCGGCAGTGCCGGTTTCGTGGTCATGGCCGGGGACGCCGCAAAAAGCCTCGTAGTCCACCAATTCTTTAATTTCGGCGTTTTCGCCGCAAATGCGGCAGGCCGGATTTTTGCGCAGGTTAACGAAATCAAACGACATGTCCAGCGCGTTGTAGAGCAGCAGCCGTCCGATAAGCGCATCGCCGATGCCGAGGATGAGTTTGAGCGCTTCGGTGGCCTGGATGGTGCCGATGGTGCCGGGCAAAATGCCGAGCACGCCGCCTTCGGCGCAGGTTGGCACCAGGCCGGGCGGGGGCGGTTCGGGGAAGAGACAGCGGTAGCACGGGCCGCGCCGCGCGTCGAAGACGCTGGCCTGCCCGTCGAAGCGGTAGATGGAGCCGTACACCAGCGCTTTGCCGAGCAAAACGGCCACGTCGTTGGTCAGGTAGCGGGTGGGGAAGTTGTCGGTGCCGTCAATCAGGATGTCGTAGGGCGCGGCGATTTCCAGCGCGTTGGCGGCGGTGAAGGGGACGTTGTAGGTGTCCACCTGAATGCCGGGGTTTAAATCGAGCAGGCGCGCCCGCGCACTTTCCACTTTCAGTTTTCCCACTGTGCTGCTGCCGTGTACGATTTGGCGCTGAAGATTGCTAGAATCGACGCTGTCGTAGTCCACCAGGCCGATGCGTCCGACGCCCGCCGCCGCCAAATAGAGCGAAACCGGCGAGCCGAGGCCGCCCGTGCCGATAATCAGCGCGGAGGCGGCTTTGAGTTTTTCCTGCCCGTTCAGGCCGACTTCGGGGATGAGCAGGTGGCGCGAGTAGCGCAGAATTTCTTCGTGGGTGAGGGGCATGTTGGTGTCCGGTTTTTCGGTTGTCCAGTTTTCCGGTTACTCGGTTATCCATCTTTCCGGTTTACCCGCCAGTGACGGAGGGGACGATTTTGAGAATGTCGTTTTCGCCAAGCGGTGTTTGCAGCCCGTTCAGGCTGCGGATGTTTTCGGCGTTGACGAACAGGTTGATGTGGCGGCGCAAGTTTCCGGCGCTGTCGAACAGGTGCGGGGCGATGGCGGGGTGGCGCGTGGTCAGGTCGCGCAGGGCGGCGGCGACGGTGTCGCCCGTCAGCGGCAGTTGGCTGTGTTGGTCGAGGTAATATGTCAGCAGGGCGGGGACGCGCAGGGTGGGCATGGGGATATTTTACAGCAATTCGGCCTAAATCATGAATTCAATTCCTTCCCAGGCGTCATCCTGTTCGGTGCGCAGGGCGTGCGGGTGAGAGTGGTCTGCCACGCGGCCTTCCAGCTCGTCCACGCGCGCCAGCAGGTCTTTGATGGCGACGGCAAAAACATCCGGCAGGGCGGTGTGATTCAAGTCGGGGGCGTCACCGGCGTGGTGGAGATGCAAGCGCCGGACGATTTGCCCCGGCACGCCCACCACCACCGAGTTTTCGGGCGAGGGTCTGACGACGACCGCATTCGCGCCGATGCGGCTGTCGGCGCCGATGGTGATGTTGCCCAGCACTTTGGCGCCCGCGCCAATCGTCACCCGGTCACCGATGGTGGGATGGCGTTTGCCCTTGTCGAGCGAGGTGCCGCCCAGCGTGACGCCGTGATAGAGCGTCACATCGTCGCCCACTTCGGCGGTTTCGCCGATGACAACGCCCATGCCGTGGTCAATGAACAGGCGCTGGCCAATCGTCGCGCCGGGGTGAATTTCGATGCCGGTCAGTCCGCGCGCCAACTGCGAGAGCCAGCGTCCCGGCAGTTTTGCGCCGCGCAGCCACAGCCAGTGGCTGATGCGATGAAACCAGACGGCGTGCAGCCCCGGGTAGAGCAGGGCAATTTCCAGCCACGAACGCGCCGCCGGGTCGCGCTGCAGAGCAGAGGCGATGTCGTCGTGAATCGAGGCGAAAAATCGGGCGGGTTGAGCACTGGTACGATTGGATGATTGCAGTTCGGCTTCCATAAGAAAACTCCGTGATTGGTTTTGAGATAGACTGGTGGTCAAAACGGATACCAGCCATTTCAATAACTGATGTTACGCGATACACCGTAGCACGACATTTATGTCGTGCTGAAATTTGGCTGACGCCAATTTTTAGAGTCTATCCGAAAAACAGGGCAGGTGGAGCAAGTCTCCGACTTGCCCGCGCAAATCGCAGATTTGCGCCACCGTTGGCTGCCCATTTTGCCAATCTTTTGGACGGGTTATCTGTTCAGCGCCTATCAAACGGCTCTAGAAT
>MNXJ01000066.1 GCA_001872455.1 Anaerolineae bacterium CG2_30_57_67 | reverse complement strand
TTTCGCCAGCGTTGGACGACTAACGCCAAAGATACGCTGTACACCTCGCATACTTGAACGTTCATAGTAGGCGTTGATGATTTGTTCTCTTTGCTTTTCGGTATAACCGCGACTTGGCTCCAGAACGCCATACTTACCGCAATCTTTACACTTGTATTGCGGGTTGCCGCTACCGCTGTGTCCGTTTTTTACAATATTTTCGCTACCACAATGTCGACATGTATATAATTTTGCAATCATGCTTGAAATATATCATAAATCACTACGACTTTACCACTACCCATTTTTTGATAAAGTGGGCAGTTCCTTTGGGGTACTTTATTGCGCAATCAGTTTTTCTGGAACCGCTTTCTTGGGAAAGAATTTACGCCATAGCCAGCGGAATCCGCGCCAGAGTAGCGCCAGCAGTCCGAATATCAATGCCCCGGCGGGGATGATGAGAATAACCAAAAAGATTAGGAAATCGCCAAAGCCTTTCAAGAAGTTAATCAGCGTCTGAAGCGCATCACGGGCGGTGCCTTGAGGACGCCAGCCGCCAAATTCCAACGGCTGAACACTGGCCTCGGCAATCAGGCTGATGTTGATGGCCGATAACGCCACCGATTGTTCGTAATACTGCATCTGCCCTTTGATAACTTCAATTTGTTCGCGGATGGCGGTTAGTTGGTTGAAAACATTCAGCGTTTCATCTGCTGTGGTGGCTTGATTCATGATTTGCGTCAGTTGTTTCTCGGCGTTTTCCAGGTTGCGCAGGCGCGAGGCCAGATCGGTATATTCGCTGGTGACGTCCTGACCGGTGCGGCTTTCGGCGGTGACTTCGACAGCGTTATGTTTGATTTGCGCCAGGGCTTCGTCCAGATTTTCTTGCGGCACGCGTACCACAATCTCGGCGCGCGGGGATTTTCCGCCGTTTTCCAGGTACGTTTCATAAAGGTTGGTGGAAACAACATAGCCGCCCAGGGTTTTTGCCAGATTATCAATTTCAGTCAGGCTGGTCTGCGGGTCAGCAACTGTCAGCGTGAGATTTGCGTTTTGGATAACCATGCGCTCAACAGATTGTGGGGCGCTGTTGGCAACGGCGCTGCCAGCCGCCAAATCCATCTCCGGCGCGGAGGGCACAGTCTGAGGTGCATCTGCCCCCTGGCTTATGCGAAATGATTCCGGCGTGGAAGCGCAAGCGATGATGATCAGAGTCAAAGCAATCAGGGAGAACGAGATTTGTTTCATGAGATTTTCCTTTCGGCGGGCAGGCTCCTCTATCAGACGCTGAAAATGTCCAACAGGTTCCCTAAAATATAGCGCAGGCTTATGCCTGCGCTACGCAATTACCAGCCTTCCGCCAGACGCACGGCATGTTTTTCTGGCAAGCCAGCGGCGCGGATACGTTTTTGCACGCTGGCAATGTCATATTCCACCCGGCGCGGCTCCCAGGTGACGGCCTGGGGGTCAAAGATGGCGTAAGCTGCGCGCGGGTCACGGTCACGCGGTTGGCCGACAGAACCGGGGTTGAGAATGGCGCGGCCTGTCAGTTTCAGCGCGTTGCCAGGCTTGGGAACTTCCAGCGAAACACGGTCACGTTTTACATCCATCTGAAACAAACATTGAATGTGAGAATGACCGACGAAGCAGAACGAGGTATCAAAACTCTCAAAATTAAGCCGGGCAACCAACGTATTGAGAATATACTCCCAAACCGGGTCGCGCGGACTGCCGTGTACCAGAGTCACATTGCCGTGGGTAATGGCTTCCTGGGGCAGGCCAGACAGGTAAGAGATATTGTTACCGGTAAGATTTTGTTTCTGCCAAAGCAACGATTTGCGAGCATCAGCGTTGAAGACGGCGTCGTCCATCTGCCCCAGCACGGCTACATCATGATTGCCCAGCAGGCAGGTCAGGCCGGCTATGGCGTGAATACGCTCAACAACCGGGTTGGGGTCAGGGCCGTAGCCAATTACGTCGCCCAGGCACCAGGTTTCATCTACGTCGCCGGCGTCGGCCAGGACGGCATTCAGGGCAGTCAGATTGGCATGAATATCAGAAATTATCAGAATACGCATCAGGACTCCAGAAATGTTGCCACGCGCAATAAAATGGTTTCAGCGGCCTCAATTTTGGTCAGCAGCGGCAGGGATTCACGCCGCCCATCAGCAAAAAGCAAGGCGATTCGGTTGGTTGCCACCGCAAAGCCAGCATCACTGGCCGAAATATCATTGGCGGCAATAAAATCCAATTTTTTGGCGGATAGTTTGGCGGCGGCGTTTTCGAGCAGGTCGCGGCTTTCGGCGGCGAAGCCGACGACGGATTTGAGCCGGGGCAGGCTGGCGCGGCAGCTGGCAACCATCGCCAGAATGTCGGGCGCGGGAATGAGTTCGATATGGGGAACGCCATCGCGTTTTTTGAGTTTATCCCGCGCGGGAGTTTTTACCTGAAAATCGGCGACGGCGGCGGCCATGATGAGAGCGTTTGCTTCGGGGAGGGCCGCAAGGACGGCGTCGAGCATCTCTTGTGCGGTGCGAACTTCGACCACCTGCGCGCCAATCGGAGCGGTTAAGGCGGTTGGGTGGGTGATCAGTGTGACTTGTGCGCCCCAGTCGAGGGCAACTTGCGCCAGGGCGTAACCTTGTCTGCCCGAAGAGCGGTTGGTGAGATAACGTACCGGGTCAATCGGTTCTTGCGTTCCACCGGCGGTAATAAGCAGGTGACGGCCAGCCAGCAATCCGTTGCGCCCCAAAATCAGGCGCAAGCGGGCGAGAATTTCGGCGGGTTCCATCATGCGTCCGAGGCCGGCCAGACCGGAGGCCATACGTCCTTCTGCGGGACCGAAAAAAATCGTACCGCGTTCCCGCAAAATACGAACGTTTTCCTGCGTTGCAGGATGAGCATACATACCGACATCCATGGCCGGGGCGATGCACAAAGGTTTATTTCCGAGCGCCAGAGCGGTGATGGCGAGTAAATTATCCGCCAGCCCATGCGCCAGTTTGGCGAGCGTGTTGGCGGTGCAGGGGGCAACCAACATCAAATCAGCCTGATGCGCCAAGCCAACGTGTAGAACGTGTGCCTGTCCGCCCCACAGGGCAGAATCGGTGAAGGCTGAACGGCCTGTGACGGAGGAAAAGGTGAGCGGGGTGATAAATTTTTCTGCGCCAGGGGTGAGAATCACATCTACTTGAGCACCCTGTTGCGTCAGATTGGAGGCCAAATCTGCGGCTTTGTAGGCGGCGATGGAGCCGCTGACGCCCAAAAGAATGTGCTTTTTGTCAAAGACAGACATAGGCTGATTATACCGGAAGAACGAAGATGGCATGTTATACTCCCTTACCACCTTTTATTTCCTACTTTCCACTTTTCATCTTTCACTATGAAACTAACACGTTACGCTAAATTTTCCTGGTTTGTTTTGTTTTGGAATTTACTCGTTATTTTATGGGGCGCGCTGGTGCGCGCCAGCGGCTCTGGCGCGGGCTGTGGAAGTCACTGGCCGACCTGCAACGGCGCCATCATCCTGCAACCGCAAACCATCCAGACCGTCATCGAATTTACGCACCGCATGATGAGCGGCGCGGCGCTGATTTTGGTACTGATTTTGCTGATTGGCGCCTTCCGCTGGCTGCCCAAAGGCCATCTCGCGCGCAAAAGCGCCGTCGGGGCGGCGGCTTTCATTTTGATTGAAGCCCTGCTCGGCGCGGGGCTGGTGCTCTTCAAATTGGTGGAAGACAACTCTTCGGCGGCGCGCGCGGCGGCAGTGGCGATTCACCTGCTGAACACCTTCATTCTGGTCGGTTGGCTGACGCTGACGGCCTGGTGGGCTTCGGGCGGGAAATCCATCACCCTGAAAAACAAAGGCTGGTGGCCGCTGCTGATCGCCGCCGGGCTGACGGGCGTGGCGCTGATTGGCACGAGCGGCGCCATCACCGCGCTAGGCGACACGCTTTTCCCGTCCACCTCCATCGCCCACAGCCTGGAGCAAATGAGCGACCCGCAGGCCAATTTTCTCATCAACCTGCGCGTGATTCACCCCATCATCGCCATTTTGGTTGGGCTTTTAGGGCTTTACCTGGCGCGCGCCGCGCACAACACGTTCAACACCCCGCTCATTCGCCGGCTTAGCCTGCTTTTCAGTGGATTAATTTTTGTGCAATGGACGGCGGGCGTCACCAATATTTTGCTGTTGGCGCCCGCCTGGATGCAGTTGGTTCACCTTTTTCTGGCGGATACCGTTTTGATTGCTCTGGTTCTGCTTTCCGCCAACATTCTGACCGTTCAGGAATAGCGCCGTGAGAATCACCCGCGACTCGTCTTTCATTTTACGCTGGGCTTCGCTCGTTTTCATCGCCGCCGCGCTAGTGCTGACGGTCATCCAGCTAACCGCCTACAGCCGCGCCCGCAACAACTATCCGCTGGGCATGACCATCGCCGGGGTGCCGGTTGGCGGGCTGGAACCATCCGCCGCGGCGCAACGCCTTTTGCAGGCGTATACCTCGCCAATTGAGATTCAGTACACCGGGGCCATCATCCACCTGGAACCCGCTACGATTGGCTTCCAAATCAACACCGAATCGATGCTGGCGGCGGCAGATTTACAGCGCACCGGCAGCGACTTTTGGAGCGGTTTTTGGGATTACCTGTGGAACCGCGACACCGCCAGCGCCAATATTCCGCTGATTGCAAATTTTTCACAGGAACGCCTGCGCGTTTACCTGCAAACCGAAATTTCGCCGCGCTACGACCAACCTGCCGTCTCGGCCATGCCCATTCCCGGCCAAACCGGTTTTGCGCCCGGCGCCGTTGGGCAGGAATTGGATATAGAACGCGCTGTAACGCTGATTGAAGACGCTTTGCGATCGCCATCCAGCCGCATCGTTGCGCTCACATCTCAACGCACCAGCCCAGCGCGGCCTTCGCTTGACAATCTCGAAATTTTGATTGAACAGATTACCGACCTGACGCCCTTTGACGGCGTGCTGGGCGTTTACATGCTTGACCTGCAAAACGGGCAGGAACTACACTTTGGTTACGACCAAAACAAAGAAATCGGCGTACAGCCTGATATTCCCTTCACAGCCTCCAGCACCATCAAAATTCCGGTGCTCGTCTCGGTGATGAAAAACCTCGGCCCGATACCCGACAAAAATGTGGACGCTCTGGTGCTGGAGATGATTACCAAATCCGAAAACCCAGCCACCGACGCGCTGATGAACCGCATCGGCGACGCGCGCGGGCCGCTGGTCGTCAGCGACGAAATGAAAACCCTCGGGCTGGAAAACACCTTCATCGCTGGATATTTTTACGACGGCGCGCCACTGCTCGACCGCTTCGTTACCCCCGCCAACCAACGGAGCGATGTCGTCACCAGCCCAGACGTCTACAACCAGACCACGCCATCCGACATCGGCGCGCTGCTGGCCGATATTTACCAGTGCTCACAAACCGGCGGCGGCGCACTGGTCGCCGCCTTCCCCGGCAAAATCACGCAGGCCGCCTGCCAGCAAATGATTGACTACCTGAAACGTGACCGTATTGGCGTTCTGATTGAAGCCGGAATCCCCGAGGGCACACAAATTGCTCATAAACACGGCTGGATTAGCGGCGCGGATGGCATCATTAAAAACATCTCCGATGCTGCCATCGTCTACACCCCCGGCGGAAATTATGTGTTCGTCATCTACGCTTACCACCCTGTTCAAGCCGTCTGGGAGCCCGTCTCCGGCATGATTGCGCTCATTTCACAAGCCGTTTACAACTACTACAACCTGCCGCTTCAGTAGTTAATCCTCACATTACATCGCCCAAAATCTTGGGATTCACCACAGAAATTCGCAGAGAACCTTTTGTTTCTCAAATTCTGCGATGCAATGACAAAACCGCAGCAAAAAGAGCGGTCATAGTTTCCTATTCAGGTTGAATTAGAACGGAACACATGACGCGCGGGTAGTGAAAGAAAATCCGTTTATAATCGCCACATCAGTAGATGAAAATCTATTGGAGGTAAATTCGCAAGCGATGGAGTTTCTCAACTGAATTAACGCGAATGACGCAAATTTAGCGAAGATTTTTTGAGAAATTCGCGTTGATGATTGTTGTTTACTCTTAATAACTGATGTTACGCAACAAGAACCAGTGGCGCGATATATATGTCGCGGTTGCGCCGCAGAAACCGGAAAATTGAAATTTTAGAGCCGTTTGATAGGCGCTGAACAGATAAGAACCCGTCCAAAAGATTGGCAAAATGGGCAGCCAACGGTGGCGCAAATCTGCGATTTGCGCGGG
>MNXJ01000055.1 GCA_001872455.1 Anaerolineae bacterium CG2_30_57_67 | reverse complement strand
TGGAGTCGGAAGGGTCAACGCGGCATCGTTGGCCGTTGCGTCTTTGATCGTACCGCCGTTCAAGGTCAGTGACGCCGAGTCAACATAATCCAGATCGCTGGACGCGTCACCCGCCTGCACCGTGTACTCGAAGGTCAGGGTGCCTGTGCCACTGCCGCTGACATAACTTGCGGTCCGGTCTGTTGCGCCAGTCTCAAGCATCAATGTCGGCGTGCCGGTAACGTTAACTGGTTCGCTGAAGGTCACTGTGACCGCTATCGTATTCCCGGTTGTGTAAGAACCGTCTGCGTTACTTGAATCTACGTTGGTCACTGTCGGAGCAGTTGTGTCAATCATAATCGCCTTATTAAGTCCAAGCGAGCCGGTTGTTCCTGGAGTCGGAAGGGTCAATACAGCAGCGTTGGCCCCTGGATCATTGATCGTTCCACCGTTCAAGGTCAGTGACGCCGAGTCAACATAATCCAGATCGCTGGACGCGTCACCCGCCTGCACTGTGTACTCGAAGGTCAGGGTGCCTGTGCCACTGCCGCTGACATAGCTTGCGGTCCGGTCTGTTGTGCCAGTCTCAAGCATCAATGTCGGCGTGCCGGTAACGTTAACTGGTTCGCTGAAGGTCACTGTGACCGCTATCGTATTCCCGGTTGTGTAAGAACCGTCTGCGTTACTTGAATCTACGTTGGTCACCGCAGCAGCAGTTGTGTCAATCACAATTGCCCGATTAAATCCAAGCGAGCCGGTTGTTCCTGGAGTCGGAAGGGTCAATACAGCAGCGTTGGCCCCTGGATCATTGATCGTTCCACCGTTCAAGGTCAGTGACGCCGAGTCAACATAATCCAGATCGCTGGACGCGTCACCCGCCTGCACTGTGTACTCGAAGGTCAGGGTGCCTGTGCCACTGCCGCTGACATAGCTTGCGGTCCGGTCTGTTGTGCCAGTCTCAAGCATCAATGTCGGCGTGCCGGTAACGTTAACTGGTTCGCTGAAGGTCACTGTGACCGCTATCGTATTCCCGGTTGTGTAAGAACCGTCTGCGTTACTTGAATCTACGTTGGTCACTGTCGGAGCAGTTGTGTCAATCATAATCGCCTTATTAAGTCCAAGCGAGCCGGTTGTTCCTGGAGTCGGAAGGGTCAATACAGCAGCGTTGGCCCCTGGATCATTGATCGTTCCACCGTTTAGAGCCAGAGCAGTCGTGTTCACATAATCCAGATCGCTGGATGTGTCGCCGGCCTGGACAACGTAATTAAAAATCAGGGTGACGGATCCATTCCCGCCGGCATAATTTGCGGTCCGGTCGGTTGTGCCAGTCTCAAGTGTCAACTGTGGTGTTCCGGTAACCTTTACCAGCTCGCTGAAAGTGACTGTAACCGCTATTGTAGCCCCGGCCTTGTATGCACCATCCGCTGTGGTCGAAGTTACATTCACCACGGTTGGCGCGGTCGTATCTGGCTCGCCAATGGCAAAACTGCCCAGAGAAGCAATACCAGTGGCCTGAGCGCTGGTTGCGGTCAGGGTTCCGATTGTCTCAAGGTTCCATGTTGATGAATTGATATTTCTTTTTACAATAAAGTTATTGAAATTGGCTCCGCCATCCAGGTCGCCAGACGTAAATCTGAAGATTGCATCGTAGGTCCCCGTAAATGCAAAAGTGCCGGCGGAGGCCAATGTCCAATACCGATTGACGTCTTTGGTTGACTCAATCCCTGAAGTGGCAATGTTAGGATGCTCACCCGCAGTCGTACTCACGGTGACACCGCCGCTACTCGTGCTAACACTGGCAAAAGCGAGAGTCACCGGCATATAGTTTGTAGCATCGCCAATATCAAACGTAAAGGATTGCGCTCCGGTTGCGAAATTTTTCTGTACCCTGCCGAAAACATACTTTGTCGCATTTGCTCCTGTGACCGAGCCAGTTGTTCCGATAATGAGCGACCTGAAACCGGTAGTGATCTTACCGTTGGTAAGTGTGAGTACGCCGTTCACAGTTTCATCGCTGGAAAGCGTCACTCCGGCTGAATTGTTGATGGTCAGGTTGTTGAAGGATGATGTTCCATTCATGCTCTGCGTTGCGCTGCCTTGCAAGGTGACAGTACCCGATTGCGGCGCGAAAGTTCCACTATTCGTCCAGTTGCCCACAACATTTATTGCATAGTTAGATGCAGAAACATCCAGTGTTGTGCCGGAACCAATTGCCAAGGCTCCATTTACTGTCACGTTTCCGTCGAGCGTCTTGGTGCTGCTACCGCCTGTCGTAAGATGATAATAGGGAATGGCTCTGATCGTCTGGGCGCCCGGCATATTGTATGTGACTGTGTTACCGCTGGCGCTGGCTGTCAATGTTACGATACTTGACGATCCGCCGATGTTGAGTTTGGAGCTCGATGTGCCCTGAGTCAAAGAACCTGCGCCTGATAAGGCCGTTCCAACAGTTAGCGTCCCGTTGTTTGTGTAAGATCCACTAATTGCAATGTTTGGAATTGAAATTGTTCCACTGAATAGCTTGCCTGTGCCGGTAAAGGTATGCACCCCCGTACCAGCGTTCAAAATTCCGCTATTCTGAAAATTTCCGCCAAATGAAACCGCAATCACAGCAGCATTATCAAACCAGGTACTGCCGCTGTTAATTATGACATCCCCGCTATAGGTTTTTGCGCCTGTCGAACTGTTATGAGTCAATGTACTGGTGCCGCTCAGGGTGGTAGCTCCGGCCACAGTGATATCAAAGGCGCCAACCGTGAAGGCTGTACCAGGGCCTATCGCCAAAGCGCCGCCGATGGTTAAATTGGCCGCAGTGGTCGCGCTTGCTGTTCCGCTGAGAGTTAAATTTCCATTTACCGTTGTCAAACCCGTCAAGGTTTTGGCGCCGCTCCCACTGAACGTGAGATGATGATAGGGAGTGGCTACGACGGTTTGGGCAGCACCATTGTAATTGACGGTGTTGCCGCTGGCGCTGGCGGTCAATGTTGAGATGCCTGAAGTTCCGCCGATGTTGAGTGTGTCGTCCGCGCCCTGGGTCAAGCCCCCCGTACCACTAAGCGCAGTACCCACACTGAGCGTGCCATTATTAGTGACCGTTACCCCGGTAACGGTGATATTGGGGATGGAAATTGGATTCATCCCGCCGATTGCTTGAGCGTTGGTATCGAAGGTGTAAACGCCAGTACCGGCGCTGAAAGTTTCGGCGCTGTTATTGGCAAGACCGCCGCGCAAGTTAATATTGACGTTGGCAGAATTATCCCAGATGCCGTTTGGGCTAATGGTAACCAGCCCAGTGTAGACTGGCGTGGCGCCAGCGGTATGAAGTAGTGTGCTGTTGACAGAGGTGTTGAGGCCGCTAATGGTGGTGGCGCCGGTTACA
Source organism: Anaerolineae bacterium CG2_30_57_67 (assembly GCA_001872455.1). Classification (GTDB taxonomy): domain Bacteria; phylum Chloroflexota; class Anaerolineae; order Anaerolineales; family Villigracilaceae; genus UBA8950. Next base: position 22,431 of record MNXJ01000055.1, on the reverse strand, counting down.
GTGATGGGAAATGCGCCAACTGTAAAAGTAGTTGCGCCTGTACCAGTAATGTTGAAATTACCACCAATGGTGAGCGCGGCTCCCGTCGTGACTGTGTTAATTCCGGTTCCCGTAAGGCTCAAATTGCCGCCAACGGCAAGAGTGTTCGTGGTGGTCGCGCTGGCCGTTGTTCCGGCAAAAGTCAGATCACCGTTGACAGTCGTCAAACCCGTCAAGGTTTTGACGCCGCTGCCGCTGAGCGTGAGATGATGATAGGGAGTGGCTTTGACGGTTTGGGCGGCGCCGTTGTAATTGACCGTATTGCCAGATGTACTGGCATCCAATGTTGACAGAGTGAAATTGTCCGCTGAGGCGCCAAGGTTAAGTGTTCCGCTTGCGCCTTGAGACAAGGAACCTGCGCCCAATAAGGTTGTACTCACCGTGAGCGTGCCATTGTTGGTGTATGCCCCGGTAATCGTCATATTGGGAATTGAGATTGCACTCGTCCCGCTGAATGTCTTGCCTGCGCCGCTGAAGGTGTGCATTCCCGCGCCAGCAGTCCAAACTCCGTCATTTTGCAAATTTCCGCCAAACGAAATCAATGCGGCAACGGTCTCATTCCAGACACCTCCGCTGTTGATCGTGATGTCCCCGGTGTAGGTTTTTGCGCCCGCCGTGTTGTTGTGCGTCAATGTGCCGCTGACAACAGCAGCGCCGGTTACAGTGATGTTAAATGCGCCGACCGTAAAGAGTGTGCTTGCGCCAATGTTAAGATTACCGTTGATCGTGAAAGCGGCGGCGATGACCGCTGTAGTTGTCGTGCTTCCTGGCGTGACGGTACTGAGAGTCAGATCACCATTGATCGTCGTCACGTTCGTTAGATTTTTAGCGCCGCTGCCACTAAGGATGAGATGATGGTAGGTAGTGGTGGATGCATTCACGGTCTGCCCGCCGGTTTTGTTGTAATTCACTGTGTTGGGGCTGGCGCTGGCTGTCAATGTTGCGATACTTGAAGATCCGCCGATATTGAGTGTGGCGCCCGTACCCTGGATTAATCCACCAGTACCGGTGAGTGTTGTGCCTACCGTAAGCGTCCCATTGTTGGTGAGGGTCACTCCGTTGACGGTGAGGGTCCCAGCTATGAGCGTACCAGTATTGGTGTGTGCCCCAGTGATCGTAACATTTGGAATTGAGATTGGATTCGTTCCGCTGAATGTCTTGCTTGCGCCGCTAAAAGTATGTATCCCCGTTCCGGCATTCAAAGTTCCATCGTTCTGAAAATTTCCACCAAACGAAATCGCTATCGTAGCAGCGCTGTCATTCCAGACGCCTCCGCTATTGATTGTGACATTGCCGCTGTAGGTCTTTGGCATGCCCGTCGCGCTGGTGTGTGTCAGGGTGCCGTTGACAGTGGTAGCGCCAGTTACGGCGATGCTAAATGTGCTAACGGTAAAGGTTGTGCCAGAACCAACTGTCAGGGTGCCGCTAATTGTCGTGTTTCCGCCAGTGGTCTTGTTCCCGCTGCCACTGGTCGCCAAGGTGACGTAAGTTACGTTACCGATGACGGTCTGATCCCCAGTTGCGCCGTAGTTAACAGAACCCGGCGTGAATGTTCCACCAGTTTTCGTCACCGCGCCGTTTAGATTTAACGTGCTCGTAGCGCCATTAAATGCGCCTGCATCCATCGTAAATGCGCCGCTGATGGTTATGGTGGAAGCGTTGGCTTCGAGCGTGCCGCTGTTTGAAAAGCTGCTACTCACCACCAGAGCATAATTAGTGCTGGTGGTGTCTAATGTTGCGCCGCTTTGGATGGTCAGTGAACCGGCCACCATTGTCGCGCTATCCAACGTTACGGTAGCCCCAGTCGCAATGATCACTGAATCGCCGATGCCAGGCACAATTCCGCCAAGCCAGGTGCTGCCAACACTCCATGCGCCTCCGGTGGCGGTGCTGGTGATAGTGCCTGCGGCAAAAACCGGTGCCACGGGCATAATGACCAGCGCCAACAGAACGCTCAAAAGAACGGATACGATTTTGTTTGACCATTTTTTTTGCATGTTTACACCCTCGCTATATAGAACGCAGAACAAAATATTGATGGACGAAGCGCAACGACCTTCTTGCCAGACAAGAGGGGAAAGGTTTCATCATTCCGCCCGTGACGACGGCACAGATGTTTGAAAAGTGCGTTTGACGAGTACATTATTAACAATTAACAAAACTCACCTTGGCCTAATTCTGCCTGTCTTTCCGGAGAAATGCCACGGATTTACCCCACCATTTACGATGACGTCTGGATAAAACTTTGACGAACTCAACCCGGCGGCTTATCAGAAACGCGGTAAACATGGGGTCATCGTGATGCCAGCCGAACAGATGGCAGGCATGAAAAACTTTACAGCATAACACTAATACATTATACACGAAGGAAATCATAAAAAAGCTGGAAAATGACAAACAAATCTGTTAGTCATTTTGATAGATTTATTAGCTGATGTGGCTTTGACTATCGCTGGTGTTACCAAATTTCGTCCTGTGGAAGGCGTGATTTGGTACACCACATCACCAGATGCGCTTATAAACTCCCCTCATTCATCAGGTGAAATCCTGCCAAGTGCCACTGTACAAATATATCGAAACTCGATAAAGTAAAAAAGACTCAAGGAGAAAAAAATGCACCGAGTACTATTTTGTTTTATCGTTGCTTTTCTAGTGTCTGCCTGCTCACAAATTCGTGATACCACAGCGGTACCTTCCATTGATTTAACCAATCTCCAACCACTTCCCACATCTGCGGATACAGAAGTCGAGCTTTTGCGGGTCGCGATTGCTGCGGTATTTTCGCCACAAGGTTCGGCGGAGAGTTATGCGCCGCTACTGGATTATCTCAGCGCTAAACTTGGCCGTCCGATCGAGCGTGTCCAACGCCGCACCTATGCGGAGGTTAACGACTTGTTGCGCACCGGCGATGTGGATCTGGCTTTTGTTTGTACTAGTTCTTACTTGTTGGGGCATGAGCAATTTGGGCTGGAACTGCTGGTTGTACCGCAAGTCAACGGAAAAACCACTTACAGTGCCGAAATTATTGTGGCAACCAAAAGTTCCATCAGTGAAGTGGCTGACTTGCAGGGCAAAGTGTTCGCTTTTACCGATCCAACTTCGTTCAGCGGGCGCATTTATCCTGCCTATCTTCTGCAACAAATGGGCGTTGTACCTGAGTCATTTTTCAGCCGATTTTTTTTTACTTATAGTCACGATAAAGCCATCTACGCCGTTGCCGAAGGCCAGGCGGACGCCGCTTCGGTAGACAGCCTCGTGCTGGATTTTGCTCTTAAACGCGACCCGGCGCTGATGCAAAAAATCCGCGTGATTCACACCTCGCCCGCTTTTGGCATTCCGCCGGTAGTGGTTAGCCCATCTATTCGTCCGCAGTTACGCGCAGTGTTGACCGAAATCCTGCTCAATATGAATCTGGATTCAGATGGTCTGATTGCCTTGCAAGTGTTAGATTATGATGGTTTTATCACCAGCAGCGATGACAACTATCAGAGCGCCAAAGAAATTGAATCGGCGGTCAATTTGAGTAAAAACCCATGACAAAGTCTTACGGCGAAAATTTACTTGCGCGTATATGGATAGTCATTGGCGCAGTCAGCGTGCGGGTTAAAATAATGGGGATTGTGATCATTGGCACCCTGATGCTCAGCGTGACCCTGGCGTTGCAAATGCGCGCATCTGTGACACGCCTGATGAATCAGCAGTTGGAAAGCCGGGGCATTTCCATCACTCGGGATCTGGCAGCCCGCGCTACAGATGAAATCCTGGTCAACGACTTCTACGATCTGCGTCAACTCTTGGTCGAAACCCAGGCTAATAATCCGGACGTTATTTATGCCTTTGTGCTTGACCCAAACGGCAACATTCTCGCGCACACCTTTGGCGAGGGTTTCCCGGTTGGACTTGCCAGCGCCAATTGGGTGGAACCCACCCAACACCATCACACCCTATTATTTGACAGCGGTCAGGGGTTGGTTTGGGATATTGCAGTGCCAATTTTCAATGGGCGCGTCGGAACCGCTCGTATCGGTCTTTCAGAGGCGGCCATTGCCAAAAATATTTTTATACTCACCTCGCAAGTGTTACTTACGACGATTTTTGTCCTGGTTATCGGATTAATTGCGGCGGCTTTTTTGGTTTATCTGGTTTCGCGCCCGATTACCGAGCTGGTAGCGGCCACTCGCGCTGTTGCGCAGGGCGATTTCACGCCGCGGGTGCGCCGTTGGGCAGATGACGAAATTGGTGAACTGGCGGATGCCTTCAATGCCATGACCAGTGAGCTGGCCCGCTCCGATGAAATCCGCCGCGAGCGCGAAGTTTTGCGCCGCCAACTGCTTGAAGGCGTTATTGCCGCACAGGAAGATGAGCGCCGCCGTATTTCCCGCGAACTGCACGACAGCACCGCCCAAAACCTGACATCGCTGATGGTGGGCCTGAAAAACATGGATACGATTTGTGATAACGCGCAAGTTCGTGTCCAGGCGCAAGATTTGCGCGCCATTACCGGCCAGGTACTCGAGGATGTACATAACATTGCCTTTCAACTGCGCCCTACTGTGCTGGATGATCTGGGTTTGCCCGCCGCGATTGAACGGTTGGTGCATGAATGGCAGAAGCGCTGCCAGATCTCCGTTGACTCGGTAGTACATTTGGGTGGTAAAAGATTGCCAGAAAATGTTGAAACGGCGCTGTATCGCATTATTCAGGAGGCGTTGACCAATGTGTCCCGCCATGCACACGCGCGCAGTGTCTCGGTATTGGTGGAGCGCCGTACGAATGAAGTTGTGGCGGTCGTAGAGGATAATGGTAAAGGCTTGGATCCTGCCGATTTGGCGGTAGACAGGCTGGGGGTCGCTGGGATGCGTGAACGGGCCGAACTGCTGAGTGGAAAAATGACCATCGAATCTGCGCCAGGTTCCGGGACGAGTCTGTTCATCCAAATTCCCATTCCGTATACTGAAGGAGAAAACGCATGACAACCCGTATTCTGCTTGCCGATGATCATGCTGTGTTACGCGCCGGGTTGCATCTGTTGCTTGAAAACCAGCCTGGTTTGGAGGTGGTGGGCGAGGCATCCTCTGGCCTGGAAGCGCTTGACCTGGCGCTCAAATTGAGCCCAGACTTGATTCTGCTTGACCTGTCCATGCCCGGTCTGGGTGGATTGGATGCCCTGCCAGCGTTGAGAAAATCTGTTCCATCGGCGCGGGTGCTTATTTTAACGATGCATGACGACCCGCAATATCTGCGCCAGGCGCTCAAGCAGGGCGCAAGCGGCTATGTTCTTAAAAAGGCTGCTGACCAGGAACTACTGTCAGCAGTACGTGCAGTGTTGCGCGGTGATGTTTACATACAACCTTCGATGACACGCGTTTTGCTGGATGATATGTTGATGGATACACCCGTTGCAGTGGGGGACACATGGGAAACTTTGAGCGAACGCGAACAGACTGTCTTGAAGCTTGTCGTTTTGGGCTATACCGGCGCGGAGATTGGCGAACAGTTAAATCTGAGCATTAAAACGGTGGATACCTACCGAATGCGCGGGCTGGAAAAACTTGGCCTTTCCAGCCGCGCGGCGTTGGTTAGGTTTGCGCTGAAAAAGGGTTTGATTTCGGCGGAATAACGCAATCCGCAGATTTTGTGTTCCAATAGAAAACGGACGACGGGTGATTTTGCCCGTTGTTTTGATTCGTGCTAACTTAAGCCATGAATAGGATAGATGTCACAATAGCCTGCGCTGGTTGTTATACGCGCGTAAGGTTTTCCCTTACGGTGGAATAAAAAATGTAAGGCGTTTCCCGCTATCTCTGCAAGGGCGAATTCGATAAAGTAAGAGCAACGGAATTATCGAATATTGTTCCGAATCCAAATCCATCATGAAGGAGAAGCACAATGACAAACGAAGCAACTTTGTTAGACAAGTATGCTTCCGAGGTATTCGCCGGGTTGGTTTCACCAGCGCTGAATGGCGTGCAAATTTCTGCCGCGCCAGCCAGCGACCTGACGAAAGAAGATGCTTTAGTTCGCATGACAGCGGAACTGAAGCGCGCCCTGGAAAAACCCGCCTCGGAGCGGCGCTGGGTGATGGTGATTGACCTGCGCAAGTGCGTGGGTTGCACCGCCTGCACCATTGCCTGTGTCGCCGAAAACAAATTGCCGCCGGGAGTAGTCTATCGCCCGGTGCTGATGGAAGAAATCGGCACGTATCCCAACGTGAGCATGAAATTCCTGCCGCGCCCATGTATGCAGTGCGATGAGCCGCCCTGCGTGCCGGTCTGCCCGGTCAGCGCAACTTTCAAGCGCCCCGATGGCATTGTCGCGATCAATTACGATGAGTGCATCGGCTGTCGTTACTGCATTACCGCCTGCCCATATTCCGCGCGCACGTTCGATGCCGGTCGCTTTTACACGAGCGACACGCCGCAACTCGAATCGTATGAAACGCTGCCCAACTTTGAGTACAGCGAATCATGGGATCGCAGCAAAGGCGATTCGCCCATCGGCAACGCCCGCAAGTGCCAGTTCTGCGCGCATCGGTTGGATGCGGGGATGCTGCCCGCGTGCGTGACGACTTGCATCGGCCGCGCCACATACTTTGGCGACGCCAATGACCCGGACTCGCTCGTTTCCGAATTAAGCGCTTCACCCAATATGATGCGCCTCAAGGAAGAAATGGGAACAGAGCCGAAGGTTTATTATTTGGTGTAGCAAGTAGACTCATCTAAAGGAGTTAACGATGAAAAAGTTTGAAAGACTTCTCTGGCTCATCGCGATTGTCGGATTTGTCGTAGGCGCGTTTGGCTTGTACGACCGTGTCGCGAATGGGCATATCAATGTTAGTTACGGCAGTTACGTTCCGTGGGGGCTGTGGGTCGCCGCATACATTTACCTGGTCGGCGTGTCTGCCGGGGCATTCCTGATTTCGGCGCTGGTATATGCATTTGGCGTCCAAAAACTGGAAAAGATTGGCAAACTCGCGCTCTTTACAGCGATCATTACGCTTGGCATATCGCTCTTCAGCATCTGGCTTGACCTGGGACACCCTGAGCGCGCCTGGCGGCTTGCGGCGCATACAAATTTCAGTTCGATGATGGGTTGGATGATCTGGCTGTACACAGCATACTTTATCCTGCTCGTTGCCGAATTGTGGTTTGCGCTACACGCCGATTTTGTGGCATGGAGCGCGCGCAAAGATTTCGCGGGCGCGTTGGCGCGGTTCCTGACCTTTGGCAAGCGCGATGCTTCCGCAGAAGCGCAGAAGCGCGATAAAAGCGTGTTGCGCGTGCTCGGCTCCCTCGGCATTCCGCTCGCGATTGCGTTTCACGGCAGTGTCGGCGCGCTCTTCGGCGTTATCGGCGCGCGCCCGTATTGGAACACTGGGCTGACGCCAATCATGTTCCTCGTTGGGGCGTTGTTGAGCGGCGGCGCGTTGATTACATTCATCACGTTTGTTTTTGGTCCAAATCAAGGCAGCGCGGAACACAAAGAGACGGTTATATTTCTCGGACAGATTGTTCTCGCTTTGCTCGCGCTCGATACCTTGCTTGAATGGGCAGAATATTCGATTGGCTTATATAACTCGATTCCCGCCCACGCGGCGAGTATGGAACTGATTTTGTTCGGACCGTACTGGTGGGCATTTTGGGTTGTACACCTTGCCATTGGCGTTGTGTTGCCCGGTTTGATGCTCGTTTTTCGCGGCAAAACGCCCGCCTGGGTTGCCACAGCAGGTTTGCTGATTGCCGCTACGTTTATCAGCGTGCGCCTGAACATCGTCATTCCCGGGTTGGCGGTGCCTGAGTTGGAGGGTCTGTCCAACGCGTTCACGGGACCTGGCTTGACCTTTAATTATTTTCCCACCCTAACCGAATGGCTCTTGCAAATCTGGGTTGTCTCTGTGGGTCTGTTCGCGTTTCTCATCGGCTATCGTGTACTGCCGGTGGTAAGCGCGCAAGGGAAAACAAACATCCCTGCTAATACTCATAAGGAGTTATGACCATGAGCGACAAAAAATCGACTCAACTCTCCCGCCGCGACTTTCTCAAACTCTCCGGCGTGACCGGCGCGACGGCGGCTTTTCTCGGCTCGATGTCGAATATCGGGCAGGCTGTGGCAAAAGCCAATCAAAAGGCAGCCGCTTATCCACTCAACGCTCCCGAACATATCATTTACAGCAAATGCTTAAACTGTCACAACGCCTGCCCCATCAAGGGACACATTCAAGACGGCGTATTGGTCAAAATTGACGGTAATCCCTACAGCCCGCAAAACCTGAATCCGCATATCGCGGAAGATACCTCGCTGGCTGACGCCGCCCACATGGACGCGCCGTTATGCCCCAAAGGGCAAGCAGGCGTTCAGGTTTTATACGACCCCTACCGCATCCGCAAGGTGTTGAAACGCGCTGGCAAGCGCGGCGAAAACAAATGGACGGTTGTTGAATGGGACCAGTTCATTGACGAAATCGTCACAGGCGGCGACCTGTTTGGCGAAGGCAGCGTGGATGGTTTTGACGCCATCTGGAAACTGCGCGACCCGGCGCTGGTTAAGGAATTAGGCGCGGACTCTGCGGCTGTCGCCGCCGGAACGATGACCCTGGCTGAATTCAAATCCAAACACAAAGACCATCTCGACGCGCTGATTGACCCCGAACACCCCGATTTGGGACCGGTGAACAATCAATTTATCTTCCTGGGCGGGCGCGTGGAACATGGCCGCAAGGAAATGACCAAGCGTTTCACCTACAACGGCTTTGGGTCGGTAAACTATTACCTGCACACCACCATCTGCGAGCAGAGCCATCATATTGCTTACCAGTTGGCAACGACCAAGACCCACATGAAAGCCGACACGATGAATTCGGAGTTCGTGATTTTCTTCGGCACCAGTCCATTTGAAGCCAATTTTGGACCGACCAACATGGCGCCAAAAATCACCGAGAGTCTCGTTAACCGCAACTTCAAATTTGCGGTGGTGGACCCGCGTTTATCGAAGACTGCCAGCAAAGCCTGGAAGTGGATTTCACCCAAGCCCGGCACCGACGCCGCTATCGCGCTCGGCATGATTCGCTGGATTATCGAAAACGAACGCTATGACGCCGCTTTCCTGAGCGCCCCCAACAAAGACGCTGCCGCAGCCAACAGCGAAACCTCTGTGACCGACGCCACCTATCTGGTACGCACCGACAAGATGAAGTATCTCACCCCCGAAGACGCTGCTTTGGAAATTCCCCTGGACGACAAGGGCAACCCAATTGCCAGCAAAGTCGTGCTGGTAGACGGCGTTCCGGCGCTTAGCGCCCAAGCGGAAAAAGGCGATTTGCTGGTCAGCGCCAAAGTCAACGGTATCTCCGTCAAATCGGTCTTCCAACTGCTGGCTGAACGCGCCGCAGAAAAAAGCATCGAAGAATATGCCGACTATGCCGGCGTCAGGGCTAACGACATCGTCGAACTGGCGAATGAATTCACCAGTCATGGCAAGAAAGCCGTTGCGGATATGTACCGCGGTCCCGTTCAGCACACCAACGGCTATTACAACGGGCAAGCGATCATCACGCTCAACACGCTGGTCGGCAACCTGGATTGGAAAGGCGGGCTGACCACTGGCGGCGGACACTGGCACGAAGACGGCTCGAAAGCCGGAGAGCCTTTTGTCAAGGGAGACCTTGTCACTGCGCCCGGCGGTTTCTCGCCTTTTGGCATTCATGTCAATCTCGAAAAAGACTCCTACGAGAAGAGCACGCTCTTTGCAGGCTATCCCGCCACGCGCCCGTGGTATCCATTCACCTACGAACTCTACCAGACTGTGATTCCCAACGCCGCAGCCGGATACCCCTATCAGGGAAAAATCCTGTTGACTCAAAAGGGAACGCCCGTCCTGGCGTCCCCGGCTGGACAAAAGCAAATCGAAATTCTGCGCGACTCCGCCAAAATCCCGTTGTATATTGCCTGCGACGTGGTAATCGGCGAAACATCCATGTACGCCGACTACATTGTCCCCGACCTGACCTATCTGGAACGCTGGGGACACGAGCACACCTCGCCGGACGTGGTGACCAAGCAATCCAAAGTGCGCCAACCGATGGTCGCCCCGCTGACTGAAGTTGTCACCGTAGATGGCGAAGAGATGCCCATCAGCATCGAAGCGCTGCTCATCTCGATTGGCAAAAAACTCGGCTTGCCGGGATACGGTAAAGACGGGCTGGGCAAAGGCTGGGACTTCGACCGCCCAGAGCAATACTATCTGGCAATGGCGGCAAACCTGGCTTTTGGCGACAAGGAAGACGGTTCAGAGACCCTGGCGCCTGCCACCGAAGAAGAAATGGCTATCTTCCGCGCCGCCCGCGCACACCTGCCCAAATCCGTCTTCGATGAAGAAAAATGGATGAAGGCTGTTCCCGCCAACCTTTGGCTCTCTGTTGTGACCCTGCTCAACAAAGGCGGACGCTTTGAACCTGCCAGCAAAGCCTACAGCGGCGACAAGATGGCGCACAAATTCGCCGGTCAGTGGAACCTGTTCGTGGAAAAAGCCGCGCAAGGCAAGAACTCCATCAGCGGCAAAAACTTCGACGGGCTTCCCCATGTCGAGCCTGTTGCAGACGCTGCCGGAAACGCGGTTCAAAGCGAAGGCGACCTGCACCTGATTACCTACAAGGAAGTGACCGGCGGACAATCCCGCACGCACGGCGCTTACTGGCTGCAAGCAATGATGCCGGAAAATTTTGTCCTCATCAACAGTGTGGACGCGCGCCGCCTCAGCCTCAACACTGGAGACATGGTTGCCATGACGTCCAGCAACCTGCCAACCGGAAAGTTCGAGTTGGGCGATGGGCGCACTTATGCGGTGACGGGCAAAATCAAAGTGATAGAAGGGCTTCGCCCCGGCGTCGTGGCGGTCTCCTGGTCTTATGGTCACTGGGCGTACGGCTCGAACGACGTCGTCGTGGATGGCAAAGTCGTCAAGGGCGACGCGCGCCGCCGCAGCGGCACCGTCCCCAACCCGCTGATGATGGTTGACCCGGTCGTTGGCGACGTCTGCCTGACCGACCCCATCGGAGGCTCGGCTTCCTTCTACGATACTTTCGTCAACATCAAAAAAATCTAACCCGCCTTGAAAAGAGAGAGGGGTGAACGCTCCATCTCACCCCTCTCTCTACAAGGACTGGCGCACCGACAACAAATACGCTACAATCGCATCATCTCTCCGAAGCCTGTCCGCCTACTGTACCGCGAATTTCAATTCGCCCAAACAACGGCGCACAGGACTGTACCGCAAAATTCATTTTGCGATACCAGGTAAAAGTGGAAACGCTTTTGCCCCCCGCCCTCACCCTGTCCCTCTCCCGGAGGGAGAGGGGAAGCATTTGGAAAGGAGACATCCCGCCCTCGCGCGCTGTCTCTTTCCCATGAGACAGCGCTTTTTTGTTTCAGGCTTTTGCTTTTGGACTCCAAAGTCTCCAGACTTTGGAAATCGAAAGTCAGGAGACTTTCGACTCCGCTGATGACTGATAACTTGATCACTGGACACTGGCCATGAACCTCCAACCTCTCCTCCAAAAATCTTCCCGCGACCACGACCATCTCTGCCCGCGCCAAATTCTCGGTGTGCGGCTGGGACTAGCTGGCATGAACGCCCTTGGCTTTGATGTGCCGCCCGCTAAAAAGCGCCTGCTGGTCATCGTCGAGACCGACGGCTGTTTCAGCGACGGACTCTCCGCCGCAACGGATTGCACCGTCGGTCACCGCACCTTGCGCGTGGAGGATTTTGGCAAGACTGCCGCGACCTTCATTGATTCGCAAACCAATCGCGCGGCGAGAATCGCCCCCGCGCTGGATATTCGCCAACGCGCTTATGCTTACGCCCCCGAAGAATCGCGCCACTACTTCGCGCAAATGCGCGCCTACCAGGTCATGCCCGCTGCCGAGATGTTCAGCGTCTGCGACGTGACGCTCAACATTCCCATCGAAGCCATCATCAGCCGCGCGGGCATGCGCGTCAACTGCGATATCTGCAGCGAAGAGATTATGAACGAGCGCGAAGTCCACCAAGATGGTCTCACCCTTTGCCGCGCCTGCGCGCACGGCGGGTATTACCATGTAGGACAAAATTCCCTTTTGTCTTATGCGCTTCAACAGGAAGCCTTCTTATAGGATTACTGTTCAAAATTCGCATTGAACGTGCGAATCCGTAGCGCGGCATTTATGTCGCCCTAGACAGGCAAAGCGACATAAATGTCGCGGCACGGTTTGTTTGCGGCTGGAAGCCGCGCTATGACACTCTTATATCTTTTCGTCCCCCTGATAGCTTTTCTCTACGCCAGCGTCGGCTTCGGCGGCGCGACGGGCTACCTGGCCGCCATGAGTTTTTTCGGCATCCCGCCGCAGGTCATGGCAAGCACGGCGCTTTTGCTTAACATTCTCGTTGCCAGCATTTCCTTTTCCTCTTTTTACCGTGCCGGATACTTGCGCCGCGACCTGCTTCTGCCGTTTCTGTTGACTTCCATCCCTGCGGCGTTTATCGGCGGCTCGTTCAAAATCAGCGACCAGACGTATTCCATCAGCCTGTATGCCGTGCTGACGTTTGTCGCCATCCGCCTGTTATTTTTCAGCAAGAAGCAGGATGACAACCAGCCGCAGCGCCCCGTTCCACTCGTCTGGGCGCTGCTCATCGGGCTGGGAATTGGCTTGCTCTCCGGCATGGTCGGCATCGGCGGCGGAATTTTCCTCTCGCCGGTCATTTTATTTGCGCGCTGGGGCAATGCCAAGCAAGCCTCAGCGGTTGCGGCGGCGTTCATCGTGCTGAACTCCATCAGCGGGCTGACAGGGCGGCTGCTCGGCGGAACATTTCACCTGGATGCTTTCAGCCTGGCGCTGATTCCGTTTGGTTTGTTTGGCGCACTGACGGGCAGTTATTGGGGCGCGATGCGCCTCAACGGGCTGACTTTGCGCCGCGCCCTCGGCGCAGTGATGACGTTTGCCGTCACCAATTTCTGGTGGATGCTCTGGAGATGATTTGCTATCTGCTTTGAAAAACACTGAATAATTGATTTTCTAAACTAACTTGCCTGTCAGGGGGATTTTATTGCTCTCATGGTATCATTCTCAGCGCTATTTTCAAAAGCGAAGGAACCCATGATATTCAAATCAAAACTTCCCAATCATTTCGACCTGCCGCGGCGCATTGCGCGCCTGGGTGAGCTATCCTACAATTTATGGTGGGTTTGGAACCCGTTGGCGCAACGGCTCTTCAACCGCGTTGATAACAATCTGTGGGAACGCGTTAACCATAATCCCATCCTCTTCCTGCGTCAGATTGAGCGCCCTATCTGGAACGCTGCCGCGCAGGATGCCAATTATCTGGAACTTTACGACCATGTTTTTGCCGACTTCGACGCCTACCTGAATCGCAAAGATACCTGGTACGCCACCCAGTACCCCAAAAATCCGCAAACCATTGCCTATTTTTCGATGGAGTTTGGCTTGCACGAAACCCTGCCAATTTACTCTGGCGGCTTGGGTGTGCTTTCCGGCGATCATCTAAAAGAATCGTCCGATTTGGGCTTGCCGTTTGTGGGCGTTGGCTTGCTCTACGCGGAAGGCTATTTTTCTCAGCGCATCTCGGAAGATGGCTGGCAGGATGCCATCAACAACCCGCTCAATTTCGATGCCTTGCCGCTGGCGCTGGTGCGTAACGATGACGGTACGCCGCTGACTTTTACGGTGGATTTTCCTGAAGGCGCAGTCACCGCCCAAATTTGGGAGGTGCGCGTTGGGCGCACGCCGCTGTACCTGCTCGATACCAACCTCGATATTAACCCGCCGATGGTACGGCAACTGACCACACGCCTGTACTGGAGCGATATCAATTTGCGCGTCATGCAAGAAATTTTGCTCGGCATTGGCGGCGTGCGCGCTTTGCGGGCGTTGGGTTACACGCCCGCCGTCTGGCACATGAACGAGGGCCACGCTGCGTTTCTGACGTTGGAACGCGCCCGCGAACTGGTTCAGGCTGGCAAAACCTTTCAGGAAGCCATTGACGAAACCCGCGTCAGCAACGTCTTCACCACCCATACTCCCGTCCCGGCAGGCAACGACGAATTTCCGCTCTGGCTGGTGGATAAATATCTCTCCACCCTGTGGCCCGAACTTGGCCTGACGCGCGATCAGTTTGTAGAGTTGGCCCGCCATCAGCAAAGTTGGGGCGAAACTTTTTCGATGCCCGTGCTGGCGCTCAAATTTTCCGAGGGCCGCAATGCCGTCTCAGAACTGCATGGCGTTGTCAGCCGGGAAATGTGGCAGCATCTCTGGCCCGGGCGTTCTGTGGACGAAGTTCCCATCACCTACGTCACCAACGGCGTGCATACTTCCACCTGGATGGCGCGCCGCATTCGCGCTTTGTACGAGAAATATTTCGGCGCCGACTGGCTGGACAGCCTGGATGACTACGAAATGTGGGAAAAGATGGAAATCATCCCCGCCAACGAATTGTGGGCGGTGCGCAACCACCTAAAGCGGAAACTGACGCTTTACATGCAAGAACGCGCCCGCAAGCGCTGGATACAGGGCGGCGTTCATCCGGTGCAGGTGCTGGCAAGTGGCGTGATGCTTGACCCCTACGTCCTCACCATCGGCTTTGCGCGGCGTTTCGCTACCTACAAACGCGCCAGCCTGATGATGAGCGACTTTGACCGCCTGCTCGAAATCATCAACCAGCCCAACCGCCCGGTGCAATTTCTGTTTGCCGGAAAAGCCCACCCTGCGGATGAACCCGGAAAAATGCTCATTCAGGAAGTCTACCGCAAGGTCAAAAAAGCCGAAAACGGCGGGCGCATCGTATTCCTGGAAGATTACGACATGAACGTGGCGCGTTACATGGTGCAGGGCGTGGATATTTGGATGAACACCCCGCGCCGCCCCAACGAAGCCAGCGGCACCAGCGGCATGAAAGCCGCCATCAACGGCGCGCTCAACTTCTCGGTGCTGGACGGCTGGTGGCGCGAAGCCTTCAACGGCGATAACGGCTGGGCGATTGGCCCGGACGCCGACCTGGGCGAAGCCGTTCAGGACCAGGCCGACGCCGACAGCCTGTACGAAACCCTCGAAAACGACATCATCCCGCTCTACTACTCCGAGCGTGACGCGCAAGGTGTGCCGGTTAAGTGGGTGGAGCGCATGAAAGAATCGATGCGCACCATCACACCACAGTTCGGTACGCGCCGCATGGTCAAAGAATACACCGAACGCCTGTATCTGCCCGCCATGCCCAAAAAGAAATAATCCAATCATATCGAACACTTTACCGCAGAGACGCCAAGAGAAAATATCTTCCGCTTCTCTGCGGTGACTTTTAAAAGGAGTTCCCATGCCGTTTGAAAACTTTCTCACTCCCGCCGCTCTGCTTGGCGCACTGACCATCTTCAGCCTGCGCGTTGTGGATATGAGCCTCGATACACTGCGGATGCTTTTTGTGGTGCGTGGGCGCAAAGGTATTTCATGGCTGTTGGGATTTTTCCAGTCCGCTGTTTTTGTAGCCGCCATCTCCTCGGTGATGAGTCACCTCGATAACCCGCTCAACATTGTCGGCTACGCTGCCGGGTTCGCCAGCGGCAACGTGCTCGGCATGTTCATTGAAGAACGGCTGGCCGTCGGCCACATCAATCTGCAAATTGTCAGCCCGGGACGCGGCGCAGCGCTGGCCGCCGCCCTGCGCGAAGCGGGCTTCGGCGTCACCGAAATTTCCGCGCGCGGACGTGACGGCATGGTCAGCTTGCTCAGCGTCAGCGTCTTGCGCAAAGACGCCATCCACGCCGAAAAAGTCGTTCACGAAACCGACCCGGAAGCCTTTGTTACGTCCGAAGATGTGCGCCCGATGCGGCACGGATTTTGGCGCGCCTGATGAACGCCATCTGGTAATGGCTTTTGTAGTAGACTTGCATTTCATGTTTCTTTTGGAGACCGTATGGCTGATAAAACGCCCACTACCCTGACTTGCCCTTCTTGCGGCGCGCCGCTGGACTATGACGGCACGAATTCGGTTGTACGTTGCAAATTCTGCGAAAATACCGTCATCGTCCCCGGGCTTCCAGCGGCACAGAATACCACCTCGCGTGCCGCGCTGGACGAAGTTCGCCAACTGGTGCAGGATGGTAACATGGTGGATGCCATTTACCGTTACCGCGAGATCTACGATGTCAGCTTAAAAGAAGCCAAAGACGCTGTTGATGCGCTGGCCGACGGGAAGGTGGTCACAGTTCACCGGGCCTTCTCCGGCTCATTGAGCGCCGAAGAAACCAACCGTGTGCTGGACGAAGTGACGCAGCTGCTCCAATCGGGGAATAAGATTTCGGCCATCAAACACTACCGTGAAGTCAACGATGTCAGCCTGACTCAGGCCAAGGCTGTGGTAGACCAGATAGAGTCTGCCCTGACCGGCATCCCGCTTGCGCCCCGCCCCGAAATTACGGGGCAGCCCGCCTCAACGGCCAAGCCGGCTAAGACAGGGCTCTTGTCCAGCCTGGCCGTGACTTTTACCATTTTGAGTGTTGCCATTGGCAGTCTGGCGTATGCGCTGTTTTCCGACCAGGCGAATGTGAACCTGCAGATTTCATCTCAAGTGAACCTGGATTCATTTTCGCCCCATTTACTGGTCTACAGCCCGGCCATTTTACTGCCAGCCGGAGCGGGAACGCCAGCAGATGTGGCCGCCTTATTTTACGATTCTGGGGCAAATACCCGGCTGATTGGGTTGCTGGATGGCAACAGCGGAAACTTGCGCTGGCAAGCCGCGCCCCTGTCTGGAGGTGGGTACGCGGATGCTCTCACGACGGGTGGCAACCTGATTTACGCCGCCAACGAAAACAGCCTGCTGGCCTATCGCAAAAGTGACGGCAGCCTGGCCTGGCAAACGCAGATGCCCGACAAATTGAGCTACGGCGATGCCACCCTGTTGGTCACCGCCGGACGGGTGATTACGCTGAATACGGATCGATCTCTGCAAGCCTACGACGCCGCCAGCGGAAGCCTGGCCTGGAACCGGCGGCTGGCCGGATACGACCGCACCCTGCGGCTGATGGGCGGCTCGCTGGTGCTGATTGATTCACCCGGCGACACCGGCGCCTACAACCTGATTTTTCTCGATCCGCTCGACGGGCATGAGCAGCGTGTTTTCACCCCCACCTGCCAGCACGGCCAATATCCATCCATCTCGCTGTATCCGTCTGCTGGCGTCCTCTACGACCAAACGGCCAATGCTCTGTTTCTGGCCTACGACTCTTCTTACGGCTGTGTCCAGCGCATTGATTTTGTCACCAGTGCAATCGGCTGGAGCGCCTTCACAGAAAACTATTTCAGTTTTTCATCGGACGGTTTCCATCCACTGGCGACCGAGACGACCCTTTATTTCGGCAGTGGAAATCAACTATTGGCGGTGGATAAACGCGCCGGAACGGTCAAACCGTTATTGACCAACGCAGACTATGATTTTTTCCCGCTGGCAGCGACCGGCGACACCCTCATCGTCCGCGCCCGGCGAGCGCGCGGCACAGAGCGCTTCGCAATCTGGGGGCTGAACGCCGCTTCGGGAGATCAACGTTGGCAGATGGACATGCAAGGCGCCACGCCGATTGACCCACCCAACAAAATGTCGGGGCTGATAGACGAAACCGACTTCGGCTTTACCTGGAAATTGGTTCCGGCGGGGTTGATGCTGATCAAGTTCCAGGGCAACCCCAACCAGATGACGCTGGATACCATTAACCCAGCCGACGGCGCGCTCGTGAATGAACAGACAATTTCCCTGTCACAAGTGACCGGCGACTTTTATTCAATTCCAACGGTCATCGGCTGGCAGGATACTGTTGTTTACTTCAGTCTGGATGCCAAACTCTACGCATTGGACATCACCACCGGAAAATTCCGTCTGACGTACTGAGTGTTCTTGCGCTGACAGGCGAATCGAAACTGGCGCGCAAACCAAAGGTTTACGCGCCAGTTTTGTCTGGGCACAAGTTCGTCAGCAAAATTTCCAATTTCTCCGCCAACTGCTGACGGTCAAAATGCTCTTCCAGGTAGCGCCGCCCGGCCAGACCCATTTCCACCGCCTGGTCGCGGTCTGCGGCCAAAGCGCGCAACGCCTCCGCCAGGGCGGCGGGGTCGCCAGGGCGGGCAAACACGCCGCAGCCAGCGGCTTCCACCACCTCCCGAATCACGCCGTCAATCGCCAGCGCTAGTGGTCGCCCGGCGGCCATGTAATCAAAAACTTTGTTGGGATAGGTCGTTTTGTATTCGTCGAGCGGCTTCAAAATCGCAATGCAGGCGTCGGCGGCGGCCAAAATTTGCGGCATTTCGATTTTTGGCGCGGGCGGTAAAAACAAAACGTTTTTCAGTTTCAACGCGGCGGCCTGCGCCTGCAAATTTGTCTTTTCCTTGCCATCGCCCAACAAAATGATTTGCATGCGCGGCTCGTCCTTCAACAAGGCGGCGGCCTGCAAAACCACGCCCAAATCATTGGAAATGCCGTGCGCCCCGGCGTACAACGCCATAAATTTATTTTTCAGGCCATATTTGGTGCGGAAGGCGTAACCGCCATCCAACGGGTTGAACATGGCCGGGTCGGCGCCGTTGGGGATGAGTTCCACCGCGCGCGCGCCGCGCGCCAGCACATGCGGCACATACGCCGGGCTGTTGACCATCATCTGGTCGGCGCGGCGGTAGAGAAAACGCTCCAGCCAGAACGAAAGACGCATCAGCAGGGGATTTTTCAGCACGCCAACCGCAATCGCAAAATCGGGCCACAGGTCGCGCACTTCAAAGAGAAATTTTGCGCCCTTCAACCGCGCCAGCGCCCAGGCTGTCACGCCCTGAAAAATCGGCGGCGAAGTGCCCCAAACCACGTCCACATTTTTGACGCCCAGCCCCAGAAAAAACGAGGAAACCATAAAGGAGAAAAAAGCCAGCAGGCGATGGAAAAAGGATTTATGCAGCGCCTGATAGGTGTACGCGCGCAGGACTCGCACGCCGCCGGAGCCGGTTTCTGCTGCGGCGGGCGTCGCGCCGCTGACGGCGCTCTCTGCCCCGGTCAGATACGACACCGGCGAGGCGACGACCGTCACCCGATGGCCTTTCGACGCCAAAAAAAGCGCCAGCTCGTGGTGACGTGTTCCGCCCGCTTCGTTGAGCGCGGCAAAGGCCTGATGGATGATGAGAATGTGCATGGGGAGAGGGGATGAGGGGAGAAGAAGAGGAGAAGAGAGGAGGAGAGAAGAAGAGGATGAGAAGGCTTATCTCCTCTTCTCCTTATCTCATCTTCTCATCCCCTCTCCACCGTCGTGATGAACGCTGCCGAATGGTCGCATTGGCCGGTCAGCGCCAGCGAGAGGGCGGGGATTTTGGCGGTATACGTCGGCGAAAACCAGCCGCGAATGGGGTCGGCGGGCGCGGCGGTCAACAGGCTTTCTCCCGCGCGGAACAGGCTGACTTGCGCCGGAAAATCGGCCTGAATTTTAATCGCAATCGCGCCAAAAAGCGCCTGCAGCGTCAGCGCCGCGCCGTTTTCGAGCAGGGAAAACTGCCAGGGCAGGTCGGCTAACAGCCAGTGCAGACGCAGTTGGTGGGGAACGCCGGGGCGGGTGAAAAGCGCCTCGTCGCGCACGCGCCAGCCATCCGGCAGGCTTTCCACCCGTCGGCGGTGAATCACGCCCAGGCGGGCGTAGGCGTCGCTTTCGGCGGTTTGGTCATCCAGCCAGCGCGAAGCGCCCCAGTCGAGGTAGAGAAAACGCCCGGCGCGAGTCATCTGGTCGAGGTCGTCCACCGTCAGCGTGTTGTGAACGAGGGCGGTCGTCAGGGCATTATCCCAGGGCGGGGCGGCGTTGTAGGAAAAAGTGCCGGGGTCGAGCGTCAGGTAGAGGCCGTTCAGCCACAAATCCAGGTGCAGATGGTCGGCGTGCGAGGGGCGGCTGGTGTAGCGTTTGACGCGCAAGTGATGCCAGGCGGCAGGCTGCGGGGCTGATGATTGTTCGCTCCCCGCTGCCCATTGTTTTCTGGCCGCATTCAGCGCCGGACGAAAATCATCAAACGGGGCGCTGGTGGCGGGAAAAATATTGGCGCCGTCGTTGGCGCCCAGGTTGCAAGCGTGGCCGCTGAGCGGGTCAGTGTGATGCTCCAGCCAGCGGGCGGCGCGCGCCAGAGTTGGCCGGTAGGCGTCAAATTGGCTGGGGGCGATGGTGAAGACCCACAGGGCGGTTTGCAGCGCCAGGCGCTGATAGTTGCTGGAATGTTGGATGTATTCGCCGTCTTCGTCAAATTGATTCGCAAAACACCAGTTCAACCATTTTTTCCCCAGCTTATGCCATTGCGCGGCGCGCGGGTGAGTTGGCAAGGCACGCGCGGCGGTGTAGAGCGCGGCGGCCTCGGTTAGCAGGTGATTGTTGTTCTGGGCGCGGGCGTACAGCAGGGTGGCAGGAAGGCGTTCAGCATGGGCGGCGATGGAGGCGCTTAAACGGCGCATCCGCTCCAGCGTGGAGGCTTCCTTTGCGGGCGCGAAGAGTTGCCCAGCGTAGCAAAAGGCCATTAAACGGAGTCCGGCTTCTTGTCCCGACATCCAATTTTCGCCAGAGTAGGGCGGGTTGGCGGATTCAAATTCTTCAAAATAACGCCAGAAGGCGGCGGCGTAACGCTCATCGTTGCTGCGTTGAAAGGCGCGTCCCAGCGGGAAGACAAAGCCGAAGCGTGCCGGTTCCCAGATGAGCTTAATGTCGCTCGCGCCGGGCAGGCTTTCATAGGCGGTCCAGTGACGCAGGGGCGCGGAAGGGGCGAGCCGGACGGGAACGAGGTCGCCGCCAAACAGGCGAATTTTTCCGGAGAGAATTTCTTCCGCTTCGGGGAAGGGGTCGTCGCGCGGAACAGTTGTGGATACGGGGAAGATGCGCGCAAGCGGCGTTGTTCTGGCGCGTGGTGGAAGAAGTAAGCGAAAAATACCCGTTTTCAGACCAATTTGGTAGAGGCCGTTCAGGGCGACGGGGAGCCAGCCAAGTTGACGGGCGGCGCGCAGGCTGGCGAAGTTCATTGGTCTTTTTGAGGCGCTTCGCGCACGACGTAGAGCGGGCGGCCCTTTACTTCGTCGTAGATGCGGCCAATGTATTCGCCCAGAATGCCGAGTGAAATCAGTTGCACGCCGCCCAAAAACAGCACCGAAATCAGTGTGGTGGTTTGCCCCTCAAAAAAATGTGACCCGGCCAGGCGCATGGAGGCGACGATGGGGATGGCGACAATTGCCAACCCGGCGGCGAAAAAGCCGAAATACGTCGCCACCTGCAGGGGAAAATAGGAAAAGCCGGTGATGGCGTTGAGCGCCAGCTTGAGCATTTTGCTGAACGGATATTTGGTGACTCCGGCGTGGCGGGCGGCGCGTTTGTATTCCACGCCAATTTGCTTGAAGCCAATCCAGGCCGACATGCCGCGCAAAAAGCGGTGCCGCTCACGCATGGAATTCATCACGTCCACAACTTTGCGGTCAATCAGGCGAAAATCGCCGGTATCGAGCGGGATTTTGACATCGGTGATGCGGTAAATCAGGCGGTAGAAAAGCGAGGCGGTGAAGAGTTTGAACCAACTTTCGCCTTCGCGCTCGGCGCGCACGGCGTAAACCACCTCGTAGCCTTCGCGCCATTTTTCTGCCAGGTCCAAAATCACTTCCGGCGGGTCTTGCAGGTCGGCGTCAATGATGATGACCGCCGCGCCGCGCGCATAGTCCAGCCCGGCGGTGACGGCGATTTGGTGGCCGAAGTTGCGCGCAAAAATGACCGGGCGGATTTTCTCGTCCTGCGCCGCCAGCTCGCGGATGCGGGCGGTGGAACCGTCGCTGGAGCCGTCGTCCACGAGGAGAAATTCCCAGGGTTCGTCGGTGGAATTCATCACCGCGCTGACGCGGGTGTAGAGTTCCGGCAGGTTGTCAAATTCGTTGTAGATGGGGGCGATGATGGAGTAGGTGAGTGTCATGGGGAAATGATGAATGATGAATAGGTTTTTCGGTTATTCAGTTTTCGGTTTTCCGGTTTTCCGGTTTTCCAGTTTTCCGGTTATTCTAACCACTGATAACTGATAACTGACAACTGATTACTGATTACTGACTGATGTTACGCAGCCTTGAGAGTTTGCAACTCGTCGTAGGCCACGCGAATGGCCTTGAGATATAGCTGTGCCCGCAAAGCAAAATGGTTGAGATGTCGCTTAATTGACAGGCATTCTAGTTTGAAAAAGGCGTACAAAACGGCAAACACATGATTGTTCTGCGTCACAACGCGACGGACTGGCGCTTTGCCCAAGGCTGCATTTTGCTTGAGCGATTTATGGAAGACTTCCACCGGCCATCGTTTTTGATAGGTCGCTAGAATTTGTCCTC
>MNXJ01000082.1:3164-9354 GCA_001872455.1 Anaerolineae bacterium CG2_30_57_67 | reverse complement strand
CGTGGGTTGGTTATGCTCTGCCGGGTATGTTGGGCTTCGACCTGCCTGCTGCCGTTCACATTCCGCTGGCGATTGGGTTTGGTATGTTGGTGGGCGCACTTTGGGGCGCCATCCCTGGTGCCCTCAAGGCGTTTGCTGGCGGGCACGAAGTCATCAACACCATCATGATGAACTATATCGCCCTCAACCTGACCAGTTTTCTGCTCAACGGGCCGATGAAAGACAAAACCCCCACCAACGTCATCGCCCGCACGCCCGAGATCGCTGTCAGCGCGCGCATCCCGGTTCTTTTCGATGGACTGCGTGTCCACTGGGGTTTTTTTTCTGGCGTTGCTGATGGGCGGACGGGAGTCGTTGTCAATGGCTGGCACGCCCCCCTGCTTATCCGCGCCGCCGAACCGCTGATTGCGCTGATGCGCCGCCTGGCTGGCAAAGGCGCCAAAAAGAAAAAGGACTGGCTCAACGCTGAAGACCCGGAAGGCACCTTCATTGCCAAACTGACTCCGGCCTGGCTCAAGCGCGAAATCGGCGCCAAAATTCCGCTGGAAATTCGCCCCTGGCGCAGCCTCTCCACCCGTCTTTTGCGCTGGTTTATTCAGCCAAAACTTGGCGGAAAAACTTTTCTGCGCTTCGTTTTTTGGCTCGAAGGCGTCTTTCCCCACTTTTTCGCCGAAAACGGGCAGTATCCGCTGATTGTGATCAAAAAAGGGTTTTAATTTGCTCCACCCTGCAAAAGCGACATAAATATCGCACAACGTAGCGCGACATGTGGGCAATCTCACCAGATACTTTGGGATGTTTTTTTGCTATAATCAGACCAAACCCGTCCATAAATCAGGAGAGAGACATGCCGAAGGCCGTCCGCCGTTCTGTTGCGCGTTCCAAAAGTTCGTTTTTGCCGCTCTCACCCGCAGAAATTATTGCAGATTACCGCCTGGCCGATCAATCGCGCCAGGCGTCTTTGATTGGCCGCCGTGAAGTCTTGAGCGGCAAAGCCAAATTCGGCATTTTTGGCGACGGAAAAGAAGTCGTCCAACTCGCCATCGCGCGCGCCTTCCGCAAAGGCGACTGGCGCTCTGGCTACTACCGCGACCAGACCTGGATGTTCGCGCTGGGGGTGATGAGCCTGCAACAATTTTTTGCCCAACTTTACGCCCACGCCGACGTGGAACACGAACCCGCCACCGCCGGGCGCGCCATGAACGGTCACTTTGGCAGCCGCCTGCTCAACGCGGACGGCTCGTGGCGCGACCAGACGCAGATGTACAACATCTCGGCAGATGTTTCGCCAACCGCCTCGCAAATGCCGCGCGCCGTCGGCCTGGCCTATGCCTCGGTTTTGTACCGCAACCTGTCCGAGCTTTCGGCCTACCCCAAATTTTCCATCAACGGCAACGAAGTCACCTGGACCAGCATCGGCAACGCCTCCAGCGCCGAGGGCATGTTCTGGGAAAGCGTCAACGCCATCGGCGTGTTGAAAGCGCCCGCCGTGCTGACGGTTTACGATGACGGCTACGGCATTTCCGTCCCCAACCAATTTCAGATGGTGAAAGAAAATATCGGCGAAATTTTGAGCGGCTTCGGGCGCGACGCCAGCGCCCCGCCCGAAAAAGCCGAGCGCGGCTACAACCGCTCCACCGTGCGCGGCTGGGATTACCCCGCCCTGCTCGAAACCTACGCCTCCGCCGCCGAAATCGCGCGCGAATATCACGTCCCAGCGCTGGTGCACGTCACCGAATTGACTCAGCCACAGGGCCACAGCACCAGCGGCAGCCACGAGCGCTACAAATCCGCCGAGCGCCTGGCCTGGGAATCCGAGTTTGACTGCCTGAAAAAAATGCGCGCCTGGCTGCTGGAAAACGACCTGGCAAGCGAAGCCGAACTGGCCGCCTGGGAAAAAGAAGACAAAGAAACGGTGGAAAACGCGCGGAAAGCGGCCTGGGACGCCTACCTGGCGCCGATTGCGCGGGAGCGCGCCGAGGCGGTTGCCCGGCTGAAAGCCTGCTCTGCCGGGGCGACGCCGCAGGCCGATGGCCTGAAACAGGCTGCGGCGCGGCTCGAATCGCTGCCGATTCCTTTTCGGCGCGACATCGCCGCCGCCCTGCACGAGGCGCTGATTCTCACCCGTGGCGAATCGGCGCCGGAGCGGGAAAATCTCGTGGCGCTGGCGGCGAGTTTCCACGCGGAGAATGAATTCCGCTACGCGAGTCAGCTCTATTCCCAAACCGCGCTGAACGTGCCGGAAGTGAAGCCGGTCTACGCCAGCGACGCCCCGGCGCTGATGGGCTTTGAAATCATCAACGCCGCCTTTGACGCCGCTCTGGCGCGTGAACCACGTCTGATTGCCTTTGGCGAGGACGTGGGCAAACTGGGCGACGTGAATCAGGGTTTTCGCGGGATGCAGGAAAAATACGGCGCGCTGCGCGTCAGCGATACCGGCATCCGCGAAGTGACGATTTTGGGGCAGGCGATTGGCCTGGCGCTGCGCGGTCTGCGCCCGATTGCCGAAATTCAATATTTGGATTATTTGCTCTACGCCCTGCAATTAATGTCGGACGACCTGGCGATGCTGCGCTGGCGCACGGCGGGCGGCCAAAAAGCGCCGGTGATTGTGCGCACGCGTGGTCACCGGCTGGAGGGCATCTGGCACAGCGGTTCGCCGATGGCCGGAATTTTGAACCTGGTGCGCGGCATGTACCTGCTCGTTCCGCGCAACATGACTCAGGCGGCAGGTTTTTACAACACGCTTTTGCAGGCCGACGAACCGGCAATTGTGGTGGAATCGCTCAACGGCTATCGCATCAAAGAACGCCTGCCGCAAAACATCGGTGAATTTACCGTGCCGCTGGGCGCGCCAGAAATTTTACGCCCCGGCGCAGACGTGAGCGTGGTGACCTATGGCTCAACCTGCCGGATTGTGCTGGAGGCCGCTGACAAATTATCAAAGGTGGGAATCGAAGCCGAGGTGATTGATGTGCAAAGCCTGCTGCCCTTTGATTTGCGCGGCGTCATCGTCGCCTCGCTGCAAAAAACCAGCCGGATTTTATTCGTGGATGAGGACGTTCCCGGCGGGGCGACGGCCTACATGCTGCAGCAAGTGATTGAGAAGCAGGGCGGTTACCAGTGGCTCGATTCGGCGCCGCAGACGCTCGCCGCGCGCGAGCATCGCCCGGCCTACGGCAGCGACGGCGATTACTGGAGCAAGCCCAACGCCGAGTCGGTTTTCGATGCGGTCTATGAGATGATGCACGAGGTCTCGCCCAAAAAATGGCCGGTGTAGGCGGGTTAGTTGGTGGTTGTTAGTTGGTGGTTGTTAGTTGGTGGCCCTGGTTCGCAATGCCAAATGGAGAATGTTATGGATGAAAAAGCCATTGTTCGCAGCTACCGCGATTTAATCGTCTGGCAAAACAGTATCAAACTTGCCAAAGATGTTTATCAGTTGACACAAAAATTTCCAAAACAAGAAGTTTACGCTCTCTCGGACCAAATTCGTCGGGCCGTGGTTTCGGTTCCATCCAACATTGCAGAAGGACAGGCTCGAAAATCGCCTGCAGATTTCACACGATTTCTTCATATTGCGTTGGGTTCACTGGCCGAGGTGGACACACAATTAATTCTGGCCCAAGAATTTGGTTATTTGGTCCAGGAAGATGTCGATTCGATGGATATTCAAATCCAGGATTTGCGCAAAAAACTCTATGCGCTGATAAACAGTATCTCATTCCGTTAACTGCCAACAGACAACCAACAACTACCAACTGGAGTCCCCATGCCCACAAACGTACTCGTCCCGCGCCTGGGTGAAGGCGTTGAAGAAGTCACCATCACAAAATGGCTCAAAGCCATTGGCGATTCGGTCAAGGAACTGGAGCCGCTGCTCGAAGTCAACACCGACAAAGTGGATACGGAAATCCCCGCCCCGGCCAGCGGAATCCTGGTCAGCATCGCCCAGGCGGAAGGTGCAACCGCCAAAGTGGGCGAACTGCTGGCGGTGATTGGCGAGACGGCTGAGAGTGGTCAGTTGACAGTTGCCAGTAGTCGGTTGCCAGTGGTCAATCATCAGCCGCCAGCCGCCAACCAACAACCAACAACCGACAACCGCCAACCGGCAACCGGCTTCATCTCCCCCGTCGTCGCCAAAATCGCCGCCGAAAAAGGCATTGACCTGACGAAAGTCACCGGCAGTGGGCTGAATGGCCGCATCACCAAAAATGATGTGCTGGCTTTTGTGGAAGGAGGAGTGAGGAGAGAAGGAGAAAAGAGAGAAGAAGAAAAACCGGATAACCGCCCAACCGGGCAACTGGATAACCGGATAACCGGACAACCGGACAACCGCCCAACCGGACAACCGGACAACCGGCCAACCGCCCAACCGGATAACCGGACAACTGGACAACTGGATAACATCCTCCCGCACACCGCCATCCGCCGCTCGATTGCCAAACACATGGTCGAATCCAAACACACCTCGCCGCATGTGCTGACGGTGATGGAAGCCGACCTGTCGCGCGTCATCGCCCACCGCGCCGCGCACAAGGCCGAGTTTGCCCGCGACGGCGTCAATCTCACCTTCACCGCTTACTTCATGCTGGCGCTCGTCGCCGGGCTAAAGGCCTACCCGCAGGTCAACTCCTCGTGGAGCGACGACGCGCTCATTCTGCACAAATCCATCCACCTCGGCATGGCGACCTCGCTCGGCGAAGACGGCCTGATTGTGCCGGTCATCAAACACGCCGAAGACCTGTCGCTGCTGGGCATGGCGCGCGCCGTCAACGACCTGGCCGCCCGCGCCCGCGCCCGCAAACTACAGCCCGACGACGTGCGCGGCGGCACATTCACCCTCACCAATCACGGTATCAGCGGCTCCCTCTTCGCTTTTCCGGTCATCAATCAGCCGCAGTGCGGAATTTTGGGCGTCGGCGCCCTGCAAAAACGGGTCATGGTCATCACGGACGAATTGGGGCGCGACAGCCTCGCCATCCGCCCGATGATTTACCTGTCTTTCGTCTTCGACCACCGCATCCTCGACGGCGCCTCCGCCGATTGGTTTTTGGCAAAAGTCAAAGAAACGCTGGAAAAATGGGAAAGCAATCTACCCCAAAAATGATACAATTTCTCCGCGCCTACAAAATAGCGCATTTCACTTTTAACACTAAAACCATCTCCAGGAGAGATTTTCATGACCGAAACTTTTGATGTTGTCGTTCTCGGCGCCGGGCCGGGCGGGTATGTGGCCGCCATCCGCGCCGCGCAGCTGGGATTAAAAACCGCCATCGTGGACAAGCAATGGCTGGGCGGCGTTTGCCTGAACGTGGGCTGTATTCCGTCCAAAGCCCTGCTCAAAAACGCCGAAGTCGCCCACACCCTGCGCGAGCGCGGCAAGGAATTTGGCTTCTCGTTTGAAAACTTGAAACTGGATTACAGCGCCGCCGTCAAACGCAGCCGCCAGGTTTCTGATCGGCTGGTGAAGGGCATCGGCTTTTTGATGAAGAAAAACGGCGTTTCCGTTTTTATGGAAACCGGCAAACTGACCTCGCCGACGACGGTTGCCGTCACCGATAAAGACGGCAAACTGACGGAACTCAGCGCCAAAAACATCATCGTCGCCACCGGCGCTTCGTCCGCCGTGCCGGGCGCGTGGAAAGTGGACGGCGAGAAAATCGTCACCTACTGGGAAGCCATTTTGCAGGAAAAACAACCCAAAAGCGTGGTCGTCATCGGTTCTGGCGCCATCGGCGTGGAATTTTCCACCGTCTGGAATTCCTACGGCGTGGATGTGACCATCGTCGAAATGTTGCCGCGCATCGTGCCGCTCGAAGACGAGGAAATCTCCACCGAGCTGGAAAAATCCTTCAAAAAGCGCGGCATCAAAATTTTGGCCGGGCACAAGGTCGAGGCGGTGGCGGCCACCGAGAGCGGCGTGCGGGTGACGGTTTCCGCCAACGGCGAGACGAAAATTCTCGAGGCCGAACAAGCCCTGGTGGCGATTGGCTTCCGCCCCAATTCGCGCGGCATCGGGCTGGAGGAAATCGGCGTCAAACTCAACGAGCGCGGCTTTGTCGAAATTGACGAGAAAATGCGCACCAACGTCCCCGGCGTGTACGCCATCGGCGACGTGACCGGCAAATTGATGCTGGCGCACGTCGGCTCGGCGATGGGTATTCTCGCCGCCGAAGCGATTGCCGGGCTG
>MNXJ01000082.1:0-3156 GCA_001872455.1 Anaerolineae bacterium CG2_30_57_67 | reverse complement strand
GATTGCCGGGCTGGAGACGCATCCGCTCAACTACGAGATGATGCCGCGCGCCACCTACTGCCAGCCGCAAATCGCCTCCTTCGGGCTGACGGAGGCCCAGGCCAAAGAGCGCGGGCACGTCGTCAAAATTGGGCGCTTCCCCTTCCAGGCCAACGGCAAAGCGCTCGGCCTGGGCGATTACGCCGGTTGGGTCAAACTGGTGGTGGATGAAAAATATGGCGAAATTTTGGGCGCATCCATGATTGGCCCCGAAGTGACCGAACTGCTGCCCGAACTGACCCTGGCGCAGATGATGGAACTGACCCCGGCAGAAATTTCCCGCAACGTCCACGCCCACCCGACGATTTCAGAGGCGCTGATGGAGGCGGCGCACGCCGCCGAAGGCCGCGCCATTCACAGTTAGGAAACAAAATCCGGCTCAGGGGGCTGTCCAAAAAGTAAAAATGACCCTTTTTGGACAGCCCCTTTTTTGCGGCATAAATGTCGCATTTGCGTGATTTGCCAAGGAGATTTTGCTGAACATGCGAACATGCGCCACCTTTTTGATTTTTCTCTGTTTTGGTAAATAGGCTGTACGCGGCGCTTCTACGGTTCTATTTCTACCAACCAAGGGCCTTGAATCGTGCGCGTTAACAGCCCTTCCACGATGGCGTAGGCATCTTCCCGCTTGATTGCCTCGGGAAAGCGAAGAATATCAAACCAGGTTTGCGCTTCCCCGCGCAATTGAAAAGAGTAACAGCGTATTTCAACCGGCAGAGATTGATTCGATAAACGGCTCTTTGCGGCGTTACATTCTGCCATTGTCAGCGTGTTGGAGTCGTTCATCTGAATGACAAAGTTTTCGATCCCAGCCTGAAATGAACTAAAAGAATGAATATTCAGAGAATGCGGGAGAATCAGGGCATAACATCTTTTGGCATTTTTAATGGTTGTTTCCAGGTCGTAAGGAAAGGGATAGGTAGGGGTATACGCCGTATCGTGAAAAATTTTCCCATCAATTTTTAAGATAGCGTTGGGTTTCCAGTAGTGCTGGTCATCATAGGTGATACACGCCTCAACCAGCGCGAAAGAAGGGTTGAGAGCCACCCGGTTGATTTGGACAGGTTGATTGCTGCCGGCAAATGGGGCGGCAAAATTCCAGGTCAGAACCTGGCGGATATCGCCTGTTCCGCTTGCCAGAGGATACTCGCCGCGAGCAGGCAAAAGAATCTGTGACGTTCCGTTCGACGCATAAACGCTTCCCAGCATGAGGATGGTTTGAAATTGTTTGGATATTGGAATCCGCTTCTCCTCATCAAAATACATCAAGCTAAAGCGATATTTCCCCGGCTTTTCATTTTTCGAAGTACACAACCAGCGGCTGTTATGCGTAGCGGCATAAAACGAGTCCAATGTGACCGCTTCCAGGTCAAAGTAAACCGGAAAAGCGCTGCCGTCAGGCAGTTCAATGCGAATTTCGGTAATCGGGCAGGAAATTGAAAACCCGGCAGGGACGAGGTAGTTTTCAACAATAATTTCCCACGAAACACGTTGATTATCACGATAGAACCAGGTTACGCTGATGGTGGGCGCTGCTTCCTCTGACGAAGAGACAACCGGCGGCGGATGGTTTGGGCTGGCTGCCGGAGAAGCGTTTTCGGTTCTGACACAAGCAACAAACGCCAGAACCGAAAACAGGAAAAACACGAGGCTGCCAGCCCGGAGGTTCGTTCCAGCCATTGATTACCGAACGGTCAGCAGCCAGGGGCCATAAACAGCGCGCTCAATCGCATCCGTGATGAGTTGGTCTGCCTGCGATACACTCATTCCGGCGGGCAATTTCAGGTCAGTGTAATAACCGCTAAAACTGAACTGACAGGTAAAATCCAGCCCCTGATATTGCTGCGTCAGGATGGCGCGCGCCGCTTCACATTGCGCTTGCGGGTCGCCGCTGCCGGATGATAGCCGGATACTGCCGATGGATACCGAAATCTTTTGCGCTTGCGCCAACATGGCCGCGCCTACGGGAAATTCAAACTGAAAGCAGGCAGTGGTCTGCAGCGAGCCGCCGCTGATTGCCAAAAAAGTTTGCCCATCCACCAGAAGCGCAATGCTCCCTGCGGATGGCAGCCAGCCCCCCGAATTATCCGGATAGGTCATGCAAAAAGCAGCCGTGGAGGATTCTGCGCCGGGAGTAAATGAAGTCAGAGAGGCGGAAACGCTTCCCGACGTGATGCTGCTGCCCCCCGTTGCGGCGGGCAGGCACGTTTGTCCGGTGCCGCAGACCACAATTTTTGTCCAAATTGTTTCGCCGCCGTCTATTTCGATCATCTGACCGCTATCATTTTGCAAAGACCAATAAACGGTGTAGGTTCCGGATTCGTTTGGCGCGGTGAGTGGAACGGAAAGGGAGAGGCTTTCCCCAGGGGCAGTTGGCTGGGAAACATAAACCTGTTGCGGGCTGCCCAACGCATCGCCGGGGATAGCCGTTGAAAGTACGAGCGCGTACGCTGTGTTCCAGATGGTTGTGCCAGTATTCTTGATTTTCCAGGTTTTTGTAAAAGACTCCCCCGGTTTAAGAATGGAGCCATCCGGATAATTTTCTTCAAGGAAAGTTGCTTTATCGCCCGAAGATGTGACAACGGGCGCAGAGGTTATGGTTGGCGCCAACGTTACCGTTGACTGATGCGCAGGCAGAACCGGAGTCGCCGTGAAAGTGGGTGAACTCGTCGCCGTCATTTCTGCCATGACCGGTGTCAGGTTGGTTTGCGTCGTGGTGGTACAGGCAGAAAGAGCAAATAGGAGCATCATCAAAAGCATTGCGCTGCGTAAAAACTTGGGAAACATCGTATTGTCCTCTAAAAAATGACGGCCAGCCCAAACAGATATTTGGGCTGGCCTTGGGGAGCAGGCTGATTACTTAACTGATGTTACGCAGCAGGTGCGGAATCCGAGTAAAATTTGTACATGAACAAACAACACTTGGAACTATACACAGATTATTTGCTCAGCACATTTGGCTATGCAACAGCAACAGGTCTTTCACGGATGGTTGAAGGGCAGGTTACTCATGACCAAATCACACGTTTTCTGTCGGCAGAAGAACTCACCTCAAAAGATTTATGGAGACTTGTGAAACCGACAGTGCGCGAAGTGGAACAGGAGGATGCCGTTCTG
>MNXJ01000038.1 GCA_001872455.1 Anaerolineae bacterium CG2_30_57_67 | reverse complement strand
AACCTGTTTGAGGGCGGCGGCGTGAATGACAATATCCACGCCGTGCATGGCGCGGACGAGCCGCTCGCGGTCGCGCACGTCGCCGATGAAATAGCGCAGGCGCGGGTCGGTGTAGCCCGCCACGCGCATTTCGTGCTGTTTGAGTTCGTCGCGGCTGAAGATAATCACCTTTTTGGGGTTCTTTTCGGCCAGCAGCGTTTGGGTCATTTTTTTGCCAAACGAGCCGGTGCCGCCGGTGATGAGTACAGTTTTGTTAGTCCAGTCCATAGATTCTCCAGAGAACAGATGATGAGAGATGAGACGAGGAGAGAGGCGAAAACGGATTCCACTTTTTCTCTTTTTATCCCCTTATCTCATTTCCAGGGATTGACAATTTCAACCCCTGCCGCTTCAAAATCGCTGACGTTGCGCGTGATGAGGGTCATTTGATTCGCCAAAACTGTGGCTGCGATGAGCGAGTCGATGGCAGGCATGGTTTTTCCAGCAATTTCGGCATGCGCAGTCAACATGCCCCACTCAACGATGACATCCGTATCCAGCGGCAGGATTTTACCCTGAAAACGCGCCAGTAAATCATGCTGCAGCCAGTCGCCTAGTTCGGTTTTGCGGCGTGAATCAGGCAGTTTTGCAATGCCTTTGATAATTTCGCCAATCGTGATAACGCTCAAATAAGCATCATCGGGGCCGAGCGCGTCGAGAACCGCCACAACCCGTGGGTTGGGCTGTTTGGCGACAAATTCCGAAATGACGCAGGTATCGAGCAGCGCTTTCATAACGGGATACCCTCACGCGGCAGGCTTTTGTCACGGGACAGGTCAATCTCAGCGCCCGCCAGCGGGGAGGCGCGGAAAAAATCGGAGAGTTTGCCCTGCGATTTGCGCAATTTTTCGTATTCGGCATAAGAGACTACCACAACGGTTTTTTCACCATGTTTGGTAATCACCTGCGGGCCTTGCGTCAGGGCGCAGGAAATCACTTCACTTAATTTATTTTTTGCATCCTGAATTTGCCAGATGGCGTTCATGGGGTGCTCCTATCTGTCTAGTCTGTCTAGATTTTACGTCTTTAAAGATACCCCGTCAACCTCTGCCTGTTCGTCAATATAAAATTCGCGTACTTTTTGTTTGGCGTCGGTCATGCGCTTGTCCAGTGTTTCGGCTGTTTGCAGTTTTATAGCGTTCCAGCGCCAACCGCGCGAATCATACCATGAGAGCTAAGACCAGCTGGCCTGGCGTCAAGATGGGTAACCTCGGTTTATAATATTCCCATGTTCAGCCTCGTCATTCAAGCCGGTGGAAAATCCTCGCGCATGGGGCGCGACAAAGCCCTGCTGCAACTGGACGGCCAAACGCTGATTGAGCGCGTGATTGCGCGCCTGGCGCCGCTGGCCGATGAAATTCTCGTCACCACCAACCGCCCGGCGGAGTATGAATTTTTGGACGTGCCGCTTTTTGCGGATATTCTCCCGGAGCGCGGCGCGCTGGGCGGGCTGTACACCGCGCTGAAAAGCGCCCGCTCCCCGCTGGTGGCGGTGGTCGCCTGCGACATGCCTTTTGCCAGCCCGCATATCTTCACCCGGCTGGTCACGCTCATCGCCGAGGCAGATGTCGCCCTGCCGCGCAGCGCCGCCGGGCTGGAGCCGCTGCACGCCGTCTATCGGCGCGAAACCTGTCTGCCCGCCATCGAACAAGCCCTGCGGGAAAACGAATGGAAAGTCATCGCCTGGTTTCCACGCGTGCGCGTCGTCACCCTCGAAACTGCCGAACTGGCGCAGCTGGACCCGGCTGGCCGCGCCTTTTTCAACGTCAACACCCCGCAAGAGTGGGAGAAATTCAGTAAACGGTAAACGGTTGTCCGGTTATCCGGTTATCCAGTTATCCAGTTATCCAGTTATCCAGTTATCCAGTTATCCAGTTATCCAGTTGTCCAGTTGTCCAGTTGTCCAGTTGTCCAGTTGTCCAGTTGTCCAGTTGTCACCATCCATCATTCCTAATTTCTAATTCCTAATCCCTACTTCCCCCGGAGTTCCCCATGCCCCTCGACCTGAATCTCATCCGACAGCAATTCCCCGGCCTCGACCGCCCGGCCATTTTCTTCGATAACCCCGGCGGGACGCAAATTTCCCGCCAAGCGCTGGAGCGCATCAACCGCTACCTGCTGGAGAGCAACGCCAATCACGAGGGCGTTTTCGCCACCAGCCAGGCCTCCGACGCCGTGCTGGACGAAGCCCACGCCGCCATGGCCGATTTTTACAACGCCGCCAGCCCCAGCGAAATCATCTTCGGCAACAATATGACCACGCTCACCCTGCACATCAGCCGCAGCCTGGCACGCACCTGGCAGGCCGGGGATGAAATCATCGTCACCCGCCTCGACCACGACGCCAACGTCACCCCCTGGGTGCTGGCCGCGCAAGACCGCGGCGTCAAAGTCAACTGGGTGGATTTTCACCTTGAAGACGGCACGCTCGACCTGGAAAGTTTACAAACCGCGCTGGAACGCAAACCGCGCCTGCTGGCGGTTGGTTACGCATCCAACTCACTCGGCACCATCAACCCGCTGGCAAAAATCATCCGCATGGCGCACGCCGCCGGAGCGCTGGTCTATGTGGACGCCGTCCAATACGCCGCACACGGCCCAATTGACGTGCAAAAACTGGATTGTGATTTTCTGGTTTCTTCTTCTTATAAATATTTTGGCCCCCACGCCGGAATTTTATTTGGCAAACAAAGCCTGCTGGCCGAACTTTTTGCCTACAAAGTGCGTCCGGCCACCGACAGCCTGCCGGGAAAATTTGAAACCGGCACGCAAAACCACGAAGGCATCGCCGGGGTGCTGGGCGCAGTCGAATATTTCGCCTGGCTGGGGCAGCAATTCGGCGCCGAAATGAGCGAGGGCCTGGCTGAGGAAGGTTATCACGGGCGGCGGCTGGAACTCAAAAAGGGGTTGAACGCCCTGCGCGCCTACGAATTTGAGCTCAGCCGCAGCCTGCTGGCCGCCCTGCAAACCCTCCCTGGCCTGAAAATTTACGGCCAAACCGACCCGCGCACACTTGACCAGCGCGTCGCCACCTATTCCTTCCGCCTGCGCGACCAGCATCCGCGCGAGACCGCGCAAAAGCTGGCGGCGGCGGGCATTTACGTGTGGGACGGCAATTACTACGCGCTCAACATCAGCGAGCGCCTGGGCGTGGAAGAAAGCGGTGGCATGGTGCGCGTCGGCGCCGTGCATTACAACACGCTGGACGAAGTGGAACGCCTGCGCGCCGCGCTGGAGAAATGCTGATCCAAACATCAATCGTCCAAAAATCCATCCAAAATACGCCGGGCGCGCGCCGTCCATGAATAGTTTTGCGCGTCCTGGCGCGCCTGCTGAGCCAACGCGCCGCGCCGCACCGGGGAATCGAGCAGCGATTGCAGCGCGCCCTGCCACATGTTGAGATTTTCCGGCGGGCAAAAAACCGCGTTTTCCTCGTTCAGCACTTCGCGGAAAACCGGCAAATCGCTGGCGAGAATCGCCCGCCCCGCCGCCAAATATTCAAACATCTTCATCGGGCTGGAAATTTGCGCCGAATGGCCCTCGCCGCTGGAAACCGCAATCTGACGGGCGTAAGGCATCAGCAAAACATCAGCGGCGGCCAGATAGAGCGGCAATTGTGAATTGTTGATAAAGCCGGTAAAGGTCACATTGGACAGCCCACGTGCGGAAGATTCGCCCCGCCAGCGCTCCACATCTTCGGGTTTGCCACCCGCCCACAGGAAATGCGCCCCGCTCAGGCGCGCCGCCAGCTCGAAGAAGGTTTCCACACCCCGGCCCGCGTACAAGTGACCGGCGCAGGCAACCGTCAGCGTTGGGGCCAGGCCGAGTAAACGTCGCGCATCTTCCGGCGAGGGCAGGTTGGCAAATCGCTCCAATTCCACGCCGTTCGGCGCGAGCACCACATCCGCCGGGCGCAAAAAGGCCCCAAAGCGCTCATTCAACGCCTCGCGCAAGGCTTTGGTGATAACGGTGATGCGCTTTTTGCCCTTTGAATCGCGGAAATAGCGATACCAAAGCGGGCCAACCCGCCCGGAAGGCAGGTCGTGCATCTCGAGAATGACCGGCAAGCCGAGCAGCAATCCCAGCACCGCCGACTGTAGCGGCCAGGCGTACAGCAAATCGGGCTTCAAACGTTTGGCGCGGCGCACGGCGGCCAGAAAAAACAGACGGCGCGAGGCGGCGGGCAGCCATTCGATGGTGAAGCGCGTTTCGAGGCCATATTGCGCGCGCAGCATCTCCCAGGTGCGCCCGGCAGGCGCGCCCGAAAGGTCGGCGGGAACAATCAGGGTGACTTCATGCCCTACCTGCGCCAGCGCGTGACAGGCTTTCATGGCCTGAATGCTGTTGGCGACATTGGACGGAACGACCGAGCCGGAAATGGAAATGATTTTCATAGGGGTGAGCGATTGGGGGTTGGAAAACTGGATTGCTGCACTTCGGCCACGCCGCGCGCGGCGACAATGCCAACGGAAAGGATGAGATATGCCGACATGAGCGCGGCCTGGGCGGTCATGCCAAAGCGCGGCACAAGCGCCAGGCTGAGCGCTATTTTACCCAAACCGACCAGGCTTGTGACCACCAGTGGAAAAAGCGGATGGCCGAGCGCCAAAATGAGCGGGCGATTCCAAAAGAGGGTATTGGCCAGCCCGTAGCCGAGGAAGAGAATCAGCGCGGGCAGCAGGGCAGGGAGAAATTTCGGCTCATAAATGATGTTGAAAATGAGCGGTTTGGCAAAAAGTACCAGCGCCAGGCCAAACGCCAGCGTGGTTGCGCCGGAGATGAAGGTCAGGCGGCGCAGTAAATTTTTCAGACGCAGCCAGGCGCCCTCAGCCACGGCTTTGGCAATTTCCGGGAAACTGGTTTTGATGAACGGGTCAACCGGAATGAGCATGTAGCCAATCAGTGACATGGCGAGTTTGTAGTAGCCGCCCTGCTCCAGCCCGGCCAGGGCGTTAATCCACAAAATATCGCTGTCGCGCACAAATAAATTGACCGTGCCGGAGAAGTTGCTGGAGAGGGCGAAGCCCCAAAACTCGCGGGCGGGAGGCAGTTCTCGAAACGGGACGCGCCACCAGCCGGGGCCGAAAACCTGTCCGGCGCGCCACAGCGCTAGGGCGGCGTAGCCGAATCCGATGATGATTTTTCCCGTCAGGTAGGCCACCAGCACCATGCCCAGCCCTGCGCCGCTCAGGTAGGCGTAGACGACAATCAGCGCGGTGACCACGCTTTGCGCAAGATTGAGCGCGGCCTGCGAGCGGAAATGTCCGCTGATTTGGAGCAGGGCGCTGGCGCTTTCATAGATAAATCCGGCGGGCACAATCAGCCCGTAGAAAATGAAGTAGGGCGCGAGGGCAGCATCTTTGGCAAAGTACAGCGCGGCCAGCGGGGCGAGCGCCACAATCAGCAGGTAGGAAAGCAGCGAAACAGCCAATTCGGTCAGCGCGGCGGTTTTGAAAACGGCGGCGGCGCGCCGGGTTTCGTTTTTCGCTAGGGCGCCGCCCGCGTATTTGATGACCAGTTCGCCGATGCGGAAGGAAAGCAGTTTGTCGGCCACGGCGGCAAACGTGGTGATGGCCCCGAGGATGGCAAAACCGGTGACGCCAACCGCGCGCGTGGCGTAAATGCTGGCGATTAAATTAAAAATAATTCCCAGCGAACTGCTGGAAAATAGATAGCCACTGTTTTTTGCCACCTGACGCAGCAACGAATCGCTGCGCCAGGTGGCAAGTAGTTTTTGAATCACGGAGTCAGAACATCCTTCGCCCAGCTGCGTTCTGCCAGGTACCATTCGACCAGTTTTTGCGTGCCGCGGCGCATGTCATATTCGGGCGACCAGCCGAGCATACGGCGGGCCTTGCTGACATCGGCCCAGTTGGTGAACATATCTGCCGGGTTGGGCGGGCCGTGCTGCACGATGGCTTTTTTGCCGGTGATGTCTTCAATCAGCGTCACCAGGTTGTTGATGGTGATGACTTCGTGCCCGCCGAGGTTGATGACTTCGTAGCCGACGGGTTTGAGCGCGGCGATGATGCCGCGGGCGATGTCGTCAATGTAGGTAAAGCCGCGCGACTGTTCGCCGTCTCCGTTGATGCGGACGGGGCGGCCCTCCAAAATCCACTGCACAAAGCGGAAGAGCGCCAAATCGGGGCGGCCTGCCGGGCCGTAGACGGTGAAAAAGCGCAGAATGGTGGTGTCAATGTTGTAGAGGTGGTGGTAACTGTGTGTCAGCACCTCGGCGCCTTTTTTGCTGGCGGCATACGGCTGAAGCGGCTCACTGCTCGATTCAGTTTCCGGCGTCGGATAGGCCGGGTTCGCGCCGTAAATGCTGGAGGTGGAAGCCAGAATGAATTTACAGCTGTTGCTCTGCCGGGCGACTTCGAGCATATTCAGCGTACCGGTGACGTTGGATTGCAGAAAAATCCAGGGGTCTTCCACGCTGTAGCGCACCCCGGCGCGCGCGGCCAGGTTAATCACGCCGTCGAAGGGTTGCAAGTTCAGGGTTGGGTGGTCAAGAATGACGCGCTCAGAAATATCGGCCTTTACAAAGGCAAAACCGGGCATGGCCTGTAACTTTTTCAGGCGATAATCCTTCATGCGCGGGTCGTAGGCGTCGTTGAGGTTGTCAATGCCGACGACAGTATGCCCCTGCCCAATGAGAATTTCACTGGTTCGTGCGCCGATGAAGCCCGCGGCGCCGGTAATGAGATAATGAGACATGGCTACAACCGCACCACTTTCTCGCTGGCCTTGCCCATTTTGCCCAGCGCGTTGCGGCTGTCAAAAATGAATTGGGCTTTGGCGAGAATGGCCTTGTAATCGTAGGAAGTGTGATTGGTGATGATCACCACTGCGTCGGCTTCGGCCACTTTTTGCAGCAAATCAGCATCGCGGACGCTGTTCATCTGCCAGCCTTCATGTTCGTGATGAATGTGCGCAATGTGCGGGTCGTGATATTCGACCAGCGCACCCTTTTTCTTCATCAAGGCAATCACATCAAAAGCGGGCGATTCGCGCACATCGTCAATATCGGGTTTATAGGCGACGCCCAGCACCAGCACGTGGCTGCCCTTGAGGGCTTTGCTGCGCTCGTTGAGCGCTTCCATCACCCGGCTGACGACGTACCGCGGCATGTTGGTATTAATTTCGCTGGCAAGTTCGATGAACTTGGCGTTGTAGTTCATCTCCTTCATTTTCCAGGAGAGATAGAGCGGGTCAATCGGAATACAGTGCCCGCCCAGACCGGGGCCGGGAGTGAACTTCATAAAACCAAAAGGTTTGGTGGCGGCGGCGTCAATCACTTCCCACACGTCCACGCCCAGGCGTTCACACATCAGCGCCAGTTCGTTGACCATGGCGATATTAATCATGCGGAAGGTGTTTTCGAGCAGTTTCGCCATTTCGGCGGCTTCCACGCTGGAGACGGGTACCACCGTTTCGAGCGCGCCGCTGTACCAGGCGGTGGCGACTTCGGCGCAGGCGGGCGTCATGCCGCCCAGCACTTTGGGCGTGTTGTAGGTCGTCCAGTCCTCGCGGCCCGGGTCGACCCGCTCGGGCGAGAAGCAGATGAAGAGGTCCTCGCCAACCTTCAGCCCGGATTTTTCGGTCAGCATGGGCGCCATCAGTTCGCGGGTCGTGCCGGGGTAGGTGGTTGATTCCAGCACAATCACCATGCCTTTGTGGACGTATTTCGCCAGTTGTTCGACCGCCGAGACGATGTAAGACATATCGGGGTCGCCGGTTTTACGCAGCGGGGTGGGAACGCAAATCGAAACGGCGTCCAATTCGGCCAGCGAGGCGAAATCGGCGCTCATGTTCAAGCGACCAGCGGCGTTCAGGCGGACCACCGTTTCGGAGGGGACATCCTGAATGTAGGAAATGCCCTTGGCGAAGGTGTCCACCTTGCGCTGGTCGGGGTCAACGCCGAGCACGTTAAAGCCTTTTTCGGCAAAAACGACTGCCAGCGGCAGGCCAACGTAGCCCATACCGAGAATGCCGATTTTGGCGGTTTTGTCTTGCAGTTTTTTGATGAGCGTGTCTTTGGTAGTCATAGTTTCCTTTTTGTTGAGAAAAGCGCGCCAACGTCTCCAAACGCTGGACTTCGGTTAAAACAAACTCATTTGCTTGGGTTCATCCGTTACCGGCGAAGTATACGCCGATTTTTCGGCGGCAGCGGGCGGCGAGAGTTTGGCGCGCGCCTCGTCCAGCAAAGCGGGCAGACGGGCGAAATCGGCCAGAATGGCGGGTTTGAGCGGCGGCT
This sequence comes from Anaerolineae bacterium CG2_30_57_67, assembly GCA_001872455.1. GTDB lineage: Bacteria > Chloroflexota > Anaerolineae > Anaerolineales > Villigracilaceae > UBA8950. Next base: position 58,937 of record MNXJ01000038.1, on the reverse strand, counting down.
GATGGAGCGCCGCCGCCGGGTGGAACATGGCAATCACAAACCGCTCGCCAATCCGACTCATTTGCCCGTGAATCTGCGAAATTTTTACACCCGGCAGAAATTTCGCCATCGAAAAACGCCCCAACGTGATGATGATTTTCGGGTTGATGGCGGCAATCTGCCGCTCCAGGTAGCGGTCACAGGCCGATAATTCATCCGGCAGCGGGTCGCGGTTGCCGGGTGGGCGGCATTTGACCACGTTGCCAATCCAGACATCTTCGCGCTTCAGCCCGGCCTGCGCCAGCAGTTCGCTCAAAAACTGCCCCGACTGACCAACGAAAGGCAGGCCCTGTTCATCTTCGTTGAAGCCGGGGCCTTCGCCAATCAGCATGATTTCGGCATCGGCCGGGCCAACGCCCGGCACCGATTTTTTGCGGGTCTGATGCAGGGCGCAGTTTGTGCAAACCGAAACTTCGACGGCGATTTTTTCCAGGTCAGACATAATTTTCTTCTTTCCCAATTTTCAGCGACATCAAGACCGCCGCCTCACCGTTGGAATAATAACGAACCCGGCGGCCATCTTCCGCAAAGCTAAAGCTACGATACAACTGCTGAGCAGGTTGATTGCAGGCGCGTACTTCCAGCAGCACACAAGGAAAACCCAATTCAACGGCCTTCGCCAGCGCAGTTTTCATCAGCGCCCGGCCAATACCCTGCCGCCAGAAATCGGGGTGAACCGCCAGGTTGGCGATTTCGCCTTCCCCAGCCACGTTCCAAAAAGTGAGCGAACCCGCCAAACGCTCGTCCACTTCGGCCACCCAGCAAAATGTCGTTTCGCGCTTGAGCAACTCACGCGCATACTGGTTGGGCGTCCAGGGCAGTAAAATTCCGGCGGCGGTGTCAATCGCTATCACGGCAACAATATCGGTGGGGAGCATCGGGCGAATTTTCATACCAACCTTAGGGTCTATCCGAAAAATATGGCAGGTGGGACAAGTCTCCGACTTGTCCGCGCAAATCACAGATTTGCGCCACGTCTGGTTGCATATTTTACCAATCAAGGCTTGCGCGGAATTTTTTTTTAGATGAGCGTGCGCGCTTCGATGAATTTTCGGATAAGTTGTTACCCGGGGATAGCCGGGCCGACGTGCAAATAAATCGGCGCGAGGGCGGCAAGCGGGTCACTTTCGCCAGCCTGCCAGCGCCGCCAGGCCAGTTCGGCCAGCATTCCAGGGCGACGGGCAGCAGCCGCCGGGGAGGCCAGGCTGATTTTCTCGTTTTTGGTAAGAATCTGACGTTCGGCGCCGGTCAGTTCGCCGGTTAAAAAAGTTGGGGAGGTGATTTCGGCGGCCAGCGCCTCGGCGGTCGTCACCAGCGGATTCGCCGCTGAAGCCTGCCAGCCGCCTGCGGAAGCCTCGTACCAGCCGACAGCCAGGCGTCCGCGCCCGGCAGACAGGAGGCAGGCCAGGGCGGAGTCTTTGGTCGGCGTCAGTGGGGCGGCGAGAATTGCCAGCGTGGAAATTCCAATCAGCGGCAGAGTCAGGCTGAAGGCCAATCCCTTCGCAAAAGCCAGCCCGACCCGCAAACTGGTGAAGGAACCGGGGCCGAGCGCCACGCCCAGAGCGGTTAGCGCGCTGAGGGCGAGGCCGCTTTGCTGAAGAATTTGCTCAACTGCCGGGGCGAGTTCCACGGTGTGGCGCACCTTGCTGACCCACAGGCGCTCAGCCAGCAGGCGCTCGCCGTCGTAGAGCGCGAGGCCAAGTTGGGAGGTGGAGGTGTCGAGGGCGAGCAGCATGGGCGTGATAAATGCAGAATGAAGAATGGTAACTACTCAGACATTTGCCTTGCATCCATGCACCGGCGGGATAAATCCCTGCCTCCGTTCATGGAAGTCGGCTGAAGCCGACTCGGTCTTATAACCCGAAGGGCTTTTTTGTACTGAGGCAGGGCTTCCAGCCCGCCGCAAGGTGGCGGAAGAATATATGCCTGAGCAGTTATGCTGAATGATAAATGAATTCTTCATTCAGCATTTACGGTGATTTTGCGTTCGGTTTCGCCGAGGTGTTCCATCGTCAGCCACAGGCGGCTAGCGGGCAAAAGCGCGGCGATGCGCTCCGGCCATTCGACGATGAGCGCGCCTTCGGCCAGCATTTCGTCCAAGCCGAGTTCGGCGGCTTCGCGCAGATTTTCGATGCGGTAGGCGTCCATGTGATAAAGCGGCGTGCCGTCGGCGGCGCGGTAGAGATTGACCATGACGAAGGTCGGGCTGGAGACGGGGTCGGCGCTGCCCCAACCGGCGGCGACGCCTTGCGTCAGGGTGGTTTTGCCCGCGCCCAGGTCGCCTTGCAGGCAGAGCAGACTACCGGGACGCAGCAACGCGCCCAGTTTACGGCCAAATTCGCGCGTTTCGGCGGGGGAGTGGCTGACGAAGGAGGTTTTCACGCTAGGCGGCGGGCTGAGTCAGGTGAAGTTGTTCGCCAATCAGCCGGGCGATGGCGTTGGAGGCGTCGGGGCAGGCGGCGCGCTGGCAGGCGGCGACGATTTTCTGGCGTTCTGCCGGGTGTTTGACCCAATTGGTGAGGGTGGAAACGACGCGCTGCGGAGTCGGCGCCCAAACCCCCGTGCCGGTTTCGCGCACAAAGGTAACGTTGCCATCTTCCTGCCCGGGCAGGCGGGCGTAGAGAATGACGGGCAGCCCGGCGGTGACGGCTTCGGCAATCGTCCCCGGCCCGGCTTTGGTGACGATGACATCCGCGGCGCGCATAAAGTCGGGCATTTCGCGGGTGAAGCCGTAAATGAAGGCGGGAATTTGCCAGGCGAATTCTTCCAAACTTTGCTTGAGGCGTTCATTGCGCCCGGCGACCACCACCAGCGCCACATCCAGCCCCGCTTCGGCAATGGCGCGGGAGGTTTGCGCCAGCGGCCCCATACCCTCGCCGCCGCCGACAGCCAGCACGATGAATTTATCCTGCGGCCAGCCCAGGCGGGCGCGCAATTCGGCTTTACTGCCGCTCGGCACGCAGTAGCGCGCGGCAATCGGCTGACCGACGACATGCACTTTTTCGGGTGGCATGTGGTATTCGATGGCTTTTTGACGGGCGGTTTCGGTGGGAACACAAATCACATCGGCGCGCTGGTCAAACCACAGCGCGTGGGTTGTCACCATATCCGTCACGACGGTAATAAATGGCGGGTGTTTGGGGCCAAGCGCCTTGAGAATGAACGAGTTGGCAAACGGATGAACAGTCACCACCAAATCACAGGGGTGATTGTCAATAATGCGGCGCGCGGCGCGGGCGGCCATCGGCCAGATGGTGGCGGTGATGGCGCGGGCGCGGGCGCGGCCATCGGTGATGCGAAAACTAGCGCCCCATAAATGCGGCGCCTTCACCATGTACGGATACCAATCGGGCATACGGTTGAGCGGACGCGGAGCGTATTCCTTGAACACGTCCACCATTTCGGTGGTGACCGCATCACCAAATTGCAGGTGAACCGCCTCGATGATGGCTTCCGCCGCCGAGCGATGCCCGCCGCCGGTATCAGAAAAGAGAAAGAGAATATGGGGTTTTTGGCTCATGGGGTTTCCGAAGAGTGGGGGGAAGTTTGCGTGTGACGGATGCTTTTTGCGCGCCGCGCCAGGTCGCGCCGGGTCAGCAAAACGCGATGCCTGCAGGTTCGACATTCCAGGCCAATATCTGCGCCAATACGGGTAACAATCCACTCATCGCCGCCACAGGGATGTGGTTTCCGCATACGCACAAGGTCATCGGGGAGCAGGTCTGGGAGCATGGCTACGCGGATTATACCGTATCCCATCACTGGTTTTTTGATGTATGATATCCGTTCCGAATGGAGGTTGCCATGCTTATTTCCCCTGAAGAGTTAAACAAATTGTTATTAGCGGTGTTGATTGGCGGGTTGATTGGCTTTGAGCGCGAGATTCACTCCAAAGCCGCCGGTTTGCGCACCATCACCCTGATTACGCTGGGGGCAACGTTGTTCACCATGCTCTCCGTCCGTTTTGTGGATGACCGCGTGGTGGCGAACATCGTCACCGGTGTGGGCTTTCTCGGCGCGGGAGCGATTCTGCTCTCAGAAGGAAAAGTCAAGGGGCTGACAACGGCATCCTCCATCTGGGTGGCGGCTGCGCTGGGAATGGCAATTGGCCTGGACGAGTTTCGTCTGGCAATTTTTTCTGCTGGGCTGGTTCTGGTTGTGCTATGGCTTTTCACCCGTCTCGACCGGCTGGTGGATGTACTGGGGCGCGATACGCGCATGTACGAAATCACTTCGCTGGAAAAGCCTGGCAAATTAGATACAATTGACGCAGCTTTTCCGGCGCATGGCCTGAAAATTATTCGCACCCGCAAAAAGAAAACCAACGGGCTGTTGAGCGGCGAGTGGGAGGTGCGCGGTTCACTCCAACAGCACAATCACCTGGTGGAAAGCCTGCTAAAAGACCCTGACGTGGTGGAAATTCGGTAACTAACGCTGCGCGTAACGATTTGGGCTCATGGGTAGACCCTGTGCAATAAGCCAAACCCTTTCAACGCAAATTGGGCGAATAACGCAAAAAACAATTCGCGTTATTCGCTTCATTCGGAAAATTCGCGTTAAGATTTTTGCTCTTTGAGCGACCAAGTCTTGTAGCCTGCACACTTTTTACACATGAGCCACGATTTGTTAGCCGAATATGGCATCAACAAAATTGAACCTGGACACATGGATTTTAAAAAAGCCTGCCCTTTACAAGGCGGGCTTTTTTATCGCAAATCGCTTGCGGCTACTCTTGTGACGTTTTAACGGGAGTTTCTGTCGGGCGAATCTCTTTTTTGAGTTGTTTTTCCTTTATTTTTTGTTCCTTCTTCTTTTTCTTATCCAACTCTTTTTGACGTTTCTCATGTTTGTAGTTTACTTTGACCAAGGGGACACATCCTTTATTGTGAAAACTTATTTGGTAAATTCATTTCGGTCATTATACATCCAACCGGCCAACTTCCATCTTTACTTTACAAATTCTCCCGCGGCAATCACATTTAAATTGAGGCAAAACTGACTATGCCGTAGGATGTAGCCATGCCGAAAAAGCCCTTGGAAGCGATTGAAACACATTTTAGCGCCAGGTCACAGATCCGCGCAAAGATAGTGCCAAAAAACCATGCCTTTTCTAACTCGGACAAGCCGAAAGAGATTTGACCACGAAGGCCACGAAACAACACAAAGGAAAACCAAAAAATTTCGTGACTCTTTGTGACCCTTTGTGGTTAATTTCCTTGCTTTTTGTGCAAGAATTTCACTGATAAGATATTAAAGTCGTTAACTTCCCCAACCTGCCGGCGGTGGGTGAATTCACCATTTCGGGTATACTTTGGGTGACATTTGCAACCTTTTGCCTCAGGAAACATCCAATGACTGAAACCATATTTCCGGAAATTTCCATCGCCGCCCTCAAAGCGGGCGACCGCGCCGAATTTGCCCGGCTGGCTGCCAGCTTCAGCACCCCCATTTACCGGCTCGCCCTCAAAATGACCGGTGACCCATCGGACGCGGAAGATGTTTTGCAAAACACCTTTCTCAAAGCGCTCCAGCACATTCACGGTTTTGAAGAACGCTCCTCGCTTTCCACCTGGATGTATCGCATTGCTGCCAACGAAGCCCTGATGACCCTGCGCCGCCGCAAATCGCAAATTCCGGTGGATGAAAACCCCGACGACAGCGACGAAGAGTTGGCGCCCATGCAATTCACCGACTGGTGCTGCCTGCCCGAAAGTGAATTTGTCTCGGCTGAAGCCAAAAAGCAGCTCGACCAGGCCATCCAGCACCTGCCCGACAGCCTGCGTGTCGTCTTTTTGCTGCGAGACATCGAAGGCCTCTCCATCAAAGAAACTGTCGAGGCGCTCAACTTGAGCGAAACTGCCGTTAAAACCCGTCTCTTGCGCGCGCGGCTTCGACTGCGCGAAAAACTCTCCAGCTATTTTGGTGAGCGTGTCCGCGAGGTATCTTAATATGACTCACACCTACTCTCTCACTTGCCAGGAATTGCTCGCCTCCATTTCTGATTATGTGGACGGCAGCCTCAGCCCAGAACTTTGCCAGGAAATCGAACGCCACATTCGCGGCTGTGAAAATTGCCGCGTCGTGCTGGATACCACCACCAAAACGCTCTACCTGTACCGCCAATCTGCTGAAAAAATTGCCCTGCCCGGCGAAGTGCAGGAACGCCTGATGAGCGCGCTCGACCTGAGCGAATTTTTCAAGTAGCCTGTCACTTTTTTGGGGAAAAATGCATCCAAAAGAAGCAGCCCAACCGCCCCAGACGCCGCCGAAAACGACTCCCGTTCAACGTGGCGCGGTTTGCCCCCAATGCGGGCAGGGCATTCTCGACTACAACGGCATGTTGGAACTGGAATGCCCGCGCTGCGGATTTAGTACCAGCGCAGGCGCCGGCTGCACCTGATAACCCGCAAGACCCGCCCCGTGTGGGCGGAAATTCACCCCAAAGGATTTCCCATGGATAAATTGCTCCCGCAAGAAATCGTTGAGCAAGTTCGCCAGGTGTTCGGTCAACTCCAGCACCCGGTGGCGGCGCTGCTGTTTGCCTCACAGCAAAACTGTGACTATTGCGCCGAAACACAACAATTGCTCAGCGAAGTTGCCGAACTCTCTCCGTTGATCGAGATGAGTGTTCACGACATCGAAGCCGAAGCCGACCTGGCCGCTCACTACAATGTGACCGGCAAAGCCCCGGCCATCATCCTGGCCGCCAAAGACGGTGGTCAGATTACCGACCTGGGCATCCGCTTCCTCGGCCTGCCCTCCGGCCACGAATTTGGCACCCTCGTCCAAGACATCCTCATGATTTCCGGGCGCGATTCGGGCCTGACGGCGGCCACCCGCGAGTATCTCAAATCGCTGGAAAAACCGCTGCACCTGCAGGTTTTTGTCACCCCTACCTGACCGTATTGCCCGCGAGCCGTGTTGCTCGCTCACCAGTTTGCCATGGAGAACCCGGCCATGATTTTGGCCGAAGGCGTGGAAGCCACCGAGTTTTCTGCGCTTGCCAACCAATACGCCATCAGTGGCGTGCCAGATACCGTCATCAACAACGACGCCGGGCGCGCGCTGGGCGCCGTTCCCGAAGCCCAGTTACTGGCAGAAGTTCGCCGGGCCGTGGAAAAATAAATTAGAATGGGGGCGGCCAACTGGCCGCCCCCATTTTTTAAAGGAATTCGCCATGAATCCTTCCAAACGCGCAGAAGCCCGTCAGCGGGCGCGCAGTGTTTCATCCCAAAACATCATTTTGCTGGTGATTGGCGCCGGGCTGATTTTGGTGGCGCTGGCGGCGTTTCTCTCCCTGCCGAAGCAGAGCGCTGCCGGAGCGGCCAACGACCTTTCGGCGGCCTCGGCCATCCCGTCTGAGGTGAATTTCCCTGCCCCGGCGGTGGAAATTTCGGACTTGCAGGGCAAGCCCGTCGCGCTGAGCGATTTCTCCGGTCAGGTCATCCTGTACAACGCCTGGGCCACCTGGTGCCCGCCCTGCAAACAGGAAATGCCGACTCTGCAGGCTTACTACGAAGCCCACCGCGAACAGGGGTTTGTGATTGTCGCCATCGAAGACGGCGAGCCAGTGAACGAAGTTGCCAAATTTGTGACCGAGTACGGGCTGACGTTCCCGGTCTGGCCCGACCCGAAGTGGGTGGCGACGACGGCTTTTCGCACCGATTCGCTGCCGACCTCGTTTGTGATTGACCGCGCCGGAACGGTGCGCCTGACGTGGACCGGCGCAATCAGCCGCGAAATGCTGGAAAAATACGTCACCCCCATGCTGCAACGGTAGAGGAGTTTTTTATGGACGCAAAAGTAACCTGGAGCGAGGGCATGACTTTCAGCGGCAGCGCCGAGACGGGCTTCAGCGTGCCGCTCGGCGCGGACCCGGCAGTGGGTGGCGCCAACGACGGTTTTCGCCCGCTGGAATTGATGGCCGTCAGCCTGGCCGGTTGCACGGCGATGGATGTGATTTCCATTTTGCGCAAGAAACAGCAGGCGGTGCAGAAGTTTGAAGTCAAAGTTCACGCCGACCAGCCCGACCAACATCCGCACATTTTTACGCATATCGTCATCGAATATCACCTCGGCGGCGAGGCGCTGGACGAGGCGGCGGTACGGCGCGCGATTGAACTTTCAGCGCTGAAATATTGCCCGGCGCAAGCCATGCTCGGCAAAGTCGTGCCGATGGAATTGACTTATTTCATCTACGCCGCCGATGGGCGGCTGGAAAAACAAGGCGTCTGGCAGCCCCAGTAGACGCGCTACTCGTCGGCGCGGATGGCGCTTTTGCCCTCGGCGGAGGTTGAGGCAATCACCGTGCGCGAGAAGCGCGTCAGCGTGCCATCATAGGCGCGTGCGCCGTTGTGAACCTGCCAGCCCGCCAGATTAAATCCCAGCGGGCCATCGGCCAAAACCCATTCCCCATTATATTTTCGCGCAATGTGAACGTGCGTGCCAGTTGATTCGCCCCCCTCGCAAGAGGGGTGGCCGATTTTTTGACCGGCGCGGACGGTTTCGCCCACTTTGGGGCGGCTGTCCAGCGCGAGATGCAGGTAAAACAGCACCCAGCCGGTACGCTCATCGCCGTCGCCGTCCAAATCCACCGTCAGGCCGTCTTCCACCGAGCGGGTGACCAGACCGTCAGCCATCGCCACCACCCATTCGCCGGTGGCGCTGCAGGCCGAGACTCCGGTTGGGGCGAAATCAATCGCCGCGTAGGGGTCACCCTTGCCCCAGCCGGTATGCGGGCCGCCGGTGAAATTCCAGGATTTGCCCGGCTCGAAGGGCAGCATCAGCGCCGGTTGGTTCAGGCTGCCCGAGATGTGCGGCGGCGTTTGCCAGGGGTCGCCAAACAAGGTGAGGTAGGTTTTGGCAAAGCCATCCGCGTTGACCTTGCCAGCGTAGTCCACGTCGGAGAATTGGCGGGAAAAATAAAATTGCAGGGCCACGCTGGCAGCGTTTTGCCAGGGATCGGGGCGTTCCAGGCTGCCGTCGGGGTGTTTCCATTCGGTGAGTGCGCCGCGCCGCCAGCCGTAGTAGCCGTTGTTGAGCGTGTTCGCCGCCCAGACGAGTTGTAAATACAAGCCGCGATAACCGGCATTGCGGTACTGAAGAAAGTAGCCATCCGCAGGCGCTGTCGGCGCGGAGAGCGCCCCCGCCTGAAATTCGAGCAGCGCCAGCAGCAGGCGCGGGCTGATGCTGAAGTTTTGCGCCACCAGGTCAATCACCTGCGCGGCGCTTTTGCGCCCGTCCTGCAGGCCTTCGCTGTAATTTTTTAGCCAGCCGGGTTGACTGTTGATGAAGGCGGCCAAATCGAAACCGCTTTGCGCCGGGCCATTGATGAAAAGCGCGTCGGGAATCATTTGGTAGGGCGTGCCCCACAGCGCCAGGTAGTAGATGGGAATTTTCATCGGAAAGCCGGGCGGCATGGTGGTGGCGTCTTGCGGAATGACCGGGTTGGCGGCGCGGATTTTGGCTTCGCTGGTGTTGAAATGCGCGGCCAGGGCGGGCAGGGTGTCACCGGTCTGGGCGAGGTAGTCCACCAGTTCACCGGGGGCGTAGGGTGGGCGGGTCGCCGGTGGGGTGGCGGTGACGGTCGGCGTGAATGTGGCCGAATCAGCGGAAACCGCTGTCAGCGGGAGGGGTTGCGCGGCGGGCGCGCAGGCGGGGAGAATCATCAGCAGGAGCAGAAAAATCCTGCGGGTCAGGGTATTTTTCATCTATTTTTTGGGGCGGGATATGCGGGTTTCAAAGGAACCGCAGGCGCAGGCTTCGATGGTTTTTTCGCCGTTGCGCAGAAAGCCTTTGTAGGGTTCGGCGCCGCTTTGCGAAATCCAGCCGCCCAGGTTGAAGGCCAGCGGGCCGTCGGCCAGCATAAATTCCCCGTTGAATTTGCGCACAAGATGAACGTGCGTACCGGTGGCAACACCGCCCTCGCAGGAGGGATGGCCGATACGGTCATCTTTTTGCAGGCGCGTGCCAAGCGCCACTTTGCCATCGCTTCTGACATGCAAAAAAAGAATATTCCAGCCAGTCTGTTCCTGTCCGTCGCCATCCAGGTCAAGAACGACAATGCCTGTATTGACGCGAACAACGAGGCCTGCCGCCGGAGCCACCAGCCAGGCATCCGATTTGACACAACCGGGCTCCATCGAGGCCGGGGCGAGATCGAGCGCGGCGGACGCACCTTCATGTTCCCAGGCAGAGTGCGGGCCGCCCGAAAAACTCCACACAGCGCCCGGCTCAAACGGTAAATCCAGCACTGGCTGTGTCAGGCCTCGGGGCAACAGCGGGCCAAAAGCAGTGGCGCGCGCCCACGGATCGCCAAACATCTCCTGATAAACGGCAGAAAATTGTTGCAAATCCTGTTGCCAGAGCGGACGGTTATGTAATTGCGCAAAAAAATATATCAATCCGGCGGTGGCGGCATTGAGTTTGGGCGAAAGCGGCAGGCTGGAGCCATCGGGAAAGGTGATTTCCGTCAGCGTTCCGGCGCGCCAGCCGTAGTAGCCCAGCGAAAGTTGACCGGCGGCCCACATCATCTGACGGAACAAACCGCGATTGTGATAATCCACATAACCGAGCGGGTAATCGCTCTGGGCAAAATTTTCAGGGGTGCCGCGCACCCATTGGCTCTGATATTCGATGACAGCCAATAACAGGCGTGGGCTGAGCGAATTTTCGTCGGCAATGGCTTGCACCGCTTCGGCGCCGCTCGTCCACTCTGTACTCATCAAATACTCGCGGTACTGGCTCAAATACCCATTGGTTTGACCAACATATTGCAGCGTATTGAAGCCGATGGCGGTGGGCGAATAAACAAACTCGCTGTCTGGCAAAATCGGGGTATCCGAAGTGCGCTCGGCGGGCAGGCGGTCGGGCATCAGCAGTAACGTGCCAGGCGGAATCAATTCGCCGCTGGGCGGCAGAACGACATCCGAGATGATTTCGGCGGGAGAAACTCCGGCGCGGCGGGCGATGATTTCGAGGGTGTCACCGCCGCTGGCGAGAAGCACCAGCATCGGTCCGGAGACATTAATCGGCGGGAGGGTGGGCGTGGGAAGCGAGCCGGGAGTGGCTGTACCCAACTGGGGTAAAACGACAAGGGGGTTTTTTCCCGGCGTGGAACTTGCGGTGGGAACGAGAGCATAGATCGGGGCGGTGACGTTTGCCTGCGGCGTGGGTGTCGGCAAATTTCCCCACAAGCCGCCGCCACAGCCCGCCAAAAGAGCAAGGGTCAACACAGCTGAGAGATCTTTTCTACCAATCACCGAAAATATCCGAGCGCCAGGCGCAGGCGCGTCTCCACCTCTTGCGGAGCATCTTTGGGCAGGGATTGGAGCGCGGTTTGGGCCTCGATGACGGAGTACCCCAGCGCGGTCAGCGCGGCCAACACTTCACCGTCTGCATCGGAGAGCGCCGCGATGCGCTCCAACCCGCTGATTGGTTTGAGGCGGTCCTTGAGGTAAAACATCAATTTTTGGGCGGTTTTTTTGCCGACGCCGGGCACGCGCGAGAGCAGATCGGGCTCCTCGCTGAAAACGGCCCGCTGCAGCGATTCCTGGTCGAGCGTGGAAAGCACGGAAAGCGCCATTTTCGGCCCGACGCCATCCGCGCCGAGCAGGGTGGTGAAAAGTTGACGTTCAGAGGCGCTTTCAAAGCCGTAGAGCGCCAGGTCATTTTCGCGCACGACGAGATGCGTATGCAAAAGTACAATTTCGCCGGGCTGGAATTGAGTCAGCAGCGGTTTGGGCGTAAACACGCGCAACCCCACGCCGCCAACTTCCAGCACGAGGGCATTTTCTTCAACTTGGGTAATTTCACCGCGTAAGGTGGCTATCATGGCGTGATTGTACCAAGTTTAACTGTAACTGCTCAGGCATATATTCTTCCGCCATCTTTCGGCGGGCTGGAAGCCCTTCCTCAGTACAAAAAAGCCCTTCGGGCTACAAGACCGAGTCGGCTGAAGCCGACTTCCATGAACTGAGGCAGGGATTTATCCCGCCGGTACATGGATGCAAGGCAAATGTCTGAACAGTTACGTTTAACTTTGTTCGGCAGTATGGGCGCGATACTTGTAGAACAGCAGGTGGCAAATGGCAATCGCCAGGGCATCGGCGGCGTCGTCGGGTTTGGGAATTTGCGGCAGGTTGAGCAAAACTCGCACCATCTCTTGCATTTGTTTTTTGTCTGCCGAGCCATAGCCAGCGACGGCCTGCTTGATTTCATTGGGGGTGTACTCGCCCACGTCCAACCCGGCTTGCGCCAACGCCAGCAAAATGACTCCGCGCGCCTGGCCGACGGTGATGGCGGTGGAAATATTTTTTTGAAAAAAAAGTTTTTCCACGCCGCAGGTGACGGGATGATGATTACGCAAAATCTCATTCAGACGCTGGTAGAGCAAATCGAGCCGCTCGGCGTCGGGCAGTTCTTTGGGAGTCAGAATCACGCCAAACTCAACGGCTTCAAATGAGCCGTCGCGCAGTTCGCGCACCAGGCCAAAACCGGTCGTGGCAGTTCCAGGGTCAATGCCGAGAGCGAGAGTCATCAGATTGGTAAAAAAAATGGGGCGGTTGCCCGTCCCATTTTGGTTTATTCTTCTTCTTCGAGCGCCGCCAGGACTTCATCTGACATCACCAGGTTGTGATAGACACCCTGCACATCATCCAACTCTTCAATGGTGTCAACCACCCTCAAAACTTGCAGGGTTTGTTCCACGTCCAGCTCCAGTTCCTGCTTGGCAATCAAACGCAGGCCGCCTTCTTCGGGGTGAACTTTGGCCGCGGCAAGCGCGTCGCCAATGGTTTTGAAGGCATCCACCGGCGCGATGATTTCGATGCTTTCATCGTCTTCCTGCACGTCATCGGCCCCGGCTTCAATACCAAGTTCAAAGGCTTTGTCGAATGAAATCTGGCTGGTGGGGCAAACAAAATAGGCTTTACGCTCAAACTGCCAGCCGACTGCGCCCGCTTCGGCCATGTTACCGCCGTTTTTGCTAAAGGCATGACGCACATCTGCAACCGTGCGATTGCGGTTTTCCGTGACACAATCCACCATAATGGCAGAGCCGTGCGGGCCGTAGCCTTCCAGCGTAAACTCTTCGTAGACGGCGGCATCTTTATCTTCACCCGCGCCGCGGCGAATGGCGCGTTCGATGTTATCTTTGGGCATATTGCCCGCGCGCGCTTTTTCAATCGCCATCAAAAGCCGAACGTTGGTGCCGGGGTCGCCCCCACCGTTGCGTGCGGCCATGACGACTTCTTTCGCCAGGCGGGTGAAAATTGCGCCTTTTTTTGCATCTGTTGCGCCTTTTTTACGGCGAATGGTTGCCCAATGGCTATGTCCAGACATAAAATGCTGCTCCTTCTAATCTATTCTAATTGGAAAGTGAATTATATCACGGGGAAGTCAGGCAAAGAAGCCGCCAGCCAGCAACTCTCATTAGCTGGTGATTACCCACATCTTTGCTCCACCCTGCAAAGCGACACAGTGTGCACGCAAAGCGTGTCAGAGATGGAGGCGAAAATCTCCCGCCTTTCGAGCAAAATCGGGAGATTTTGCAGTCCGCAGGACGAAAATTGGCGACTTGTGGGTAATCACCAGTCATTAACTGGTGATTACCCATCTCGCATCGCGGAGCTAAAGCCAATACTGTTTAGATAAGGAGTCCAACGTCTCCCGACGTTGGCACCAACGTCGGAAGACGTTGGACTCCGAAACCGCTAGATAAACAGTGTTGGGGCTAAAGCCGTCTGCTCAATACATGAAAGTCCGTTTCCAGCGGACTTTTCGTGCCCTGAGGCAGAACTTCAGTCCGACGAATCGTGCTATGCAAAAAATGTGGGTAATCACCAGTTAACAAAGCCGTGAAAGTTACCTTAAGGTATAATAAAAAAGCGATTTTCCTGAAACTCGCAATCTTTTTTCTCTGGATGCCAAGCCTATGACAAACGTCCCCTTGAAACTCCCTGCTGATTACTGGCTTAATTTTTCAATCAGCAAGCGCGACATTGAATTTCTGCAAAACTACCTTTTTGAGAGCGAAATTCCGCTCGACGAAAGCGAATTGGCCAGCCTTTTGGTGGTTGAGCGCATTCGTCAGGAACGCGAATCATTGCTGAAACAGCAAAAAAGTGAGGGCGCGGCTATTTATATTCCGAAAGAATCTTACTCAATCGGACAAAAACTAAGTTTCCCGGCGCTGAATTGGCGTAAAGGTGAAGTCAAATCTGTTCGGGCGGGAGCCAACCATCAGATTGGCGCTTTTGATGTGCTGGAAATGGTTTTCGATGACGGTTCCACCCGTTTGTTCGCCGCCGGTCTGGTAGAACATGCCCTTAATAATCCACCTGAAGAAACGCCCGACCCACATGTCGACCCGGTTCAAATCGGCTTGGAATATGGCGAAAACTTGTCGAAAAATCTGGAAATGGTCTTGCAGGCTGATGATACGCTGGTCAAAGTAGCCGGGTTGTGGTTTCCGCGCGCCTTGCTGGTGGATATTGGGCAGGGACATTTAAATCTGGCTGAAGCCGTGCTGGAAATGGCCGCTGGCGCACCGCTTTCGGTGGCGGCGCTGATGGAACAAGTTGATTTGCCCGGTGGCGTCAACGCCAAACTGACTGAATTTTCGATCAACTACGCCTTACAGGAAGATGGCCGTTTCGATGAAGTTGGCCCACGCGGGCAGGTTCTGTGGTGTCTCAAGCGCCTCGAACCGGAAGAAGTTCAAAACGTTCCCGCGCCATTGAAGTACACGCCGATAGAATACGACCGCGCTACGCTTACACCACAAATGCTGGCGCTGGAAGCTCAATTGGACGATGAATTGAGCGATAACGAGCAAAAACCGCTCAAGTCCGACGAAGTGACCTTGACTCTCTCTTACCCGCATTGGCGCGCTGGTACTCTGCCGGTTTCGGCGCGCGTGCGCAATTTCTTCCCCACCGCCTATGAGTCGGCGCGCGTGCGTTTTATTTTGGTGGACGCCCGTACCGGCGAAAAAATTCCAGCCTGGGTGGTGCGCGAGCAAGGCTACGTTTACGGTCTTAAGGCCTGGTTTGAGAAGAACAAACTCATTCCGGGCGCGCAAGTGATTGTGCGGCGATCCAAGACGCCTGGCGAAGTCATTCTCGACCCGCGCACCCATCGTTCCACCCGTGACTACGTCCGCACCGTTTTGACCGGATCAGATGGCGGCGTGGTGTTTGCCCTGCTGAAACAAGAATTAGCCTGTGATTTTCACGCCCGCATGGTGACGGTTGTTCCTGATGTGGCTGGAATTGACCAGGCCGTTGCTCAACTAGCGCGCGGGCGGCGCACGCTCGAACAGACTATCCACAACGTCTTGCAGGAACTTTCCAAACTAACGCCGCAGGGGCATGTTCATGCTGAGGAACTGTACTCTGCTGTCAATATTTTGCGCCGCGTACCGCCCGCCCCTTTGCTGGTTGCGCTGGCAAACAGCCCTGATATTACCCACGTTGGCGATTTGTATTTTCGTCTGAGCGCTTCTGCTTCGGAGGAATAACCCATGAGCATTGTCAAACCTAGCCTCCAAACTCGTTTTCATATTGACTTTGACTGGTGGCGCCAAAACGAAAATGATTGGCATGTGCATTTGCGCAGTTTGCTTTGTCCCGAACATGAGGGCGCTTTTTCGGGGCAGGGAGTTGAACTGATGGACTTCGTTGACCCCGAAACCGCCGAAGTTCATCCGATGGATGGCTTGCAACATACCATTCTGGTGCATTGCGCCCGCCAACCTGGTTTTGTCACCGCCCAGACGCAGCTGGTGGAAGCGGTTTTTCGCACCTTTCTTGCCAATGGCAACAGCCCGCTCTCACCCGTTGAACTTGCTGAACGGCTCAATCGCCCGGCCAACACCATTCTTACCACGCTCGCTGGCCCGCGCGTTTATCGCGGCTTGCGCCCGGCGCGCGAGTAAACGCTTCGGCTCCTGTAGCTCAATGGACAGAGCAGCAGCCTTCTAAGCTGTTGGTTGTGGGTTCGAATCCCGCCAGGGGCACTGTACGATCAGATTAACGGTTTTCATAAGGAGAAATATGACTACTGAACGTTTTGGCATGATTAAATTTGCCGGTAAGGAACAAACTGTTATCGGCGACGATATTCAGGTTGGGCAGAAAGCGCCTGAATTTACCATTCAGAAAAATGACTGGTCGCTAGCCAAAGGCCTCAAAGAAACGCGCGGAAAAGTTCGCATTCTGGCCGCTGTTCCCTCGCTTGACACCCCGGTCTGCGACCGCGAAACCCGCCGCTTCAACGAGGCCGCCGCCCAACTGGGCAAAGACGTTGCCATTCTCACCCTCAGCATGGATTTGCCCGTTGCCCAAAAGCGCTGGTGCGGCGCCGCGGGCGTTACCCAGGTGCAAACCTTCTCTGACGTGGTCAAAGCCGATTTTGGTAAAAAATACGGCGTCCTGATGAAGGAAGTCCGCCTTTTGCGCCGCGCTGTCTTCGTGGTAGATAAAAAAGGCATGGTTGTTTATGCCGCCTACATGCCGGTCAATGGCGATGAACCTGCCTACGAAGAGGTCCTCGCTGCTGCAAAAAAAGCGCTGGGTAAGTAAAAATTGCGCCCTGGCGGAGAGTTTCCACCAGGGCGCGTTGGTGGAATGCCATGACAACTGTCATCCTTCGCTCGCGCAATTCTCTGCCCGAAAAACGCCGTACAATCGTCCAATCTATCGGTTTTCAGGCGCGTTTATATCCTCAGGTTTGGAGCCCGCCGGCTGACCTGTACGAAGTCGAAGACGCCTATATCGTCCGCGTTGAAGTAGCTGGAATGCGCCAGCAGGATTTCTCCGTCAGCCTGCAAAATGACCTGCTCACCATTCGCGGAATCCGCCCTGACGCCCCGGAGCGCCGTGCCTACCATCAGATGGAAATTCGCTCGGGCGAGTTCAACGTCATCACCGCTTTGCCGGGCGTGGTGAACCCCGAAAGCGCCATTGCTGAATACTACGACGGCTTTCTCACCATCACCCTGCCCAAAGCCTGATTTATTTAGGGACGGATAAAGGAATACCTGCCTCCATGCCTGCTTCTCGTTGGAATTCCAACCCTGTAGATTTGTTCAAGTGGATGAATGATGATGACGCCGAACTGCTGGATATGTTCATGCCATCGGTTGTTGCACGCCCCGCGCCCCGCAAGGATGTCGCCGCAGTGACGACGCCTGAACCTGACTCTGTTTCCCCGGAAATGCCTGCCCCTGAGGTGATTCCCATTTTGCCCCTGCGCGGGCTGGTCGTTTATCCCCAAACTGCCGTCCCGCTGACGATTGGTCAGCCGCGCTCCGTCAAATTGGTGGATGACGTTGTCGGCGGCGACCGCTTTGTCGGCCTGGTGGCCGCTAAAAACCCGGAGTTGGATATGCCTGGCCCGGGTGACCTCTATCAGACCGGCACACTCGCCACCATTCATCGCTTGCTTCGCGCGCCGGATGACACCATTCGCCTGCTCGTGCAGGGCGTGGAGCGCATCCGTATTTTGGAATACGTTCAGACTGAGCCGTATCTCATGGCGAAAATTCAGCGCCTGCCGGAAAGCATAGAAGCGGGGCTGGAAGTGGATGCCCTGGCGCGTAACGCTCGTGACCAGTTTGCTCAAATTGCCGAATTGATTCCATCCTTTCCCCGCGAGCTGGTTGGCACCATTGCCGCGCTGGAAGACCCGCTGCAATCGGCCTATGCCATCGCCAATTTTCAGCGCATTGAGTTGCAAGATGCTCAAACCTTGCTTGAGCTTGATTCGACGACGGATAAGCTGCGCAAGCTGATTGGAATTTTGGTGCGCGAAGCCGAAGTCTTGCAATTGGGACAAAAAATTCAAAACGAAGCGCGTTCCGAAATTGACAAAGTGCAGCGTGAATACTTTTTGCGTGAGCAGTTAAAGGCCATCCAAAAAGAACTTGGCGAAAAAGACGAGCAAGCAGTTGAAGTGGATGAGTTTCACAAAAAAATTGACGACGCCAAGATGCCGGAAGAAGCCGAAAAACAGGCGCGTCACGAGTTGGAACGTCTTTCGCACCTGCCAACTGCCGCCGCTGAATATGGCGTGATTCGCACCTACCTCGATTGGCTGACCACTCTGCCCTGGTCGAAATTCACCGAAGACAACCTTGACATCGCTCACGCGCGTCAGGTGCTGGATAAAGACCACTACGGGCTGGAAGACATCAAAGAACGCATTCTGGAATTTCTTGCCATCCGCAAATTGCGTCTGGAACGCCGTGACGAACTAACTACCGAGTCGGATGATTTGATTCGACGTGACCGCGAAGGTGTCATCCTATGCTTTGTCGGCCCGCCCGGCGTGGGAAAAACATCGCTGGGGCAATCCATTGCCCGCGCCATGGGGCGCAAATTTTTACGCATCTCCCTTGGCGGCGTGCGCGACGAAGCCGAAATTCGCGGACATCGCCGTACCTACATCGGCGCCATGCCGGGACGTATTTTACAATCGCTGCGGCGTATTGAAAGCCGCAATCCGGTTTTTATGCTCGACGAAGTGGATAAGCTCACCAACGATTTTCATGGCGACCCGTCTTCAGCCCTGCTCGAAGTGCTTGACCCCGAACAAAACGGCGAGTTCCGCGATAACTATCTGGAGGTGGCCTACGACCTCTCGCAGGTGATGTTCATCACCACCGCCAATACACTTGAGACCATCCCCAGCCCATTGCGCGACCGAATGGAAATTATCCCGCTTTCTGGCTACACCGAGGGTGAGAAAATTTCCATCGCGCGCGGCTACCTCATCCCGCGCCAGATTCGGGAAAACAGCCTGAAGACCGGTGAAGTTGAATTTTCCGAAGACGCGCTGAAAACCATCGTGCACGAGTACACCCGCGAGGCCGGAGTGCGCAATCTGGAGCGCAATATTGGCTCGGTTTGCCGCAAAATTGGGACGCGCATCGCTGAAGGCAAAGGCGATATTTTCTCCGCCACGCCCGAACTGGTGCGCGAGCTGCTGGGACATCCCATTTTCCGCGGCGACGAAGAGATGAGTTTGCGAATTTCTCAGCCGGGTGTGGCTGCTGGCCTAGCCTGGACGCCCTACGGCGGCGATGTGCTTTTTATCGAGGCCACGCGCATGCCCGGCGGCAAAGGCTTTCAAATCACAGGCTCGATTGGCAACGTGATGCAAGAATCTGCCCGCGCCGCGCTCTCGTTTGTGCGCTCGCGCGCCGTCAGCCTGGGGCTGGATGCACACTTCTTCGATAAGACCGATATTCACATGCATGTTCCTGCCGGAGCGCAACCCAAGGATGGCCCATCGGCAGGCGTGACGATGGCAACCGCCCTCGTTTCACTACTTTCGGGACGCATGGTCAAAAAAGGCCTGGGCATGACTGGCGAGATTACCTTGCGCGGACAGGTCATGCCAGTCGGCGGCATTAAAGAGAAGATGCTGGCCGCGCACCGCAACGGTCTCAACACCATCATCCTGCCGCGCCGCAATGAACTTGATCTGGAAGATGTGCCGGAAGAAATCAAAAAAGCAATGACTTTCATTCTGGCGGATACCGTTGAAGATGTCTTGAATGCCGCGCTGGAGCCGGCTCCTGCCGCTCCCGAAACACCCCACGCGCCCAAACGACCAGCCAAACCCCGCAAAAAGAAGGAAATTGCCGATGTCTAAAATCATGCTGGCTGAAGATGATGCCATGATGGTTTCCTTGCTGAAAACTTTACTGGCGCTGGAAGGCTTTCAGACTGTCACCCTTTTTGAAAATGATGATTTGCTTGCGGCTTTGGAGCGCGAATCCCCCGATGTGCTTATGTTGGATATTCATCTGACGCAGGGCAACGGCATTGATTTCCTGCGCCGGTTACGAGCCGACTCGCGCTTCACTCGTCTGGTCGTCATCATGGCGTCGGGTATGGATTTGCGCGAAGAGTGCCTGACCGCCGGCGCAAATATCTTCCTCCTCAAACCTTTCATGCCCGATGACCTGATTCAAGCTATTCGCGCTCAACTATGAGTGATTTCACGCTTCGGTTCGGAATCCTTACCCTTTCAGACCGCTCCGCGCGCGGTGAGCGTCCCGACGTCTCTGGCCCAGTGCTGGCAGATGCGGTAAAGACGCGCGGCTGGCAGGTGATTCAGACCAACGTCCTTCCCGATGAGCCGGGTATTCTTCATGCCGAGTTAAGCGAATGGGCTGATTCAGGCGCTTTTGATGTAATTTTGACAACCGGCGGCACAGGCTTTTCCCCACGCGACGTTACTCCCGAAGCAACCCGCCTCGTAGTTGAACGCTTGACACCCGGCCTCGACGAAGCCATGCGCGCCGCCAGCTTGCGCGTCACCCCGCACGCCATGCTTTCGCGCGCCATCTCTGGCATTCGCGGCACAACGCTGATTATCAACCTGCCCGGCAGCCCAAAAGCGGCATTGGAGAATTTTGCGGCGGTTGCTCCGGTGCTGGAACATGCCATTCGCTTGTTGACAGGCCATCCTGATGCAGAACGGGGACATTAGATGGTAGCGAATTACGTCCTATCCCTATCGTTTTAGCGTGCGGTACTTGACCCGGTGCGGCTGAACATCCTTGCCGTAACGCTCCAGATAATCGGCTTCGTAATCACTCCAGTTGCCGAGGAAAAGCCGCGCCTGCGAATCGCCCTCGAAGGCCAGAATGTGCGTGCAGATGCGGTCGAGAAACCAGCGGTCGTGGCTGACCACCAGCGCGCAGCCGGCAAATTCTTCCAGCGCCTCTTCCAGCGCCCGCAGCGTGTTTACATCCAGGTCGTTGGTCGGTTCGTCGAGCAGGATGACGTTGGCGCCTTCTTTGAGCGTTTTGGCGAGATGCACGCGGTTGCGCTCGCCGCCCGAAAGCACGCCCACTTTTTTCTGCTGGTCAGCGCCCATAAAATTGAACGAGGAACAGTAACCGCGCGCATTGATTTTTCGTTTGCCCAATTCCAGCGTTTCGGCCCCGCCGGAAATTTCCTCGTAGACGGTTTTCTCCGCGTCGAGGCTGCGGTTTTGGTCGGCGTAGGCCAGTTTGACCGTTTCGCCGATGCGGATGCCGCCGCTGTCGGGTTTTTCTTGCCCGGTAATCATTTTCAGCAGGGTGGTTTTGCCTGCCCCGTTGGGGCCGACCACGCCGACAATGGAGCCGGGCGCTATTTTGGCGCTGAAATTATCCAAAATCAGGCGCTCGCCGTAGCTTTTTGTGATTCCGTTTAACTCAATCACAATGTCGCCCAGGCGTGGGCCGGGCGGCAGATAAATTTCCAGGTCTTCGCGGCGTTCTTCCATTTCCTGGCTGAGCAGGGATTCGTAGGCGGTGACGCGCGCCTGGCCCTTGGATTGGCGCGCCTTGGGCGACATGTGAATCCATTCCAACTCGCGCTGCAGGGTTTTCTGGCGCTTCGATTCGGATTTTTCCTCGAGGCGGATGCGCTCCTGCTTTTGCTCCAGCCATGAGGAATAGTTGCCCTTCCAGGGGATGCCGTAGCCGCGGTCGAGTTCCAAAATCCAACCGGCGACGTTGTCGAGGAAGTAGCGGTCGTGGGTGACAGCGATAACCGTACCTTTGTACTCGCGCAGGTGATGTTCGAGCCAGGCGACGGATTCGGCGTCGAGGTGGTTGGTCGGCTCGTCGAGCAGCAGGATGTCGGGTTCGGTGAGCAGCAGCCGGGTGAGCGCGACGCGCCTTTTTTCGCCGCCGGAAAGCGTCTCGATGACCGCATCGGCTAGCGGACAGCGCAGGGCGTCCATCGCCACTTCCAGGTGTGAGTCGAGATTCCAGGCGTCGTGTTTGTCAAGTTCGTCCTGCAGCTTGGCCTGTTCGACAATCAGCGCGTCAAAATCGGCGTCGGGTTCGCCGAATTTGGCATTGACTTCTTCGTAGCGCGCCAGCATGGTCACAATCGGCTGAACGGATTCGCGGATGGTTTCGATGACGGTTTTTTTCGGGTCAAGTTCGGGTTCCTGCGGCAGGTAGCCGATGGAGTAGCCCTTGCTGATGGCGATTTCGCCGACGTAGTTTTGGTCAAGCCCGGCGATGATGCGCAGCAGGGTGGATTTGCCCGCGCCGTTCAGGCCGAGCACACCGATTTTGGCGCCGTAGTAAAAGCCGAGCGAAATATCGCGCAGGACTTGTTTGTTGGGCGGGTGGATGCGCCCGACCTTGTTCATGTTGTAAATAACGAGGGATTCGTTTGCCATAGTGGAATGATTTTATCAGTGATTGGGTGTAGATATTTTGGCGTGATGAGATGGGTTTTCTGCGCTGTCAGGCGGTTTGCGAAAAATATTTTGTTTCTACATCTTTTTCGTCTGGGATGCACATAAACATTGCAAGCAGCGGGTGCACACGGCGGATTTCATCCGCCATTTTTTGCGCCACGCGCCGAATGGAGAAGTGGGCGTTGGGCGCGGCGCGCAACTGGCAAAAAGCAAAGGCCTCGCGCAGGTTAAATCGCGCCAGCACGCGCCGGTTGAAGCCGTTTGGCACGATGTATTGCGCCACCAGCGGATTTTCGGCGACCAGTTTTTCGTAGGTTGCGCCCGCCGCTTCCATTGCGGCGCGGTAGTCGGACTCGAAACCGGCTTCCACCAGGCGGCGCGGCACGGCGTAGCCCAGGCGGCAGGTCAGCGTTTGCGGGGTTTGCGTCATCATGCGGTGACGTTTGAACTCAGCGTAGGCGCCCTGATCCATCACCAGGTCAAAGGTGTAGGCGGCGTATTCCAACTCGCGCAAGGGAATGTCAAATCGCCCCAGCCGCCCGAGCAGCGAGGCGGCCCATTGACGGCGCAGCGGCTCTGGCGCAGTTTCGACCGCCTCCAGCGCCTGGGTGTAGCTCATGCTGCCGAAGCGATACAGCGCCGCAGCTAAAATGCGCTGCTCGCCGTCGCGCGTGTAATCCACCAGCTGGCAGGTTTCCGATTTGGTTTCGTCTGGCGGGGCGCTGGCGGCGATGCGGGTCAATTCGGCGCTGGTTTCGCGCAGGTAAGGCACCGGCTCGGCGTATTTGACCAGGGTCGGAATTTCGGCCAGGGCGGCCTGTTTGATTTCTGCGCCAATCTGACGCACTTCGGTCAGCGGATGGGAGAGCAGTTTGCGCAGGGCGCTTTCGATGATGCGCCCGTTGGCGGTCATGCCCAAATTGGCGAGTGAGGCGGCTGGCAGGAGAAAGCGGCACACATCAACGTATTGCGAGCGAATGCGGCGGTCGTAGGCCTCGTCGTTTTCACCTTCGCGGCGCGGCGATTGGCGCATGACTAGCGCCTTGACCGGCGTGAGTGAACGCAGGTAGGTGTCAAACAGCCGCTGCGCGGCGGCGCTGAAGGCCGCCCGTAGCGGCGAATTTTCCAGTTCTGGCGGGGTGGCAAAACTGTCAGCGTCCCACTTCTGGTAGCGGGTGGATTTTTCGGTGTAGGAGGCCAGCCGGTTGGACTCAATCACTTCAACGGCAACGCGCGAGACGTTTTCAAGCGCGATGTGCAGCACGGCATGTTCAGCCACCGAGGCGTGCCCGTAGCCGACGACCCATTTTTCGTGAAATTGGGCGCTTTTTTCGTCGGTCAGATCAGCGGCGATTTGGCGGAAGGAATCGGGGGAACGGGATGTTTTGGCAAAGGCGACGGCGATGGTTTCAGGCGCAAGTTGCCGTGAGGAGAGCAGGTAGATTTCGCGGCGCGGCATGGGCAACTCCTAAATTGGTAGATTTGTAAAAAAAAACGGGGCGGGATATTCTCCCGCCCGGCGTGTGTTTTGCGTTGATTTTTGGGCGCAAGGTTATTCTGGCTACGGCTCGCCAAATAAGATGACCAGCATGTGCTGGTTGAGAAAACGTGATGACTCGTTTTGACCGGGGCGCGGTGGAACAATCTGTCCGAGGGTGTAGCCGCCCGCCAGGGGAAGTTCTGTACCCAGAATTTCTTGCAAGGCGCGGATTTCTGCGCCTGGGCGGGCCTGCAAAATCATCTGCCAGGCTGAATCTACCAACACCAGACCAAAGATAGGCTTCGCGCCTTCCAGCGCCAGCACGGCTTGCTGCGCGGCTTCGCGGGCGGCGGCCTCGCAGGCGCTGGGCGAAGCCAGCATCAGGTAGACATCAGCCCCGTCGCGCAGGGGCGCATTCAGGCGAAAACTACCATCGGCTTCCACGCGCAGGGGCGAGCGCACAACCAGTTCGGTCGAGTCGGCTTGCTCGTACCCCAATGGGTAGATGCGCGTCATGTAGTTAAGTGGTGGAAAAGCCCATTCGCGTGGCGGGTGGCCGAACAGGCTGGCGTAGGCTTCGGAGGCTGGGTGACCATCCAACGTGCGCAACCAAAACCCGCGCGAGCGTGTGACGCGAAAATGGTTGCCGACCGGATTCCAGCCGTGACGGTAGCCTACGCCAACCTTGAAATTTCCACGCAAAAAGGCGGTTGCCATGCCCCCCGAACCGGTTTGCGCTCCAGCAATTTGGTAGCTGGAGTTGTTTTGTGGGTCGCCCGCAGACAGTGCGCCCAAAAGTGGAATTTCTGCTGTCAGTTCCTGACAAAACTCTTCGGCGTTACCGTTCAGGCCATCCGCAAAAGTCAAAATGCTTTGGGTGGGACGGTGTTCGTAGCTCAGCAATTGGCGCACGCGTGCCGCCGTTTCTACACTGGCCTGACTGTAACTGGAAAACCAATGCGTTTCCGCCTGAAAATCGTCGCCGCCCAGTAACGCCACCACCACCGCATGTGACTTTTGCCCCTGGCCGGTAAGTGTGGCCGATGTGCTGAAACCAATCAACGGCACGTTGGAAAGCAAACTGGCAACGCCGCCTACTACCATCTGGGCGTCGAAGCGGTGCGGGCTGATGATGATTGCCAGCCCCGGCGAAACATTTTCCATGCGGTTAAGCGCCTGGTGTGTGGCCTGCATTCCAGCTTCGCGGGCGTCCAGCGCATGGGCTATTCCAATACCAACGGTCAAAGACATATCCGCCTCGTTTAGCTTTCCGAAATTGGCACGGTAAAGTGGAAGGTTGTTCCTTGGCGGAACTCGCTCTCAAACCAGATACGTCCGCCCTGCATTTCCACCAGGCTACGGGTGATGTTTAACCCTAATCCGGTGCCAGGTGATTTGCGCGCCTGATCATCTTCCGAGCGGAAGAACTTCTGGAAGATTTTCTTCTGGTCTTCGGGGCTGATGCCGATGCCATTATCCTTAACCCAGATATGCACTACTTGCGGCGAGCCTTGTGGATCCCAAATATTGTCCGAACGTTCCGCGTTGATCAGTAATTCGCCGCTCTCAGGTGTGTATTTATACGCATTGCTCACCAGGTTGACCAGCACCTGGCTGATGCGTGTTCGGTCAGCCCAAATTTTTGGCAGGCTGGCTGGAATGTTAACCACCGCCGTTTGTTTCTTTTCATCAATTTGCTTGGAAATCGAGCGCACCGCATCTTCCACCAGTTCGGCCACATCCACCGCGCGATAGTCGAGGCGCATACGCCCGGCTTCAATTTTGGAATTATCGTTCAAATCTTCCACGATGGTTTTCATGCGCTCGGTGTTCGAGCGAATGGTGTTGAGAAAATTCGACTGCATTTCACTGATAGGTCCAACTGCGCCCGAAGCCAGCAGTTCGGCATAGCCTTTGATGGAAGTCATTGGGTTTTTTAATTCATGCGCCACAAACGAAACAAATTCGCTTTTGGCGATGTTGGCGGCCTGCACTTCAGCGTACAGCTGCCCGTTGGCGATGGCGATGGCGGCATGGTCGGAAAGGCGACTGAGAAAGGCGAGCGTATCTTGTTGAAAACGGTCTGGCGCCGGGCTTTCGAGCAGGAACAAGCCGATAACGGTCGCTTCGCGTCGAATAGGGATGACCAGCTGACTGTTGGATCCGTTAAGGAAAGCGCCCATAGCTTTGGCATCGTCCATGACAATGCGGCGGGGCTGCCCACTGGTAATCACCTCGCTGATAGCGGGGTGTTCCAGCGAAAGAAAATCATCCTGATAAGGTTCCATTTCCTTGGAAAAGCCCTGATGCGCCATGATGTGAACGCCTTTGGCCTGCACAAAGCCGATAAACCCGGCTTCAGCCTGTGATTGGCGCATGGCCCATTCCAACGTAATGCGCATGGTGCGCTCCACTTCCAGGCTGGCATTCAATTCCCGGTCAATGCGCTGCATCACCGAGAGCTCTTCCACGCGGGCAGTCAATTCCTGATCGGTCATTGTATACAGGCGGGCGTTCTCAATTGCCACTGCCGCCTGACCCGCAAAAGCCGATAGCAAATTTTGGTCTTCCACGCCAAACGGCAGGCCATCTTTTTTGTTGATAATTTCGATTACACCGATAACTCGTTCTTTCACTTCCATTGGGACAACCAGAATGGCGCGGGTGATGAAGCCAGTTTGTTTATCAGTATCCGCGTTCCAGGTGGCCGTTGCCTGTACGTCGTTGACGATGACGGGCTGACGGGTGGTAACTGCTTTGCCGACGACGCCCGTTCCCGGCGGCAAACGTTGCCCTACCAGATTGGGCGCTGCCGGACCAACCGTGACCTGAAAAACGAGTTCGTCGGTTTGCTGGTCTACCAGGAAAAGCGTACCGGCTTCACTGTTCAAAATATTGACGGCGCTTTCCAAGATGTTTTTCAAAAGCGGCTGCAATTCCAGTGTTGAGGTTAATTGCCGGGTGATGATGTTTAATGTGGACAGTTGCTGAGCGCGGCGCTCAGTCTCTTGCAACAGGCGCGATTTGACGATGGCGCCAGAAGCCTGATCGGCGATGGATTGGAGTAATTCCATTTGCGCGGCGGTATAGGCCGTGGTTGGGTTGCGCGAGGCAATACTTAACGCGCCCAGCGTCTCAGTGCCAGTATTGAGGGGGACGCCGAGGGAAGCGTACAGCCCGCGCACATGCGGCGTTACGCCCATCACCTGGCACTGCCCGGCAAAATCCTGCGTCAAAATAGCGCGCCGCGAGTAAATAATTTCCTGGTCGAGCGTGCTTTTGGGCAGGAGCGGAATGTTTTCGCGCTCAGGAATGCGCTCATCATTTTCAAGGTAAAACGAGTAATAGAAGTTTTGCCCGGTTTTGTTATACAGCGTCAAGTGAAAATCAGAGCCTGGAATAATTTGGGTAGTCTGGGCGTAAATCAGTTCCAAAATGTCGTCAAAGTTTAGTGTGATGTTGATGCCCTGGGCAATGCGCGCCAGCGCGTTCATTTCACTTACGCGCCGCTCCAGGTTGGAAACCACCTGTGAGCGTTCCAGCGCTACGGCAGATTGACTACCCAGCGATTCTAGAAAAGCGATATCGTGGTTGGCGTAGGATTCACCCGAAAGACGTTCGCCGATAGCCAGCCAACCAATCAGCCGGTCGCGGCCAGGCAGGGGCGCAAAAACCTGCGCGCCCAGTAATGCCATGCGTCCCCGTTCTGATTGGAGATTGGTAGGCATATGTAATTCATCCACAAACAGCGGCAGACGTTCTTTGCGCAGTTCCTGTGCCAATGGGCTGGTGGGCACGAAGCGAATATCGCTGGTGGCGTTTCCAGTTTCATCTCTTGCGGCAATGTACTGGTCACCGACCACATCGTAGGTATAGATGTGTAAGGTTCCCGGCAACAAACTTAGACTCACTTGTTCGCGCAAAATGCGCAAGATGTCGGGGGCGTCCACAGCGGACGTCAGCGCGCGGGTAAAGGCTTTCAGGCGTTCCTGATGGGCTCGTTCTCCACGGAAGAAGATGCTGTCAATCACTTCCTGTAACCGCGCCCGTACCGGGTTTAGCAAAAGCACTACCAGAAAAACCATCAGGCCAATCAACAACGGGTTATCCGGTCGTACTGTGATACCAAAAACCATACTCAACCCTATTGAGAGTAAAACGTAGCCGCTTAGCGCCAGCATGGTTAGAATTGCATATAGCACGCTGCGCCCCAGAATATAATCTGTGCGTATCAGGCGGAAGCGCAAAACCGTATAGCCGGTGACGATTGGAAAGGTGATCACTGGCAAGAAATAGCGGGTATCAAATAGAACAACGGTAAATGCCGCGCGGAGCAAAAACCAGATGATTGGCCCAAAAGCGATGAGCGCCCCAAATAGCACGGTGCGCGCCTGTTGGCGTACTACCGGCGATTCGCTCGGCAGTAAACGATAGAGCATGACAAAGATGAAAAACAAAAGTCCTAGCGCGGTGAAAAGATAGGTGTTTTGCCAGGCTTTGAGATAAGCATAGGGCTGATTGAAATTGTATAGGGTGGTAAAAGAGGCAACGCTCATTACAACGGCAATCAAGTATCCGACCCAGCGCAAAAGCGGATAACGGTTAACGATGCGCGCTTCCTGCGGAAAAACCAGCGCCAAATGAATCATCGCCGCACCGACCATCGGCACCGAAAAAGTCCACAGCGCCGTCAGGTAATGAGTCGTGTACAGGTCGAATAGGCCCGCGGTCACAGCGGCCACCGCTGCGCCCAGTACCGTGAAGGCCCGCCCGGATGTTTCTGTGCGCCGCAGGCTGTAAATCCACAGGCTAACGCCAATGAAGACGATACTGACGAACAGCGGAATAATGAAGTAGGCAAGCAGGTCGTTGGAGGAGAATTGTTTCAACTCCACGACGAGTTCTTTGATGGCGCCATTTTGGGCGCGTAAGGTGACGGTAACGCTTTCGCCCGGGTAATAGCGGTGCAGAATTTCGCGCATCAAAGCGGCATTCTGTACCCGCTCTCCGTTGATGGCAATCAGTTGGTCGCCAAATTCGGCGCCCTTTTGATACAACTGCCAGTCGCGTTGGGGCGGGATAATATCATTGATGAGCATCGTATGCTCAAAAAAAGCGCCCATGAACGGTGTGGTGTAAAACTGGTAAGCCGCAATCAACACAAAAATATAGGCCACAGCCACAAGGGTTTGGTAAACAAAGGCCAGCCCGGTAAGCGTAGATTGTATTTGTTGGATAAGTGATGGCGACTCTTTCATAAGGCCTCGCGGGGTACTAAATATCCAGGTTGCGGACTTTTTTGGCGTGTGTCTGAATAAATTTTCGGCGAGGGTCTACTGCGTCGCCCATCAGCATATCAAACGTGCGGTCGGCTTCGGCAACATCCTCCACGCCCACCAGTAATAGGGTGCGGTTTTGCGGGTCCATGGTGGTTTCCCACAATTGTTCGGGGTTCATTTCGCCCAAGCCTTTATAGCGTTGAATGCTGGCCTTTTCACTATCTTTGCCCAATTCTTTGATATAGGCATCTTTATCGGCATCAGCGTAAACGTAACGCGCTTGTTTTTTATGTTCGATACGGTAGAGCGGCGGTTGGGCAATGTAGAGATGCCCGTCTTCAATCAGGCTGGGCATGTAGCGGAAGAAAAACGTCAGCAACAAGGTGCGAATGTGGCTGCCGTCTACATCGGCATCGGTCATAATAATGATGCGTCCGTAGCGCAGGCCGGTGATGTCAAACGAGTCGCCAATGCCCATTCCCAGCGCCGAAATCAGCGCCTTGACCTCATTGTTGCCCAAAATCTTATCCAACCGGGCGCGTTCGGTGTTGAGAATTTTGCCACGCAGGGGCAAAATGGCTTGAAAGTGACGGTCGCGTCCCTGTTTGGCCGAACCGCCTGCCGAGTCTCCCTCGACGATGTACAGCTCGGTCTTGGACGAGTCTTTTTCCGAGCAATCGGCCAGTTTGCCGGGCAGAGTCAGGCTTTCCAGCGCCGATTTGCGAATAACCAAATCACGCGCCTTGCGGGCGGCATCACGCGCGCGCGATGACGTGAGACATTTGGCGATGATGCCTTTGGCCGCGCCGGGGTTTTCTTCCAGAAAGGTGGTAAACGCCTCACCAACAACTTGGGTGACGTAGGTTTGCACTTCCGGGTTCATCAGCTTTACTTTGGTTTGCGACTCAAATTGCGGGTCGGGGTGCTTGATGCTGACGATAGCGGTCAGGCCCTCACGGGTGTCATCACCGCTGAAGTTGGGGTCAGCATCCTTCAGCAGGCCGCTTTTGCGAGCATAATCGTTAATCACGCGTGTCAGCGCCGAGCGCAGGCCGGTCATGTGCGTGCCGCCGTCAACGGTGTTGATGGTGTTGGCAAACGAGTAAACCGATTCGGTGAAAGCGTCAGTATATTGCACCGCCGCCTCGACGCCGATGCCATCTACTATCTTTTCCATGAAAACGACCGGATGGAGATTCTCCCGATTGCGGTTGAGGTAGCGCACAAACGAGGTGATGCCGCCCTCAAAATGAAAAGTCATTTCGCGCCCGGAGCGTTCATCTGCAAAGTGAATGGTCACGCCCCGGGTGACAAAAGCCATCTCACGGAAGCGTTGCATCAACGTGTCAAAGCGAAAATCCGTCTCTTCTTTGAAAATGGTCGGGTCGTATTTGAACGTGGTCTTTGTTCCGGTGACAGCGCCTTTGGCTGCGCCGATAATTTTTACCACGCCAATGGGGTGGCCGCGTTCGAAGCGTTGAAAATATACGTTGCCATCGCGGCGCACCTCCACTTCCATCCACTCCGAAAGCGCGTTAACTGCCGATACGCCCACGCCATGCAACCCGCCGGAGACTTTGTAGCCGCCGCCGCCAAATTTTCCGCCCGCGTGCAGAACGGTCATGACTACCGTCAGCGCTGAAATTTTCTTTTCAGGGTGAATATCTACCGGGATACCACGCCCGTTATCTTCAACGGTAACGGACGAATCAGCGTTGATGCTGATTTCGATCTGGTCACAAGCCCCGGCAAGAGCTTCGTCAATGGAGTTATCCACTACTTCATACACCAGGTGATGAAGCGCTTTTAAGTCAGTACCGCCCACATACATTCCGGGGCGGCGGCGGACGGCTTCAAGTCCTTCGAGAACTTGAATGCTGTTTGCATCGTAGCTGGCAGGTTGAACCACTGAGAACTCCTTGAAAAAATAATTTCGAATTAGTTGGTGACCACGCGTTTATTGTTGAACCAGCGCGTGGCCGACTCAATCCAAGCATTCATCTCATGATAGTAAATGAAACTGGCGGCCAAAAGCCCGGTACTGATGAAGGCGTGGCCGAAAATCCCGACCAGCGTCAGCCCCGAGTTGGCCGGGGGAATGCGCCAAAGAAAATCCAGCCCCTGCGAAATTACCAGCGTTACCAGGGTAAACAGGGTGATGGCTGGCATTCCGTAGCGCGTCAGCCGCACGCCACTCCACAGGGAGCGCAAAACATTTTGGCCGTCGCTGAAAATGCCATACGAGGAGAAATAAATTGGCGGGAAGAGCGAGGCGGCGATAAACAAGAAAAACAGAATTACGAGCAAGGTAACTGTCGGGTTGATGAGCGTCAGCACCCCAAGAAAGAAAATAAACGGGATGCCTACTATCAATGCCATCGCCGCCCACAGGCTTGAAAATAACATGCCGTGCAAGGCGGCACGCGAGAAGGTTACCGGGGCGTTGCCTGGCACGGCGACATGCGCCACGGAAGCGAAGTAGAGACTGCCCAGTAACCAGCCTAACAGCGTCAATGCCAGCCAAATGCCAATCGCTATCAGCGGGCTCGACGCCTCCCAGCTTGTGCGCATGCCTAACGGAGATTGGGAGGCAAGGTTGTTGCTCATCAGGCTGAAAACTCCCAGCGGAAAAGTGCGCGCCAGGTTGAACAAGTTGAAATTTTGCCAGAAATCTGCCAGGATTTGCGGGTCAACGATGGCTTGACCGGCATCTGTGGAAAGCGTTTGCATGTCTTTCAGCACGGGCGCCATCAGCCGTGTGATGGTGACGCGCGGGCCAAGCCACAGAAAAATATCAAAACCGATGGGCAATAAAATAACCCCTACCTGTGCCGCGACGGCGTTAAATCCGGCTGTCAGCGCCGGAATAACTCCGGGCAGAGGTGGAGGAAGTTCGGATGTAGGCGTCTGCATGGTAACCCGATTCTACCACAGCCCCCTTTTTGGCGTCTGTTTCCATCTCATTGCGGATTGTTGATACCGGCGCTAACGGAATGGCACTTCGCCGGGCGAGCCGTAGGTGACACTGCGCCAGTTGCCAAAAATATCGCCGCCGCGCGGGTCCAGGCGTTCGGCGGAGGAACATTCGTCCAGATCAAGCGGCAGCTGGTCTTTGCGGTTATCGCGCCAGTCTTGCGGGTAATTTGTCAGAAACGGTGAGCCGTAGGTGGACAGAATTTCATTAGCAATTTTTTCGCCGCCGCGGTAGAGGACGACAATATCGCTTCCGCTGTTGTAAACTTGCAGGCCTTCGGCATTATCTCCCAGCCGGTCAGATGCGGCGGCAGTCAGGATGACAGTTCCGGCAGGGATGGTGTAGGGCATGTTGTATGGGTTTTCACCATGCGCGTAGGTGGGCGAGAGTATCAGGGCCACCCCGCCGGGCGGTATTACCGTCGAGACGGTGACAAGCCCGGCGGGAAGTAGTTCGTCCGGGTTGCGAGTCGCCCAGGCAACCACTTCATCTGGTTGAAGCGAGAGTGAATCTGCCAGCCACCAGCCGCCAACATCCACCGGTTGGTCGCCGTAGTTATACAACTCTACATACTGATTCCACTTTTTGAATTCGTCGCCACCGCAAATGTTGCCCATCACTTCGCTGATGATGACGGTGTTGGCAGGGATGGTGGTGACCGGAGGTTGTTGCGTAGGCGTGCTGTCTTCGGGCGGGGAGGTGGAATCTGTCACCTGGCAGGTGATGGTAAGTGGAATCTCGCTGCCTGGGGTGCCGGAAGAAATGTAGACGTAGATGGTGGCGCTTCCGGGCTGGTCGGGCGCGGTGAAGGTTGCGTTTAGCCCTTGTGGTGTAGAGACGATGCTACCCGCGCTGGCTTCCCAGCGTACGCTGACGTTGGGTGGCAGCGTGCCGTTGAGCGTCAAATTAACCTGCTGGCCGGTTTGCGCCTGACACGATTTCGGCAAAATGGACAGGTTTGCGCCTGGTTGGATAGGCGCACAGGCGGCGAGAAGTGCCAGCAAAAGCGAGAAAAGAAAACAGAGCGGGGTTTTCATCAGGTCTCAAGGAATTTCGGTGATGACGCGCAAAGAGAAAATGGCGCTTTGGGCGCAAAAATCCTGCGAGGTTTGCAGGGTCAGGTAGCCATCGCCGGGTTCTTCGGCAATTTCCAGGTTGATTTCACAGGCGTTACTGTTCCCCAACCGTCGGAAGACGCTTCCGGCGTATTGCCACTGACATGAAAGCAGGGCATCCTTTTCACTGGTGGTGGCTGTGACTACAATTACCTCGTTTGGGCGCACTGTCAGCGTGTCGGATGGCAGCAGGGGGTTGGGGCGTCCGGCTACGCTGAAGGTGACGCTTTCTGGCGGGCGGCAGGCCGGGAAGACACGATACAGCCCAATAGCGGAAATTACGCCCAGGATGAAAATTGCCCATAACGGTAAACCAGTCAGGTAAGTGCGTAATCGCTCAGAGACGATAATTTTATCCAGCCACGGGAAGGCGACGCCAATGCGCATGGCGAGCACAATCAGGCTGGAAAGCAGGGCGCTAAAGAAAATAATGGCAACGGGCGGGTTACGGCTTTGCACCAACCAGGCCAGCACACTTCGCGGGACAAGCTGCAGGCGAATCATGGTGTAAAAAATGACGGTCAAAACGGCAAAAACTGCCAGCCCGCTGATAAACTCCAAAGGTTTTCGGCTCATAAAACGCTCCTAAATATCGTGTAACTAAATTTTACCCCTCTGAACCTTACATGCGCCTTACACGTAGCGTGCGCTGATTTTCAGATTTGTGGATGAAAAATCCCCCACAGGATGACCTTTGGGGGATTTTGTGATGTGGGCAATTACCAGAAGCCAAAGGCTTGCGCTACGAGTCAAAAAGCAGATTGGTTTTCTCGGCGATGGTTTTGTCTTTGAAATGGCTGTTTTTCAGCAAATCCTGCCAGAAAACGGCATCGTAACGGCGCGAGTGCACCGGCAGTGGCATGGGAACGCCCCAGCCTAACAGCAGGACCTCTTCCTTGGGCTGAAGCCGCGCCAGCATTCCGCGCAGCGCATCGCGCCCCGCCAGACCGGAGAGCGCCGCTTGAATATCCAGGTCATCGCCCAGCCAGCCGCAAATGCGCGTGCCGAGCTGCGACATGACCTCATCATAAATTTGTGAGGGGCGCTGGTCTACAATCAGCAGTGTGACGTAATATTTGCGCAATTCGCGGGCAATGGTGGCAAAGGTTGTCTGCGCGGCCATTTCGCGGTTGAGTAGTTTGTGGGCTTCCTCCACCACAATAATCAGCGGGCGGGGTTCATTAACGAGTTTCGCGCCTCGGGAGCGGAATTGGTTGGTTTTGGCTTCCCACGCCGCGCGAATTTTGCGCGTCAGCAGGTTGGAGACGAACAGGTAATCCAGGTCGCTTTCGTGGCTGCCAAAGGAAAGGATGACGTGTTTGCCACTTTCCAGCGTCTGAATGACTTGCGCCACGCTGTCGGCGGCGGGGGCGGCGACGATGTAGGGCTTGTCGAACAGGCGGCGCAGTTTGTCATGCAGGGCTTCGGCGGCCATGACGTTTACACCGCTGGCCTGCGCCCAAAAGGCGACGCTGTCGGGGTGCGGAACGCGCCTGACGCGCCCTTTTTCATCTATCTCTTCCACTTCTTCGCGATTCATGGCGCGGAAGCGGGCGAACCAATCGGTGCGGAAGGAGGTGAAGAGAGCGTTGAGTGTGGTCGGCGTAGTTTCTTTCAGATTTAACTCGCGGCTGAGGGTTTCCACATCGCTGGTGCTGATTTCGCTCATCGGGATCTCCAGGTTGAAACTGGGAGCTCGCCCACGAATGGTGGCGCCGGCCCCGACCCCGATAATTTGTACCTGGTTGCCAAACTTGGTTTTTAGCCCGATTACGTTTTGTTTGGTGTCGGAAGCCACATCATCGAAGCCGTATTCATTGTGCATGTCCAGCACCAGCACCGAGGCTTTGTTGTGGTTCATTAACCCGGCCAGGATGATGCGCGTTAAAAATGATTTTCCCGTGCCGGTTGCACCAAAAACGCCTGCCGAACGTTGTATAAATTTATCAAGATTGATGCAGACGGGATGCCCCTGCTCGCGCGTGTAGCCGATGACGAAGTTTCCGTCTTTTTGCGGGTCGCCAAAGATGGCGGCGATATCGGTGGCGTCGGCCAGCGAAACGTTGGCGTGATGCAGAGGAACGGTTTTGACCGGCATCGGGCGCGCATCTTCGGCGTGTTCACTGCGCCAGGCGGCGTATTCTGGCGATTTGGGGTCGGGGCCGCGCTCCAACATTAGCGCGGGCAGAATCTCCAGGTTGGTGTAGAGCGTTTGCCCGTGCAGGGCTTTGGCGATGGCGGGTGGCAGGCGCGTTTCAGATTGTTCATCGGCAAAGCGCGGGTCGGTTGCGCCCAACTGTAAATCGGTTACCAGCCCGTAAAAACGCGTGTAGCCGCTGTCAATCACCACAAATCCACCTTCCTGCACCGAAAGCGGATCAACCGTCAGCCGGGCGGAAAAAGAGTCTTTCAGTCCACCGCCAATGATGTAGCCAATTTTTGAGTTTGTCATAAGTGTTCACCCTGTTGATGGTCTTTCTCTGGCGTTCAATGGATAATTTTAAATATGCTGTACTGCTCGTTTTTATCTACAATTGTAAAACGGATTTCGCCTGACGGCCGGTGGTAAATGATGGATAACGTGGATAGAACGAAAAACGGCGACAGCAGGATGCTAAAAATCGGGCCGAGAATTGTGCGTAGAATGGATAATCCAGTGAATCGTAACGAAGGCCAAGTCTTTTCAGGTTGGCAAAAATAACAGCAATGACGACTGCAACGACAAAAACAGCCCAGACTGTGCGCAGGCTTTTTGGAATGTGTTTTTTGAGGGGTGGTTCCCATAGCAAGGCGAGTCTACTGCAAAAACCGATCCTTTTTGAATCTTCATGGTAAAACCCAAAAATGTGCACGCCAAAAAAACCTTTGCAAAATTAATTTTGTGGTATACTCACGCCGCTCTGGAAACAAAAGAGCAAGCATTGGGACGTTGTTTTGAGAAATCCGCAGCATTGCCCGAGGCCACCCCGGGCATTTTTGTTGCATCACCTTTGGGACGGCTCGCCCGTGAGGGCCAGCCGGTGCAGGAAGAATCTCAGCGGAGTCATCAAAACATCCCCATATTTCGTCGTAGTGAGCGTAATCTCATTGCGGCAATCTTTTTGGAGTTTTGATGACAACTGAATTTTCTGCACTTAACCTGCGCCCCGAGCTGGAGCAGGCCATCGTTTCGCTTGGTTACACCGAGCCGACTCCCATTCAGGCGGGTATGATTCCGCTCATGCTGACCGGCGCCGATGTCATCGGCCAGGCTCAGACCGGTACCGGCAAAACCGCCGCTTTTGCCCTCCCCATTTTACAAAAATTAGAACCACATCACCGCGCCCCGCAGGCGTTGGTCATGGCCCCTACCCGCGAACTGGCCTTGCAGGTCTCTGATGCGGTTACCGCCATGGGACAATTTTGCCACGCCCGCGTTGTCGCCATTTATGGCGGCTCGTCCTACAGCCTGCAAATGAATCAACTGCGCCGTGGCGTGGATGTTGTCGTCGGCACACCGGGCCGTTTGCTTGACCTGATTAACCGTGGCGCGTTGGATTTGAGCGAAATCCACACCGTCGTACTAGACGAGGCCGATGAAATGCTCTCGATGGGCTTCATCGAAGACATCGAAACCATCCTGGCCGCCACCCCTGCCGAGCGCCAGACCGCCCTCTTTTCGGCGACGCTGCCAGCGCCCATTCGCCGCCTGGCCGAAAAATATATGCGCACGCCGCAGTCGGTGACGATTGCCCGTGAGCAAATGACCGTAGCCGCCATTGAACAACGCTACTACCAGGTCAACGAGCGCGATAAAACCGCCGCCTTAACTCGCCTGTTTGAAGTTGAAAACATTACTTCCGCGCTGATTTTTGTGCGCACCCGCCTCGGCACCGGCGACCTTGCCAACGAACTTAGCACGCGCGGCTTTCCCTCCGAAGCCCTCAACGGCGATTTGAGCCAGGACGCCCGCGAGCGTACCCTTAATCGCTTCCGCGCTGGAACTGTCAAGGTACTCGTGGCGACGGATGTCGCCGCGCGCGGACTCGACATCGAAGGCATCAGCCATGTTTTCAACTACGATTTGCCGGATGACGCTGAAATTTATATTCACCGCATCGGACGCACCGGGCGCGCGGGCAATACGGGCATCGCCATTTCTTTGGTCAGCCCTGCCGAAAAGCGCCGCCTGCGCGACGTGGAACACCTTACCCGTCAAACTATTGCCCGCGCTGAATTGCCCACGGTGGAACAAGTTTACGCCCAGCGCTTGAACGAACTGGTTGCCAAAGTCAACACCTGGTTACAGCGTGGACGCTGCAAACAGGAACGCGCCATCGTAGACGCGATGGTGGCCGAAGGCATTGACCCGCTCGAACTGGCCGCCGCCGCCCTGAAAGTCGCCCGCGGCGACGAAAAACAGCGCCCCATCGCCCAGGTGAGCGAAGTCTTCGACGCCCCGCAAACTCGGCCCCAGGCTGGAAGATTCCGCGACTCGCGCCCGGAACGCCGCTTCCGCTCTGGCGAGGGTGAAATACCCCGGCGCGGCGCCCGCCCGCCCTTCTCCGCCCCCGAAAAGGCCTCGCACGAAATCGGCATGGTGCGCATGACCATGAACATCGGCAAGCAACATGGCATTCGCCCCGGCGACGTGGTCGGCGCGATTGCCTACCACGCCGACATCCCCGGCACGGTAATTGGTAAAATTTTTGTGCAAGAGAGCGAAACCTTCCTGGACATCCCCGAAAACCTGGTGCCGCAAGTGCTGGCGCAGGCTGGAAAATATAGCATTCGCCGCCAACCGTTTACGGTCGAACGCGCATAGTTAATGATTTTTGCCCAAAACAGGGAGCGCCACGCTCCCTGTTTTGGATTAACATAGGGGAATTGGAATACATCTTCGTAAGGAAACCCAACCATGAATGAAAAAAACGTTTCTCCCCGCTGGAATGCCTCCACAAAATTGGTGATTGGCTTTACATTGGTGGCGTTAGCTGTCGGGCTGGTTATCAAGTTCCAAAATATCCTCCCGCCGCTGATTTTAGCCTTTCTGTTGGTGTACCTGCTTCAGCCGGCGGTAGCCTTCGTCAGCCGCAAAGTACGGCTGAACTGGGGCGGGTCGGTGGCGCTGGTCTATTTGTTCCTGCTGATTATTTTGGTTGGGTTGATCGCACTCGGAGGGCTGGAACTGATTTATCAGGCGCAAAGCCTGGTGACGATTGTACAAAATAGCCTGACGGAGTTACCCGCGCTGATGGCACGCGTAGCCGACTGGCGCTGGCAGTTTGGCCCGTTTACGTTGGATTTTGCCAGCCTCGACTTGGCCCAAATCAGCGCCCAGGCCATTGACACTGCCCGCACCCTGCTAGGGCGTACCGGCGAATTTTTCGGCGCACTGGCTGGGAGCGCATTTGGCATCCTCGGCTGGAGCGCGTTTGTTGTGCTGATTTCTTATTTCATGTTGAATGAAAGCGGCGGCCTGCGCAAAGATATCCTCCACATCGAACTGCCTGGCTATGGTCCTGACTTGAGCCGCATGGGCGAAAAACTTGGGCAAATCTGGAACGCCTTTTTACGCGGGCAGATTATCCTGGTTGCGCTAGCAACGCTGATTTACACGCTGGTGCTCAGCCTGCTGGGCGTGCGTTACGCCTTTGGCCTGGCGCTAATGGCGGGTCTGGCGCGTTTTCTGCCTTATGTTGGCCCAGCCATTTCATGGACAGTGTTGGCGCTGGTTTCGTATTTTCAGGTTTACAAACCCGATGGCTGGACGCCGCTGGCGTATACGCTGACGGTGCTGGTGATTGCCTGGCTAATTGACGGCATCCTCGATAACCTTGTCTCACCGCGCATCATGGCCGACGCCCTCAAAGTTCACCCGGCGGCGGTGATGGTGGCCGCGTTAATTGCGGCCACGTTGTTGGGCGTGCTGGGCATTATCATCGCCGCGCCCATGCTGGCAACTTTGCAGCTGCTGGGGCGTTATGTGGTGCGAAAATTATTTGACCTCGACCCCTGGGATGGATTGGAAGAAAGGGTACAACCGCTACCCTTGCGCAAGCAGATGCGGCAATGGCGCAAGCGATTGTTGGCATTTTTTAGCACGCTGAAAAGCGGTGTGAATAATCAGAAAACTGGAAAGTCGGAGTAGTTGGTACCCGGCGCTCAACGTAACGCCACATTCATGTCTCTTTTGTCCGCAGGACGAAAATTGGCGCCGTGTGGGTAATCGCCAGCACACTCAAACAAGTACCTTTTTATGCTATCAAACACAAGGCAGCGGCCATATGAGCCTGTTTTCATCGGCCCAAGTCCGAACCATATTTTCAGGAGATTGTCATGGACGCTTTTTTTACCCCTCGCGCCATCGCCGTTCTCGGCGCATCCACCAGCCCGGAAAAGTTGGGCTACGCCGTCGCCCGCAATTTGATTGAAGGCGGATTCCCTGGCGAGGTGCATCTCGTCAACCCGCGCGGCGGATTTTTGTTCGGGCGGCCAATCTTCACGCGCCTAAGCGAAATCCCCGGCGAAATTGATTTGGCCGTGCTGATTGTCCCCGCCGCAGCGACTCCGCAAGCCCTGCGCGAATGCGCCGCCAAAAGCGTGCGCGCCGCCATCATCCCCTCCGGCGGATTCCGCGAAACGGACGCGGCGGGCGCGGCGCTGGAAGCCGAGTGCCTGCAAATCGCCCGGCAAAACGGTCTGCGGCTGATTGGCCCCAACTGCATCGGCGTGATTGACACCCATCTGCCGCTCGACACAACCTTCCTGGCCCCGCCGCCGCCCGAAAAAGGCGACCTGGCCCTGCTTTCCCATTCTGGCGCGTTAGCCGCCGCCGTCATCGACTGGGCGCGCGGGCAGGGCTTCGGCTTTTCGCGCATCGTCTCGCTCGGCAACCAGGCCGACGTAACCGAAACCGACCTGCTGCCCACCTGCGCAGACGACCCGCACACGCGCGTCATCTGCCTCTACCTGGAAAGCCTGGGCGACGGGGCAAAATTCATCCAAACCGCGCGCGCCATCGCGCAGCGCAAGCCCATTCTGGCGCTCAAAACCGGGCGCTCGCAGGCCGGAGCGCGCGCGGCGGCCAGTCACACCGGCGCCCTCGCCAGCAGCGAAAACGCCTTTCAGGCCGCCTTCTCCAAAGCCGGGGTGCTGCGCTTCGACACCCTGGAAGAAATGTTCGACTCGGCGCTGGCGCTGGCCGCTTTTCCGTTACCAGCGGGCGGGCGCGTCACCATCCTCACCAACGCCGGCGGACCGGGCGTTTTGGCCGCCGACGCGCTCGAAGCGCACGGCCTGAGCCTGGCCGACCTGACGCCCGCCACGCTCGACACCCTGCGCGGCCTGCTACCCGCCGCCGCCAGCGCCCACAACCCGGTCGACATGCTGGCCGCCGCCTCGCCCGCGCTCTACGCCGACTGCCTGAAAACCAGCCTGGCCGACCCACACAGCGACGCGGTCATCGTCATTCTGCCGCCCTCGCCGGTTTACCCCACCGAACAAATCGCCGCCGCGCTGCTGCCGATCATCACCGAAAGCCAAAAACCCATCCTGCCGGTTGTGATGGGCGCAGGGCTGGTGACAGCCACCCGCGCCGCCTTCCGCGCGGCGGGCGTGCCAACCTTCACCTTTCCAGAGCGCGCCGTCGCCGCGCTGAGTTCTTTGCGGCGGCGCAGTCAATTTTTGGAAGAAATGGAGGCTGAATCAGCGCCAGAAGCTTTTCCAGCCGCCGCAGCGCTCGCGGCGCGGATGGGATTTTCCCCCGCTGCCGCCGCGCACCCGTTACCAGAGCAAATTCCCGCCCCCAGCGAAAATCTCCCCGCCGAGGCCGTTTTCCGCTTACTGGAGGCAATCGGCATTCCGGTCGCCGCGCCGCGCCTGGCCGAATCGCCCGAACAAGCCGCATCCCTCGCCGCCGAATTGGGTTTTCCGCTGGTGATGAAAATTGCCAGCCCCGATATTTTACACAAATCCGACATCGGCGGCGTGCTGTTGAATTTGAACTCGCCGGAAGCGGTCTCAAGCGGCTACGCGCAAATCCTGGCAGTCGCGCGTAAGAATCGCCCGCAGGCGCGCATCGTAGGAGTAACCCTTCAGCGCCAGGCGCAAGCCGGGCAGGAAGTCATCCTGGGCGCGGTGCGCGACCCGCAGTTCGACGCGCTGATGATGTTCGGCTCGGGCGGCGTGGAAGTCGAGGGGCTGAAAGATATCGCCTTCGGGCTGGCGCCGCTCAGCCGGCGCGAGGCGCTGGCAATGGTGGAAAAAACCTGGGCCGGGCGCAAACTTTCTGGCTTCCGCGCCATCGCCCCCGCCGACAAAGAAGCCGTCATCGAGGCGCTGGTGCGGCTCTCGTGGCTGGCCTATCGCCTGCCGCCGCTCAGCGAAATCGAAATCAACCCGCTGCGCGTGATGGAACACGGCGCGTTGGCGCTGGACGCGCGCGCAATCGTGTTAAAATAAAATCATGCTCGAACAACCGTACAAACAACTCAACGAACAGGTCGCCGATAAACTGCGCGAACTGATTCACGACGGAAAAATCAAGCCGGGTGAATGGCTGCGGCAGGAACATCTGGCGCAGGCGGTCGGCGTCAGCCCAACGCCCTTCCGCGAGGCAATTAAAGCGCTGGTGGCCGAAGGAATTTTGGAACATCTGCCCTACCGCGGCGTGCGCGTCATTCAATTTTCGGCGCAAGACATTGAAGATATTTACGCCGTGCGCGCCTACCTCGAAAGCCGGGCGGCGGGCGAGGCCGCGCAGAAAATTTCTGCGCAAGAATTGACCGACCTGCGCGCGCTGGAGGCCGAACTAAACAACCATCTCGCGCCGGAAGACATTCAGCATTACCGAGCGATCAACCTGCGCTTTCATCAGAGCATCTACAACGCCAGCCGCCGCCCCTACCTGGTGCGCTCGCTCAACCAACTGTGGGCGCTCTCGCCGAGTATGCTGTGGGCCAATTTCGCCTCCACCGCCAAACGTCCGCTCGACTCGCGCACCGCCGCCGACCCGGACGAACATCACGCCATTTTGGCCGCGCTCGAAGCGCATGACGCTCCCGCCGCCGAAAAGGCCATGCGCCAGCACATCGAAGCCGCCGGAAAACATTTACTGGAAGCCATTCGCAAATAATTTTATTGGAGCCGCCATGAACGTAAATTTTTACGCCACCCTGCGCCAGATTACCGGTAAAAAAACGCTGATGCTCGACCTGCCGGACGGCGTTACCGTGCGCGAAACGCTGGAAACCTGCTTCGGCCTGTTCCCCGCCCTGCGCGCCGAATTGATGACCGCCGACAATCAATTGCACGGGCACGTCCACTTTTTTGTCAATGGCCGCGACGTGCCCTACCTGGCAGACACGCTGGAAACCCGCGTCTCCCGCGCCGACAAGCTCGACGTTTTTCCGGCGGTCGGCGGCGGATGAAAACCATCGTGCGCGAAATGCGCGGAATTCCCTATTTTTTGCTGAAGGAATACCTGCAGGAATTGGGCGGAACAGCGCTGGCAGAGAATCTGATCGCTGGCGAGGGCTGGCGCGTGCGCCTGGAGCGCATGACTCCCTTTCGGCTGGGCTCGCTCGAAGTCGGCCAAACCCGGCTGACGATGGAGATTCGTGAGGAGATTTTTGACGATTTCATGGCGCGTTTTGCGCTCAAGACCCTGCGCGCGGGGGCGTGAAGAAATGATGAATGCAGAATGAAAATTCACACAAAAAAGATGACGCCCCAAAGGAGCGCCATCTTTTTTGTGTGCTAATTACTGTTTACTGACCACTGCCAATTGGCGTTAGATAATCTCCAACTCTTTCAGTTTGGCTTGCGGCACGACGCCGTTTTCCCAGCCGCGCGCGGCGTAATATTCGGCCAGCATATCGTCCAACTCGCAGACGTTGCCGAGCGAACCGGGCATGGTGGACGGTTCAGTGGTGAAGCGTTTGGGCAAAACATCACTGCCAGCGCCGAACCCGGCCAGGTTGTTGAAGTAGCGCTCCAGGTTGTAGATGCGCTCACCGGTCTTGAGCACATCCGCCGCAGTAAAGGGCACGCCGACCATGGCAGAATATTGCGCGGCGTATTCATCCGCGCCCTGGGCAAAGGCGCTGAATTTGCAGATGTCCATGCTGTCGGAGAAGGCGTGTACTTCCTGGAAGATTTTGACCAGCCCGCCTTTGCCCTTCCAGGCAATCGGGTCCACCTTGAGCGAGCCAAAGGGCATCACGCCCAATTCAGCGGCAGGGGTGTAGGCGCGCAGGTGGCAGGCGCCGCGGTTGCTGGTGGCGTAGCCGAGGCCTTCGCCCTTAAGTCCGCGCGGGTCGTAGGCGGGAATGCCCTGGCCCTTGCAGGTCATCGCCAGTTCGGGATGACCAAAATAGGCGGCAGTGGCATTTGCGCCCTCGGCCATGAGGTTACCAAAACCTTCGCGCTTGCCAACCATTTCGGCGGCGTGGGTCAT
Organism: Anaerolineae bacterium CG2_30_57_67; assembly: GCA_001872455.1. GTDB lineage: Bacteria > Chloroflexota > Anaerolineae > Anaerolineales > Villigracilaceae > UBA8950. Next base: position 15,394 of record MNXJ01000038.1, on the reverse strand, counting down.
GCCATCCGGGTCGCCCCAGGCCAGTTTACCTTCGCCTTTGGTGTAGCCCTTTTCGCTGGCTTCCATCCAAATCGAAAGCGGGTGGCCGATTTCAATGGCGTCAAAGCCGTAGTCGTTGGCCAGGTCAATCATCTTGGCGACCAGGCGGGCGTCATTGTTGCCGCAGTTCGCGCCAACTGACCAGGCCGGTTCGTACTCCACAGATTCCATGCGCAGGCCTTTGTAGGGGCCATCCTTGACTTCCACTTCCTTCTTACAGGCCACCGGGCAGGCGTGGCAGGTCGGGTCGTTGACCAACAAATTTTCCTTGACGTATTCGCCGCTGATTTTTTCGGCGTCTTCGCCATAGGAAGTGAGCATACTGTTTTTGGTAGGCAAAGCGCCGATGCTGCTGGTAATGTTCATCAGCACGTTGGTGCCATAAACCGAAAGGCCGCCCTTGCGCGGGCTGGTGATGTTTTCGGGGGCCATGATGCACTGCAGGGCGCGCTGACCGGCGGCTTTCCAGGCCTCGCGGTTGCCAGCCTTGGTGATTTTCTTCTCGGCCTTGATGACGATGGCCTTGAGATTTTTGGAGCCGCCGACACAGCCGGTTCCGCCGCGTCCGCTGGCGCGGTCATTCTCGTTCATCCAGCAGGCAAATTTGACCAGTTTTTCACCCGCCGGGCCAATGGTGATGACCGTCAGGTCCTTTTCGCCATATTTTTCTTTGAAGTGTTTGACGGTGTCATGCACGCCCTTGCCCCACACTTCGGCGGCGTCCAAAATTTCAAATTTATCGTCGTGGATGTAAACGTAAACCGGTTTGGGAGATTTCCCCTTGAAGATGAGTCCATCGTAGCCCGACCAGCGCAGGCGCGCCGCGCTCCAGCCGCCGTGATGGCTGTCGGTGACGGTTCCCGTCAGCGGCGATTTGGTGACGACGGCCATGCGCCCGCTCATGTTGGCTTCGGAGCCGGTCAACGGGCCGTTCATGAAGCAGAGCAAATTTTCGGGCGAGAGCGGGTCCACTTTGGGGCCATTATCAAAAACGAATTTAACGCCCAGACCACGTCCACCGATATATTTGCGTGCCAGGTCTTCTGGAACGGGCTTAAATTCCACTTTACCTGCGGTTAAATCCACCCAGGCCAAACGATTGGCATAACCACCGAGCGTCATAACGAGCCTCCTGAAAATGATGTTTGTAAGTAAAAGTGGGCAAAAAACAACCACACGCGCAACGGACTGTGTATCCGTTGTGATAGGAGAATGATAGCATCGCCATCATTGTCAGACAATAATTAAGGAATAACTTAATGTGTAATCACCCGTGGCGCGACATTCATATCGCAGGGTTCGGGACGCGGAGTTAACGGAATCTCTCGGAGTTTTTCAGATCCAGGCGCGAGATAAATCTCGCGTTACGGTGTCAGTTTCTTTTTTCGGCGGGCTGGAAGCCCGGCCTCAACCCCGCCAAGTCCGCTTAAGCGGACTTTTACGGCGCAATCAGGCCGGACTTCAGTCCGCGCCGCGTGGCGCGACATTCATATCGCGGGGTTTGGGACGCGGAGTTAACGGAATCTCTCGGAGCTTTTCAGATCCAGGCGCGAGATAAATCTCGCGTTACGGTGTCAGTTTCTTTTTTCGGCGGGCTGGAAGCCCGGCATCAGCCCAACCAAGTCCGCTTAAGCGGACTTTTACGGCGCAATCAGGCCGGACTTCAGTCCGCGCCGCGCGTAGCGGAATTTCTGTCGCGTGCGAAAGTCGGGAGACTTTCGACTCCGTTTCACCGCGCAATCTGCAGACTTGCGCCGCATGACATGACTCGCCGTACAGCTCGCGGCGGAAAAATTCTGACAGGGCGAAAGCGGCGCGGTGAAATAAACGAGCCGCCTTCGCCGCCGCCGACAATCAACGCGCGGCGCTATGGTAAGATTGCCGGCATGAAACTACCGCTGGCTCTGGCCCAAATCAATACCAAACTTGGCGACTTGCCCGCCAACCTGGAAACGCACCTGGCGCTGATTGAATCGGCGCGCCAACAAGGCGCGGAACTGGTGCTTTTCCCCGAACTCTCGCTGACCGGTTACGTTTTGCAGGACATCGCCGCCACCATCGCCTGCCGCCCAAATGCGGGCGACCCGACCTTCGCCCGCCTGCTGGAGGCCTCGCGCGACATTGACCTGGTAGTCGGCTTCGTCGAGGAAGACGCGCGTTACCGCTACTACATTTCAGCCGCCTATCTCTCGCGCGGCGAAGTCGTCCACATCCACCGCAAAGTGTACCTGCCGACCTACGGCATTTTTGACGAAAAGCGCTATTTCGCCGCCGGAGATTCGTTCTCCGCCTTCGACACCCGTTTTGGCCGGGCCGGAATTCTCATCTGCGAAGATTTCTGGCACGTTTCCTCGCCCTACAGCCTGTGGATGGACGGCGCCGACCTGTTCTGGCTGACATCGGCCTCCCCGGCGCGCGGCGTTACCGAAGAAATTATCGGCTCGGCGCTGTGGGTGGAAAACATCAACCGCGCCTACTCTGGTCTGTTCACCGCCTTTTTCAGCCACGCCAACCGCGTCGGCTTTGAAGACGGGCTCAACTTCTGGGGCGGCTCCACCGTCTTCGACCCAGATGGGCGGCTGGTGGCGCAAGCGCCCTACGACGAGCAGGGCGTCACCCTGACGGAACTCGACCTGGCGCAGTTACGCCGCACCCGTCAGCGCCTGCCGCTACTGCGCGATGAACGCCTCGAAGTCGTGCTGAAAACGCTCGAAAAAACAATGCAAAAATAAGAAGTGACTTGTTTTTCTTTGTTTTGCATTGTAGAATAAGGCGAGGTGAATAAAATGAAGACAATCATCACAGAGCGCGGACAAACGGTGGTGCCTGCCGAAATTCGCAAACGCTACAAAATGGCAAAAGGCACCCGGCTGGCCTGGCTGGATAACGGTCAAACCATTACCGTCATTCCCCTGCCTCAAGACCCGCTGGAAGCCCTGTATGGTTGCGCCAAAGACGAAGCGCTCGACCTGGCGCTGGCCGAATATCGCAAGGAAGAGCGCAGCCGTGGCCAATAAATACGTACTCGATACCTCGGCGGTTGTTGCCATGCTGCGCCTGGAATCTGGCGCAGAACGGGTAAGAGACCTGATTCGCTCCGCCGAAGGAAACGTTATTTTGCCCTGGATGGTTTTATACGAAATTTACTACCTCACCTTGCGCACAGCGGGCGAAGTGGAGGCGAAACAACGCTACGCCAACCTGCGTCAACTGCCGCTGAAAATTGTCTGGCAGGAAAACGAAGAAACGCTCCTGGCAGCAGCGCACATCAAAGCCGCCTACCCGCTTTCCGTGGCCGATTCCTGGATTGCCGCCATTGCAGAACAAGAATCAGCTATTCTCGTCCATAAAGACCCGGAAATGGAAGCCTTGACCGGCAAAATTGACATGGAAATTTTGCCCTACAAATAAAATGAACATTGACCTGACCATCAACCCCGACCTGGTACGCAACCTGCTGACGCGCTTCATCCGCGCCGAAATCACCCGCACCGGCCTCAGCCGCGCCGTGATTGGCCTCTCCGGCGGCATCGACTCGGCGCTGGTGGCTTTTCTCGCCGTCGAAGCGCTCGGCGCGGAAAATGTGCTCGGCGTGCGCCTGCCCTACCGCACCTCCTCGCAAGAATCGCTCGACCACGCCCTGCTGGTCATCGAAGCGCTCGGCATCCCGCACAAAACCATCCCCATCACCGGCATGGCCGATGCGCTGATTGAACAATTCCCGGCCATGTCGCCACTGCGCCAAGGCAACATCATGGCGCGCTGCCGCATGGTGACGCTCTACGACCAATCAGAAGATTTTCACGGCCTGGTGATTGGCACCGGCAACAAAACCGAAATTTTGCTGGGCTATTCCACCTTGTTCGGCGACAGCGCCCACGCCATCAACCCCATCGGCGACCTGTACAAGGCGCAGGTGCGCCAACTTTCGCGCGCGCTGAGCGTGACGCAGCCCATCCTCGACAAAGCGCCCTCCGCCGACCTGTGGGCCGGACAAACCGACGAGCAGGAATTGGGCTTCACCTACGAAGAAGCCGATAAACTGCTCTACCTGCTGGTGGACCAACGCTTCAGCCCGGAAGAATGCGTCGAGGCCGGATTCGCGCCCGAATTCGTGCAAACCGTCACCCGCCGCATCCGCCGCAACCACTTCAAGCGCGTCATGCCGGTCATCGCCAAAATCACCACCCGCACCGTGGGTTATGATTTTTTATACCTGCGCGATTGGGGAACCTAGCAAATGCGCCTGCCGCCCGCCTTCAAACATCCCAAATTCACTCTGCTCTGGGCCGGGCTGTTAATTTCCATTGCCGGTTCACAAATGCAATTGGCCGCCATTCACTGGCACATCCGCGAATTGAGCGGCAAACCCGACCCGCTGGCGCTCGGCCTGATTGGGCTGGCGCGCATTCTGCCGGTGATTGTTTTCTCGCTCTTCGGCGGCGCCTTTGCGGATACGTTTAACCGCCGCACGATTATTCTGGTGACTCAAACCCTGATGGCGCTGACCGCCGCCGGGCTGGCCTGGCTGACTTTCAGCGGGAGCATTCAAATCTGGCAAATTTACGCGCTGACAGCGCTGCAGGCCGCCGCCGTCGCCTTCGACGGCCCGGCGCGCCAGGCGATTGTCCCCAACCTCGTCCCCGCCGAACACCTGCCGAGCGCTTTCAGCCTGAACTCGATTGCCTTCAACGCGGGCGCCGTCATCGGCCCGGTGCTGAGCGGGGTGGTCATCGCCACGCTGGGGCAGAGTTACACCTACTTTTTCAACGCGCCTTCGTTTCTGGCGGTCATCGCCGCGCTGCTGATGATTGGCAGCATTCCGCAAGATTTGCAAAAAGGCAGCGGAATCAGCCTGGCGGCGATTGGCGAGGGCGTGCGCTTTATTTTCTCGCGCAAAATCATCCTCTCGACGATGGTGATGGATTTCTTCGCCACCTTCTTTGCCTCAGCCAACACCATGATGCCGATTATTGCCAAGGATATTTTGCAAGTGGGCGAAGTCGGCTACGGTTGGCTGGTTTCAGCGCAAAGCATCGGTTTGGTAACCGCCGGGGTCGTCATCAGCCAGTTGCCGGGGCTGCGCCGCCAGGGGCCCATTTTTCTGACGGCGGTGGTGATTTTCGGCGTGGCGACGGTGGCTTTCGGGCTGACGACCAGTTTCGCGCTGGCGTTTGTGGCGCTGCTGATTGTTGGCGCGGCGGACACCGTCAGCACCATCATCCGCAACACCATCCGCCAACTACAAACGCCCGACCATATTCGCGGGCGCATGACCAGCGTCAATCAGATTTTCTTTCAAGGCGGGCCGCAGCTGGGCGAGGTGGAATCTGGCCTGGTGGCAACCGCTTTCGGCGTGCCGTTTGCCATCATCAGCGGCGGAATTGGCACCATTCTGGCCGCCGCGCTGATTGTGTGGAAGTGGCCGGAACTGCGGACGTACGACAAATGATTTCGGCTCTCCGGGCTGGCCGCTCATGGAAACAAAAAATCCCCGCGTCATGCGGGGATTTTTCTTGGCTATGTCAAAATTACGCCTTCGGCCCGGCCTCGGTCACTTCGCGCGGGGTCTGGTCTTCAAATTTCTTGAAGTTTTCAATAAAGCGCATCGCCAAATCCTTGTAGCGGCGGTCATATTCGGTGCGGCTGGGCCAGCTTGACCAGGGTTCGAGGACGTTTTCCGGCACGTCTGGGCAGGTTTTTGGCACACGGAAACCAAAAACCGGGTCAGCGTAGTATTCCACATTTTCAAGTTTTCCCGTCAGGGCGGCATTGAGCAGGTTGCGCGTGTGACGAATGCTGATGCGCTTTCCCACGCCGTACGGCCCGCCCACCCAGCCGGTATTGACCAGCCAGCAGGTGACGCCGTAGCGCTCAATCTTGCGTTTGAGCAATTCAGCGTACTTGTAGGGGTGATGCACCATAAACGGCCCGCCAAAACAAGCCGAAAACGTGATTTCGGGTTCGTCACGCAAGCCAATTTCGGTGCCGCCAATCTTGGATGTGTAGCCAGAGATGAACTGATAGAGCGTCTGCTCCGGCGTGAGGCGGGCAATAGGCGGCATGACACCGCTGGCATCGCAAGTGAGCAGAATGATGTTCTTGGGGTGTCCAGCCTTTTTCTCTGGCACGGCGTTGCCGATGAACTCCAGCGGATACGAGGCGCGGGTGTTCTCCGTCAGCGAGTCATCGTCCAGGTCAATCGAGCGCGTAATCGGGTCGAAGACAACATTTTCCAGCAAGGTGCCAAAGCGCCGGGTCGTGGCGTAAATCTCCGGCTCGGCAGATTCAGACAGGCCAATCACCTTGGCGTAGCAGCCGCCTTCGATGTTGAAGACGCCCTCATCGCTCCAGCCATGCTCATCGTCACCGATCAGGCTGCGGGTCGGGTCGGCGGAAAGGGTGGTTTTACCGGTGCCGGAAAGGCCAAAAAACAGGGCAACATCGTTCGGGTTCGACGGGCTGACGTTGGCCGAGCAGTGCATCGAAAGCACGCCTTCAAGCGGGAGTAGATAATTAAGAATGGTGAAAACAGATTTTTTGATTTCGCCCGCGTAGCCAGTGTTACCGATAATTGCCAGTTTTTTTTCGAAAGACAGCGAAATGAAGGTTTCGCTGTTGGTATTATCGGCGGCTGGGGCGGCTTTGAAACTGGGCAACGCCAAAATGGTGAACTCTGGCACGAAGCGCTTGTACTCTTCCAACGATTGCGGCAAAACGAACATATTGCGAACAAACATGCTGTGCCAGGCCCATTCGGTGACGATGCGTACCGGCAAACGGTAGGCTTCGTCGGCCCCGGCGTAGACATCCTGCACGAAGACCTCGCGTCCCTGCAAAAAACCCAACATGCGTGCGTAAAGTTGGTCAAATTTTCCGGCTTCGATGGGACGATTGTAAACGCCCCACCAGACATTGCCTTCCGAATCGGTTTCGCGCACAATGGATTTATCGTTGGCGGCGCGGGCAGTGTGTTTGCCGGTGTTGACCACAAAAGCGCCGCCGCGCGCGGTTGCGCCCTCGCCGCGAAAAACGGCTTCTTCGTAGAGCGACTCGGTGACGAGGTTCCAGTACGCCAGACGCAAATTACCCACGCCCTGATTGGATAGGTTGTAATCGGCTTTGCGAATCTGAGCGATAGATTCTGCCGGGGTTTTGATGTTAAGAAGGTTATTCATCGCGGTTTTCCAGTTGTTCGGTTGTCCGGTTGTTCGGTTGTCCGGTTGTCCGGTTGTTCGGTTCAGTTTACCTGTTTTACAGCCAGTCGCGCACCATTTTTTTATCGCCGATGTAAATTTCATTCGGGCTAGTGGGGTCGAGCGCCCACTTGATGCGGGCAATTCCCTCGGTCACGTCTTTAACACTGCCAGAAATCGAAAGGCGGATGTGGCCTTCCATGCCAAATTCCTTGCCAGGCACGGTCACAACCATCGCCTTTTTGAGCAGAAAGCTGGAAATTTCAACCGAATTGCTATTGAAGGCGCGCAGGTCGGGCAGCGCGTAAAAAGTTCCTTCCGGCTTGATCAGACGCGCGCCGTTAAAAGTTCGCATTTCCTGCAAAAGCACTTCGCGGTTGTTTTGGATTTGCAGACGAATGGCCTCGACCACATTTTGCATCCCGTTTAACGCGCCTTCCGCCGCCGCCTGACTGACTGGCGACACGCCGGAGGTTGTTTGCGCGGTAACATTGGTCATCACCCTGACGAGTTGCCGGGGCGCCACCACCCAACCCACCCGGAAACCGGTCATGCCGTAGACTTTGGCAACGCCATTGACAACGATCACATACGAATTTTCCACGTCCCGCTTGGTAAAGCGATACGCGGGCGCGGCTTCTTTGCCATCAAATACCAATTTGTGATAAATATCATCACAAACCATAAAAATTCCCTTGCGCTCGCAGAACTCCACCAATTTTTCAATCAATTCAGGCGGATACACAGCGCCGGAGGGGTTATTCGGGCTATTGACGATGATTGCGCGCGTATACGACGTGACCGCGCGTTCAATTTCATCAAACGTGGGAACGAAGGTTCCATCCTGTGGCGTGACGATAACCGGGCGTCCCAGGCACATTTTGATGATTTCCGGGTAGGAAACCCAATAAGGCGCCAGCACAATAACTTCATCCTGCGGGTTGAGAATGCTATAAAAAATATTAAAAAGCGACTGCTTTGCCCCGTTGGTGACAATCACATTTTCGGGGGCAACCAGGCGATTGTAATTTTCTTCGGTGTAACGGATGATCGCCTTCTTGAGCGCGGGCGTGCCATCAGCAGGCGTATATTTCACCTCGCCGCTGGACAGTTTAGCCGCCGAAGCCAGAATGGCGTTGATGGGGGTTTTGTTCTTCGGTTCGCCAATCCCCAAATGAATGACGGCCTCGCCGCGTTCGCGCAATAACCGCGCCTGCTCATTAAGCGCCAAAGTCGGCGATTCGGCAATTTCACTGGCAAGTTTACTTAGTTTCATGGATTCTCCTTCACGCTTGCTAGATTAGATATTATATATAATGTCTTACATCTTTTTCACTGGCCCAGGCAATAGCCAAATATCCCGTTTCCGGTCGGCAGGAACAAAAAAAGCCAGGGAAAATTCCCTGACCCATTGCGGGTGCGCTCAAAATTCCACCACCACACTGCCAGCGGCCTCGCCGACAATCAAAGCGTCAGACAAAGTAAACACGCTCGTGATTATACTACGCCGAAAATCTGCCACATCACGCAGAATGTCACGATTTAAACTGTCCATTTGCTGAAATGGTTTTGACTTTTCTCAATTTTTGGTCAGCCGGGTATAGACGGCGGCGGATAGCCCAAACAATTCCAGAATGCAGATCTGCAAGGGCGTAATGTGGCGGATGGTTTTATCTGGCAAATGCACAATGGTCAATGTGACGTTGTCGCTTTGCAGGGTGGAGCAAAGATGTGAGTAACCACCTTGAGTTGATAAAATTTTGCAAAAAAAGGCGCACCTGAAGGTGCGCCTTTTGAGATTTATCTGGCTATTCTACTCTTTGGTATCGGGTTCGTTTTTGGGTTCGCTATTGGCTTCGTCTTCATTGAGTTCGGCGGTCAAGGCTTTTAAATCCATATCCGAGTAGGAAGCCGAATCAACTTTGCGCAGACTCAGACCGATGCGGCGCTGGTCAGCGTCAATACGAATGACGCGCAAGGTCAGCACATCACCTTCTTTAACCGCTTCCTTGGGATGATTGATGCGGTTTTCGGAGAGTTCGGAGATGTGAATCAGACCTTCGATATCGCCTTCCAGGCGAGCAAACGCGCCGAACTTCGTCAGGCGGGTGATTGTGCCTTCGAGCAGTTGTCCAACCTTAAAGTGGCTGACCTTGTCTTGCCAGGGGTCTTCCAACAGGGCTTTGATTGACAGACCGATGCGGCGCTTTTCGCGGTCTATATTAATCACCTTGACCTTGACTTCGTCTCCGACCTTGAGAACTTCGCTGGGGTGCTGAACGCGCTCCCACGAAACTTCAGACAGATGAACGAGGCCATCGGCGCCGTTGATGTTGACGAATGCGCCAAAATCAGCCACGCTGGTGACGCGCCCGGTGTGAACGCTGCCTTCTACGAGCTCGTCAATGACGCGCTCTTTGATAGACTGGCGGGTTTCAGGGTTGGCGGCGCGCTCCGAAAGAATCAGGCGACGGCGCTCACGGTCAACTTCAATGATGCGCACGCTGATTGTTTCGCCAATTTGCTTGGCCCAGCGGTCGGGTGTGTCGCCCTGTACCAGATTGCGACGCGAAAGGCTGATTTGCGAAGCGGGAACGAAGCCACGTAACCCATGCACCAGCACAATCAGGCCACCTTTGTTGTAGCCATCTACGATGCCGTCAAAGGGCTCACCGGTTTCCTGCATCTTTTCAACCACTTCCCAGCCCATCGCCTCGCGGGCGCGGACGTAGGAGAGGACAACGTTACCGTTGTCATCTTCCGGATTGATGACATAGACCGGAATCTCCATGCCCATCTGAAACTCAGCACGGTCCGTAGCAGGAATTTGATCCAGCTCACGGCCCGCAATGACGCCTTCGCTTTTTGCGCCGACACTAACGAGAATCTGGGAAGAAGAAATACTGGCGATAACACCCTTGCGGATTTCGCCCTGACTGGGAAACTCCAGCCCGGCATCCGATTGCATCAGGCTTTCCATGCTTTCCAGGTTATTACCATCTTGAGCCAGTTCTTCACTGTCCCCTGTGCCCATTTGGGCGTTTTGTTGGTCCGTCATAACGAAATTGCTCCAGTACGAAAGGAATTAAGAGTGAATTATAAAGGCGAATAGTGTACTTGGCAATAGCCAGTGCAAATTCAATCCCTCACACGGGTATAATTTGCCTCATGAAATTTGACCTTCAGCAACTGCTTTCTCCGCGCGTCATGTTGGGCGCGCTTGGACTAGCCGCTTTCCTGCTGCTGCTTACCTTCGGTTGGATATTGTTTGCTGCGCCCAAACCACCCCAACCGGCAGAGTTTATCTCCGTTTTAACGGTGCTTCCCGCGCCGACCGGCATGCCCCGCACGCTGGCGACCGCTACTCCCGCCAGTGCGCAACTTCCAACGCCTGTGCCGGGGCAAGTCTCTGTCAGCGGCTATGTTCAAATCAGCGGCACCGAAGGCCAGGGATTAAAAATCCGCGCCGCGCCGGGGCTAGCGGGCGAATTTCTCTTTTTGGCCTATGACACTGAAATTTTCCGCGTGCAAGACGGCCCACAAGAGAAAGACGGCCATATCTGGTGGCAAATCGTCTCCAATTACGACGAAACCCGCGCAGGTTGGGCCGCCGCTGATTTTTTAACCGCCATCGCTGCGCCACAATAAAAAAGGAAAAACATGTCTGAGAAACCTGTTAACATCACTGCCGACCGCCCCGGGCTGCAAATGACCATCACCTGGGATGACGGCCACGTCAGTATATATCCGTTCTCGCTGTTACGCGCCGCCTGTCCGTGCGCCCAGTGCCGCGGCGGCCACGAAAACATGAAACCCGAACCCGACGCAGATATCTTTTCGGTTGCTTTGGAAGACTCGCCCGCCACGCGCCTGACCAACATCGTCGCCACCGGCGCGTACGGGATTACCCTTGTTTGGGAAGACTTTCACGACTACGGCATTTACAACTGGCATTACTTGCGCGCGCTCTGCCCCTGCCCGGCCTGTCACAACAGCCAACGCTAAAATGCCAGTCATCTTTTCCTGCAAAGACCGCCCAACCGGAACACGTTTTTTATTGGAGACTACATGAAGTTCAAGCCCCTCTTTTTCGCCGCGCTTTTATTGGTATTTTCGTCTCTGGCCTGTCGCTTTGCCGAGCAAATTTTGTACGACCCGACCGCCACACCCGTCCCAACCGTTACGCCCGTCCCAACCGCGACGCCCATTCCACCGACTGCCACGCCCACCGCCACGCCCCAGCCGACCTTCAACGATACCTGCCCGGATGGAAATTGCATCGAAGCCTGCCTGGCAAATGTGGGAGCGCTTTCTAAAATTGCGCCCAGCGAGGAGCACGGCGGTTTCAATAATTCGGAATATGACCTGGTAACCTACACCATCTCTGGCGATGAGATTCTCAACCCGGTCAAGCAGCCCGTTTCCAGTGCGCTCAAACCCTACCAGCAGGATGAAGCCAGTCAGCGCCGAGTGTGGGACTATTTCGCCAACGTCATTCCGCCCGAATATCGCCCGCTTCTAACCCAGTACATCATTTTCAGCGATGGCGAAGCCAACATTTTGGCCTCGGTGGCGCAATCCGACAACGACCCCAACCTGTGGGTTTTGCGCGTGGATATTGTGGACGCCGCCGACCCCAAGGAATTGACCTACACCCTCGTCCACGAATACGCCCACTTGCTGACGCTCAATCCCAAACAAGTGCCGCCCAGCATGCCCATCTTCAACCACCCCGAAAACGGCAGCGTCTACGAGCAGGAAGCCGCCAAATGCGATACCTACTTCCCCGGCGAAGGCTGCAGCGATCCAGATTCCTACATCAACCAGTTTGTGAACACTTACTGGAACGATATTTACGACGAATGGGCGCAGCTCGACTCCGTCGGCGACGAGCAAGACTACTACGACGCTCTTGACGCCTTTTACAAAAAATATCAAGACCAATTCGTCAGCGACTACGCCCCCACCGACCCAGCGGAAGACATCGCCGAATCGTTTTCCTTTTTTGTGCTTTCGCCACGCCCGGCAGGAAATACCATCGCCGAGAAAAAACTGCTCTTCTTCTACCAGTATCCCGAACTGGCTGACCTGCGGCTAAAAGCGATTGAAGGAATTTGTTCCTACGGAGGAAAATGAACCGTTACCGCGTCATTTTTACCAGCCTGGCGTTGCTTTTTTCGTCTTTGGCCTGCCGCTTCGCCGAGCGAATCGTCTTCGGCGAGCCGATGCCTGTTCCAACGGCGACTATCGCCCCCAGCCCAACCAACTCTCCCGTTCCAACGGAGGGTCCATCGCCAACGCCTTCGCCCACTATCACGCGCACACCCGTTCCGCAGCAGCCGGTTGGCGCGGCCTGTCAGCCGAATGATTTAAACTGCATCTACGCCTGCTTCGACCGGCTGGCATTGGTCTTGCCCAAAGAAGACGTTCCGCCCCTGCCAGGCATTTACGGCGAAAGCGATGCGACCATGAAACTGGTGCGCTATCGCATTGACGGCAACCAGATTGTTGAGCCGGATACGCTCTGGGTGCCAAAAGATTTCATTCCCTACCAGCAAAACACGTTGGCGCACGAGCGTATCTGGAACTATTTTGCCTATCTCGTCCCGGCAGAAAACCGTACCATGCTGGTCAAGTATCTGGTTTCGATGCGCGGCGGCGGCTACAAATACGCCGCCTACGTCACCGCCACCAACGACACCTCTAGCCAATGGGAAATGAACGTCAATCTGCTTGACGCCAGCGATTCGTATGACATGACCGTAGTGCTGGTGCACGAATACGGTCATCTGATTACGCTCAACGATACACAGGTGGATGCCGAAGAGACGAACTGCCAGAGCCTGCTTACCGGGGACGGTTGCACACGCCCAAAATCATACATAGACGCTTTTTATCGCCAATTTTGGAAAGATATTTACCCGGAATGGGCAAAAATTGAGGAAGAATCTGATCCCGACACACATGACGCCCTGCTAAAAGATTTCTACGACAAATATCAAACGCGCTTTGTTTCAGAATATGCCGCCTCCGACCCGGTGGAAGACATGGCAGAATCGTGGACATCGTTTGTGTTATTTTCAGGCTCGTCCCACGACGATCTGGCGCGCCAAAAAGTGGCCTTCTTCAAGCAGTACCCCGAACTGGTCGCGTTGCGCCAAACCCTTTTGGATAACCTTTGCAGTTACCAGCCCTAAAAAATCGTCCCGAAGGCCTTCAGCCCTACGGGACGATTTGTCTCATAGATTAATACGGCTGCGCCAGCAGGTCGTTCAACACCGTTTGCGAATTGTCGTTGATGGCTTTGTGCTGGCTGTTGCCGTGACTATCCATCGTCACCACCACGGGGAAATTCTTGACTTCAATCACCCACATCGCTTCCGGCACGCCAAACTCCAGTTTGTAAACGCCGAGCACTTTTTTGACGCTTTGCGCGATGTAGGAAGCCGCGCCGCCGATGGCGTGAAAATAGACGGCGGGCGTTTCCTGGCAGCCTTTGAGCGTTTTCGGCCCCATGCCGCCCTTGCCGATGACGCCCTTCAGGTTGAAATGTTTCATCACCTCAGCCTGATATGGCTCCTCGCGAATGGAGGTCGTCGGCCCGGCAGCGACAAATTTATACTGCTTCGTATCCAGCCCGCTGACGACGGGGCCGCAATGATAGATGAGCGCGCCATTGAGCAGTTTTTTCAATTCCGCGTACACCTGTTCATCATCGCCCTGCGGCGCGCGCGTCTTGCGGATGAAGGTGTCAATCATCCACTTGTGGGCGGCATCGCGTCCGGTAATCATGATTCCGCTGAGTAAGACCGGTTCACCCACGACCAGCGCGCGGATGGTTTCGTCACTGACGGGAAGAGTAATTTCTTTCATCTTGTTCTCCTGATTTCTAATCGTACGCCACGGTTTCACCGTTCACCGTCATCTTGCGGCGGCGGTAGGCCCAGCACATGTAGGAAACCGAGACGAAGAACGAGGCCGGCAGGCGGTGCATGCCTTTGATTTTGGTGTCAATCACGGTGGTACTGCCGCCAAAGCCCATCGGCCCAATTCCCAGCGTATTGGCTTCGCTGGTCAGGCGTTCTTCCAGCGCGGCCAACTTTGGGTCAGCGTTGCGTGTGCCGAGTTTGTCGAAAAGAACTTCTTTCGAGCCGTAATAGGAGGAACCCCGGTCGCCGCCGATGGCGACGCCCAAAATTCCGGGAGCGCAGCCCTGCCCCTGAGCGCGTTGCACCGCGTCGAGGACGACTTTGCGCACCCCGGCCAGGTCGCGCCCGGCGCCGAGACGGTTATCGGGCAGCGAATACTGCGCCCCAACATTTTCGCAGCCGCCGCCCTTCAACATCAGTTCAATCGTCAGCGTTTCGCCTTCCACCTCGTCAAAATGGACGGAGGGGAAATCTTCGCCGCCGAGGTTATTGCCGCTGTTTTTGTCATAAACGGCATCCACCGCGTTGGGGCGCATGTACGAGCATTGAGTGGCTTCGGCCAGCGCCGCGCGGATTTGTTCCTTCAGTTTGCGCGTGATCCAGCCTTCGGGGTAGTGAACGTAGAAGATGGGCGTGCCGGTATCCTGGCAAATCGGCGTCGATTCGGCGCGCGCCAGTTCGATGTTTTTGAGCACGGTTTCCAGTGCGCCGCGCGCCGCCGAGCCAGGCGCTTCCTTTTCCACCGAAGCGCGTAAGCGTTCTTCCACGTCTGCGGGCAGGTTGGTGGCCGTGCGGCGAATGAGTTCCAAAATTTTTTCGGTCAAATCAGGTTGCATCATGGTCTCCTTTGTAAAAATACGAGAGTCATCTTGCGTGGCAAAAAAACTACTGTTCCTTTTCTACCACAATTCTATCCACCAGAAATTTATTCGGTTTTTCGTAATCCAACATCTGTCCATTCGCTGAAATTTTTGGCAAAATCGCGAATTTCCAAACCGCTATATATGGGGTTGATATTGTTGACACTCCCATATTTAGGGGGGGGCGCTTTTTCGATGCGCCAAGTTGCCAGGCGAGAACGCGGAATCTTGTGACGATTTTTGGCACGGCTTGGCGAAATTTGCGGAAAAAGTGGCTTTTGGGGCAGAAATTCGCGAAAGTCGTTTCAATTTCAGCGAAAGGTCAGCTGTAACAACCATTATCTTGCTTTTCGATTGACAAAAACAAAAG
>MNXJ01000083.1 GCA_001872455.1 Anaerolineae bacterium CG2_30_57_67 | reverse complement strand
AACGTTGTGCCATACCCATACTCACCTTTAGATTTGCGGCGATCTCACTATTTGTTCGTTTTTGGCCTGCAGCCAAAATGATGCGTCCGCGCAAAGCAATTTGCTGTCCAATGTTATGCCGACGGACTAATTGTTCCAAGCCTTTTTGCTCTTCTTCGGTCAAAATTATTTCTGTAGCTTTTGGAGATGGCATTTTTTTCTCTGCTTTCTGTTTTAGCTGAGTTTAATCACTGCCAGCTTACTGGTCAACCCTTTTTCCCTATCTTCGTTATCATTTACGCCGAAGTGTACTAGTACCAGACCTTGATAAGAACGGGTGGTAAAATAACAAGTTCCTGTCGTTTTACCACCCGTTCCATCATCTATTGGTTGAACAACTTGATTATCCAATTTTCGCTGTCCAACTTGATGAAATTCGCCGGCACTGGACAAGCATTTCCCTTTCAGGTATCATTGCGCCGTTCTACCGCCGGGAAACCAACGGCATTTTTGTAATTTAACAATCCTGCAGCCAACTTCAGGATTGATAAAAACCCAAATGGTGGAGGCGAAATGTCTGACCTGATTAAGCAAATCACGAGCGATTTTCAGCAACAAATCAACGCCTTTCAGCCGGAAGCCAGCATCAGTGACATTGGCACGGTGCTGGAAGCCGGTGATGGCATTGCCCGCGTGCAGGGCCTGGCCAATGTCCGTTCGCAGGAGCTGGTTCAGTTTCAAAACGGCGTGATTGGCATTGCATTCAACCTGGAAGAAAAATCCGTGGGTGTCATCATCATGGGTGACTACTCCGGCATTGTCGAAGGCATGACCGTGCGCTCGACTGGGCGCATCGCCTCGGTTCCGGTTGGGGATGGATTGATTGGCCGCGTAGTCAACGCGCTGGGTGAACCGGTGGACGGCAAAGGCCCGATCAACTTTACCGGTTTCCGCCCGATTGAGCGCATCGCTCCCGGCGTGATTGCCCGCCAGGACGTGGATACTCCGGTTCAGACGGGCATCAAGGCCATTGACGCCATGATCCCGGTTGGCCGCGGCCAGCGCGAACTCATCATCGGCGACCGCCAGACCGGCAAAACCGCCATCGCCATTGATACGATTATCAATCAAAAAGGCAAAGACCTGGTTTGCATCTACGTCGCCATCGGTCAGAAAAAAGCCGCCGTGGCGCGCACCGTTGCTCTGCTCGAACGCTACGGCGCGATGGATCACACCATCGTCGTGCTCGCCTCGGCGGATGACGCCGCCGCTTTGCAGTACATCGCCCCGTACACCGGCTGCGCCATCGGCGAAGAATTTATGGAAACAGGCCGCGATGCGCTCGTCGTGTACGACGACTTATCCAAGCACGCCTGGGCCTATCGCCAGGTTTCCCTGTTACTGCGCCGTCCGCCAGGACGCGAAGCCTATCCCGGCGACCTGTTCTACCTGCATTCCCGCCTGCTGGAACGCGCCGCCCGCCTGTCCGTCAACTACGCCGTCGTCAAGGCGGATTTTTCCGGGAGCGCTGCCAGCGAAAAGGATGCTCTTGACGGCCAGATTTTCATCGGCCCGATGGCGCAGCACGACGCTGAACACGCCGCCAAAGAAAAAGGGGCAGGCTTCAAGGCTGTCAGGGTCGCCAATACCGGCGGTTCGCTGACGGCGCTGCCCATCATCGAAACTCTGCTGGGCGACGTTTCGGCCTACGTTCCCACCAATGTCATCTCGATCACCGACGGCCAGATTTACCTCGAATCCAACCTATTCAACGCCGGTATTCGCCCCGCCGTCAACGTTGGTATTTCCGTTTCGCGCGTGGGCGGCGCCGCGCAGACGAAAGCCATGCGTCAGGTGGCTGGCCGCCTGCGCCTGGATATGGCCGCTTACCGCGAGTTAGCCGCTTTCGCCCAGTTTGGCTCTGACCTGGATAAATCCACCCAGGGGCAGCTGAATCGTGGCCGCCGAATGCAGGAAATTCTCAAACAGCCGCAGTACGAGCCGGTTTCCCTGGAACACCAGGTGATTGCCCTCTACGCCGGTACGCAGGGCTTTGCCGATGAAGTTCCGCTGGAAAATATGCGCGATTGGGAACTGGCACTGGTCAAATACATGAACCAGTCCCACCCTGAAATCGGCAAAAACATTGTCGAGAAAAAGCAAATTGCGCCTGATAACGAGAAAAAATTGCGTGAAGCGCTTTCCACCTTCAAGGCCACCTGGCAAGCCTGATGACCAGCCGACTGTCCGACTAGCGACAAGGAGACTATTCAATGGCTTCTGCCCGAGAGATGCGGATTCGCATCAAAAGTGTCAAAAATATCTCGCAGGTGACCCGCGCCCTGCAGGCTGTCAGCGCAAGCAAAGTCCGCAAGGCGATTGCCGCGCTGATGGGAACCCGTCCCTATGCCACCAAAGCCTGGCAGGTACTGACGCATATTGCTGTTCAGCCGGGACGCGCCACCCTGCACCCGCTTCTGACCCAGCGCGAAACGGTCAAAAATACGCTGGTGGTTGTCGTCAGTGGCGATCGCGGTTTGGCAGGCGCGTACAACACCAACTTAATTCGCTTCGCCTTTCGTAAATTTGCCAATGTGGTGGGCTCTTCCACCAAATACCCGACGCCGGTAAAATTTATCGCCGTGGGGCGCAAAGGCCGCGACCTGCTCCTGCGCCGCAAGTTAACCGTCAGCGCTGATTTTAGCAACCTGCCCGCCGCACCCTCCTTCGCCGATGTCTCGGCGATTGGCCGCATGGCGGTGGACGAATATCTAAGCGGCAATGTGGATGAAGTCTATCTGGTTTACACCGATTTCATCAATATGGTCAAGCAGGAACCGGTCGTCAAAAAATTACTTCCGCTTGAAATTGATGGCGGTGAGGGCCGCGTTGAAACTTTTGAGCAGAAAAATGGCGCAGCGGCGGCCTATGTTTACGAACCCGCCGAGCGCGAATTGCTGGATGAAATCATCCCGCGTTTCACCGCCCTGCAAGTCTACCAGTCCATTCTTGAGTCACTGGCATCGGAACACGCCGCCCGCATGGTATCCATGCGTAACGCCACCGATAACGCCATTGACCTGGTGGGCGCACTGCAACTGCAGTACAACAAAGTACGCCAACAGAGCATCACCAATGACATGCTCGACATTGCGGGCGGCGCGGAAGCGTTAGCCCAGTCAGCAAACTAACGCGCTGGAGGAAAATAATGGCTAAATTGACCGGCAATGTAGTTCAAATTATGGGCGGCGTCGTAGATGTTGCTTTTCCCGAAGGGGAGCTGCCCCAACTTTACGAAGCGATTGAAATTACGCGCCCCGACAAAATGCCGCTGGTGCTGGAAGTGCAAAAACACCTCGGCGACAACTGGGTGCGCACCGTCGCCATGGATACCACGGATGGTCTTCAGCGCGGCGCAGACGCCGTCGCCACCGGCTCGCCGATTTTGGTTCCAGTTGGCCTCACCACGCTGGGACGCATCTTCAACGTCCTCGGCCAGCCGGTAGATGAAAAAGGCCCGGTTGACGCGGCCAGCCACTATCCCATCCACCGCCTGGCCCCGTCCTTTGACGAACAATCCACCGGCGTACAGATTTTTGAAACCGGTATCAAAGTCATTGACCTGATTGCCCCCTTCACCAAGGGCGGCAAGACCGGCATCTTCGGCGGCGCGGGCGTGGGAAAAACCGTGGTCATCACCGAATTGATTTCATCCATCGCCCGTGTTCACAAAGGCAACTCGGTTTTCGCCGGTGTTGGCGAGCGTACCCGCGAAGGCACCTCGCTCTTCCGTGAAATGATTGAATCTGGCGTTATGAAAGATACCGTCATGGTTTTCGGCCAGATGAACGAACCGCCCGGCGTGCGTTTGCGCGTCGCCCTTTCGGCGCTGGCGATGGCCGAATACTTCCGCGACCAGGGCAAGGACGTGCTGCTCTTCATTGACAACATCTTCCGCTTCACCATGTCCGGCTCCGAAGTTTCCGCCCTGCTGGGGCGTATGCCCTCCGCCGTAGGCTACCAGCCCACCCTGGCGACCGAAATGGGCGAACTGCAGGAGCGCATTACCTCCACCCGCACCGGCTCGATTACCTCCATGCAGGCCGTTTACGTTCCGGCGGATGACTATTCCGACCCGGCCCCGGTGGCGACTTTCACCCACCTCGACGCCACCATCGCCCTCGAGCGCGCCATCGCCGAAAAAGGGATTTACCCGGCGGTTGACCCGCTCACTTCCACCAGCCGCATCCTCGACCCGAACATCGTCGGCGCCGAACACTACGCCACCGCCCGCGAAGTTCAGCGCGTTCTGCAGCGCTACAAAGACCTGCAAGACATCATCGCCATTCTCGGCGTGGACGAACTTTCCGAAGACGACAAACTACTGGTTTCCCGCGCCCGCAAAATTGAGCGCTTCTTCTCCCAGCCGTTTACCACCGCCGAACAATTTACCGGCATCAAGGGCGTTTACGTCCCGCTCAAAGAAACCATTCGTTCCTTCCGCGAAATTTTGGACGGACACTGCGATGACCTGCCCGAACAGGCTTTCCAGATGGTCGGCACCATTGAAGACGTGCGCGCCAAGGCTGAAAAACTCGCCAGCGGCGGGTAATTCAACATCAGCACCAATCGTCAAACTTCAGGCGAAAAATCTGACGCCTGAAGTTTGACACCGGAAAACCGGAGAACCGGAAGGCCGTTATGACTATCCGATGTGAAATAGTTTCTCAAGACCGCAAAGTCTTTGAAGGCGATGTGGATATTGTCGTCTTGCCCGGCGCTGATGGCGAAATGGGGATTTTGCCGCATCACGCGCCGCTGCTCACCACGTTGAAATTTGGCGTGATTACCGTCCGCACCAAAACCGACGAGCAAAACTTCACTGTTGCGGGCGGCATGGCTGAAGTTCAGCCGCAAATTGTGACGGTTTTAGCCGACGCCGCTGAAAACGTGGCAGAAATTGACACCGTCCGCGCCGAATCTGCCCGCCAGCGCGCCCAGGAAGCCCTTGCCAACCTCGACAAATCTGGCGGCGACATGGACGCCTATCTCGACTTGGAAGCCGCCCTGCGCCGCTCCAACCTGCGTCTGGATGCTGCCAAACGCTTCCGCACCGCCCGGCGCAGTACTGTCGCCAGCGAGGAATAAACCCTAAAAATGGCAGGCTTTTCACGCGACCTGGGCATTGACCTGGGGACAATTTACACGCGCATTGCTGAGGGGTCGCATATTTTGGTGGAAGAGCCCACCATTGTTGCTATTGACGTTGCTGACCAAAAAATGGTCGCTGTTGGCAAGGAAGCTCGCGATATGCTTGGGCGTGTTCCCGATTCAATTGAAGTGGCGCGCCCGCTTGAACATGGCGTTATTGCCGATTACGAAATCACCGAAACGCTTTTGCGCGTTTTGCTTCAACGCGTCAGCGGCGCAATTCGCATTTTTCGCCCCAACGTGATGGTCTCTGTGCCGTATGGCGTGACCAGCGTTGAACGGCGCGCTGTGCACGAGGCTGTTCTTCAGGCTGGCAGCCGCGACGCTTACCTGATTCAACAGCCGCTGGCCGCTGCGCTGGGCGTGGATTTGCCCATCAATTCGCCATCCGGCAACATGGTGGTTTGCCTTGGCGGCGGCTCCATTCAGGCGGCAGTGATCGCCATGTATGGCGTCGTCTCCGCCGAGACGCTTCGTCAGGGCGGCAATCAGTTTGACGAGGCGATTGTCAGTTACATCCGCCGCAAATACGGGGTCATTCTCTCCACCGTCACTGCCGAACAATTGAAGATTAAAATTGGCGCCGCGGTTTCGCAAGATACCGAACAAAGCATGGAAGTGCAGGGGCAGGATCAGGTCACTGGCCTGCCTCACCCGGTGACAATTACTACCGGCGAAATCGTCGAAGCCCTGCAGGAGCCGCTCAAACAGGTGACCGAAACCTGCCGCCGCGTGCTGGAAAAAACCCCGCCGGAACTGGTTTCCGACATCATTGACCGGGGTATGGCGCTGACGGGTGGCGGAGCGCTTTTGCGCGGTATTGACAAACTGCTCACCAAAACCCTCGGCATCCCCGCCTACCTGGTGGATAACCCGCTCACCTGCGTCGCTGAAGGCGCGGCGCGCGCCCTGCCGATGTATCCGCTTTTGCGGCGCAATTTACCCACTGTATAACGACGAAACGCCGGTCAAAAGACCGGTGTTTTTTTACGTCGCAACATGGCGCGCGGCGCAGCAACGTAGCATTTATTGTAACTGTCCAACTTGCCTCGCCGCTGGATACATCGTAGCACGACATTTATGTCGTGGTAAAGTCAATACTGTTTAGTTAGCGGTTTCGGAGTCCAACGTCTCCCGACGTTGGCGCCAAAGTCTGGAGACTTTGGACTCCTTATCTAAACAGTATTGGTGCTAAAGCCTGTCTAACGGTTCTAAAAATGCACTTCTCCAGTTTATTTGGCGCAAACGCGACATAAATGTAGCGCCACAGGGTTCTTGCTGCGTAACATCAGATGATAATAACGGTTTATTCGCTGAAATTGGGTTTAAAATTCCATATATGGCATTTTTTTTGCCAAAATGGTAAATCTGTCCATCTATGGGTGCCCACCGGTAGGCGAAATTGGCTTTTCAAAAGGATTTTCCATGCAATTTCTCTATAATCCCTACATTCTGCCCCTGGTTGTTTCTGCCGTGATTTCTTTTGCAGTGGCGCTGTATGCCTGGTCGCGCAAAAACACACCCAGCGCGGTGGCGCTGGCGCTGTTGGGGCTGGCAATTGCAGAGTGGTCGGCTGGCTATGCGTTGGAAATTGCCGGAGCAAGTTTTGAGACCAAACTGCTGTGGGGAAAATTGCAATACATCGGGATTGCCACTGCGCCGCTATTTTGGTTAATTTTTGCCTTCAATCATGCCCATCAAGGCAATCGGCTCAACCATCAACGCATGTTTTTGTTGGCACTCATTCCACTCATTACGATGGCGCTGGCTTTTACAACCGAATTGCACGGCTGGCTCTGGAAAGAAATTGGCGTTTCACAACACGGGGATTTTTCGGCGCTGAAGGTGAGTTACGGCTTCTGGTTTTGGATTCACTTCGCCTATTCGTACCTGCTGCTGGCAGTGGGCGCCTGGATTGTGCTGCGCTCCGTCGGAAAAATGCAGGGCCTGTACCGCGGTCAGACCGTGGCGCTGATTGTGGCGGTGGTTTCGCCCTGGGTCGCCAATGCGCTCTACCTTTCGGGCAACAGCCCGATTCCCTTTTTGGATATCACCCCCTTCGCCTTCACGCTGACCGTTGCCGGGCTGGCCTGGGGCATTTTCGGTTTCCGGTTGGTGGATATTTCGCCGATTGCGCGCAGTCAGGTGGTGGAGGCCATGCGTGACGGCATGATTGTGCTGGATATGCGCGGGCGGGTGGTGGATATGAATCAGGCCGCCGGGCTGATTATCGGCCTGCCCGCCGCTCAGGCGATTGGCAAACCGGTGGAAGAAATTCTTGCGCCCTGGCCCGATTTGCTCACCCGCTTCAGG
The DNA here is from genome assembly GCA_001872455.1 of Anaerolineae bacterium CG2_30_57_67. Lineage (GTDB taxonomy): Bacteria > Chloroflexota > Anaerolineae > Anaerolineales > Villigracilaceae > UBA8950. Next base: position 18,515 of record MNXJ01000083.1, on the reverse strand, counting down.
GCGGCGGCAGACACCACCGCCGAGGTCACCATCGGACAGGGCGCGGCGCAGCGGTTGTATCAGGTGAGCATCGAAACCATGTACGATGCGCGGCAGATGCCAGTGGGGCGCGTCATCACCGGACGCGCGCTGCAGGCTACCGTTCCGCAGCCGCGCTTTGCCGCGCACGAAACCTCCACCCGGCCCGTTTCTCCCGCCGATAACAATCTCCGCAGCGAAGCGCCAGCCCGCGCGGGCTGGCTGGAGCAAGCATTAAAATTCTTCGTGCCGCCGCTGCTGCCCAACCCGAAAATTCCGGAGGGTGTCAACCCACTTTGGTTTCAGGCGCTGGAACGCGCGTTTACCGCCATGCTGCGCGTTGCCGCTGTGGCAGGAACGCTGCAACTGATTTTGATTTTTTTCTACAGGATGTTTTCGCCGCTGACGCTGGTCTACGCCGCCGTTACCCTGCTGCTGTGGTGGATCAGCCTGGCGCGTTCCACATCCTTCACCCTGCGCAGTGACGTCATCCTGCTTTTGGTCTATTCCCTGGCGCTGCTCGAAATTGTGAACTACGGCTACTCGGTGGAAGGCTTTACTTTTTTGCTGGCCTTTGTGGTGCTTGCTGTTTTATTGCGCGATTTGCGCGGCGGAGTGCTGGCTTTTCTGATCGCCCTGTTTACCCTGGGGTCTTTCGGCTGGCAAATTAGCGCCGGAAATTATTTTCTGCCCAACATTTTTGATGAAGACAATGCAGCTCCCGCCAACCTGCAAGCCGCCATCACCAGCACGTTGGCTTTTTCTGCCGCCAGCCTGGCGCTGATTGTGGTCGTGGTCAGCCTGCTGCGCAGCGTCAACATGGCCTGGCAAAAAGAAATTCAGGCGCTCAACCTGCTGCAGCAAGAACGCGACCTGCTCGAACAGCGCGTCATCGAACGCACCGGCGCACTGGCCGAAGCGCGCGACAGCGCCGAAAAAGCCAGCGACGAATTGCGCAAATACTTTCTCGCCATCGAGCAAAGCGGCAGTTCCATCGTGCTCACCAACCTGAACGGCGAAATCGAATACGTCAACCCGCGCTTTGAAATCGTCACCGGCTACACGCGCCAGGAAGCCCTGGGGCAAAATCCGCGCCTGCTCAAATCTGGCAATCAGGCGCCCAAATTTTACGTTGACTTGTGGAACACCATCAGCACCGGAAACATCTGGCAGGGCGAATTCAACAATCGGCGCAAAGATGGCTCGCTCTACTGGGAATCCGCCACCATCGCGCCGGTCAAAGCCCAAAGCGGCGCAGTCACCCATTACATCGCCATCAAAGAAGATATTACTGCCGAAAAACAACTGCGCGAAGATTTACAGCGCAAAAACGAAGACCTGCAGGTGAGCCAGGAAGAACAACAAGCGCTGGCCGCCCTGTTGAAAATTGGCATGGAGCCACAGCCACTCAACGATCTGTTGCCGCGCCTGCTGGACGAAATTCTGGCCGTCCGCTGGCTGGGGCTGGAGGCCAAAGGCGGCATTTTCCTGGCAGATGGCGAAAATCGGCGGCTGATATTGAGCGCACAGCGCAATCTGTCGCCGCAAATTCGGGGGCTGTGCCAGCAAATCGCCTTTGGACAGTGCCTGTGTGGGCGCGCCGCCGCCAGCCGCGAGATTTTCTTCACGGGCAACGTTGACCATCAGCACGAAATTTCTTACGAGGGTATGGCCGACCACGGTCATTACAACGTTCCCATTCTGGCGGGGGAGCGTGTTTTGGGGGTGATGGTGTTCTACCTGCCCGTCGGCAGCCAGCCAGTAGCACGCAACCTGCATTTTTTGCAGGCGGCGGCCAACTCCATCGGCAGCATTCTCGAAAAGAAAAATGCCGAGACTCGGCTGCAGGAAAGTGAAATCCGCTTCCGGCAGATTGTTGAAAACGCCAGCGACCTGATTTATCGCACCGACGCGCTGGGGCATTTCACCTACGCCAACCCAACCGCCCTGCGCGCCCTGGGTTTTGAACGCGAAGATGACGTACTGGGACGCCACTTTTTGGAACTGGCCCTGCCCGAAGCGCAACGCGCCCTGAAACGTTTCTATGACCACCAATTCCTGGCGGGGAAAACCACCACCTACTATGAGTTTCCGGCGCTCTCGGCAGACGGTCAGATGATTTGGATTGGGCAAAATGTGCGCATGGTACAAGAAAACGGGAACATCATCGGCTTCCAGGCCGTTGCCCGTGACATCACCACCCTCAAACAAACCCGCGACGCCCTGGCGCTTTCACGCGACCAGGCGCTGGAAGCCAGCCGCTTCAAGAGTCAACTGCTGGCAAAAATCAGCCACGAACTGCGCACACCGCTGGCAGGCGTCATCGGCTACGCCGAACTGATGGAGCAAGCCGCCTTTGGCCCGCTCAACCCCGAACAACAAGACGCCGCCGAAAACATCGTCACCAGCGCCAATTATTTGAACACCATGATTGGCGAACTGCTTGACCAGGCGCAAATCGAATCACAGTCATTGCAACTGCGCCAGGCGCCTTTCTCACCCGCTACCTTGCTCGAACAAGTGGATGCCATTCTGCGCCCGCTGACCAAGCGCAAAGCCCTGACCCTGACCTGTAACCTGGCTCCTGACCTGCCCGCCACCCTGATTGGCGATGTTCAACGCCTGCAACAGTTACTGATTAACCTGGCCGGCAATGCGGTAAAATTCACCACACAAGGCGAAATTAAAATTGACATCTTCCGCACCGATGCCACCCGCTGGGGGTTACGCGTTGCCGACACCGGCGCTGGCATTCCAGAAGAGGCCCAGGAATACATCTTTGAGCCTTTTCGCCAGGTGGATAATGCCATCACCCGCAACAATCGCGGCACCGGGCTGGGGCTATCCATCACCAAACAAATTGTTGAGTTGATGGGCGGAGAAATTCTGCTCAATAGCCAGGTTGGGCATGGGAGCATCTTCACCATCCTCCTGCCCCTGAAAGAAAAGGAAAATAAATCATGACCACTCTATTTGCGCTTGTCATCGAAGATGACCCCATGCTTGGAAAAGTTTACGTCACCGCCCTTAAAAGCATTGGCTTTGAAGCCGCCCTTGACCCCGATGGCGATTTATACCCAAAAATACTGGAAACCCGCATTCCCAACATCATCTTCCTTGACCTGCACCTGCCCTACGCTTCGGGGGTCGAAATTCTCAAAACCCTGCGCGCCACCCCAGGCTGGAGCGAAATTCCGATTGTGGTAATGACCGCCGATATTATCACCGCCAAACAGGTGGAAGGCCAGGCGCAAGAGGTCTTAATTAAACCGGTCAGCGTCATGCGCATTCAAAGAATCGCCGCGCAACTGGCCGGGGTGAATTAACGCCCCGCCATGCTCGCCCCTACCTCGCTGATTCTGGTCTGCCTGCTGCCTGCCCCGCGCGACCTGGAAATCGCCCGGCTCTTGGGCTGGTACCGCATCCCCTTCAAATCCGCGCCAAAAGTGGTGGCGGTGGATGCCCTGGCCTTTTACCAGCCCGCCAGTTTTGGCCCGGCGGGCGGACGAATTCAATTCGCCGCGCCCGTCACCGGCCACGAACTGACCACCCGCGCCGAACTGCTCAAGGATGAGCCAGAACACCCGCGGGCGCGCGAAGAATATTTCAAGATTCAACTCGGCGCGCTGGAAAAACTCAAAAATCCCATCCAGGCCGATAAATGGCGCCGTATCACTTTTTTCTACACCACGGGGGAATACCTGCTCAACGCCAAAACCATCAGCGATTTGATTGTCGCCAGCGACGAGCGGCAATTGCTCTGGCAATCGCTGCGCGAGCGCGCCGAAAACGAGAACCTCTACCAAACCGACCTGCCCGCCGTTGACCTGCCGCCCGAAGTGCTGCTGGCGCTGTTGGGGATTCAGGACGCGCCCGGCGTTTATTCTGCCCCCAAACAACCATGACCCTTTCCATGTGGATGACACTGGCAGTCATCCTCCTGCCGCTGACCCTGGTAACGCTCGGCCGCTGGCGGGTGGACGTGGCCGCACTGCTGATGATTTCTGCGCTGGGGCTGGCTCAATATTTTGGGCTGGGCATTTTGGGCAAGCCGCACACCCCCACCGACGCCATCCTCGCCATCTCTGGCTTCAGCCAACCCGTCATCACCACCCTGATTGGGCTGTTCATCCTCACCCAAACCCTGACCGCCAACGGCATGATGCAATGGGTTGGCCTGCAGATTACCCGACTGGGCGGCAACGCAGAAACCCGGCTGATTTTTCTCTTCACCACCAGCGCCGCCCTGCTCTCCCTGTTGATGAACAACGTCGCCGTAGGCGCATTACTGTTGCCGGGTGCCATGCAAGTCGCCCGCCGCGCCAATCTGCCCCCCAGCAAACTGCTCCTGCCGATAGCCTTTGGCACCGCTCTGGGCGGCATGGCAACCTACTTCACCACCTCCAACATCGTTTTAAGCAACCTGCTGATCAACTCCGCGCCGCCCCAAACCGGGCTCACCTTTCAGGATTTCTTTCCGATCGGCGGGCTGATTGCGCTGGCCGGTATCGCCTACCTGACACTTTTTGGCCGCCGCCTGCTGCCCAACCGTCAGCCCGGCCCCGAACAACTTCTCGCCCGCCGTAGCAGCGCCGAGTTGGAGAATTTCTACGCCCTCGGCGAGCGGCTGTGGGAAGGCCGCATCGCGCCCAATTCGCCGCTGGCCGGGCAAAGCCTGCAGCACAGCCGCATCGGCGAACTGCTGGGCATCGTAGTGGTTGCCATCTGGCGCAAACAACAGGCCATTTTCAACCCCGAAGCCGCCGAAACCATGCAGCCCGGCGATATGCTACTGATGGTAGGCAACCAGCAGCGCATCCAACAATTATCCCAATGGGGCATTGAACTGGGCCGCGAAAAAGAAACCGTCAGCCTCAGCCGCTTTGACGTTTGCCTGGTCGAAATCATCCTGGCGCCGCATTCCGACTACGAAGGCAAAACCATCAAAACCATGAACTTCCGCCGCAACTATGGCTTCACCGCGGTGGCTCTGTTGCGGCGCGGACGAAGTTACCGCACCGATGTCGGCATTCTGCCGCTCGAACCGGGTGACGCCCTGCTGATGATTGGCCCGCCCGCCCGCCTGCGCGACCTGCGCGCCAACCCCGATATCATTTCGCTGGAACCCGAACCGCCCACCCCCACGGTGCCGCGCAAACGCGCCATTTTCAGCGCGCTGCTCCTGCTGGCCGCCGTCGCCGCCTCGCTGATGGGGCTGCCTGCCTACCTGGCTATCCTGGCCGCCGCCAGCCTGGCCCTGCTGCTGGGGTTGTTACCCATGCAGGAAGCCTACCGCGCTATCGAATGGCAAGTCATTTTCTTCGTCGCCGGTATGTCTGCCGCCAGCCTGGCGATGGTTAACACCGGCCTGGCCGCTCTGGCCGCGCAAATCGCCGTCCGCCTGCTAGCGGGCAGCGGCCCGCTGGGGCTGGCAAGCGCCGTTTTCCTGCTTTCAGCCGGGCTGACGCAATTCATGGGCAGTCAAGCCACCGCCTTTGTGATTGGCCCGATCGCCATCAGCGCCGCCATCCATCTCGGCGCGGCGCCGCAGGCCATCGCCCTGGCCGCCGCCATCGGCTGTTCCGCCTCCTTTTTGACGCCCACCTCACACCCGGTCAACCTGATTATGATGAACCCCGGCAGCTACCGCTTCGGCGATTTCGCGCGGGTCGGCCTGGGGCTGATGGCGCTCACCTTTCTGACCCTGCTCGCCGGGCTGATTCTTTTCTGGCATTTATAGGAAAAACCATGCTCATCAAAAGCGCCACCCTGATTACCGCATCCGATACCTTCCGCGCCGATATCATCATCGAAGGTGAAAAAATCCTTGAACTACTGGCCCCGGAGTCCGAAGTCTCCCGACTTTGGACTGGCGAAGTGCTCGACGCCGCCGGAAAATTCATCACCCCCGGCGGAGTGGACCCGCACACCCACTTCGACCTGCCCATGTTCGGCACGGTCTCCTCCGACGACCACTACACCGGCCACAAAGCCGCCGCTTTTGGCGGCACGACCACCGTGATGGATTTCGTTCCGCTCGAATTTCCAAAACCGGGCGCAAACCGCGCAAGTTTCGCGCATTCTGTCAATTTATGGCGCGAAAAAGCCGCCAAAGCGGCGGTGGATTACGGCTTTCACATGAATCTCACCCGCTGGGATGACGCCCTCGCCGCCGAATTTCCCGCCCTGCTGGAGATGGGCATCACCACGCTGAAAGTGTTCACCGCCTACAACGGACGCCTGCGCCTGTCGGATGGCGACATCTTCGAGGCGCTGCGCCGCGCCGGAGAATTGGGAATGCTGGTCATGGCGCATTGCGAAAACGGTGATGTCATCGAAGCGCTGATTGCGGAAGCGCTGGCCGCCGGTCACACCTCGCCCGAATGGCATGCCCGCACCCGCCCGGCCTGGGGCGCCGTCGAAGCGACTCTGCGCATGGCGGCGATGGCCGCGCAAGCCAACGCGCCGGTGTACATCGTCCACCTGAACGCGGGCGGCGAGGCCGATATGCTCACCTATGCCCGTCAGCGCGGCGCGCCGGTGATGGGCGAAACCTGCCCGCAGTATCTCTTCTTCAACGAGGACGACCTGCGCCGCGCCGATGGCGCCAAATGGGTTTGCTCGCCGCCGATGCGCTCGGCGCAAGACAATGCCCGGCTGTGGCAGGCGCTGGCAGACGGCGAAATCCAAACCATCGGCACCGACCACTGCCCCTTCTTCTTCGACGGCACGCAGCCGATCACTTACGAAGGCAAAAAAATCGCCATCCCCGGTAAGGAACTCGGCAAAAACGACTTTACCAAAATCCCCAACGGGTTGCCCGGCGTGCAAGACCGGCTGCCGGTTTTGTGGACGTATGGCGTGCGGGCGGGGAAAATCAGCGCCAATCAATTTGTGGCGCTCACCTCCACCAACCCGGCCAAAATCTTCGGCCTCTATCCACGCAAAGGCGCGCTGCTGCCCGGCTCGGATGCCGATTTGGTGATTTGGGAAGCGGCGCAACAGGTGACATACGACGTGGCGCACAGCCATCAGCGCACCGATTACAACCTGTACGAAGGCTGGCCGCTAACCGGCTACCCCGAAAAGGTCTTTTTGCGCGGTAAATTAATTGTGGATGGGGAAAGGTGGCTGGGAAAAGCCGGAGACGGCCAGTTTTTGCGGCGCGCACCCGGCGAAGTTTTGTAATCGCCCGGCGTCACGACGCGAGCAGTTCCTTCAGGCGCGGATGGTCGGCGTACATGCCGCGATAACGCGCTGGCAGCAGCGCGGCTTCGCGCCCGGTTTCGGGCAGGGGCGCCACATAAAACGGCGTCCTCGCCCTCAGCGTGACGGGGGATTTCTTGAAGCGTTTGAGATTTGCCAGCAAAACGCGGTCTTCCGTCCCGGTATCGCCACCGGCACCACCGGGTAGCCGGAACGCGCCGCTACAAAAAGGCGCTCCTGAATTTCAGGAGCGCCTTTGGTTTCAAGTCATCTTATGGCAAGATTGACAAAGGCCACTTCTTACCGAAAGATCAGCGGCAGGAACAAGGTGTACCATCTGACGGTATACGCATCACCGGTCAGGTAGGGCAGGCCGGCAAGCGGATTCCCGGCCAGGTCGGCGATGGTTGCGCTGTTGGGGATATCGAGGCGCAGTGTGCCACTGCCAGTGCCGGTATTGACTGTCACCGTGTAGACCGTCGCCGATACGGGAGTTACGCTCGTGACGGACGCGCCGGTCACGTTGGTTGCGATCAGGATGAAATCGTTCACATCCACGCCGGTCACTGGTTCGGAGAAGGTGACAGTGAAGTTCACGCTGGCTGCGCTGGTCGGGTTGGGGTCGGCGCGCAGGCTGGAAACAACTGTCGGCGCGACGGAATCGAGGTTCAGTCCTACCAGCACCGGGTCATGGTCAGAGGTGCGGAATGGCTCCGGGCTATACAGGTCGGTGATTTGCCCGGCGGTTTTGAAGTTCGTGTTGTAATCCAGCACGCTGGGTTCGTCGGCGTTGATGTGCCAATCGGCAAACCCGGCGGTCTGCGCCAGCAGGCTGGGCGAGGCCAGGCCGTAATCCAGGTAGCCCCATTGCCCATTGTAGACATACGAGTAGGCGCTCGCGCCTTCAAAGTGATCCGCCAGGTTGGTGTAGCCGGCCGTTTCAAAAGCCGCGATGGGATCTTCCTTGGCGTAGGAGTTCAAGTCGCCTACGATCAGCAGGTCGGGGTCGCCGGTGCCGGTTGGGTCCGTGGCGAACCAGGTCAGCAATTCGTTGACTGCCGCGAGGCGCACCAGGTTGCAGTTGCCCTGCCCGTCGCCGGCATCTGCAACGTCACAAGCGGAGCCTTTGCTTTTCAAGTGATTGACGTTGACCAGGAATTTTTCGCCGCTTGTAGACTGGAAAGCCTGCAACAGGGAAGCACGATTACGAGGCGCACTGTCGCCGCCGTTGATAAAAGCAACGGTATTCAACGCGGCAGTCGTGCCGACCGGCGTGACTCTGGCTGGTTGGTAGAGCAAGCCCACTTTGATGGCATCCAAGCCCAGAGAATTGACTTCCAGCGTGGTATCGGGATTGATGAAGGCGTAGGTTCCGAGGGCTGTAGCCGCGTTGAGTTTGTTCACCAAATCCTGAATGGCGCTGGCCGAGTCATAGCCGTCATTCTCGATCTCCACAACGCCGATCACGTCCGCATCCAGGGCGAGGATGGCGTTGACGATCTTATCAGATTGACGGGTGAACTCGGTGGCATCATCCGCGCCACGACAGTCGGCAGCAGTGCCGCCAACACCATTGGCGCAATTGTCAACTAGGTCAGGAATGCCATCAAAGGTGTTGAAGTAGTTGAGGACGTTCATGCCCACGGCTTTGACCGTGCCTCCCACCACTGGCGCAACCGTGGGACGGGCGTTGGCCGCCACAAAGTTCGGGACGCCGCCGCCGCCCATGGCATTGATCGGGCGGATGCGGTAGGCGTTCGGGCTGGATGAGTTGCCGCCCCAGGTGTAAGTGAAGACGCCCACCAGGTTGGCGATGGTATCGCCGCCGCGCAAGGTGTTGCTGGCTGAGAGCGGATTGCCGCCGCGTCCGAACAGGATTGGGTCGGGGTTCTGCGACTGGGAGGCGTCATCCACGATGATCTTGTTCAGATTATTGGCCGCCTGCATGGCAATAGCAGGAGCGCCCGGCGCCACTATGTTGGTTGGCTGGTACAGTTTTCCCGCGCCGCTGAGAGTCACCTGGCCGAAGCGTCCGAGCAGGTACATCTCGGTCACGGTCAGTGTCTGTGGAACACGCACCAACATGCTTTCGTATTGTTCCTGTTCGGCCGCGCTGGCAAAGGGCAGGACAATATCGGTGGGGGTGATGGTGTTGCTCGAAGAAAGCACAGCGATCGTGCCTGTGCTGATTTGGGTCTGATCATTATATTCAGAGACAGTGCCGGTCACGCGCACCAAATCACCAACGCTGACAAAGTCCGCGCTGTTACCGTCAAATACGAAGATACCATCGGATGTGCCGGGGTTGGCATCACCTGTGGCGTCTTGAATGTAGAAGCCGCGGATTTGAGGCGAGAAGCCGCCTTCGTAATCCCCAACGACAACACCTTCAGTGATGACAGTAGATCCCACCATGCCACTGGCTAAACCACTGCCCTGAATGGTGTAAATGGGGGTGATGTCATCGTTGGTGATCGTCCCCAAGCCCACGCCGTCGCCCAAGGTCGCGCCAGTAACACCAGTCACATTGACCGTGAAGGTCTCATCTTGTTCAGCGATTGCGTCGCCGTTGACCGTGACATCAAAGGTGTAGGTTTGACTGCTAGCCGCGATGGTTGCACCAGTAATCGAATTCAAGACATAGTCGCTATCGGCAGTGGTGGCCGTGCCATCCGCAGTGGCAATGTTGAAAGTGACACCGCTCGGGCCAGCAGGAATATCCAGGCTGACGGTAAAACTCGCCAACCCAGTACCAGCGTTGCCCTCGGTGAGGGTGACATCGTTGATTGTTAGCACAGGCAGGACAGCATCATCGTTGGTGATCGTCCCCACGCCCTGGCTGTCGGTGATGGTCGCGTTGGTGGCGTTGGTCACGTTGACAAAGAACGTCTCATCCGGCTCTGCAGTTGTGTCGTCGTTGACGGTGACATCAAAGGTGGAGGATGAGTTGCCAGCCACAATGGTTTGACTGGTGACTGAATTGGCAACGTAATCATTATCTGCGGTTGTGGCGGTGCCATCGATAGTAGCGATATTGAAGGTTACGTTGCCAGCTGGGGCCGCGGAAGCCAGGCTGACCGTGAAGGTAAACGTGGTTGTGCCAGCGTTGCCTTCAGCCAAGGTGACATCGTTGATGGTGAGATTGGGGCTGGAAAGGTTGTTGCCTGTGACAGAGATATCGTCAATGCCCACCCATTCATCACTACCAACGGCATTGGCCGTGATAATGCGAACCTGGACAAGCGTCTGATTGTCCACCGCGCCTGGCAGAGTGACATTGACGGGTGTTATCAAAGTCGCCAGGCTGGGGCCGGTGGTGGCATCAGCCACAAAGCCTGCCGGGACATTGGTGAAATCGCCAGTGCTGCCCACGCGATACTGCAGAGCAACCGGTTGAATAGCGTTGTCTGTTGTGCCATCTATATCCCGCAGGTTGTAGGAGATATTGATAGCTGATTTTCCGGTGGTATCGAGGCTGATTAAAACATAAGGCGCATCGGCTGTTCCTGAACCCTGAAACCCAACGACCGGATCAGTAATTTCAAACTCTGCAACATCTCCGCTAAAACCGGTTGTCACAGTCTGATTGGCCAGTACGGTTAGGTCTCCGGGGGTAACGCTCTCTGTCAGCACGGTTTGGGGATCTACTCCCGTTGCAGTGGTGAGACCTTGCCCAAGATAACTGGTAACACCTGGCACGCCGGACCAATCATCGTCAACGGTGATGAGGCCGGTATTGCTCCATCTTTGCGAAAAGGGCAAAGTCTGGGCGGTTGAATCGGCGTAAACGGGCGTGACCGGCACAATGCTCAAATTGAGCGCACCAGCCAGCAGGGCGGCGATCGTGATCAACCGCCAGATTTTTTGAATTTTAAACATGCTATTTTCTCCTCGTAGAAAATATGGTTCTTTTACTTTTGAAGGATTTTATTAAATCCGCGTTACTCACTGTTTGCTGTTCACTGACAACTGACTACTGCCCTACCCGTTTTTCTTCTGGAATTCCTGCATAAACTGCGTCAGAACTTCCACGTCGGAGAGTTCAACGGCGTTGTAGATGGAGGCGCGCAGGCCGCCGACCGAGCGGTGACCTTTGAGACCAATCATATTCTGCTTCTTGGCTTCAGCAGCAAACTGCGCTTCCAGTTCTTCCGTTGGCAGGCGGAAGGTGACGTTCATGCGCGAGCGCGCTTCCGGCTGGGCGTGTCCCTTGAAGAATCCGCCGCTGGAGTCAATCGTCTTGTAAATCAGGCCAGATTTGGCTGTGTTGCGGGCTTCGATTCCGGCCAGACCACCCATTTTCTTAATCCACTTCATCACCAGGCCGACCATGTAAATGGAGAAGCAGGGCGGGGTGTTGTAGAGCGAATTGTTTTCAGCCTGCACTTTGTAGTCCAGCATCACCGGCAGGTTGGCAGGGACGCGCGCCAGCATGTCTTCGCGCAAAATGCCAATCACCACGCCCGCCGGACCGACGTTTTTCTGCGCCCCGGCGTAGAAGTAGGCATATTGGGAAATGTCCACCGGGCGGCTCATAAAATCGGACGAGGAATCGCAAATCAATTCCACTCCGGCGGGAGCCTTTGGGGTGTGGAAAAATTCCACGCCGTGAATGGTTTCGTTCGAGCAATAATACAGATACGCGGCTTTGGGGTCGAGGGCGAGGCTGGCGGGCAGACCGTTGTAATTGGCGGCTTTCATGTCGGCGGAGGCGTGCACCGCGCCCAGCTTTTGCGCTTCCTGCAGGGCTTTTTTGCTCCACGCGCCGGTGACGATGTAATCGGCGGAGGCGCCTGCCGGACGAAAATTCATCGGAATCGTGGAGAATTGCAGGCTGGCGCCGCCTTGCATGAACAAAACTTTATAATTGGCCGGAATCGCCAGCAACTCGCGCATATCGGCTTCCGCCTCATTAATCATCGCTTCAAATTCTTTCGAGCGGTGACTCATCTCAATGATGGACATGCCCGTGCCTTTGTAATCCAGCAGTTCGGCCTGGGCCTGCAGCATTACTTCCAGCGGTAGACCCGCCGGGCCAGCGTTGAAGTTGTGAGCGCGTTTCATTTCGGACATTTTTTCTCCTTGAGAAATGGGAAATTAGGAATGGAAGTTGGGCAATCGGAAAACTGGAAAACTGGAAAACTGTCCAACTTCATTATATCCGCCTGTCAGACAAATCACAAAGTACATTCGGCATGTTTATCGCCTGATGCTTATCCGTTGACAAAGGCTTTTGGCGTTGTTAGAATGAATTCTGTGATGATTACTATTTTTTGCCCAAACAAGGCTCAACCGGGGCTCCCGGGTTGGGCCTTGCTTTAATTTCACCCAGGAGAAAACCATGAAAGTCCTCGTTTGTGACAAAACCGAAAAAGATTGCATCGAAACCATGCGCACCGCCGGTCTGACGGTGGATACCAACTTTGAAATCACCCCCGAAGACTTGATGACCGTCGCCCCGGCCTATGACGCGCTGGTCGTGCGCTCGCGCACCAAAATCCGCCAGCCGCTGATTGATGTTTGCCCCAACCTGAAACTCATCGTGCGCGGCGGCGTTGGCTTGGACACGATTGACGTGGACTACGCCCGCGCCAAAGGCGTCGAAGTCCGCAACACGCCCAAAGCCTCCTCCGATTCCGTCGCCGAACTGGCAATTGGCTACATGTTCATGATGGCGCGCTCGCTCTACCGCGCCTCGGCCACCATGAAAGCCGAAAAATGGGAAAAGAAATCCTTTGAAGGCGATGAAATCGGCGGCAAAACCCTCGGGCTGATTGGCGTTGGCAACATCGGCAAAGCCGTCATCCGCCGTGCCGTCGCCCTCGGCATGAGCGTCCTCGCCTACGACCCCTACGTCAAAAGCGTCGAAGGCGCCAAACTCGTCAGCCTGGATGACCTGCTCGCCCACGCTGACTACATCAGCCTGCATCTGCCCAAGACGAAAGAATCCGCCGGGATGATTGGCGCGGCGCAATTCGCGCAGATGAAACCCGGCGTGCGCCTCATCAACTGCGCGCGCGGTGGAATTATTCAGGATGAAGCCCTGCTGGAAGCGCTGAACAGCGGAAAAGTCGCCGGCGCCGCCCTGGACGTTTTCTCCGCCGAACCGCCCACCGACTGGAAACTGATTCAGCACGAAAACGTGATTGCCTCCCCGCACATCGGCGCGGCCACCAAAGAAGGTCAGGGGCGCGTCGGCGCGGAAGTCGCCCAAATTGTGATTGAGTTTTCACGGAAATAACCAATGAAAAATTACGCAGATATCGGCGTCCAAATCCCCGAAATTTTCCTGCCCAAAGCGGGCATTGACCCGCACAAGTGGGCCGCCATCGCCGTTGACCAATTCACCTCGCAGCCCGAATACTGGGCCGAAGTGGAAAAAATCATCGGCGAGGCGCCTTCCACGTTTCACATCACCCTGCCGGAGATTTACCTCGAAAAACCGGGCGAGGCCGAGCGCATTCAACAAATTCAGCAAACCATGCGCGACTACCTGGCGGCGGGCATCCTCGAGCCGCGCGAGGGCTTCATTTATGTTGAGCGCACCGTCGCTGGCAAAACCCGCAAAGGGCTGATGATGGCGCTCGACCTGGAACGTTACGACTACACCAAAGGCTCCACCAGCCTGATTCGCGCCACCGAAGGCACGATTGTGGAGCGTCTGCCGCCGCGCATGAAAATTCGCACCGGCGCGCCACTCGAACTGCCGCACATCCTCGTGCTGATTGACGACCCGCAGCGCACCGTGCTGGAACCGGTCGGCGCGGCCAAAGCCAGCCTGGAAAAATTGTACGATTTTGACCTGATGCTGGACAGCGGCCATCTGACGGGCTACGCCGTCAGCAACCCGGCGCTGGAGGCGGGCGTCATCGCCGCCTTGCGCCGATTGGCCGACCTGCAAGCCTTCGCCGCCAAGTATGGCCTGAGCGCCGATCAACCGGTTTTACTCTTTGCCATGGGCGATGGCAATCACTCGCTCGCTACCGCCAAAGCGGTTTGGGAACAGATGAAACCGAGCGTCGGCATGAATCACCCGGCGCGCTACGCGCTGATTGAGCTGGAAAATGTCCACGACGAGGGGCTGGAGTTTGAGCCGATTCATCGCGTGCTGTTCGGCCTGAAGAGCGACATCTACGCCGCCCTGGCTGAGAAATTCGGGGCGCGCTACACCTATCAGCCGCTGGAAAGCGCCGAGGCCATGATGCGCCGCGTCAATGCCGGGGACGCTTCCGGCCAGTTAATCGGCTTTATCGGCGGCGGAAAAGGCTTCGGCGTGGTGAAAATCGCCCAACCGGAGGCGAATCTGCCGGTCGGCACGCTGCAGGCTTTTCTTGACCCGTTTGTCAAACAGGGTGGCGCGGAAAAAATTGACTACGTTCATGGCGCCGATGTGACCGCGCGGCTGGGCGCTCTGCCCGGCAATGTGGGTATGGTTGTCCCCGGCATGGGCAAGAATGAGTTGTTCAAAACGGTGATTTTGGATGGCGCCCTGCCGCGCAAAACGTTCTCGATGGGCGAGGCCAAGGAAAAACGCTTCTATGTGGAAGCGAGGGGAATACAGTCATCGGCTCGCTTCACCGATTGTGCCGCCACACCTGCACCACATCCGTAGCGCAGCGCAAAAGTGCGGAAGGTCTGCCCAGCGCGATTCTTCATCGTAAGTGTGAAGTTTTTAGCACTTTGCCTCCAAAATTTCGTGTTTGGGCGCCGAGCGAAGTCAGGCGCAGCAGTGCTTATCGGTTGAAAATTTCGTCACACCGCACCTACGGTGGAGGCAGGCGCGTTCGTGCCTGCCTCCACCAGAACGGTTTACATCACCGTTGAGACGCCAAGTCGATCCTGCTGGGTGTCAGCCAAGTTGTTGATTGCATTTGGCGCAGAAATGCGATGTGAACGAGCATAAATTTTCTCTGTCTTGTCGGCAATTCTCAACGTGTGGAATTTTAGGGCGATGAGAAACTGGTGGTTACCCACATCTTTGCTCCACCCCGCAAAGCGACATTTATGCCGCTTTTGTTCGCAGGACGAAAATTGGCGACTTGTGGATAATCACCAGTGAGAAACCCTTGATTGGCGTAAAATAAGCCAGCAAATAAAAAGGAGATAGAGATTATGGCAAAACGTGTTTCCGCGTCAAAAAAATCACTCTTCTGGCAAAAAATGAACGGCTTGCAGTGGATGGCGCTGGCGATTATTTTGCTGGTGGCCTTTGTGCTGATTTATGCGCTGCGCCCAGCCGCCCCTGCGCCGCAGACCGGCTACAAGCAATATGACGCCCCGCCGCCGATGACGATTGATCCGGCCAAAACCTACCTCGCCACCGTCAAACTGGCGAAGGGCGGGCAGTTTGTCATTCAGTTGTTCCCCGATAAAGCCCCGCTGACCGTCAATAGTTTTGTCTTTTTGGCGCGCGAGGGTTTTTACAACGGCGTCACATTTCACCGTGTGCTGCCCGATTTTATGGCTCAAACCGGCGACCCGACCGGTACCGGTATGGGCGGCCCCGGCTACCAATTTGAATATGAGCCCAATGACCTGAAGTTTGACAAAGCCGGGGTGGTGGCGATGGCGAACAGCGGCCCGGCTTCGGCCACCAACGGCAGCCAATTTTTCATCACCTTTGCGCCGCAGGAATTTCTCAATGACGGCTATACCATTTTCGGCCAGGTCACCGAAGGCATGGATGTGGTGCTTAATATTCGCCTGCGCGACCCGCAGCAAAACCCCAATTTCACCGGCGACGTGATTGAAAGTATCACCATCAGCGAAAAATAAATTTTGGAGCGGAAGGCGCAATGACGTTCAAACTTGTGCGTTTTTTGGTTCGTTTTGTCATGGCGTTGATTGCCAAAGTGGAAGTGATTGGCTTGGAGAAAGTGCCGCCGGGTAGTTTCATTCTGGCGGCCAATCATCTTGGCCGCCTGGACAGCGCGGTTTTGCTGGCCGTGCTCGACCGTGAAGATATCATCATGCCGATTGCCGAAAAGTACAAAAATCACCCCATTTTTGGACTGCTGGGACGCGGCGTCAACGCCATTTGGCTCAACCGCTTCGACGTGGATTTGCAGGCCATGCGTCAGATTTTGGCGCGCATGGAAAAAGGCGGCCTGATGGTGATTGCGCCCGAAGGCACGCGCTCCAAAACTGAAGCCCTGCAGCCCGGCAAACCGGGCGTCGCCTTTTTGGCCGCCAAAAGCGGCTACCCGGTTCTGCCGGTGGCGCTGACCGGGACGCAGGACCGCCTGGTGCTTGAAAATCTCAAACACCTGCACCGCACCAAAATCACCGCCGTCGTCGGTGAGCCGATTTACGTCGAAGCGCCGCGCGGCTCAGGCCGCGAAGCAGCCCTGCAGGCTGCCACCGACGACATCATGCGCCAAATCGCCGCCATGCTGCCGGAAGACTATCGCGGCGTGTATGCGTAAGGCTTTGCGCACCCTCATCCGGGGCGTTTTTTCCTTGATTGCCGAGGTGCAAATTATCGGCGTGGAAAACGTTCCGGCGCGCAGGTTGGTCAAAATCGCCGCCAGGTCGCCCGCGCGTTCAATCGCCGGGCCGGAAGTGACTTTGATGTTGACTTCCATCTCATTTGCCAGGGTGGTTTTTCCCAGGCCGGGCGGGCAGTAAAAGAGAATGTGGTCGAGCGCCTCGCTGCGCCCCCTGGCGGCGGCCAGCAAAATGGACAGGTTTTCCTTGACTTGCTGCTGCCCAATCATGTCGCCCAAGCGTTGCGGGCGTAGCGCTGGGTCGAGCGGGCGGTCTTGGGGCGAGGTCATGCGGCGATTATAAGCGGGGAGGCTGCTTCTGAAACAATCTGATTGCAGGGGAAGAAGAATTATAAAAAAGCGCTGGGGAATTTCCCAGCGCTTTTTTTACGGGCTGCTATCGAACAATCAGTGGAAGATAAATATGTGTTGTCACAGGAAGGGTGTAAGGCGCAATGCCTTGACCCCTGGAATTCGCATAGACCGGGTAGCTACTGGTCGCAAAGACCATCGGCAAGGTGACAAACGAGCCAGCGCTGTCGCCAAGCGCATACTGGAAATGCTGTTCCGTAAATTCATCCGGCCAAACCATGATGACGTGACTGTCCGCATCGGTTGTCACCGAAAGGTCGTTGCCCGGCCCCCAAGGGCTGTCTCCCTGCGTAGATATACTCTCCAGCGCGTAAGACGAGCTCAATATTGCGAACTGCACACCAGCATTCGTTTGCCAGGCAATCGCCACTTTACCATTGGGAAGAAGCACCGCGTCAACTGTCCCATAATAAATACTATCAACATTCAATAAAACCTCTGGCTGAAAAATACTGCCGTCACTATTCAAAACCGCATAGACCGGAGAACCGGGCAAATAGGCGGCGATCCACGTCAAAATCACCTTACCACCCGACAAGGAATTTAGGATAGGTTTCTCAATACCAACGCCAACATTTGTCGTTAAGATTTTTGGAGAAAAAATATTTGTCCCGGCTGTATCATACCCGGCATAGAAAAAATTTGACGTGTTATTAACAACTTTCTGCCAACCCATGACAAAGCGATTGTCGTCTGTCGCGGTAATCACCGGAGCATAAAAACGGTAGAAGTCAGCGTCATAGTCAGTGCCCCAGGTGTCATTATTGGTCAAATTAACAGGACCGCTAAGCAGCGTTCCAGAGGCATCAAAAGTGGCGAAATAGACATTTTCATTCCATTGGTAAACGCCAGAAGCATAAATTCGACGGTTCCAAACGACACCCACAGTTCCATCGGGCGCAACGGCCACAGATGGGTCGTTATCGTAAGTTGACAGCGTGACCGCGCCAAGGTCTGTCAGCTTTACACTTGAGATAAGCGCGTCGCCGGATGGACTAAAAAGGCGGTATTCGAGTTCGCCTGCTGATAGGTTGCAATTGATTAAGTCCAGGCAGTGCACATTTCGCTGGACCACTGCCAAATTGCCAGATGGCGCATTGGTAATTGCCGAGTAGAAAAATCTATCGCCAGGTGAAGGAAATTCGGTAGTGGTCAAGTAGCAAGTGATGCTTTGGCAAGATTGTAGCGGACGACATACAGTCGAGTAACCAATTCATGGTAGATATCGGATTTTGAAAACGATAAAGTCTTGCGTACATAGCGAGCATTCGATTGCCGCAATGTATTGTTCCAACGTTCCATGTGACTGGTCTCTCCAGTTTCTTTGCCAACACTCCGATGGGTTTCTTTTGGAAAAACTTTTTCGTAGGCATCCCAAAAATCACTAAAAGTGTAGCAGGCTTTATACTCATCAGGAATCAACGCCCATAGTTT
>MNXJ01000076.1 GCA_001872455.1 Anaerolineae bacterium CG2_30_57_67 | reverse complement strand
TCCAACGCATCGCATTGTTTTTCATTACACGCCAAAGCATGCTTCCTGGATGAATCAGATCGAAATTTGGTTTAGCATCCTGGTTCGAAAGGTTCTGAAGCGAGGTAATTTCACGTCAATTGAAGATCTGAAACGCAAGGTTTTGGCCTTCATCGAATATTACAATCTCACGATGGCGAAACCGTTCAAATGGACCTATCAAGGTAAGGCTCTCAATGCCTAAGTTATTTGCTATTTATGCCCAGGTGTACTAGTACCGGAACTTTCCGATTTTGTAGGGTAAAAACGGCTGAATTGCGCCGTTTTTACCCTACATCTTTATAAAGTTCCGGCACTAGTTTGTCACCGCCGCTTTGGCCGCTTTGGCGGCGGCTTTTTCGGCGCGGGCGGTTTCTTCGCGCGCGTTGTTCAGCGGGCGGATTTGCGCGTAGTAGGAGGCTGGTTTCATCAGCCGTTCTTTGTCGAAGACGTTGCGGCCATAGGAGGCCAGTTCGTAATCGTGGTCCATTTTGATGGCGTCGAAGGGGCAGTATTCGGCGCAGAAACCGCAGTTCATGCAGATGTCGGCGTCAATGTAGAATTCGGCTGGTTGCGGCACCGGGCGACCGGTAACGGGGTCGCTGGAGCGCACAATCCAGATGCACTGCGGCGGGCAGGCCTTGGCGCAGATTCCGCACGAGGTGCAGCGGATGTTTTTCTCGCCGTTGGCGCCTTCGTCATAGACCAGGAAGGGGACGTAGCGGAATTCTTCCGGCGTGGGTAGTTTTTCTTCCGGATATTGCACCGTGAAGATGCCGTTGGCGTCTTTGCTGGAGCGGTGCGCAATGCCCTCGGCGTTGAAGTAGCGTTTGCCCCACCACTTGAAATCGTCCACGTAGGTGTTGATGTAGCGTTTTAAGGTGACGCTCAGACCTTTGAGTAATCCTTGTCCGTACATAACAGGTTCTCCAGTTCTCCGGTGCGACGGTTAGCGGTCGAGTTCACCCAAGACGATATCCACCATTCCCAAAATGGTGACGAAGTCGGCGATTTTCCCGCCAACACACATTTTTTCCAGCGAGGTGATGTTGATAAACGATGGGGTGCGGATGTGGTAGCGATAGGGGTTGCCCTTGCCGTTGGAGACGACGTAGTAGCCGAGTTCGCCCTTCGGCGCTTCGACGCGCCCATAGGCTTCGCCCGCTGGCACTTTCACTTGATACTGTGGCTTGCCCGTCAGAACGGGGCCTTCGGGCAGCTGTTGCAACGCCTGGCGCAGAATGCGCAGCGATTGTTGAATTTCGTCCATGCGAATCAGATAGCGGTCGAGCAAATCGCTGTTGTGGCGCACGGGAATGTCAAATTCAAAGCGGTCGTAAATGCCATACGGGTCGGCGCGGCGGATGTCGTAGGGGATTCCGGCGGCGCGCAGGTTGGGCCCGGTGACTGAGTAGGCAATCGAATCTTCGGGGCTGAGGTAGCCGATGCCCTTCATGCGCGAGACGAAAATTTCATTTTCGCTCAGCAGGCGGTTCATTTCTTCCACCCGGCGCGGCAGACGCTCGAAGACCAGGCCTTTGATTTTTTCCAGGCTGGCCGCGTCCACGTCACGCGATACGCCGCCGAAGCGGTGATAGTTGCACATCATGCGCGTGCCAGAAACCGCTTCGAAAATGTCGAGAATTAATTCGCGCTCTTCAAAGGCGTACAGCGCCGGGGTGAAGTAGGCGCCCAGGTCGTTCCACAACATGCCGAACAAAATCAGGTGATTTTGAATGCGGCTGAGTTCACCCATAATCACACGCAGATATTCGGCGCGTTCCGGCACGGCGACGCCGAGCAGTTTTTCCACCGCCAGCGAGTAGCCCCAGTTGTTGTACATCGAGTTGAAGTAGTCCAGGCGGTCGGTGTAGGGCATGTTTTGCAGGAAGGTGTTGCGCTCGCCGATTTTTTCATGGTTGCGGTGCAGGTAGCCCATCACCGGCTTTAGGCTGACGACGATTTCGCCGTCCAGCATTGCCACCGCGCGGAAAACGCCGTGCGTGGAAGGGTGCTGCGGCCCCATGTTTACCAAAACGTGGTCGGTGGTGATGCCGTCCTTCGTTTCGCTGGTGTACTTTCTCAGCGTGGCGTAGAGCAGTTCTTCCGGGTCGGTCGGCGTCCATTTTTCGGGGTCAAATCCCGGTTTGAAGGAAACGTTATCGCCAAACGGCACGCGCGTTTCGGCCAGGGTATGTCTGCCTTCGGGCCAGCGGCTTTTCAGCGGCTTGGCTTCTTCTTCGTAGAAGGCTTCCTTCCAATCCTTGCGCATCGGATAGCCTTCAAAGCCTTCCCACATCAAAATGCGGCGCAGGTCGGGGTGATTTTCAAAAATAATGCCGTACAGGTCGTAGGCTTCGCGCTCCTGATATTCGGCGCCGGGCCAGATGGGGGTGACGGAGGCGACTTTCGCCGGGTCCTGGCGCGGAATCTGGACTTTGAAGACCAGGCCGGGGCCGCCCGCCGTTTTATAGGCGTGGTACACCACTTCAAATTGATTCTGCTCGAGGTAATCCACCGCGGTCAGCGAGGAGAGCAGGTCGTAGCCGAGTTCGTCGCGGACAAAGCTGGCGAATTGGGTCAGCGCCTCAGCCGGGACAATCCAGCCAGCGTAGCCGGGGCGGGTGTCAGCGGTGACGCCTGCAAATTTTGCGGCCAGGTCGAGCGTTTCTACTGCGGGGGTGGTCATGGCAATCTCCTAGTTGGCCGCTTCGGCGGGCGGGTTGGCGAGTTCAGCCGCTTTGGCTTTGATTTCGGGAATGCGGCGCGGGTCAATCAAATCTGGCCCAAGGAAGGGAATCGGGGTTTCCACCGAGTCGGCGCCTTTTTGGTACCAGCGCACGGTTTTGATGGATTGCTTGTCAATTTTTTCCTGCAATTTAATCAGGCCATAGACCAGCGCCTGCGGGGTGGGCGGGCAGCCGGGGATGTAAACATCCACCGGTAAAAATTTGTCGATTCCAGCGACGACGTTGTAGCCTTCCTTGAACGGCCCGCCGCCCGAAGCGCAGGCGCCCATGGCGACAACGTATTTCGGTTCGGGCATTTGGTTGTAGAGACGCACGATGGCCGGAACCATTTTCTTGGTGACGGTTCCCGCCACCAGCATCATATCGGCCTGACGCGGGCTGGGGCGCATGACTTCCATGCCGAAGCGCGCCAGGTCGTAGCGCGAGGCCTGCGCGGCAATCATTTCGATGGCGCAGCAGGCCAGGCCGAACATCATCGGCCAAATGGAGGAACGCCGCCCGAAGTTGTAGACTTTATCGAGCGTGGTGATGGCGACGACATCCTTTAAATCGTCAGGGATTTCGTAGCCGGGGGTATTGAGTTCATTGGCGGTCATGCAGAGTCTCCTCAAACCAATCTTGGTAGATGGCGGATAAAATTCCGTCGTTGACAAGCGCTGGGTCATCTATAAAATTATCCAGTGCCAGCGTCCATTGACAAATAGTGCCCAGCGAAAGGGCTTGAAAATCGACTGCCGGGTGCGCGGCTTTGAGCGCCAGCGCAATCGCATACGTTGAATCCCAATCCAGCGGCGCGGTAGTCATTGAGCGTGATTATAGTGGCGGCGGCGGGGCGCGTCAATTCAATTATGCAAAAATATGTTTGCGAAATTGAAAAAGTGATGATAAGATGACAAATGTCATGACAAAATTCACCGCTCGCCAGCGTATTCTGGCCTACTTTGAGTCGCATCCGGCGGCCAGCCCGGCGGACGTGGCGCGCGCCCTGCAGGTGACGCCCGCCAACGCCCGTCGTCACCTGGGCATTTTACTGGCGGATGGGCGCCTTCAGTCGTTGGGGTTTCGCCCGCAGCCAGGAAAAGCCGGACGCCCGCAGCAACTTTTCGGTCTGAGCGAAACCCGTCTTGGTGAAAACTTCTCCACCCTGGCTGATATCGCCCTGCGCGTGTGGTTTGCGCCGCTTTCGGCGGAGGCGCAGGAAAAGGCCGCACGCGCTCTGGCTGAACGGATTCTACCCGTCGCCGAACCGATGCGCGCCTGGCACATCACCCGCCGCCTGGCATTTTTGAGCGAAAAACTCACCGCGTTGGGCTACCGGGCGCGCTGGGAAGCGCGCGCCGCTGGGCCGCGCGTTGTGCTGGCGCACTGCCCGTATGCCGCGATTGTTGACCGTCACCCCGAATTGTGCCGCATGGACGCGCTGATTTTGGAAAACGCCCTTTTCGCGCCGGTGGAACAACTTTCCCGGCGCGAGAAGAACGAGTTGGGACTTCCAATCTGCATTTTTACGTTGCGGTAGCCGACTTTATTCTACTGTCACGCTTTTTGCCAGGTTGCGCGGCTGGTCAACGTCCAATCCGCGCTGTGCGGCGATGTGATACGCCAGCAGTTGCAGGGGCAGGACGGTGATTACCGGGCTGAGCATCCACGGTGTTTTGGGAATCCACAAGATGTGGTCGGCCATCTCGCGCACCCGCTCGTCGCCATCGGTGGCAACGGCGATAACCACGCCGTCACGCGCTTTCGCTTGTTGAATTTGGCTAATCATTTTCTCGCGCCAGGGGTCTTGCGGCGCAATGCACAACACAGGCATGTCCTTATCAATCAGCGCAATTGGGCCGTGTTTCATTTCTCCGGCGGGGTAGCCCTCGGCGTGGATGTAGGAAATTTCCTTCATCTTGAGCGCGCCCTCGTAAGCAATCGGCATATTGATTCCGCGTCCCAGGTACAAACAGCCGCGCATGTCCTTCAGCGTCAGCGCCACTTTTTTGATTTCATCTTCACGCTTCAGCGTGCGCCCAACCAGGTCGGGAATCAGACGCAGGTCATTGACCAACGCGCGGCAGGCGGCTTCGTCCAGCGTTCCACGTAATTCACCCAACAAAATCGCCAACATGTATTGGTCTACCAGCGGGGCGGTAAAAGCCTTGGTCGAAGCCACCCCAATCTCTGGCCCGGTTTGCATCGAAATACTGCCATCTGCCACCCGCATAGCCTGCGAGCCAATGGCGTTGACAATGCTCCATAGCGTTGCGCCTTTTTTACGGCCTTCCTCCATCGCGGCCAGCGTGTCTGCTGTTTCGCCGGATTGCGAAATTGCCAGCACAACCGTATTTTCATTGACAATTGGGTCGCTATAACGGAACTCAGAGGCAATCACCACTTCCACCGGAATGCGGGCGATTTTTTCAATCAGATATTTTCCCACCATGCCGGCATAGGCGGCGGTGCCGCAGGCGGTGATGTAGATGCGTTCGATGCGCCGCGCCAGTTGCCCCGTCAGGTTGAGTTCTGGCAGACGGATTTTCCCGTTTTCAAAATCCACCCGTCCTGCCAGGGTATCGGTGATGGCACGCGCCTGCTCATGAATTTCTTTTTGCATGAAGTGACGGAATTCACCCTTCTCCGCCGCAATCGGGTCCCACGCAACGGTGTGAATCTGCGGCTGAAGCGTTTTCCCGTCCAGCGTCTGAACGCTGATGCCCTCGCGGGTCAGTATCGCCATCTGATGCGATTCAAGAAAGATGACGCGGCGGGTGTGTTCGAGAATGGCGGGGATGTCCGACGCGATAAAGTTTTCGCCTTCGCCCAGGCCGATGACCACGCCCCCGGCGTTGCCGATGCGCGCGCAGACGATTTTATCCGGCTCGTCGGCGCTCATCAACACGATGCCATGCGCCCCTTCAATGCGCTGAAAAGTTTTCCGCGCGGCTTCGGTCAGGTTCAGCCCGCCGGCGGCGTAACCTTCCACCAGATGGACAATCGTTTCGGTATCGGTATCCGACTGAAAGTGAATGCCCCTGGCGATCAGTTCCGCTTTCAACTCAAGAAAATTCTCCACAATTCCGTTGTGGACGACGACCACGCGCCCGCTGGCGCTCAGGTGCGGATGGGCGTTGCGCGCGCTGGGGGCGCCGTGCGTGGCCCAGCGCGTATGCCCCATCCCTGGCGCGCCGCTGATGGGTTGCTGGCGCACCAGCTCGACCAAATTGGCAAGCTTTCCGGCGTCGCGCCGGACTTCGATTTTACCGTTTTGCAAGACGGCCAGCCCGGCAGAGTCATAACCGCGATACTCCAGCCGTTTCAAGCCATTCAAAATAATCGGTGTCGCGTCACGCGGCCCGATATAAGCGACAATACCACACATGAGGAATCCTCCTGGTGCATAAAAGATATTCTTGGCCCGGGGCAAAGAATAGGTTTGATAGACGCCATGCGTCAGGGTTTGCGCGCGCCATTGCTGGCGCGGGGTTGTCCTGGCGCTTTTCTCTTGGAGGGAAAGATATGCAGGCCGCTGGCTGGCCTGGAGGGCTTCCGCTGAACTTTCGATTTTCCCCGGCGTTTGCCGGGCGTAGCCCCGCCTCGCGGTGGGGAACCCTCATCCTCGTCAGCCTGTCGCCGATTCTGACAGGCTCATGCGCTTTCTTTCCCGTGAAAATAAGTTGGCAGCCTCCTTTCAAAAAAAAAATTGTGAATGGACTTCTGTCCGCTCTGGGCAAGAATTATACCCCTTCCATTTGTGGCGTTATCGGTCTGAAGCGGGTAAATGTGTGTTTAGAGATGTGGAAATTAAAATAAAATCGCAAATTTCTTTCAAAAAGATGGTTTTTTGGTATCTGCTCAAGATACTGTTGGCGAACTTGTGACGAGGCGGTGGCAAGCCTACCAGAGTGACCTTTTTCATTCGTTTTTCGGGTTTGTAACCCGATTTCAGGCGGGAAAAGCTTTGGTTGGCGGTTGTTCTTCTTGGTTGATTGGGTGGTGGTTTACCCTGCTACTGCCCGTCCGAAGCCGGTATACCGCTGCTACGGGCGGATTCCGGCCATCCAACGTGCCACCCGGCGGATGTTGACGGCGACACCTGCCAATCGCTCCAACAGCCACTGTCCATCTTGTCCCGTCTCGACTTGCAACACTTGCCCGCTCCCTCTCGCTCAACCGCTCCGCCACACAACGCTTCCCGTAGCGCTCTTCCCAACTCGGCGGCACCGTCGCCCGCGTCCATTCTGGTTCCGCCGCCAGCAACGCCACCACCGACAAACGTAACGTCTCGACCACCAATTCGATGCGGTTCAATGTCCACACCCGCGTCGGCACCGCCAAACTATACTCTAAACGGTTAATATTTTAACTGATGTTACGCAGCAGGAACCTTGTGGCGCGACATTTGTGTCGCGGTTGCACCACAGAAACCGGAAAATTGAAATTTTAGAGCCGTTTGATAGGCACTGAACAGATAAGAACCCGTCCAAAAGATTGGCAAAATGGGCAGCCAACGGTGGCGCAAATCTGTGATTTGCGCGGACAAGTCGAAAACTTGCCCTGCCTGCCCCGTTTTTCGGATAGACTCTAAAAATTGGC
>MNXJ01000054.1 GCA_001872455.1 Anaerolineae bacterium CG2_30_57_67 | reverse complement strand
CGTGTCATGCCTGTTGAGATGCAATATTTGGGGGCTACCCTCTTGGCTCCTGATAATCCATACCGTTTGGTGGGGGAGCAATGGTATGTTTGCTGACTTGTACCCGGCCGAAGGGCAACCGGCCTTGTCGCCGGTAGATTATGCCGGGTTCAACTTCAGCGTGTTGAGCGAGTATCGGGCGCGCTTAGTGACGCACAAAGCGGAAGCGCGGGTGTTTGAAGCCGTGGCGGAACAGCTCAAAGAGCTGGGGATGATTAAGCTGCGCGGGCGGCAGCGGACGGATAGTTTGGCGGTGTTGACGCGGGTGCGGACGTTGAACCGCATCGAATTGACGGTCGAGACGTTACGTCTGTCGGTGGTGGCGTTGCTGGCGGCGGAACCAGAATGGACGCGGGCTGTGAGCGGTGCAACCTTGGCGGCAAGCCAGACTTGCGGCGAAGACCTGATTGGCCCGGCGCCAGCCGCACACTCGCCGCAGTCGCGCCTGGTAGATGGAATCACACTCAACCAGTTTGAGATGAATCTGGAACAGGGTACGGCACAATGCCTGGGCAACCAGCAGACAATCGGTCAGCTTTCCGCTGATGGGAGTTGGCACTTCAAGTTTGCGGCAGAAGTGTGCGCCAGGTGCCCGCTGCGGGCGCGTTGCTGCAGCGGGCAAGGCGGGCGCTCCCTGACCCTGGGGGCGCATTATGCCGAACTCGAGATTGCTCACCTGCGGCAACAGACGGAAGACTTCAAAGAAGAGTATCGTCTGCACCGGGGCGGGGTCGAAGGGTGTTTGTCGGTTTTGGTGCGCGGGCGGGAGTGCGCGTCAACATCCGCCGGGTGGCACGTTGGATGGCCGAAATTCGCCCGCAGCAGTGGCATACCGACTTCGGACGGGCAGAAGCAGGGTAAACCACCGCCCAATCAACCAAGAACAACCGTCAACCAAATCTTTTCCCGCCTGAAATTGGGTTACAAACCCGAAAAACGAATGAAAAAGGTCACTCTGGTAGGCTTATCACCGCCCCGTCACAAGTTCGCCAACAGTATCTTGGGAACAACGCTTTGGCTAGTTTTCTCGCCTGCTGAATGAGATCCACTTCCAGCGGCAGGCTGAATTGCTCGCTTACCCGCATGGTCAGTGCCTGCGCCGCCTGGCGCGCTTCCAGCGGAGAGGCGGCATCCAGCAGTAGCTTTTGCAACAAGTCATAGGCGCTGGGGATTGGCGACTGATGGTAATACTGCCGCAGAACAATCCCGGCGGCGCGCCGGGCGCAAACACGCGCCTGACCCTCGTTGCCACACGCACGCGCGGACTGCGCTGATTCAATTTCTTGCTCAAAAGATGAATGCCAAGTCATGCGCAAATTATACTTGCGAGTCAAAGGAAAAGCCCCATGCCAACGCTCAGCGCCATTTTAGATGAATTGACCGTTCCGGGAGAATTATGCGAATCCGTTTCGCCGGGCGTGCTACGCTGTCTGGCTTGTGCGCATCGCTGCGTGCTTGCGCCTGGCAAACGCGGCGCTTGCCGGGTGCGATTTAACCACGCCGGTGAGTTGCGCGTTCCCTGGGGCTATGTCGCCGCCTTGCAGGCCGACCCGGTCGAGAAAAAACCGTTCTGGCACGTTTTGCCCGGCGCAACGGCGCTGACTTTTGGCATGTTGGGCTGTGATTTACACTGCGCCTACTGTCAGAACTGGCTGACGTCGCAGGCACTGCGCGACCCGGCCTGTGACGTGGCCGGAAATCTCATCCGCCGCGTGACGCCCGAGGAACTGGTCAAAAGCGCGCGGCGCGTGGGCGCGCGGCTGATGGTGGCTTCGTACAACGAGCCACTCATCACCGCCGAATGGGCGGCGGCAATTTTTCAGCAGGCCAAAAGCGCCGGGCTGAAGTGCGGCATGGTCTCCAACGGTCACGCCACGCCCGAAGCCCTGCGCTTTTTGCGCCCCTGGCTGGATGCCTACAAGGTGGATTTAAAATCCATGCGCCAGGAAACCTACCGGCAGTTGGGCGGCTCGCTCAAAAATGTACTGGCCGCCATCGAAACGGCGCTGACGCTCGGTTTGTGGGTTGAGGTGGTGACGCTCGTAGTCCCCGGCCTGAACGACAGCAACGAAGAACTCTGGCAGGCGGCGCGTTTTTTGCGCGGGCTTTCG
The DNA here is from genome assembly GCA_001872455.1 of Anaerolineae bacterium CG2_30_57_67. Lineage (GTDB taxonomy): Bacteria > Chloroflexota > Anaerolineae > Anaerolineales > Villigracilaceae > UBA8950. Next base: position 24,835 of record MNXJ01000054.1, on the reverse strand, counting down.
GCGAATATTCCCTGGCATGTGACCGCCTTCCACCCGGATTACACGCTCACCGACCGCGGCGCGACCCCGGCAGAGACACTCATCCGCGCCGCGGAGATTGGGCGCGAGGCCGGGCTGAATTTCGTCTACGCTGGAAACCTGCCAGGGCAAGTCGGCGAATACGAAGAGACGCGCTGTCCGGCCTGCGGGTGTTCCCTGATTAAGCGGCGTCACTTCACCGTAACGGAAAATCGCCTGGGCGCGGGCGGAATTTGTCCGCAGTGTCAGACAAAATTGCCCGGCGTTTGGTCGTAACTGCCATAAAGAATCTAAAAAGATGTCGGTTACGGAGAACGCCGCCGGGGGTTTTACTGTATAATCAAAAGGCGTGTTCTGCGCAAAGGAAGCGCAAACCTTCCTTTTTTACTCACAACTCTCTATAGGAGGAGAAACGTGAAGAAAAACCTGTTTTCCCTGCTTTCCGCTTTGGTGCTGGTCAGCTTGATGTTGGCCGCTTGCGGCCCAGCAGTGACGGCGACTGAAGCGCCTGCCGCTGCCACCGAAGCGCCTGCCGCTGCCACCGAAGCGCCTGCCGCTGCCACCGAAGCGCCGACGGCTGAACCCACAGCGATCCCCGATGTACCCGTCGCAACTTTTGACGGTACGACCTTGTCTGTCCCAGAGTGCGGCAATGGCTACACCGGTTTGATCAAGTCTGTCGCTGCGACGGATGCATCTACCGTGACCTTCACGCTGTGCCGCCCCGATCCTGCCTTCCTTTCGAAGATTGCTTTCAGCCCGTTCGCAATCTACTCTTCGGATTGGTTGGATTCCACGTATGCCAATGGCACGCGCAACAGCGAAGGCCTTGAGAAACCCGTTGGCACTGGCCCGTATATGGTCAGTGAATGGAAACGCGGCGAGAGCGTCACTTTCGTAAAGAACCCCACCTTCTGGGGCGAACCCGCCAAGGCTGACACGCTGGTTTTCCGCTGGTCATCCGAATCTGCGGCGCGCCTGCTCGAACTGCAGTCTGGCACCGTGGATGGCATTGACAACATCGGCCCGGATGATTTCGCCATTGTCCAGGCTGATTCCAATCTTCAGATCGCGATCCGCCCTGCGTTGAACATCTTCTACGTGGGCATGACCAATACCTTCAAGCCGTTCGACAACGTGAAAGTGCGCCAGGCCATTGCCATGGGCATTGACCGCCAGCGCATCGTGGATACCTTCTACCCGGCTGGCTCCGAAGTTGCGACTCACTTCACCCCGTGCGCCATTCCGAATGGCTGTGTTGGCGACAAATGGTATGACTTCGATGCCACGGCTGCCAAGGCCCTGCTGGCTGAGGCTGGTTTCCCGGATGGTTTCAAAACCAAGTTGTTCTACCGCGACGTTGTCCGTGGCTACCTGCCGCAGGTCGGCAACGTGGCACAGGACATCCAGGCGCAGTTGAAGGCCAACCTGAACATTGACGCCGAAATCGTCGTCATGGAATCCGGCGCCTTCATCGAAGAGTCCGGCGCTGGTCGCTTGGACGGTCTGTACCTGCTGGGTTGGGGCGCGGACTACCCGCACATCACCAACTTCCTGGACTATCACTTCGGTGAGGCCAATGGACAGTTCGGCACAACCTTCCCCGAGATTTACAACAATCTGGTGGAAGGCGCCCAAATCGCCGACCCGGCCGCCGCTGAACCCATCTATGTGGAAGCCAACAACAAGATCCGCGAACTGGTTCCGATGATCCCGATTGCTCACGGCGGTTCTGCTACAGCCTACCGCGCAGATGTGACCACGCCTCAGGCCAGCCCGCTGACGAACGAGACCTTCGCGGTATCCGCCCCTGGCGACCGCAGTGTCTTCGTTTGGATGCAAAACGCCGAACCCATCAGCATGTTCTGCGCTGACGAGAGCGATGGCGAGTCCCTGCGCGCTTGCGAACAGGTGATGCAGTCGCTCTATGCTTACGAGGTCAATGGCACGGCAGTTGAACCCGCTCTGGCCACCTCCTGCGAACCAAACGCAGACCTGACAGTCTATGTCTGCACCCTGCGTCAGGACATCACATTCTCGGACGGCAGCGCCTTTGACTCAGCCGATGTTGTCGCCACCTTCAACATGGGCCTCAACATTGCCGCACCGACCCACGCCGGTAACACCAACCTGTGGGAGTACTACGACTATCTCTGGGGCCTGATGAAGAAGCCCGGTGGTCAGTAAACTCGGTCAAATTCTTGTGTAACAAAATACGGGATGGCGGGCTAACCCGCCATCCCGTATTATCAACGGAAGCCAAATCATTATGACTCAGTACTTTATTCGCCGTGCTTTTTTCTCCATTCCTGTTCTGTTCGGTATTCTGTTGGTTACTTTCGCATTAGCGCGCGTGATTCCCGGAGACCCCTGCCGTGCCATCCTGGGTGAGAAAGCCACCGATGCGGTCTGTGACCGGTTTATCCACGAAAACGGATTGGATAAACCCATCCCTGAACAATTTGTAATTTACCTGGATGAAGTTTTTCATGGTGATTTTGGTCAGTCCATTCGTTTGGGATTGCCGATTACGCGCCTGCTGGCGGAACGCCTGCCCACCACGGTGGAACTTAGTCTTGCCGCCTTATTGATTAGCATGGTCGTTGGCATCCCACTTGGTATTATTTCGGCTGTTAAACATAATTCCTGGGTTGATGTGGTTACCATGGTCTGGGCCAACACCGGCGTTTCCATGCCGGTATTCTGGTTGGGATTGATGCTGGCCTACGTTTTTTCTCTTTTGCTGAAGGATACCCCTTTCTGGCTGCCCCCTTCTGGGCGTATCAGCCCGGGTATTCCGAATGATCCGTTTTTCCAGGTCTGGGGATTGGCGCTTCCTGAAACGGGCTTTTTTACCAGCTTGTTGGTATTTATCAGCCGCATGAATATCATCAATACACTGCTTAGCGCCAACTGGGAAGCGCTAATAGATTCCATAAAGCATTTGATTCTGCCGGCAGTGGCGCTTGGCACCATTCCCATGGCGCTGATCGCGCGCATGACGCGTTCGTCCATGCTGGATGTGCTTGGTCAGGACTATATCCGCGCCGCTCGCGCCAAGGGACTCGCCTATCGGACCGTCGTTTTGAAACATGCCTTTCGGAATTCGCTCCTGCCGCTGGTGACGATCATTGGGCTTTCCTTGGGAGGCCTGCTTGGCGGCGCGGTGCTCACCGAAACCATCTTCGGACTCTCCGGCGTAGGGCGCACTTTGTACGAAGCCATCACTGCCCGCGATTATGGCATTGTGCAAGCCTTTACCGTGGTTATTGCAATCTTTTTTGTCGTCCTCAACCTGCTGGTGGACATTTCCTATGCCTACCTTGACCCTCGCATCCGATTGAACTAGGAACTATCATGGATCAGGAAATCAAAATTGCAACCCTTGATGCCGAAGGAATTTCTCTCAAATCGGTCAGCCTGTGGCAGGTAACATGGAAACGTCTCTTCCGTCGTCGTTCTGCGGTGGTGGGGATGATTGTTTTGGGCATTCTGGTGCTGATTGCCCTTACCGCCCAGTGGATTGCTCCCTACGACCCTCTCAAAGTATTGATTGGCGTGGAAAAGGTCAAGCAACGCCAGGCTCCGTGCATTCACCTTTTGGGCTGTCCAGCAGACCAGCCTGAGCACATCGTTGGTATTGATGGCAATGTGCGGGACGAGTTCAGCCGCCTGCTGTATGGCACGCGTGTCAGCCTGTGGATTGGACTGTCCACTGTGACCTTTGCTATCGTTATCGGCACGGTGTTGGGTGCGTTAAGCGGTTACTTTGGCGGCTGGGTGGATACGGTCATCATGCGCGTCATGGATGTTTTGCTGGCCTTTCCCTCGCTGCTGCTGGCGATTGCCATCGTCACCGTGCTCGGCCCGGGGCTGATTAACGCCCTGCTGGCCATTGGCATCGTCTCGATTCCATCCTATGCGCGCGTGGTGCGCGCCAGCGTCCTTTCGGTGCGCGAAATGGATTTCGTCTCGGCCACCCGTGCCCTGGGCGGCAGCGATTTTCAAATCCTTTTCGGACGCATCCTGCCCAACGCGCTCACCCCGCTGATTGTGCAGGGCACGCTCGGCATTGCCACCGCCATCCTCGACGCCGCCGCGCTTTCCTTCCTCGGCCTGGGCGCCCAGCCGCCGACGCCCGAATGGGGCGCGATGCTCGGCTCGGAGCGCAACCAGGTTTTCAGTGCGCCGCACCTCGTCTTTTATCCCGGCCTGGCGATTATGATTACCGTGCTGGCCTTCAACCTGCTCGGCGACGGCCTGCGCGACGCGCTCGACCCGCGCCTGGCGCACGGCGGGTAAAAAATAATTTTCAGATGACGCGAGAAAAAAAGCAGGTCACGCTTGGAGCGTGGCCTGCTTTTAGATGTGGCGCGACATGAATGTCACGTTACGGGTTCTTCCGCGTATAATAATTTTGTCGCGCCGTTCTTTTCCGGAGAAAATCCCCATGACACGCCATTCCAAAACGCTGTTTTTCCCGCTTCTTTTTTCCCTGATTCTATCGGCCTGCGGGCTGCCGTCTTTTTTCGCCACGCCCACGCCGACACCCGTGCCGCTGCCGCCCGCCATTGTCGAAAGCGACCCGCCCGCCGGGAGCGTGTTGAAACCCCAGCAGGCGGTGGCTTTTTTCTTCAATCAGCCCATGAATCGCGCCTCAGTAGAAACGACGCTAAAATTAGAAGACGGAAACGGAATTTTTACCTGGATTGATGACTCAACCGTCACCTTTACCTCTGCTGCGCCGCTTGCGCCGGACTCGACGGTGACGTTTACCCTGGCCCCCGGCGTTCTCGCCGCCAATGGTCTGGCCTCGCTCGAAGCCCAGATTTTTGGCTTTACCGTTACCGGCGCGTTACGCCTCACTCAAAAATTACCCGCCGATGGCGCCAGCGAGGTTTCGCCCACTTCCGCGATTGTGATCTCTTTCAATCAACCCGTCGTCGCTTTGGGCGGCGACCCGGCCAGCCAGCCTGCCGCCTTCAGCCTGGAACCAGCCGCCAGCGGGCGCGGCGAATGGCTCAATACCAGCACCTACATTTTTCACCCCGAGCCCGCTCTGGCTGGCGGCGCTTCCTATCGCGTGCAGCCCAACCCGGCGCTGACATCCACTTCCGGCGGCGCATTTGAAAATCCTGTTGCCTGGGCTTTCAACACATCCCTGCCGCGTGTTGTGCAAATGACCCCTGACGTGGACAGCCCGGTTGGGCCACAGCCCGAAATTACGCTTACCTTCAATCAGCCAATGGATACCCAGAGCATCGAAAATGGCGGCGTTGCCGTCCAATGTGATGCACAGGGCAAAACTCCGCAGCAGTGGGTGTGGAATGAGCGCAAAAGCGTTGTGACCTTTACCCTGGCAGTTCCGCTGGCGCGCGGACAGACTTGCGCTGTACAAGTCTCCGTTGAAAATTCCCGCTCTGCCTCTGGCGCGCCGCTGGCCGAGACGTTTGTGCAAAATTTTTCGAGCTACCCGCGTCTGGCAATCGCCAGCGCCCCTTCCCCCGCTGCACCCAAAAAATACCAGGACGCCTTCAGAGTCACGCTCAACGCCCCATTGGATGATACCGTTAGCCGGAGTGATTACGTTAGTGTTTCGCCCACGGTGTCTAATTTTTTGGTGGCAGGCTATCACGACCAAATAAATTTGTATGGTGATTTTCTCGCCGGGCAGGTTTACATCTTTACGCTGGCTGCCGACTTGCCGGACGTTTTCGGCGCTACGCTGGGCGCGCCCGCCTCGTTTTCGGGCGCCAGCCTACCGCCCGAAGCGGCCTTCAACATTTCGTTCGCGCCGCTGGCTTTCGTCCGTCCTGAACAGCCAAATATGTTTCTCCAGGTTGCCAGCCTGCATCACCTGCAACTGGAACGCGCTACGTTGACGTTACCGCAATATCTGACGCTCGATTCCGATTACCAGGCGCAGTCTGATTTTTCGTTTGCAGGCGCGGAAACCTGGCAGGCTGTGACGCCCTACCTGGAGCAGATGAGCGCTTACGACCTGTCTCTGTCGCCTGACGGCACATTACCGACCGGTTTGTATTTCTTGCGTCTGTCTTCAGATGAAGTTGCCAGCCAGTACAACCGTTCGCGGCAGATGCTGGCGCTTTCCAGCAACGTCAATCTCACGCTCAAGGTAGACGCCAAAAGCGCGCTGGTTTGGGCAGTGGATGTGCGTACCGGTCAGCCGGTCAGCGCCGCGCAGGTGGATATTTTTGACCAGCAGGGTGTGCGCATTGGCGGCGGATTAACAAACGCGGAAGGTTTATGGCGCGGCGCACTGAGCGCCTTCAGCCTGCAAAACAGCGCCTACGCCGTCATCGGCCAGCCCGGCGACGACGCCTTCGCCCTGGCAACCACGCAGCTCAATACCGGCATCTCCGCGTGGAGTTTTGGTCTCGTGACCAACACGGACGGCGAGAAACCTTTTGTTTATTTTTACAGCGACCGACCGATCTACCGTCCCGGCGATGTGATTTATTTTCACGGCATGGCGCGCCAGGCTTTCAACGGGCGCTACACCGATTTGCCCAATAATGCCCAGGGCTGGACGATTGACCTGTACGCAATAAGCGGTGAAGCCCTGCAAAGTAGCCCGCTAACGCTTTCACCCTACGGCGCGTTTGACGGTTCCTTTACCCTGCCCGAGACGGCCACACCCGGCGGCTGGTACCTGCAAGTCAATGGGAACCAGTCACCGGCGGGCTACCGTGAAACCTACTCGCTTTATCTTGATGTCGCCGATTACCACAAACCAGAACTTGACCTGGCGGTAACATTTACTCCCACCGAAAGCCTGCCGGCCCAACCCGTCAGCGCCGCCGTTCAGGCCGATTATTTTTTCGGCTCACCCGCGCCGGATGTGCCGGTGATGTGGACGCTTTACCGCCAAAGCAGTTCTTTTGACCTGCCCGATTTTCAGACGGGAAAGTATTACGGTGATTGGGAATCTGAACGCCCCGGACGTTACGGCGTGGAAGTGAAGCACGGACAGGGACGCACCGACGCCAATGGCTTGCTGACGGTTTCCTTCAACGACCTGCCCGCCGACGAGTTGACCACCTACACGCTGGAGGCCACCACCAGTGAATCGGGCGGGTTCCCCGTCAGCGCGCGCGGAGATTTGACCCTGCACCCCGACCGGCTTTACGCGGGCATTCGTCCGGCGCAGTACGTTGGGCGCGCGGGCGAGCCAATGCCGTTTACTCTGCTCGCCGCCGATTGGCAGAAGCAGGCGCAAGCCGGGCAGTCCCTGGCACTGGCCTGGGAAAAAGTCACCTGGCAAAGCAGCATAACCGCCTACGGGGTTTATACCTACAAATTGCTGGCAACGCCGCTCCAAACAACAAACGTCATTACTGACGGGCAGGGGTTGGCGCAGGCGCAGTTCACGCCGACAGAACCGGGAACCTACCGGCTGCGGGCGCAAACGGGAAACAATATCAGTGAGGCGCTGGTCTGGGTGGGCGGAGCAGGCCAGGCCGTTTGGCCGGTACTGCCATTTGACAAGATTCAACTGACCGCCGGAAAAAACACCTATCAAGCGGGCGAAACTGCCAGCGTGTTCATCCCCAATCCTTTTGACCAGCCCGCCCGCGCGTTGGTGACTACGGAGCGCGGCCAATTACTTGACGCGCGTCTGTTGGAAATCGCCCCCGGCGGCGAGAGTGTGACAATTGCGCTGACGGATGATAACGCGCCGAATACGTTTGTGGCGGTGACACTGCTGGGCGCCGGGTCTCAGTTTCGTCAAGGTTACATCAACTTAAAGGTCGATTCACCCAAGTTTGCGCTGACGGTGACGGTCACAGCCACGCCCGAAAATGCCCACCCGGGCGAGCGTGTGACACTGGATGTGCGCGTGACTGATTCTGCCGGACAGCCGGTGGTGGGTGAATTTTCGCTGGCGGTGGTGGATTTGGCCGCGCTGGCACTGGCCGACCCCACTGCGCCCGACATTCTGCCGGCGTTTTACGACTCGCAACCCTTGGGCGTGCGTACCGGTCTGACAGATGCTGCCGACAGCCGGCGGCTCTTCCCGGAGCCGGGCGGCATGGGCGGCGGTGGCGGCGAAGCGGCGCTCTTGATTCGCTCAAAATTCCCCGATACCGCCTTGTGGACAACCTTCGTGACTGCGCCCGATGGCGCGGCGCAGCTGGCGCTGACGCTGCCCGACAGCCTGACCACCTGGCAAGTGGATGCGCGCGGCCTCGACCATCAAACCCGCGTTGGGCAGGCGCGCTTGCGGCTGGTGACGAGCAAGGAACTGCTGCTGCGCCCAATTACGCCGCGCTATTTTGTGGCGGGCGACCACGCCCGCGTGGGAACCGCGGTGAATAACACCACCGACAAAGATTTCACCGCCGAAGTGACGCTGGATGCCAGCGGCTTTGTGCTGGACGAAAAGCAAGTTGCCACCCAAAAAGTGAGCGTTCCTGCTGGCGGGCGCGCGTTGGTCTGGTGGTGGGGGCAAGCCCGGCCCGTGGAAAACGCCCGCCTGCTGTTTTCAGCAAAGGCGGGCAATTGGAGCGACGCGACTTTGCCCAGCGATGGTGATCTGCCGATTGTAGCGTACAGCGCCCCGCAAACGTTTTCCACCGCCGGAGTCTTATCCACCCGTGGCGCGCGGCGCGAAATTATCAGCCTGCCGCGTAAATTTGAAGCCCTGGACGCCGAATTGCGCCTGGAGTTGACCCCCTCGCTGGGGGCCTACCTCTTGCAAGCCGCAGATGCGCTGCGTGTGCCGGATGAATTTTCCAGCAACGAGGAGGTGGCTTCGTACCTGCTGGCAGTGCTGGCGCTGAGCGATTCTGGAGCGCAGGTTTCCATTCCGCAGGCGGTGACAACCGGCGCGCAGACCCTGCTCACACATCAAAGTGGCGACGGCGGCTGGGAGTGGTACTGGTCGAACCGCTACGATTCTATTTCCGACCCGCGTCTGACGGCTTACGTCCTGCTGGCGCTGGACGCCGCCCGCGCCAAAAATGCGCTTCCACCTGGTGATTGGGCGTATATCTTGCGCAATGCGCACGAATTTTTGTCCAAAGAAATTTCTGCGCGCCGTCCGGTAGCCGAAATGAACGCCGCCGAAATGGACGAGCTGGCCTTTTTGATTTACGCGCACCTCAACGACTTTGACCCTGAGTTGGATGCGACTTGGACACAGCCCCTGCTGTCAGGAATGACCGAACGCGGCGTCTTGCTCTCCCCGGCCTCGCAGGCCATGAATTATGTCTCGCTGTCGAAGTTGGGCAGTGAGCAGGCTGGCCTGCTGAGTACCCTGGAGCAGAACGCTCAACGCTCGGCGACGGGCGCGTTCTGGCAGGCGGCGGGGCGTGACGCTGCGCTGCCCGTCTCATCCGTTTACCAGACGGCGGTGGCGCTGACCGTTTTGGCGCAACATCAGCCGGTTTCGCCCCTGACGCAAGACGCCCTGCGCTTTCTGGTTTTCAGCCGCGCGCCAAACGGCGGCTGGAACTCGGGCATGGAAACCGCCTGGGCTTTCCGCGCGCTGGCGGCCATGCTGCGCGCCAGCGGCGATTTGCAATCAAGCTACACTTTTGCGGCCACGCTCAACGGCGCGGCATTTACCAGCGGGCAGGGACAAGCGCTGGTAAAAATTACCAAAGGGCTGGATGCGCTTTACTTGCGCTCACCCAACGAGTTAATCCTTCAGCGTAACGAAGGCGCCGGGCAGCTCTTCTACCGCGCCGATTTGACGGTTTTACGTCCGGCGCAAGACGCGCCTGCGATCAACCAGGGAATAACCATCAGCCGCGCATATTTTGACTGCTCTGGCGTGACCTGCCAGCCGATTCAATCCTGGAAAATGGGCGAAACTGCCGGGCGGGTGACCACGCGCGTAACGCTGACCTTGCCGTATGCCATGTATTACATCAATGTGGAAGATTTTGCCCCCGCCGGAGCGGAAATCGCCAACCCCAGCCTAAAAACCAGTCAGCAGGGGCAGATTTCGCTGGAAGAGGAATTCTTCGCCCCTGAAGACCCGTTTGCGCGCGGCTGGGGCTGGTGGTCGTTTACCCCCCCGCAAATTTATCGCGATCATGTGCGTTGGAGCGCCCCGTACCTTGACGCCGGAACGTACGTTCTGACGTATACGCTCGTCCCCTCGCTGGCCGGGGAGTATCAGGTTTTGCCGGCCCACGCCTGGCAGAGCTTCTTCCCCGAAGTGCAGGGAACCAGCGCGGGGAGCATCTTCAGCATCACGCCGTAGCCACACCGTGAACTGCCGGCCATGTACCAGGGTGTCTCCTCCCCATCGGGAGAGGGTTAAGATGCAATACTGTTTCGTTAGCGGTTTCGGAGTCCAACGTCTCCCGACGTTGGACTCCTTATCTAAACAGTATTGGGTTAAGATGATGGTGTGTTTGGCAGGGAAAAATGGCCGAAAGCGAAGACAGCCAACCCGGCCAGCGACATTCCCGCGCCAAACAAAAAGGGCGCGCCTGCGCCGAACCCGTTCCATGCGCCGATGCCTTGCCACAACACTCCGGCGATGAATGAAGCCGGCAGCGCCATCAGCGCCAGGGCGGCGTTATACAATCCGTAGGCCATGCCGCGCCGCTCTGCCAGAACCAGGTCAGCGACGTAGGCCTTACCCGCACCCTCAGCCAGTGCGTAGTAAACGCCGTATAGCCCAAACAACGCCCACACTTGCGTCCCATTTTGTGAGGCGGCAAAGCTGAGATAAATGGCGCTGTAAAAGAGCCACCCGGCGGCAATCAGTTTGCGGCGGCCAATTTTATCGGAAAGCGCCCCAAACGGCCCGGCCAGCAGGGTGTAAATGGCGTTGAAGGTCAGCAACATGCCCATCACCTGCAACACGCTCAGTCCGCGTTCCTGCCCGCGCAAAATGATGAAAGCGTCGGACGAGTTGCCCAGCGTGAAGAGAATTGCCGCCAGCAAAAAAGTTTTGAAGCGTCCATCCAACCCTTCCAGGCTGAAAATTGGCGCTGACGCATTAGGCTTGCTGGTCACTTCGTGGGCGAAGAAGGCCAGTACCAGCACCGCCAAAACTGCCGGGAGAATGGAAATCAGCACAATCGTCTGAAAAGTTGGGCGCGTCAGTCCGATAGCGCTTTTTTGGGTGAGATAAATGACCAGCGTAGCGATTGCCAGTCCGGTGAATGCTCCAGCAGTATCGCCTGCGCGGTGCAGGCCAAAAGCCAGCCCGCGCTGTTTTTCATCCACGCTTCCGGCCATCAGCGCGTCGCGCGGCGCGGTGCGAATGCCCTTTCCAACCCGGTCAGCAAAGCGCACGCCCAGCACCCAGCCCCAGGTGGAAGCAAAGTAGAGAAATGGTTTGGCGATGGTCGAGAGCCCGTACCCAAGCACCGTCAGCCATTTGCGGTTGCCCAGCTTGTCGGACAGCGCACCCGAGTAGAGTTTAAGCAGGCTGGCGGTTGTTTCGGCGATGCCGTCAATTAAACCAATGACGGAAGTTTTGACGCCCAGCACGTTGGCGAGAAATAACGGCACTAAGTTGAGTACCATTTCAGAAGAAATGTCGGTCAGAAACGAGGTGGCTGTCAGTACCCAAACATTGATGGGGATGCGGCGCAGGAGGGATTTTTGCAAGGGAATCTCTTTTCTTAAATAAATATCGGGCGGGTCACTGACCAGCCCGGTGTGGACAGGGGCTGGCTAAATATCCAACCCCTTTTCTCGCCATAGTTGGTTGATTTCGTCTGCCGAGAACGTCTCCGGGTCAAATTTCCCGCCTACCCAGGAAAGAAAATGATCGTGTTCTTCGTGTTTGGGGTTGGCAATGGCATTGAGAAATTCCTCGTAGCCCCAAACGCCGCCAACGTCTTCGGGCGGGCAGGCGCGTTTTCCGCCTACACAAATTGGGTAGAGAACATCTTTTTCCCTTGGTAAAATTTTCTCAACCAGAACGGCATATTGCCAGCCGTCGCCGAAATCATATTCGTAGGTGAACTTGAATTTTTCGCCCGAAACAAATTTATTGAGCCTGTATTTGGCTTCTTTCAGAATTTCTGTCTGGTCAAATTCATCATCCGGCTCACCATAATACTGCTCATTGATGATAAACTGGTGTAGATGGTAGTCCTGCCAGCCAAGTACATCCTGTAAGATGAGATGCAGTGTGGATAGTGTGATGTTTTCTGGCACCAAAATACGGCGCCAAATGTGCGGCTGGGATTCTTTGAGGGTTATTTTGAGCTGGTAAACAGATTTTGACTTTTGCATGGCGATACCTCCATTTTGGATTAGGGAAATAATCTGCGCGTCTTGACTTCAGCGACAGCGTCTGGCTGGTAGCGGTAGAGCCGCGCCGGGCGGCCTTCGCTGGTACGCAGATGCGACGTTTCTTCGATAATTGCCGCCTGTAAAATGCGGCGGCGAAAGTTACGTTTATCCAGTTTTTCCCCTAAAATGATTTCGTAGGTATGTTGGAGTTCGCTGAGCGTAAACTCTGCGGGCAGGAGTTCAAAACCAGCGGCGCTGTATTCTAATTTGTAACGTAAACGCCGTAGGGCGTAGGCAATGATTTCGGCGTGGTCATCGGCCAAAGCGGGCAAGGCGTCCACGCACTGTTCGCATAAATTACTGGAACGTTTGCTGTCTTGCGGCGCCAGGGCAAAATAGATGACGCTGATGGTACGCTGGCGTGTTATGCGAAGCGGTTCGCCGTAGGTGTAGAGTTGTTCAAGATAAATTTCATCACGGCCATATTCTTCACCTACCACGCGCAACGCCGTGTTTTCCAGCGATTCTTGTTCGTCAAGCGCTCGTCCGGGGAGTTCCCACAGAGCATCGGGGCGGCGAATCAGAAAAACCTGAAGCGCATCGCCGCGCAGGCTGAACAGCACCACATGAACCGTTAGAAGAATGCTGGACATGGCAACAAGCGTCAGATTTGCTCAAAGCGTGAGACCGGCACAACAAAAACGGTGGCGCGTTTTTCATCGTCAACCGCCGGGGAGATTTTCTGACGCAACACGTTCATAGCGGCGTCTATACGTTCATCATCCACACCAATCAGCAGGGTGGTGTTGCCTTTGTGGAAAAATCCGCCCGTAGACGCCACCCGCGTCACGCGGAAGGAGTCAGCCGTCAGCGCCTGGATGAGCGCGTCCACGTTATCATCGTAAACAATCGCAATCAGCATTTTCATGGCTATATCTCCTCAAAGCGTTCGACTGGCAGGGTAAAAAGCGTTGCCCCGCCGACGGTGACGGGAATGGGGGTCGGCAAGGGCAGGGGCGAACCTTCCAGCGGCAGGGCGAGATATTCCACACGCTGCCGACAGACCGACCGCAAGGCATGTACGACCTGCTCTTCATCGCCGTTGGCGAGACCAATCAGAAAGGTGACGTTACGCCGGCCAAGAAAGCCCCCGGTAGTGGAAAAGCGAACCGCCGGGAATCCGATGGCTTCCAGCGCCCGGCGGGCTGGGTCAGAGTCTTGTTCCTGAATGACTGCTGTCATCAGGGCGTGGATGGAGCGCGTGGGTTGGGTCATGAACGTCTCCTACTTCATTGAAACGAGCGTGTTGGCCGGGTCGGGTATTTGCGCCGATTGTCCGTTTGGAAAGGTAATTTCGGTGTGACCCATCAGCCGTTGGATGATTAAGCCTCTGTATTTTACCGTAACCGGCCACGGAAATGGGTTTTCACCGCGCAGAGCGACTTTCTGCGGTGAGAAAATTTCCACGCCGAGAACTTGTAAAAAAGTCCCCAGCGGAGCCAGGCCTCGGAGTGAATCGCGTTCTCCTTGCCCCGCGCCGGTTTCGGCGTGATAACTGGCGTAAAAAGATTGACTGCGCTTGAGGTTTTGGATCACCGCAGACATCAAGTGTGCCAACAAGCGGGCTGATTCGCGCCGGTAGCCGTAGGCCAGCATCCCCTCAGCAATCAGCGCATTCCAGGGCAAGTGAACGCTCATGCAAACCGGGTCGGCTGCGGGGACAAAGGCGCGCGGCAAAGATGGAACGCCAAAAGGGTGGTCAAACCGCTCCGCGTCGAGCAGGGTGCGGTAGAGCAGGGTATGCGCGTCATGTTCATCAGGAATACGCGCCCAAAGCGGCAGAAGCAAGGTATGGTCGGGAATGGACAGGTCTACCGTTTGAATGAGTACCCGGTCTTTGCGGTTTAACCCGTCAAACTCAAAATGTCCCAACGCGTCGAAGACTTTTTGTGTGGTGGCAACAGCCCCAGAGGCGCTGAAGCGGAAAGTGTGCCAGTCGAGCGTTTCGCTTTGTTCTTCGCCGCCTAGTTTGCCGCGGATACTGACGCGCGGGCGCTTGAGGGCTTCATCTTGTCCATGAATGCGAATGACCAGCCGCGCCGGGTCTTTGAATTCTTTCTGCAACTCCAACGTTGAGACGGCTTGACGGTCACTGAGCACTTTACCCGAAAGGCTCAGATGCGTATCACGGTCAGCGTAGCGATAGAAGCCGCCATCGGCATCCCAGCAAGCCAGCGTCCCATTTTTGAGAATCTTAGCCTGGCGTTGCAGTAAGGCAGCATCCGCTGTGCGTCCGATGATTTCAGCCATTTTTATTAGCGTGCTGGCTTCGCGGTAGAGCGCGGCGGTCAACGCCGGGCTTTGGACGGTGGTAATATCTACGCCTTGCGCCCACTCGTGCCAACCGTCGAAGAGCGGGTTATCTTCAAAACCGCTCTGGGCAACGTTTTGCCATTCCGGCAAGCCGTTACTGTCCTGGTCACGCGCGGGAGCAAACCAGGCCCAGAAAAATTTATGCAGCGCCGGGTACACGGCGGCTAAAAATTGTGGGTCAGGTTGGCGCTGATAAATTTCCCAGGCCAGGCTGGCGAGGGTCGGCGCAGCCAGGACGCGCGCGCGTTGCCCGGCCAACCCGGGGCGCGCGTCAATGACGCCATCCTGTTCCTGAACCGCGAGAAAATTCTCCAGCAGTCCACGCCCGATTTCCGGCGCGCCGGGAAGCAGGCTATTGAGCCAGCGGGTTTCGAGCGCGGGCTGGCCGTTCCAGGCAAGCGGCTGGTCGCTCCCGTCACCTGCGGGCGAGTAGCCCATATCAGGTTGGCGCGAAAGGCAAAAGGTGAGGTGAGGTAGATGCTCTGACGGCCCAAGTAACAGCCCGAAGGCAGATTTTTGGCTGAAGGTCAGGGCGGCATCCCAGTCGGCGTCGCCGGTGAAAATTTCCAGTGTCTGGCTTTCGTTCAAGCGCTCAATGCGGGCGCGTTCCGCGTCCCACAGTCGCGCGGTCGTGCGGCGCGCCAGTTCAAAAGAAGTCTGCGCGTCTGACAGGGAAGCCAGCGCCCATGTTATCTGACGGCTGGCGCCGGGGAGCAAATCCAGCCCAAGCGCCAGCGACGGATACGGCCCCGGCCCGGCCTGTGGTCCACCGGTTAGAAAAAATGTTGGAAACAAATTTCCCGCCTGGCCTTCCAGCACTGTGACCGATTGGCGTTGCGCCGGAGACATGCTTTGTCCTTCCAGCGGAGAAAGTTGCGCCACCCATTCCAGACTGAATTGTTGGGGGGTGACGGCCTGGTTGAGCAGAGTCAAGCGCCCGGCAATTACTTGTGAAGCGGGCGCCCAGTATTCAGCGGTCACTTTCAAGCCGGGAAACGGCGAAAAGGCAACTTCCAAAAAGTTGGGGAAGAAGCGTTTAACACGCGGCGGGCTGATAAATTGCGCCGGGTCGTGAAGAGATTTGCCGCCTTCGATAAAACGCGGAAACAGCCGCATCAGGCGCGCCCGCAAGCCATAGGTGGTGCGAATCCCCAACGCGGCGGGTTCACCGCCGCTCAAATCCAATTGCCAGATGTGGTCGTTGACGTAATTTGGCGGCGACAGGCGGGCGTCACAAGCCAGGGTCAGTTGAAGCGGGTCACCGGGAGCAAGATTCCATTCACGCATGAGGCTATTGTAAGAGTAGTTGCGCTGAAGGTCAAACGGAGTTTTGTGGGTATGCGCACAAAAGCGACATAAACGTCGCGCTACGTTGTGCGACATTTATGTCGCTTTGCAGGGTGGAGCAAAGATGTGGGCAATCACCACCCTTTCTTGTACCGCCAGCAAAAATTGACCGCAGGGCAATAACTCGGACAACCATCATCGGGCGCTTTCGGCTCGAAATGTCCCGCGCGGATTCCAGTCACATGTTTGCCGATGTGCGCCACCGCAATGGCAAACGCCGCTTTCACGCCGCCTTCAAATTTTTCAAGTTTTAAACTGCTTGCTTCCGCTTTTTGGATATGCCAATAAAAGCCGCCAGAGATTTCGCCCAAGCCCAGCGCGTCACGCGCCGCCATTGCGTAAATTGGCAATTGCAACCTGCGCCCCTCTTTCAGATGATTTGCCGAAATCGGCGTGCTGCCCGCCTTGTAATCAATCACGCGCAGCGTCCCATCAGGCGCGGAGTCGAGGCGGTCAATGTAACCGTGCAGGCGCACCTCGCCCGCCGAAGTCTTCAACACCAGCGACGGGTTGCCCATCCCAAAACGCGCTTCCATTTTGAGCGGCGTGTATCCTTGCGACACTTTATCTAATTCTTCAATTGTCTTTTCCAACACGCGAGTCAACTCCGCCTGCTGCTGAGTCCACAACGCCGTTGGGCGGAAGCCATACTCGGCGGGCGCGTCCGCAAAAACTTTTTGCGCAGTGGCTTTCAAGTCCGCGCCGCCGTAGTGTTCCTCCAAAATCTTGTGCAGCATCGAGCCAAGCATCCGCACATCGAAGCCCTCCTCCGCTTCCTCTTGCGGCTCCAGCTCCAACCCATACGCGACAAAAAACTCAAACGGGCAAGTCCCATAACTTTCGAGTCGGCTTGCGCTCCAGCCATGTTCCGCGCCAAAGCGTTCACTCAGGTCGAATAACTCACCTTCGTAGATTCCCGCCGCTTTCGGATTCATCCGCGCCTGCAAAACTTCAATTCCGTTTTGGATGTGGATGTCGAAGTCCTGGGCGGATTCGACCCATTCGACATTCGACGCCGCCTCAGCCGAATCCACTAAACGGACATCGCCTCTGACTCGGACTGTGGGCTGGTCGCCGTTTAGACGGTTTATCTCCGCCCAAAACGGGGACGGCTCCCACATCTGCCCATCCTCTGCCAGATAGGGACGCGTCAACAAAAGCCGTTGCCGTCCGCGTGTGACGGCTTGATAAAACAACGTCGCTTCGTCGCCGTGTAATTTCGTTTCGAGATGCAACGCGGCGCGATCCGACTCGCGCAACAAAATATCTTCTCGCTCTTGCTTTGGGAACTCGCCTTCGGAGAGTCCCATCAACACCACGGCTTCAAATGATAATCCGCGTCCATCCAACGCGGAGGCAACAAACACGCCTGACTCGGCAGGAACTGTGAACACCGCAGAGTCCACCGCGCCGCGCAGGTCTTTGTAAAACTCAATGTACTCCATCAAAGAGCTATCCAAAACTGATTCCGCCAAGACCAGCCCGCGCAAGACATCCTTGAACGCGCGCAATGCCGCAATATCGCGCTCCGCTGTGGATGGATTCGCACGGGCGCAAGCAACAACATTGAAACCATTTTCACTGACCGAAGCCATATCATCGCCGATTAATGATTCAACGAAAGCCACATACCCTTTTATCGAAGCATGAGCAAGCGGCGTGAGCAGATCAACAAATGAATTGAAAGCGGACTCGAAACGCTTCGCGTCCTGACTTTGAACGCTCGAAAATCTGGCACTTCCAGTGTGCTCCGCGAAGACTTTCGAGTCCGAGTCCTCAGACGGCAGATCTTCATCAAACTCCGTCACCTTGCGCTTTTCCCACATCTCAAAGGCTTCACGCCATTGAGACAATCCCTGCGAAACTTTCCCCACCCGCGAGATTTCATCCAGCGTCGCCACAGATTTTAAATCAATTCCCTGCCCGCTGAAATCAAAATACGGACTGCGCCACGATTCAATCAACGCGCGGCGTTTCCAGTTTTCAGCGGGCAGCGAGAGTAGATTCATCAGCGCGGCAACGGCAGGATTCTCGTTCAGCGTTTGCCCGCCCACCATTCGCAGTGGGATTCCAAACTCGGCGGCGGTCTCTTCGAGGAAGGGACGATACGGCTCAAGGTCACGCGCGAGAATTGCAACCTCGCTCAACTTCATCCCATCACGTACAACGCGGGCTTTTATCCATCGCAACGCGGCGCGGGCTTCCACCGCGCGGGTTTGCGCTTCGATGAATTCTATGTCATTGCGAGGAGCGAGCGGCGAAGCAATCTCCGCGTGGGAGGGGGGATTGCTTCGTCGGGAAGAGCGCCCTCCTCGCAATGACATATTATCCGCAACGACATCATCGAATAGTGTTGCTTCCACATTCGCAATATCCGCTGAAAGCATGGATACCGACTCCATGGCTTCGGGTTGGAGATTGAGACTGGAAACAATCGCCGCTTGCGCGCGCTGAAAACGCTGATGCGCGGCGCGTTGCGGATGTTCGATGTCACCCGTCAACGTGATAACTGTCTCTTTGGCGCGTTGGGCTAAAAGCGAGAGAACCGCCAGTTGCGTGGGGTTGAATTCGTCGAAGCCAGAGACAGCCAAAAAACGGGTATCCGCCCCGAGGTCCGAATGAGAGACGAGCGCAATTGCCGCCAGCCAGCCGCGGCCTTCGTTATCCGCCCAGTTTTGTTTTTGTAGCCAATCTTGAAAGGCGGAGTAAACCAGCGCAATCTCTTCCAGCCGCGCACCGAGTCCTTTTACGGAAGCAGAAAACAGGTCAGGGGTGATGCGGGCGCGTTTGAGTTCTTCAATCGTGTTGCGGAGCAGGGCGATAAATCCAGGCTTGTCGCGCAGCGCCGCGAAGTGAGTCATCGCACCGCGCTTGCACAAGTCATCTACGATGGAATGAAGCAGGCGAATCCGCACGGAGTCGGTCAACAGCGGAATGGGTTGTCCAGCGCGAGTCAACAACTCAGCATACAGCGTGTGAAAGGTGTGAACTTCCACCCCCAGCGCGCCGCCCGCAGCGCAAAGCCGCTGGCGAAATCCAGCGGCTTGAATCGAATTGGGCACGATGACGATAATCGGCGAAAGCGGCTCGCTAGCAAGCGTGGCGCGGATTTGCTCAATGACAAATTGAGTCTTGCCGTGTCCAGCGGGGGCGAGGAGGAGTCGGGGCATAAAAATCAGGCTTGCCAATCTTCAATTTATAGATCAGGTACACGACTGAATTCGTTCGTGTTATGGGTTACCAGTGTGACATGATTCGCAAGCGCAATGGAGGCTATCAGAAGGTCATTGGGGCCGATGAGGTTTCCCTTCTTTTGCAACAGCGCCCGCAGGCGTCCGTATTCTTCAGCGGCGGAGTCATCGAAAGGCAGGGATGTGAAACGCTGAAAAAATCTGGCTAATAAATTAAGATTGGCTTCGCGTCGGTTGCTTTTGTATGCGCCATGGTACAGTTCTGCCTTGACCACCGAACAAACCACAACTGCTTGAGGAACGACGCGGGCAAGTTTTTGGGCGATGAGAGTATCCCGTTCGTTCAGCAATTCGACGCAGGCGTTGGTATCGAGCAAGTATGTCATTTGAGTTCATCCCGTGTTTCATATTGGCCTTGCGGTTCGCGCACGAGAGGCTCTCCCTGCCAGCCGCCAATCACTTCCGTAAAAAAGTCAGGCGATCAGCTTATGGCGCTTTCAGTAATTGGAGTAAAAACCAACACAATTTCCAATTCAGTATCAGTCATGTCAATCGGCATTTCAAGTTTGAGAATGCCATCTTTTCCGACGCGTGTGTGTAACGTTAAACTTTGCATGGAAACTTCTCCTTTTGGTAATGCGAGATAAATCTCGCGCTACTTGATTATAGCCCTGTCTCCACCACTTGTTCCTGTGCCAGCGCGACCAACTCTCTAACGGATTCAAGTAACGTCTGCCCCGTTTGCGCGGATAAGGGAACCGCTTCTTCCCCAACTTCACTCTTCGAGTACTCCGCGGGCGGAGCGGTTAAATCCCGAGCCTGCGCCAGCCTTTGAGATAACTCTGCGGGCAGATGTCCGCGCTCGACGAGTTCGGCTTGAACAAGGCGCGGGGATGGTAAATCAGATGACGGGTCGCGGTCAGTGTGCAAAGCAAGCAGCGATGAAAGACTCCAGCCGAGGGCTTCGCGCAGGGGGCGGGTCATCTCTTCGGGGAAGTTGCCTTTGAGCAGAAGGTCGGCGAGGGTGAGTCGTTTTTCGGCGAAGGCGAGGCCTTCATTGGCGCGTTTGCGGCGGAATTCGGTTGCGTCGCTGACTGGCGCGGAAGGCATACTCGTGGCTTGCCAAGCAATGTCTTCTGGGGCGGGCGGAGCGGCGAGTGCGGGGATAAATGTTGAGAGGGTGCGGAAGCCTTCCGAGTCCATCAAATGAAGTTGCGGCGCGTTTTCGAGGTAGTGTTCGCTGAGACAGTTTTCCACCAGCGGGCGCAACTCGGCGGGCGCGCCTGCGACGACGACCAAAATTCCATCGCTGGGGGCTTTGCGGACGAGCAGGATTTTGTTGGGGAGGCGATCCACCAACAACGCGGCGAATCCTTTCAGGGTGGGCGCGGGAAGCGGCTCGGGCTGGGCTTCTGTCTCTGAAACAGGAGCAGGTTCGGGCGGAGTCAGATCGAGTTCCACATCCACAGAAGGCTGGAGAAGATCGCCCAACTTTTGCAGCAGGCTTTGTCCCATGTCCGCAAACTTAATCGAGGTCGGAGATTCGTCGGTTCCCAAAACGGCGGCGAAAACATTTTTCTTCGCGGCGAGGGTATCGAGCATGCGCTCTTCGATGGTGCCTTTGGCAATCAGGTTGATAACCTGCACCGAAGACAGTTGACCGTGACGATGGGCGCGGGCGATGCGTTGTTCAAGCACGGCGGGATTCCACGGGAGGTCGAGGTTGATGACGAGCGAGGCGGCTTGCAGGTTGAGACCTACGCCGCCCGCGTCGGTGGAGAGGAAGACGCGGCATTCGGGGTCGTCGAAAAACTTTTGGATGAGGTCGCCGCGCTTGGCGGATGGAACGTCGCCCGTCAGTTTGACATAGCCGAGACCGACGCGCTTGAGGATGGGTTCTGTCAGCGCGAGCATGGTTGCCCATTGAGAAAAGATGACGGCTTTGCGTCCATCGGGAGCGATTTCTTCGGTGAGAATTTCGTCGAGTTCGCCGAGTTTGGGCGCGGTTTTCTCGCAGTCTTTGAGTTCGATTTCCTTATCATGCAAGGCAAGCGCATTGCAAATCAGACGCATTTTGATCATGTACATCAACAGCAGTTCGCGTTCTTTGGGCGTGAGCGGACGGCGTTTGGAGGCGGAGATAAGTTTGGCGAGTTTTTCTTTGAACTCGTTGTAGGCGTCCCATTGTTTATCGCACATTTCAACGAAGAAATTATTGTCGGTGCGCGCTGGCAAATCTTTGAGAACTTCGTCGCGCGTGCGGCGCAGAATGTAAGGTTTGATAATGGCGCGCATCTGGTCAATGTTTTTGTAGCCGAGAATTTTGTAGGTGCCGCTCTCGCGTTTTTCGAGTTCGTAAAATCTATCGTTGAAATGCCAGAGCGGACCGAGGATGCGCGGGTCGAGAAATTGAAAGATGCTGTAGAGTTCGTCAATGCGGTTTTCAAGCGGTGTGCCTGTTAACACAAAAGCATATCGACTCGGCAAACTCTTGACCATCATCGCAGTTTTTGCGCGCCAGTTCTTGATGCGCTGGGCTTCGTCGAGGATGATGAGGTCGGGATGCAGTTTGAGCAATTCGTCCGTATCGAAGCGGACGAGTTCGTAGTTGATGATTTTGAAGAAGGAAGAATCGTTGTAGAGTTTGCGGCGTTCGAGCAGATTGCCTTCGACGACGGTGACGGTTAGCGATGTGAAGCGGCGAATCTCGCGCGCCCATTGATGTTTGAGCGAGGCGGGGCAGATGACGACCGCCTTCTGGATGTCGCGCATTTCTTTAAGCAGTGCCGCGGCGGCAATCGCCTGGACAGTTTTACCGAGTCCCATGTCATCGGCAAGCATGGCGCGGCGGCCAAAGGCGAGGTGCATCGCGCCCTGTTTCTGGTACGGATAAAGTTTGGTGGAGAGCACGTCGAAGGTGCGGAGTCCGCGCTTGACCTGGTCGAGGAACCATTCTTTTTGTTGCGTCACTTCTTCGCGGTCTTGCAAAAGCGACAGATGTTCAAGCGCCGCTTCGGTCACGCGGACGAGAGGCTTGTCGCGCGCGGGAAGCGACTCAATGGCTGACAGGAGCGAGGGCAATGCCTGGAGCGGAGCGCCAACCAAAAGTCCAGAAGGATCGAAATATCGGCTGAGCAAATCTTTAATCGGGGCGCGGTCAGGAATCGGTAGGGCGACGCGCACGGTGATGTCAATTGCATGATGCAGGTAAATTTGAGTCCCGCGCGGGCGTTCGGCGGCGAGTTTTTTGAGTTTGCTCCCATGTTCTTTTTCAAGCGAAATCAGCACGCCTTCGATATGCTTGCAGGTGCCAATGAGATTGTTTTTGTAATCAGGGCAAGTGCAGGAATTTTGCAGT
Organism: Anaerolineae bacterium CG2_30_57_67; assembly: GCA_001872455.1. Lineage (GTDB taxonomy): Bacteria > Chloroflexota > Anaerolineae > Anaerolineales > Villigracilaceae > UBA8950. The sequence continues at coordinate 2,317 of MNXJ01000054.1, read as the reverse complement.
TCATCCAGCGAACGGATCTCGACGCGGTAGGCGCGTCCCGAAACGGAACTGACTTCGAATAAACTAAAAACGGGGTGGCTGCCTTTGTTGGCGATCTTGAGAATTTCCGCGCGGGCGCGCTCGCGGCGGCGTTCGATTTGTTCCTGGATGTCTGATGTCATGGGTGTTTGCCTTTCTAAAAAAAAATGAACGCTACAATTATGGCTCTCTGGGAAATCTTCGTGACAGGACCCCATGTTTTAGGGTATGAGCGCGCGTACGCACGCTCATACCCTAAAATGTGGCACTTTTCACGAAAAATCTTGGAGACCCACAATTATACATGTTCTGGAAAGAAGCCTGATTCTGCTTTGCGGCGAAAAGCGACATGAGTGTCACACTGCGTTATGCGACATTGATGTCGCATAACAGGCGGAGCAAAGATGCAGGTGGTCACCAATCAGAACGATGTGTAGCGAATCGGTTTTTACACAGTAAACTCACTTATAATTCTCAAAATGGTACTCACATGAAACAAGACTCCAGTAATTTTATCCCGTCCAACCCTGCGATTGAGGAATCTACTCGTACGCTCTTTATACATGAGCCAACACAGGTTGGTGACGCCATCCAAGCAGCTTTCCATACTGCCATCAGAAAAAATCCTTCAGCCCCGGAGTAACCATACCATGCCGCAAAATCCTTACAATACCCCCGTTCACAAACAACCAACGCCACTGATACGGGTCTCTGGCTCACATCTCGAAATGGGGCGTCAGATTGGCGAAGCCTGCCGCGAAAAAGTTGTTCACAGCGTGGAAAATGCCCGCGTCTTGCTGGACGAGGCCTACGAGCAATTGGAATTGACCTGGGCCGGGGCGCAGATTCAGTCGCGCAAATATCTGCCGTTTGCCGAGGAACGCTATCCGCAGTATGTGGAAGAAATGCGTGGTATGGCAGAAGGCTCGGGCGTGCCGTTTGACGAAATCGTCACCCTCAACACGATGGAAGCCGTCACTACCGACGCCCTGCATCTGACGCGCTGTACCAGTTTCGCCGTCAACGATGAACGCACCGCCGATGGGCATATTCTGGCCGCCCACAACGAAGACTGGCTGCCTGAAGATGAAGAGGATGTCTACATCGTCCACGCCAAACCCGCCGACGAGCCGCCCTTTCTGGCAATGAGTTACGGCGGGCTGTTACCCAACATCGGCATTAATGCGCACGGCGTTTTGCAGTTGATTGACTCGGTCTACCCCAACGACTCGCGCATTGGCATTCCGCGCCTGGTGGTGGCGCGTGCCGTACTTGCAGCCAAAACCCCGGCAGATGCCCTGCGCATGGCGCTTGTGCCGCATCGCGCCGCTGGTTACAACCATCTACTGGTGCACGAAAGCGGCGAAATGTACTCGCTCGAAGTCTCTGCCCGGCGCTTTGACCTGCTCTACGGGCTGGATGGCTATATGGCGCACACCAACCACTATATCTCCGTCAAAATGCAGGAAATTGAAGACGAACCCGAAACGTTGATTTCTTCGCGCGTGCGCTACCTGCGTGCCAACCGTCTGCTGCGCCAAAGTCAGACCCACACGCTCAAAACACTACAGACCATTCAAAAGGACCATGTCAATTTTTCCAATTCAATCTGCAATCACGCCGTAGATGGCGCCGACCCACTCGACCGCGAAAAAACCATCAACGCCATGGTCTTCGACCTGACTGCCCGCGAAATCCACATCGCCTGGGGCAACCCCTGCCAGAATTTCTACCACACCTATCATTTGGATGAATAAATGAATGCTTGGGTTACGTTTACTGGCGATTGCCCACATCTTTGCTTCACCCTGTAGAACCAATACTGTTTAGATAAGGAGTCCAAAGTCTCCGGACTTTGGCGCCAACGTCGGGAGACTTTGGCGCTCCGAAAGCGCTAACTAAACAGTATTGCCTGTAAAGCGACATAAATGTCGCACAACGTAGCGCAGCATTTATGTCGCTTTTGTCCGCAGGACAAAAATTGGCGACTTGTTGGCAATCACTAGTGCACTTCGGCGTAAATGATAATGAAGATAGGGAAAAAGGGTTGACCAGTAAGCTGGCAGTGATTAAACTCAGCTAAAACAGAAAGCAGAGAAAAAAATGCCATCTCCAAAAGCTACAGAAATAGTTTTGACCGAAGAAGAGCAAAAAGGCTTGGAACAATTAGTCCGTCGGCATAACATTGGACAGCAAATTGCTTTGCGCGGACGCATCATTTTGGCTGCAGGCCAAAAACGAACAAATAGTGAGATCGCCGCAAATCTAAAGGTGAGTATGGGTATGGCACAACGTTGGC
>MNXJ01000042.1 GCA_001872455.1 Anaerolineae bacterium CG2_30_57_67 | reverse complement strand
TATTGATTTGCCCGCCGCTCCGACCGGTACCTTCAGCCTGACACCCAGCGGTACGCCGGTGGACACCGTGGACGATACTTCGTTGGTTACCATCCTGGAACTGATGGGCATGGATCCCAACGAGGCCTCGAGCAGTGGCACCGATGATGCCGCCGACCTGCGCTACATCGGCGCGACTTCTGATTACCCATTCTGGTCATTTGGCGATTCTGCCATGTTCTTTGGCATTGCCACCTATGGCAAATGGGATACCCCCAACTCGGTCGAGTTCGATGTTTACATTGACGTGAACGAGGATGGCGCCGACGATTACGTCGCCTTCAATGCCAACTTGGGCTTTTTCACCGGCACGACCTCCGATACCATGTATTCGGCCTTCTGCCCGGTCGTCGGCGGCCAGGCAGACCTGCCAAATTGCGATGCTTGGTATTTCGTGAATGGCTGGAGCGGATCCACCAACACCAACCTCTTCAACAATAACGTCATGACCCTGGTTGTGCCGTTCGTAGGCATCGGCCTGGTGGATGGAGTCAACACTGACTTCGACTTCTACGTTGTTTCCTACAGTCGGGAAGCGCCGGGAGCGGTGGATGTCAGCGATATCATATCGTATGATGTTGCCAACCAGTCCTTCGATACGGTGGATCCTGTCAACACTGGCGAGCCGCAATGGTGGGACGCTTCGGCTTACTCGCCCACCTTTGACATCGGCTATGACAAAGCCGCCATTGCCGCCAACAACTCCCTGGGCCTGTTGTTACTGCACCATCACAACACGGCGGGAAGTTCTGCCGAGGTCTTGAACTTCGACTACAAATTATTCCTGCCGTACATCAGCCGGTAAATCAGATCCAGAGCAGCGGGGAACTCCCCGCGAAACAAAATCATTTAGTCCCGCGTCGTACCTGACGCGGGACTAAATGATTTTGTTCATACACGCATATTTCAGTCAACCCGACAAATTGGGTTGCCGTGAAATCCGGCGTTACGCTCGGCAAAATTGCGCTGGTTGCTGTTGCAGACAGCGCAATTTTGCCGATACGGAGGCTTCGGGAATCAGGGCGCCATCCTGCGCACCTGGCCGCGCCGAATTCGGGCCATCAGGCTATCAACCTAACGCCAGCGTCAGCGCCTGCTCCCACGGCGGCAGAGAAAACCTAAAAGTGGATGCAAATTTTCCGCAATCCAGCGCTGTGTACAGCGGGCGAACTGCCGGGGTGGGAAAATCTGCCGTACAAGCCGCATCCACGCGGTGAACAATCTGTTCTTGTGAACGTGGGTCAAGACGCAAAATTGCCTGAGCCAGTTCCAACCGTGAAACAACTCCACGTCCGCCCAAATGATAAATTCCCTGGCGCGCCCGGATGAAAGAGACCGGCGATCGAGCGCCTTGCGCCAGCGCCAAAACAGTCGCCTGCGCCAACATGCGCGCCCAGGTCGGGCTTCCCATCTGGTCCGAGACAATTTTCAACGTCTCGCGCTGACGTCCCCATTCCAAGACTTTATTGACAAAACTCGCCGGGCTATTACCATAGACCCAACTGGTACGGAAGATGAAATAAGCGGCGCCGCTTTCAGCAATCGCTTGTTCGCCTTCAAGTTTCGTCTGCCCATAGGTGTTTAACGGCTGGGGAATATCTTGTTCTGTGTAGGGAGCATTCTTTTTTCCATCAAAAACATAGTCCGTGGAGTAATGCACCAGCGCCGCATCCAGCTCACGCGCAACAACCGCCATCCCCTCAGGCGCCAGGACGTTGATGCGGCGCGCCAGATCGCTTTCCTTTTCAGCCAAATCTACGGCTGTATAGGCTGAAGCGTTGACAATTACCTGAGGCCGATTTTCCAAGATCACCCGGCGCAAAGTGTCCAAATCGGTCAGGTCAAATTCGTCCGGGCCATAAGCGGTCAGCGGACCCAGCGGTAACAAGGCGCGCTCCAGTTCCCAACCCAATTGACCCGTTTTGCCAAAAAGAAGCACGCGCATCAGTTCTCATCCTGGGCAATGTGCATCAGCGCCTGTCCGTATTGATTGTTTTTCATCGGTTCAGCCAGCCGTAAAAGTTGTTGGGCGTCAATGAAACCCATTCGAAAGGCAACTTCCTCCGGCGAGGCAATCATTAAACCCTGGCGTTCTTCAACGGTCTGCACAAACATGGAGGCTTGCAGTAGCGACTCGTGCGTCCCGGCATCCAACCAGGCCAGACCGCGCCCGAGAATTTCGGTGGTAAGCTGCCCTTTTTCAAGGTAAACCCGATTTAAGTCAGTAATTTCCAACTCACCGCGCAGCGAAGGGCGCAGGTTGGCGGCGTAGTCGCAGACGCGCTGGTCATAGAAATAAATACCCGGCACGGCATACTTGGAACGCGGCTGGGCCGGTTTCTCTTCCAGGCTGATGACCTTGCCGGAAGCATCAAATTCCACCACGCCATAGCGTTCCGGGTCATAGACGGGATAGGCAAAAATGCGCGCGCCCGCAGTCAACTGCGAACACCCACGCAATCGCACAGAAAGGTCATGCCCGTAAAAAATGTTATCGCCCAAAATTAGACAGCCGGGCGCACCCGCTAAAAAATCACGGCCAATGATAAAAGCCTCGGCCAGGCCGCGCGGTTGAGCCTGTTCGGCGTATGCAAAAGACATGCCCCAACTGTCCCCATCGCCCAACAAGCGACGATATAACGGCAAATCTTCGGGGGTGCTGATAATTAGAACTTCTCGAATATCGGCCAGCATGAGGGTAGTCAACGGGTAATAAATCATCGGCTTGTCGTACACCGGCAAAAGTTGTTTGCTAATCGCCAGTGTGAGCGGGTAGAGGCGTGTTCCCTTGCCTCCGGCTAAAATAATTCCCTTCATGGCCTATTTTTCCCTTTCCGTGTAGTTTTTCTGCACCCATTGTTGAAGATCGCTGTGTTGATGAATTTTCTCCACCCAGCCCGGGTTATCCAGGTACCACCGTACTGTGGCAAGTAAGCCGTTCCGCAAGTCATGGCGCGGCGCCCAGCCCAATTCGCGTTGAAGTTTGCTGTAATCCATCGCGTAGCGGCGGTCATGGCCGGGACGGTCGGCAACAAATTTGATCAACTGATGATGCGACTCGCCGCCAGGCTGGAGTTCATCCAAAATATCGCATAAAGTGCGCACAATTGTCAGGTTGGCCGGCTGATTGCCGCCGCCGACGTTGTAGGTCTCTCCAGCGCGGCCCTCTTTCAAAATGCGGTAAATGGCTTCGCAATGGTCTTCGACATAAAGCCAATCCCGGATCTGCTGGCCGTCGCCGTAAACCGGAAGCGGTTTGCCTTCGAGAGCGTTGAGAATCATTAGCGGAATAAGCTTTTCGGGAAACTGGCGCGGGCCGTAATTGTTGGAGCAGTTGGTAATACTGACCGGCAGTCCGTAAGTATGCCCATAGGCGCGGGCGATATGGTCGCTGGAGGCTTTGGAGGCGGCGTAGGGCGAGTTCGGGGCGTAGGCGATTTCTTCCGTCCAGGCCGGGTCGCCCGGGGCAAGCGTGCCAAACACTTCGTCGGTGGAAATATGGTGAAAGCGAATCGCTTCCAGCGGGAGCATTTTCTCGTTCAGCCAGACCTGGCGCGCCGCTTCAAGCATGAAAAGCGTGCCCATCACATTGGTCTGCACAAATTGCGCCGGGCCGTGAATGGAACGGTCCACATGCGATTCGGCGGCAAAATGGACAATCGTGTCAATTTTGCGCTCACGCAGCAACGCGCTGACCAGATTCCCATCCAAAATATCGCCGCGCACGAAAGAATAGGCCGCGGCGGCGGGCAATCCGCGCAAGTTTTCTTCGCTCCCGGCGTAGGTCAGCGCATCCAGGTTGACAACCTGTACGCCAGGTTCCTGAGCAAAAAGATAGTGAATGAAGTTGGAGCCGATAAATCCGGCTCCGCCAGTGACGAGAATATTTTTCATCAAGAAATCCTTATTCGTAAAATTCAGCCTGCGGCCAGGGGATGCCACACTCATCTTTGGGCGAAAGCAGCGGGGGCAGACCACCCGTCAGCGGCCAATCAATTTTCAGTTCGGGGCTATTCCAAAGCAGGCAGCGTTCCCATTCGGGAGCGTAAAAATCAGTCGCCTTGTATAAAATTTCAGCCCAGGCGCTGACGGTGTAAAAGCCATGCGCAAAACCGGCAGGAAGCCACAGTTGACGTTTGTTTTCAGCGGAAAGATTGTAACCAACCCACTGCCCAAAAGTCGGCGAGGCGCGCCGTAAATCCACGGCCACGTCAAAAATTTCGCCAGCCAGCACGCGCACCAACTTTCCCTGTGGCTGACGAATTTGATAATGCAGGCCGCGCAAAATCCCCTGACGTGAGCCTGATTGATTATCCTGCACAAAATTTGTAGGGATTCCTGCCTCGGCAAAACGGCGCGCCTGATAAGTTTCCATAAAAAAGCCGCGTTCATCCTGAAAAACGCGAGGCTCAATCAATAAAACGTCTGGAAGGAGAGTGGAGGTAATTTTCAATTTAATCTTCCGATGATGTAGGTGAAGTAAGCTCAAATTTTATCATGTTTTATTTTTCATCCACCCAACGCCAGCAATTTCAAAAAGGGTAAAGCGCAAAACTATTGGTATTGCGCCACCTTCCACCTGCCAATTGGAGAACCAGATTGGCGAAAATAGAGTTGTTCCCGAATAGCAAATTTACTGCAATTCACCGCTTGGAGGCTGTCATTGCGAGGAGCGCGCTCTCCGCGACGACGTGTGCCACGCAGTGGTAAGCAATCTCCGATAAAAAGGGGGGGATTGCTTCGCCACACCTGCCCTGGCGGGTGATATCAGGGCGGTGCGGCTCGCAATGGCATTTTCGTTTTTCTTTATCATAGGGCTGTTTGACAGGCTTCAGGCGTCTGAAAATTAGATGACGCCAATTTTCAGCACGACATAAATGTCGTGCTACGGTGTACCGCGTAACATCGGATACTTAATTTTCGTCTGGCGTGTGGCACAAATCTTGCACCTTTCCAAGGAACACGAAAAACATCATCCCGCGACCCTACCAGAAAGGCGCAATCATGAACCCTTTGATTATCGAAGCTATCGGTCACTGCAACCCCGACGAGCCTCTGACTCCCGGCGACCCGCGCTGGTGCGACTTTGACCCCGCGCGCGGCACAAACCTGCACGACCGCATTGCCCGCCGTCTCAGCGGCGCAGAGGCCGAGCAGAAATTCAGCCACATCGCCCTGGCCGGGCATCGCGGTTGCGGCAAATCCACCGAGCTGGCGCGCGTGATGGACCAGGCGCGCGCTGAAGGCTACCTGCCGCTCTACACCGTCGTCAACGAGCAGGCTGACCCCAACGAAATTGGCTTCGGCGACCTGTTTTTGCTAATGCTGCGCCTGCTCGACGAAGCCTTCGACAGCGACCCAAGACTCAAGCCCCTACCGCTCAAAAGCGTCAAAATCGTCACCGACTGGTTTCAGGAAGTGACGCACGTCGAAGAAAAAGAAGTCGAGCGCATCATCGAATTTTCGGGCGATGCCGCGCTGGGAATCAACACCCCGCTGGGAAAATTGCTCTCCGGCCTCAGCCTATTGCGCAAAACCACCGGCAGTCAGCGCGAACAGGTCAAAGACGCGGTGGAAAAATATCCCGACCAACTGCGCCAAAATCTCAATCTGTTGCTGACCGATGCGCGGCGCATATCAGCCAAAGCCTACCCGCGCGGGATCATCTTCATTCTCGACAACCTCGACCGCTACCCGCCCGAGATGATTAGCCAGGCCGTGCTCACCAACGCCGACCTGCTCAACGACATTGACGCCCACACCATCTTTGTCCTGCCCATCTCCCTGCTCTACAACCCGCCCGGCGAAACGGTGGAAGACCGCTACGAGCCCGAAACCCTGCCCATGCTGCCAGTCTATCCACGCGGCAACACCTACGCCATTCAAGAAAAGAGCATCGAAGCGCTCTTGCAGGCCATCTACCTGCGAGTAGATAAAAACCTGTTCGCCGACCCATCCATCGCCGTACGTCTGGCGCATCTCTCTGGTGGCTGTCCGCGCGATCTGTTGCGTCTGCTCAAAGAGGCCCTGCTCGAATCGAATCAGGCCATTGACGAGCGCGCCGTCAACCGCGCCGCCAGCCTCGTGCGCGGCGAAATGGCGCGCAAACTCACCCTGCGGCACTACAGCCTGCTGGCGCGCACCCACCTCGAAGCCACTATCAACCCCGATGAAGATGGCCGTTTCCTGCTCTACCGCCGCGCCGCGCTCGAATACGAAACCGAACGCTGGATTGGCGTCCATCCGCTCCTGTGGGATACCCCCGAATTCAAAGCCGCGCTCGAAAGCGCCCGCCGCGAACACGGAACCGTTTTACGCGCCGCCTGACGCAGAAGGTTCAGCATGGACGAGACCAACACATCCATTCCAACCGAATTTGAACGCCTGCTGCGCTTCGTGCGTTACCACCAGGGACAATTCAGCCTCGGGCTGACGCGCATCAACGACCCCAACTATCGCGGCCAAATCATCGCCCGGCTCACAAGCGAGCTCCAGCCGCACGCCACCCGCCTGATTCGCCTCGACCTTTCCAACCGCCACCCGCTCAACCTGCGCGAAGCGTTGGCCGCCACCTCCGAAGGCCGTGCCCTGCTCCGCGCTCCGCGCAATGCCGCCCTGGCCGTCACCGGCATGGAACACCTGATTGACGCCCGAAGCGCGGGCATCACCGCCCGGCCACCCTTCGCCGCCGCCCTCAATGCCGAGCGCGACCTGTTGCGCCAGGCGCTGCCCGTGCCGGTCATTTTCTTTCTGACCGACCTGGCAATGGACCGTCTCGACATGAACGCGCCCGACTTTTTCGACTGGTACAGCGCCGCCTTTGAATTTCATGCCCCGGGGATTTCCACTCCCCGCAGTGAGGCCAGCCCCGCCAACGCCTTTCAACCCGAGCCGCTCCTCCCCGCCACCAACCTGCCCGGCGCCCTCGAAATACTCGAAGAACGCCGCCGCGCGCTGACGCGCGGCAACACCACCAATCTGCCCAGCCTGGCCGCCGTCCTCACCCAAATCGGCGAACTTTACGCCAGCCTGCCAGATTTTTCAGACCGGCAAATGGCAGTCTCCTATTTCAAACAGGCCGCCAATATCCACCAGCAAATGCAGGCCAGCATTCCTCAGGCCGAAGCCCTGACGCGCCTGGGCGAAGTTCATTACTGGGTTGATGACTACGAACAAGCATCCAGCGCCTATACGAAAGCCATCGAACTTTTCCACGCCAATAAACAACCCGAAGCCGAGGCCGCCTGCCGAAAAAAACTGGGGGATGTAAACCTGCAACTGACAGAAATCAACGCCGCCGAACAGGAATACACCCGCGCGCTGGAGGGGTACCGCGCCAAAGAAAACCTGGCCGGAATGGCAACCTGCTACCGCAGCCTGGGAGAAGTCGCCCGGCTGATGGGAGATACCGCTCTGGCCGAAAAACGCTATCGCGCCGCTCTGCCACTTTGCCGCACAGCCAAAGACCGTCTCGGCGAGGCAAATTGCATTCAAAACCTGGGCGATGTCTTGCTCCAGCAAGGCGAACACTACCGAGCGCAAATTCGCTACCGCGACGCACTGGCGCTCTACCGCGAAATTCATCACGGACTGGGCGAGGCCAATTGTCTGCAAGGTATGGGACATCTTCAGTGCTTGCAAGGCGACCTATCGGACGCGCAACGTTGCTACAACGAATCTCTGGCGCTCTACCGCGCGTTGGGACACCGTCTGGGTGAAGCCACTTGCGCTGAGGGGTTGGGCGATATTTATCGCCGCAATGAAGAGTATGTCAACAGCGAAAAATGCTATATCGAAGCATTAAAAATTTACCGCTCGTTAAAAAATCGGCTTGGCGAGGCGAACACGTACTACGGTTTGGGGGAAGTCTGTTTCCAGAAACAAGATTACGAGAGCGCCTCCAAATTTTTTCGGCGCGCTGATGAAATTTACCGCGCCCTGGGCGCGCGGCTTGGGCAGGCCAACACGCTGGCCGCGCGCGGCCAAGTCGCGCTGATGCGTGGACAAGGCGATAATGCACAATCGCTGTTGGAACAAGCCTGCGCGATTTACCTGACCATCGGCGACCGCTACAGCATCGCCGCACAAACGGGCAATTATGGCTGGCTATTGCAAGGCATCGGCGCAAAAGAAACCGCCCGCAACTATTTTTTGCGAGCGGCAGAGCTTTTTACTGTATTGGGATTGAAGGAACAAGCCGAGCGGCACTTGCTGGCGGCTGAAGGTTAGCACTGCTCAAAATCTGGCAGGCTTCCCAGGGGAAAAGCCGTTGTCCCCGATACAATCCGTTTGACCAAACCGCCCAGCACCGTGCCAGCGCCGACTTCAACGAAAGTCGTTACACCCTCAGCGCTCATCCAGCGCACTGATTCTGTCCAACGCACGCGATTTTGCATTTGCGCAACCAAGTCGGCGCGCAAATCATCGGCGCGCAAAAGCGGCACGGCGTGAACATTACCGATAACCGGCAGGTTCACGTCGCTGAAAGCGGCGGCTTGCACGGCAGCATTCCATTCAGCCTGAATGCTCTCCATCAGCGGAGAATGCGCGGCAATACTGACAGCCAGCGGCAGGGCGCGCTTGGCCCCGGCAGATTTTGCCCCAACAATGGCGCGCTCCAGCGCAATTTTGTGGCCGGAAATGACAACCTGACCAGGGCAATTATCGTTGGCAACCTGTACCGTTTCACCAGGCTGGCTGGCTTCAGCGCAAACGCGCTCAAGGGTCACAATGTCAAGACCCAGAATGGCGGCCATGCCGCCTGGGTTACGTTCCCCAGCCTGCTTCATCAGTTCACCGCGTTTACGCACCAACCGCAAGCCGTCGGCAAAGGAAAGCCCGCCAGCGGCGGTCAGGGCAGAGAGTTCTCCCAGCGAGTGACCAGCCATATAAGCGGGAATCAGCCCCGGGCGCAGACTCTCCCAGGTGCGGTAGGCGGCCAGGGAGTGGATGAAAAGCGCGGGCTGGGTGTTGAGTGTATCATTTAATTCATCCGCCGCGCCCTGCCACATCAGCTGGCTCATGGAAAAATCAAGCAGGGCGTCGGCCTCATCAAAAATAGCGCGAGCGGCAGGCAGAGAAACCAACTCGCGCCCCATGCCAACGAATTGCGAACCCTGGCCGGGGAAAAGGAAAGCGGTTGTACGCATATCAATGGTCATTTTTCACCTCTGACTTTTAAACACAAACACGCCGTGTTGGTCACGGCGCGCCAGTGTTTCGACGGGGTTACTTGGCTGCTTCGACAGCGATGACTTCACGGCCTTTGTATTGCCCGCAGTTGGGGCAAACCGTGTGCGGCAAAGCCATCTGGTGGCAGTTGGGGCATTCAACCAGATTGAGGGCAGTCAACGCGTCATGGGCGCGGCGGCGATCGCGGCGGCCCTTTGAGTGTTTACGTTTTGGATGAGGCGGCATGGAAGACTCCTTTAAAATTGCTTCGTGCAAATTTTTCCTGTGACTTAAGCGGGCTGATTATAGCGGCGGCGCGGAAAACTGTCAAGCAAAAATTGATTTTTTCTGCTACGCCGAGCGCAACCGTCACCAGCGGCGGAGCAACCATGACGCCCAGCGCAACGGCGGCGCCATAAAATAAAAAATGCGGGGCAGGCTTAAGCCTGCCCCGCATTTTTTAGAAACGCTTCCATAAACCCATCTAAATTACCATCCAACACGCTTTGGGCATTGCCGACTTCGTACTCGGTGCGGTGATCTTTAACCATCTGATACGGGTGCAAAACATAGGAGCGTATCTGGCTGCCCCATTCAGCCTTGGTATAGTCTCCTTTGAGAACGGCGATTTCTTCCTCCTTTTTGGCTTGCTGAATTCTCAACAAGCGCGCGCGCAAGACACCCATGGCTGACTCGCGATTTTGCGTTTGAGAACGTTCATTCTGACAGGTGACTACCAGCCCGCTGGGAAGATGCGTAATGCGAATGGCGGTGGAATTTTTTTGCACATTTTGGCCGCCCGCCCCGCTGGAACGGTATACGTCAATGGTGATGTCTTCCGGGTTGATTTGCACTTCGGGGCTGTCCATTGCCACCTGCGGCAAGACTTCTACCAGCGCAAAAGAAGTGTGACGGCGGTGCGCCGCATCAAAGGGGGAAAGTCGCACCAGGCGGTGCACGCCCAGTTCGGAGCGCAAATAGCCATAAGCGTATTTTCCGTTGATTGCCAGCGTGCAGGATTTGATTCCGGCTTCTTCACCTTCGGTCTGGTCGAGAAGTTCCACCTGATAACCATGCAGTTCAGCCCAGCGCAAAAACATACGCTGAATCATTTGCGCCCAATCCTGGCTGTCAGTACCGCCCGCGCCGGCGTGAATCGCCAAAATAGCGTCACCCGCATCGTAGGGGCCAGAGAGCATAGCCGCAAAAGCACGCTTTTGCAATTCCACTTCGATGGCGTCCACTTCGACCTCCAGTTCAGGGCGAAGACCATCATCGTTGAGTTCTGCCAACTCGCGCGTTTCAGTCACCTGACGGCGCAACTTGTTCCAGGAATCAACTTCGTCGCGCAAAGCGGCGGCGGTTTTGCTTATTTTTTGAGCATTTTTGGGGTCGTTCCAAAAATCCGCTTCGGCAATCTGGTCCTCGAGCGCGGCCAACTGGGTTTCCTTGTTAGCGTAGTCAAAGACGCTCCAAAAGCTGGGCAATCAATTCGTCGGCTTGTTGTAAGCGGTCAATTAAATCTTGCATGGTTTCACCTTTTCTAAATTTACCCCAAAATACCGTCTACAAACGCTTGCGGGTCAAAGGGCGTCAGGTCTTCGGGCTTTTCGCCCAATCCGGCAAAGAGAATCGGCAGGCCGAGTTCGCGCTGAATGGCAAAGGCCATTCCGCCATGCGCGGATGAATCGAGTTTAGAAAGAATCACGCCGGTCACCTGGACGGCGCTCTTGAAGGCGCGCGCCTGATGCAGGGCATTCTGCCCCGTGGTGGCATCCAGCACCAGCCAAACGTGGTGCGGCGCGCCCGGCAAGGCTTTGCCCACCACGCGGTATACTTTTTTGAGTTCTTCCATCAAGTTGAAGCGAGTGTGCAAGCGCCCGGCGGTATCTACCAGCACCAAATCTACGCCACGCGCCAGGCCAGCCTGAACGGCGCTGAAGGCCACCGCGCCAGGATCGCTTTCCGCCGCGCCAGAGATGACTTCAACGCCCAGGCGCTGGCCCCAAACCTGTAACTGGTCTACCGCCGCCGCGCGAAAAGTATCCGCCGCGCCGAAAAGTACCGTTTTGCCCTGTTGCTGATAGCGCTGCGCCAACTTGGCGGCGGTGGTGGTTTTGCCAGAACCGTTAACGCCCACCAGCAAAATCACCGTCGGATTAACGGAAAAATCCAGCACGGGCGGAGGCGTTAAGCGAGAGCATAATTCGGCGCGCAAAAGCGCCTGTAAATCAGAAGCCCGCGTCAGCCCGTCGCGTTTTACCGCCGCTTTAAGGGCAACAAGCACTGCAGCGGCGCTTTCCATGCCCATATCGGCCTGAACAAACAGGGCTTCCAAGTCATCCCAAGTTTCATTTTTGATTTCGGTAGCGCCCAACAGACCAGAAAGCCGACCAAAAGCGGCCTTACTGCTGCGCGCCAGGCCTGCGCGCCATTTTAAGAGAAAATCTGCCATAGGGGCGCGATTATATCACGCCCCTATGGCTCGCTATGGTATACTACCGCGCGACAAAAAAGGGAACACCAACGCGCAAAAACAATTCTGCATTTTTAAAAATCGGCCAAAATACCGAGAAGGAGAAACCATGAACATACCTATACACGTCACTGATGACGCCTTTGAGCAAACTGTTCTAAAATCGCCTATCCCCGTTATTGTGGATTTCTGGGCGCCCTGGTGCGGTCCCTGCAAAATGGTCGCGCCGATTCTTGACAAGTTGGCGCAAGAATTTGACGGAAAAGTCATCATCGCCAAGGTCAACACCGATGAAAATTCAAAATGGGCCGGACAATATGGTGTTCAAGGCATTCCCACCATGCTTTTTGTATCAGGCGGCAAAGAGGTTCATCGTCAGGTAGGCGCAATGCCCGAACGGCTGTTACGCCAAACCCTGACACAGTTTTTAGAAATCGCAGGGCAAAACAAGGTATAAAATCGTGAAAAAAATTCTTCTTCTCCTGGTAATTTTTATTATTGGCCTGAGCGCCTGCGCCCCCGCCACGCGGCCTCCCCCGACACCGGATGAGGCCGCCACCATCAGCGCCCTGGCTGAAACGATGGTGGCCGAAACGCTGACTGCCGCCCCCACAGCGACAGCCAGCCTGACTCCGACAGAAACGCCCATCCCAGCCACCCCCACGCCCGCCGAAACCGCCACCCCCAGCGAAACGCCCACTGAAACTACCACCCTGACACCCGCAGTATCGCCAACGCAATTTCAGGGGACACTGGCCGCCAACGGCGTTCCCAACGATGGCCGGGTGGGGTTGATTGTGGTTTCCAACGAGAGCGATTTCAAAAACGCCACCATCACGCTCACCGGCGTTTCAGCCAACGGCAATTATCCGCTATATTTATCTTACGCCTTCACGCGCATCCTCAGCTTTGAAATTCCCTGGGGAACCTACAAATACTACGTCACGATTGGCGATAAAAAAAGTTATAGCGGCGAATTTCGCATCAACAACTGGGACAAAACCATGATTGTCATTCGCAATGACAAATTGCTGGTGCGCGGCCCGTAAAAACGATGAAACTGCGACAAAACCTACTGCCGCTGGCCGCGCTGATGGCGCTGGCCTTTTCGACGATGATTCTCCTGCGCCTGGCGACCCCGCACGGCGCAGGGCTGATTAACGACTCCATCGCCTACATCGGCGGCGCACGCGCCATCATCAACGGCCAGGGCTACAGCGAAATCTGGCTGGCGAGCGACCTCGAACCCATCACCCACTACCCGCCGCTCTTTTCGCTGACGCTTTCTGCCATCGGCCTGAGCGGGATTGACCCACTGAACGCGGCGCGCTGGCTGAACATTTTTCTACTGGGGCTCAACGGCCTGCTCTTTGGGCTGATTGGCTGGCGCGCAACCCGCAGCAGCTGGCTGGCGGCGCTGATTGGCTCGCTCTACCTGCTCAACGCTGACCTTTTCGGGGTACATTCCTACGCCATCACCGAACCGCTGTTCCTTTTTTTCGTTCTGCTGGCTTTTCTTGCGCTGGATGAACTGCTGGCAACCCGTCAAAAACGATTTGCCGCCGCGCTGGGGCTGATGGTAGGACTGGCAATCTTGACGCGCTACGTCGGCCTGGCGCTCTTCGCCGCGCTGGGGCTAACCCTGTGGCTGGAAGCCAAAAACTGGCAGGAACGCCTGCAACTGACAGGGTTTTACCTGCTGACCAGCCTGCCCCTGCCAATCGCCTGGATTGCGCGCAACGAATTGACGGCGCACGTCGGCACCAACCGCGTCGCCGCGTTTTACGGGCTAAACACCGACAACCTGGCGCTCGGGTTGCAGAATCTCAGCCGCTGGCTGATTCCCTTCCCAGCGCTGTGGAAATCCATCAGCCCGCTGCACGCAACGCTCGTAGCGCTGACCGGCCTGGCCGCGCTGGCCGTCATCGGCTGGGCGCTCTGGCGCGGGCAAGCCGCCTCGCGCGCCGAAAAACTCTCCCTGGCGGGCGGGGTTTTCGGCTTCACCTATCTGGCGATGGTGCTCTTCTCGATGAGTTTTTTCGATCCGGCCACGCGCTTCCTGCAGCGGATTCTGGCCCCGCTGTATCTCAGCCTGCTTTTTCTGCCATTTTTCGCGCTGGAGCGCTTATGGCGCTCACGCGGAAAATTTATTTTACTGGCGTTGATTCTCATTTGGCAGGGCTTCGCCGCCGTCAATCTGGTCAGCGCCGCCCGGCAAATGCGTCTCGATGGTCAGGGCTACGCCGGCGTGCGCTGGTCGCAATCCGGCGCAGCAACTTTCCTGCACAGCCTGCCCGCCACGACGGCGATTTACAGCAACAGCCCGCCGGCCATCTACGCCACACTGGAACGACCTTCCTATATTTACTTTATGAGCGGAGACAGGCCGGAAGAATATGCGCTGGTCTTCAAAGCCGTCGCCGAGAAAAAAGCCGTGCTGGTGCTGTGGGGCCTCTCGGCAGAAGAGGCGGACAGCCCCGAATTTCAACAAATTAAAGCAAAACTCGCCCTGACGGTAAAATCCGGGCGAGATTGGGTCTTTTTCGGCGCGTCACAATAAATTCATTTGCGAGGCTTTGGCGACCGCTTCGGCGCGGTTATTGACTTCCATTTTTTCCAGGATGTGGCGAATGTGGGTTTTGACCGTGTTTTCTGAAATAAACAACGCGCCCGAAATTTGTGCGGTCGTCTGACCACGCGCCAGGCAGCGCAGCACATCCACCTCGCGCTCGCTCAACAAGGAGCGGCCCCGGTCGCTTTGGGCGCGGCGAAGCGTGAGTAAGACGCGCGTGGTCACTTCAGGGGAAAGCACAGAATTACCCGCAAAAACCTGTAAAATCGTTTCGCGCAGGGCTTCCGGCTCCGTGTTTTTGAGCAGGTAACCATTGGCCCCGGCCACAATTGCACCGATCAGGTCGTCATCATTTTGCGAAATAGTCAACATCAGCACTTTTTGGTCGGGAGAAACTTTTCGCAGGCTAATCAGCGCCTGGATGCCGTCCATCACCGGCATATTAATATCCAGCAAAAGAATATCTGGGCGCACTTTCTCCAGTAATGTCAGGGCTTCCTGGCCGTTGGAGGCTTCACCGATGACAACAAATTCGGGCATTTCCGCCAACAGACCGATCAACCCGCGTCGAAAGAGAGCGTGGTCGTCTACAACCAGTAGTTTTATGACCCGATTCACAGTTCCTCCTCAACGGAAACTGGCAGGGAAAGCGAAATGGTCGTGCCCTCGCCGGGCCGGCTGATGATTTGAAAATCCGCGCCAATGCCATCGGCACGCTCGCGCATTCCGCGCAAACCGTAGCGCGAGGCCAATTCGATTTGCTCCGGTTGGAAACCGCTCCCGTCATCACGCACAGCCAGAAAAAAAAGGCTGTCACGTTTACGGGCAATCAGCCAAACATGACTGGCCTGGGCGTGCTTGCGGATGTTACTGAACGCTTCCTGCACGATGCGAATGAGCTGCGCCTGCACGTTGGGCGCAAATTGAGCAGAGTCGAGGCACGCGTCATCCAATTCCACTTTAAGACCGCTTCCTTGCTCAAAGTCAACAATAACCGTGCCGACCCAATCACGCAGGCTGGAGGCCGGGGTGCGGCGCAAATTATCAATGGCCTGACGTGCGTCCAGATAGGCATCTGAAAGGGTGCGGTAATTGGCTTGCAGGGTATTGGTCAGCCGATCTAGTTCACCACGCGAAAGATAACTTTGCATTTGAGCAGCTTGAATTTTGAGAAAAGCCAGCGTTTGCGCCAGTCCATCGTGAATTTCGCGCGCCAGGCGGGCGCGCTCATCCACCACCGCCTGATATTCTACCTGAACCATCAGGCGCGCATTTTGAATCAGCAGCGCGGCCTGGGCAGCCAGGGTTTCAAGCAGCACCCGCTGACGTGGCGCAAATGCCTGGGATGAATTGGAGCCAAGCACCATCACGCCAGCAGGGGATTTTTCATGCCAAACCAATGGAACTGTAAGCAACACTTTCCACATTTCGCGGTTGTTGATATTCACGTTTTCAAGCGAAATGCTCTGTCCAGATTTCAAGGCGCTTTGCCACAAGCCATCAAGGAAAGTTTGATCGGGAATATCAATGGGAAGAATTGAGTCACTCCGCAGCACCGATAAAAGTACCGGCGCAGAGACAATTCCGCTTTGTAAGCCACCCGGCAAATAAAGCAGGGCAAAATCTGTATCCAACGCACGCTGAACATTTTCGAGCAAGTTATTGAGCAAAAGCGTCAGGTCAGATTTGGGCGCAGAGACCGTTTGCAGATAGCGCAAAGCGATGATTTCCTGATCGCGCGAACGCAAGTTTTCCAGCGCCTGCCCGGCTAAAAACAAGATTTCGATTAAAAAAATGCGCTCGGCAGAGGCCAGTTCACAATCTTTTGGAAAAAAAAAGTTGACTACTCCCGCTTCGCGCCCGGCCACCATCAATGGAAAACAACGCGCAGAGGCAACCCGTTCGACTTCCGTTGGAATCAAAACGCAGCCAAGTCCACCGTGCAAAACCTGGCAATTTTTACAAGTAGTGCGAGTCTCGGGCATTTTTAGCCGCGCTGACCAAGTCTGCAAAGCCGAGGCAGGCACATCCCCCTGCATGAGAGCCGGGAGGGATTGGGCATATTCATCAAATGGCACAAAAGACGCCCCCTGCGCGTGAAGCAAGCTGCCGCCGGTTTGCAGGGTGGCTTCGAGAATATCCCGTTCGGAGCAGGCTTCGATAATTTTTTGTTGAAACACCAAAGCAAGTTGCGTCTCAATCCGAAGTTCGCTGCCCAAAACATCACGCAACCCGTCTGACACGGCAGCGCGGCGCGAAAATAAACGCGTCCAGATTTCCAGCACAACCACCAGCGCGGCGGCGGTCGCAAAGCCCGCCGCGCCAGCCAGCCAGAAAGACCAGTTTAACGCAATGGACAGATAAAACGTCAGCACCAGCCCAAGCAGGGCAAATGTGACGTATCGGGCGCGCAAAAGGTCATTCTTCATGCAAAATTCCTAGGCGCGGACCGCCGCCAAGACTTCTGCGCTGTGATCAGATGGTTTTACATTTTCAAAAATTTGCTTCAGGTTGCCCGCCGGGTCAATCACAAACGTGGTGCGCGAAACACCCATATACTCGCGCCCCATGAATTTTTTCGGTCCCCACACACCGTAAGCCTCGAACACTTGATGGTCAACATCAGCCAGCAGCGGAAAGGGAAGTTGATATTTTTGCTGAAACTTGAGATGCGATTTTACCGAATCGGGGCTGACGCCCAACACCGTTACCCCGGCCTTGACGTAGGCGGAATAATCGTCACGAAAGTTACAGGCTTCGGTGGTGCAGCCGGGCGTGTCATCTTTTGGGTAAAAATACAAAACGACCACCTGACCGCGAAAATCGGCAAGGTGGCGCACAGCGCCGGTTTCATCCGCCAGCGCAAAATCGGGTACAAAATTTCCAATCGTTAGGGACATTTGTTCCTCCTGAAGAGATTATACCCGCCTTTATTCTCAGGCTTCAGGAGGATTAACAAAAGTAAAATATTTTAGAGTAGATTTGTCTAGATTTTAAATTCACCGTTTAAGAAACGGACAGACCAATCCGTCGCAGGGACTGTACCAGCCCATCGAGCATTACCGGTTTGACAAGAAAACCACGCGCCCCGCCGCGCAAAGCCAATTCGCGCGTTTTGGGCTGGTCATCGGAGGTGCAGACGAAAACCGGCACTTTGGCCAGGCGCGGTTCGCGCACAATATAGCTCAAAATTTCAAAGCCGCTGACACCGGGCATATTAATATCCAGAAAAACTACGTCGGGCACGTCGCCGCCCAAAATGCTCATACCAGGGCCGGGGCCGTAGGCGGCGCGGGCCTGCAGGCCGAGCGCCTTCAGCAGTTCCGCCAGCGAATCGGCGGTTTGACGATTGTCATCTATGACTAAAGCGTTTGCCATCAGTTTATCTCCGCAATCAGGGTTCCCATCACGCCGATATCATACCCGGGAAGCGCGGCCACAGCATTTTGAAAAGATTGCAATTTTAGCAAATCAAACAGCGGGGCCAGCAAATCGCTCGCGGCGTGAATTTTGGGAATGACCAAATCGTAGCGTTCGTGATAAAGCGGCACAAAATCCAGGCCGAGCGCCTGCGCGGCGGCGGGGATGCCCATGCCGCAGTCGGCGCGCGCCCCGGCGACTGCGGCAGCCACGCCCAGATGCGTGTACTCCTCGTCAGCGTAGCCGCGCACCGCTTCGGCGGCGATTCCCAGTTTTTCGAGTTGATAGTCCAGTAAAACGCGGGTTCCCGCGCCGCGCTGCCGGTTGATGAAGGTCACGTCTGGGCGCAGTAAATCCTGCAGCGAGGCAATCGCTTTGGGGTTGCCGGGCTGCACCATCAGCCCCTGCTCGCGGCGCACCAGCGCCATCACCTGCACCGGCACGCCGGGCAGATAGCGGCGAATGGCGGCCAGATTATATTCGCCGGTCGCCGGGTCGAGCAGATGCGAACCGGCCAGATGCGCTTCGCCGCGCTTGAGCGCGACCAGCCCGCCCTGCGAGCCGACATTGGCCGAAACCAGCCGCCGCCCGCGCTCGGAGAGAAATTGCGCCAGCAGGTCGAGAATCACGTCATGCGAGCCGATGCAGAAAATCGTTCGCTCCAGGTCGCTGGCGGGACGCATCAGCCGCACCTGAACGGTTTCGCCCGCTTCGACGCCCTGCGCGCCGCTGGGAATGACGACCAGGCCATCGGCGCGCACCAGCGAGGTGATGACGCCCGCTCCGCGCGAAAGCGGCGCGGCGAGCAGTTTTTCGCCCACCCGCCCGGCCACCACACGCACAAAATCGTCGTCGCCCGCCGGGGAGGCGGTTTTGCGGGTGAAAACCGCCTGCGCCAGCGGTAATTCCGCCGGTCTACGCCCCAGCCAGCGGGCAATCAGCGGTTCGACGAAAATATCCACCGTCAGCGCGGCAGAAACCGGATAGCCCGGCACGCCCACAATCGGCAGAGCGCCGTCCGGGCGGTTAATCATGCCCAAAATCACCGGGTGACCGGGGCGGACGGCGACACCATGCACCAGCAGCTGCCCCAGTTTTTCCACCACGCGCGAGGAGAAATCTTCGGCCCCGGCAGAGGAACCGGCGTTGAGCAAAATCAGGTCACAGGTTCGGGCGGCTTCGGCCACGCGCGCGCAAATCTGGTCGAAATCGTCAATGGTGATGGGAAAGCGCAGCGGTTCGGCGCCCATGGCCCTCACCTGGGCGGCCATGACCAGCGAGTTGTATTCCAAAATATCGCCAGAGCGCAGTTCTGCGCCAATTGGCACGAGTTCCGTTCCGGTGGGCAAAATCGCCACGCGCGGGCGGCGCGCCACGCGCACGGTGACGTGACCAGCGGCGGCAATCGCGCCCAAATCATAGGGGCCAAGCGGATGCCCAGCGGGCAGCACCAACTGCGTCGCCACGATGTCTTCGCCAATCGGGCGGACGTGACTCCAGGGGACGATGGAGGCCCGAGTGCGGATGGAGGCCGGGTGGCGGACATCCGCAGCGATTTGGCCGTTTTCGGCCAGCGATTCGACATTTTCGATGGGGATGACGGCATTCGCCCAGGCTGGCAGCGGGTCGCCGGTATCGAGGTATTTTGCCTCGGCCTCCACGACGAGCGTGCGCGGGGCGGAGGGCAGCGCTCCGGCAGTCGCTTCGGCGCGGACGGCAAAACCGTCCATGGCCGAGGCGTGATAGTGCGGCGAGGACTTAATCGCCCAGACCGGTTCGGCGGTGATGCGCCCGAGGGCGTTTTCGTCAAGCGGAATTTCTTCCGCGCCGAGGGTGCGCCACAAATCGGCGTCACGCAGGGCGGTTTGCAAGCGTTCTTGCGCCTGCGGCAGGGGAATATCGTGGAGGTAGAGGGACATAGGTTTCACATCAGCAAGACTTCGACGCTTGCGCCAGCCGCGAGGCCGGTCACGTCGGGGGGAATTTTGAGCAGGCCATCGGCGGCGGCCAGGCTGAAAATGAGATTGGATTTGCCGAAGACGGGTTCGGCCAGCCAGCTCTCGCCCGCCTCGGCGGGGAGCAGACGCACCGGCTGCCAGTCTTCGCGCCCGGCCTGCGAGGCGAGATTGACCGTCAGCCGGGCGCGAACCGTCGGGCGCGGGCGTCCGCTGGGCAGGCCGAGTAATTTTTCCAACAGCGGCACGACCATCATGTAGCCGTTTACCAGCGCGCTGACCGGGTTGCCCGGCAGGCCAATCACCGCTTTGCCGCCGCAAACGCCCAAAATGGTCGGTTTTCCGGGGCGGGTATTCAATCCGTGCACCAGCACGCCCGGCGCGCCGAGGGTCTTGATGACGTCGGCGGTCATGTCGCGGGTCGAAGCCGAGGAACCGGCGGTGATTATCAGCACGTCACATTCGGCCAGGGCGCGGGCGGCAGCGCTTTGCAGGGCGGCAAAATCGTCACCGATGATGCCATACTGAATCGGTTCGCCGCCAGTTTTGCTGACCAGCGCCGCCAGGGTGTAGGCGTTGATGTCGCGCACCTGCCCCGGCAGCGGGGTTTGCACGGGCGGAATGACTTCGTCGCCGCTGGAAAGCAGCCCCACGCGCGGCGCGCGGACGACGTTCACCCGCTGAATGCCGAGCGCCATCAGCCCGCCGATTTCTGCCGGGCGCAGGCGCACGCCACGCGGCAAGACAACTTGCCCGGCGGCGACATCTTCGCCCACGCGCAGGATGTTTTCGCCATCGGCCACCGATTTGAGCACTTCAATTTCTACGCCGACCGGCTGCGTATATTCCAGCATCAGGGCGGCGTCGGCGCCGGGCGGAATCATGCCGCCAGTGTGAATCAGAGCGCACTGGCCGGGCTGAATCTCGAAAGCGGGGGCCGCGCCCATTGGCACTTCGCCAATCAGCGTCAGGTAGCCGGGCAGGGTGTCGGAGGCGCCGAAGGTGTCGCGGGCGCGCACGGCGTAGCCATCCACCGTCGAGCGCGGAAAGGCCGGGAGCGGATGCGGCGCAGTCACATCTTCAGCGGTGACGCGCCCGGTTGCGGAGGCGGCCTCCACAACGGAAGCCTCGTTCAGCGGGGAAATTTCTGCCAGCCATTTTTCGCGGGCAGAATCAGGGGGGAGGAGGGTGAGGAATTCAGGCATGGTTGTCAGTTGTCAGTGGTCAGTGGTCAGTGGCCAGTTGTCAGTAAACAGTGACTGATTACTAATCACTGATCACTGCTTCATCTCATCCAGAGCGTAAACGCCAGCAGGTAGGTTGTCAGGCCAAAAATAGCGGCGGCGTTGAGGGTGAGCAGCGGCCAGAGGGGTTTTTCGCCATTTTCCAGGCGCAGAAATTGATAGATTTGCAGGGCGGCCAGCGGCAGGGTCAGCAGACCGGGCCAAATCAGCGCAAAAGGTACGCCAAAAAACGGCGCGGCGGCCAGCAAAAGATAGGCGGCGGCCAAAAAACCATTGTGCGCAGGCACCGCTACCTGCCAGCCGAAACGCGCCAGAAAAGTTTGGCGGCCAAATTTCTGGTCAGTCGCCAGGGCGGGGAAGGTGACGGCAACAAAATAAGCCAGCGCCAAAAACGTGAGCGGAAAAACGAAGGCGGCCAGCAGGCGATGAACGCCGCCATTTTGCAGGGTAAAAGCCAGCGCGGGGGTCAAATCGGCGGCGGCCAGCGCCAGGGCGAACTCGCCCAGGCCGCGCTGCGCCAGGCGCACGGGCGGGACGACCCACGCCAGCAGCGCCAGCGCAGTCAGCGCCATCAGCGTCAGCGAGGCAATCGTCAGCAGATGCAGGGCGGCCATCGTCACCGTCAGCGCGGCGGCCAGGGTCAGCGCGGCCAGGCCAGCCAGCAACCGGCGCTGACGGGTTCGTAAACGCGCTTCGAGCGTTTCACCCGCGCGGAAAGGCTGTGCCGGGTTGCGAAAAGCGTCATCCAGCCAGGCCGCCGCGCCGAGCAAACTCATCAGCCAGGCCAGCCCCAGCCCAAACGCCAGCGGCGAAAGCGGTACGCCCAAATAGCGCGCCAGCGCAAAACCGAGCAGGTAGGCGAGCAAAAAGTGCAGCGCGGAAACAAAACTTGTTTTCATCAACTATTTTTCCAGCGCCTTTTTTAAATCGCGGAAGTGCATGGAATTGTGCAGATAAACCAGTTTGAGCATTTCGCCCAGCGTGGAAATTCCCAGCGCGGGGTGACGGCCGGTTTTTTGCAGGTCGGCCTCGCTCAGCCCGGCGGCAAAATCGACCATTTCGGCGCGCGTCTGACCAAAAAGCGCCAGCAGTTCCGCCGGGGGCAAGTCGGCAGTTTTGGCCTGCTGGCTGGCGTTGTAGCGATTGATGTCGAAATCATCGCTGGAGCCGGGGCCGCCCGCCAGAATATCGGCGAAAATTTTCAGAAAGCCGCGCTCGGCGGTGACGAAATGCGCCAGCACGCTGCGCACCGTCCAGGTTTCGCCTTCGGTGTACACCGGCGCGTTCCATTGTTCGGGCGTCAGCGCGGCGAAAAACGTCAGCGCGCGCTCACCTTCGGAGCGTAATTTTTCAGAGAGGGCAAGGCTCATTTTTCACCTCAGCAACACAGGGCAGTGCGGTTAAATTAAATCAGCGAATAGCCACCATCCACACGGATGACCTGGCCGGTAATATACTCGTTTTTGAGCAAAAATTCGAGGGCGGAGGTCAGTTCGGCGGGCGAGGCGGCGCGCGGAAGCGGCAGCCGCCCGGTCAGTTTGTCCCAGGCTTCGGGCGAGAGCGACTCGGCGGGTAGCGCCAGCCCGGGCGCGATGGCGTTGACTCGCACGGAGGGCGCCAGAGCGCGCGCCAGGATTCTGGTCAGCGTTTCGAGCGCGGCTTTGCTGACGGTGTAGGCCGGATATTTGCTCCAGGTTTTTTCGGCGGCCACGTCGCTGATGTTGACAATCAGGCCGCCGCCGGTCATGCGGCGGGCGGCCTGTTGGGCGCACACAAACGGCGCGCGCAGGTTGAGCGCCAGGGTGGCGTCCCAGTCTTCCGGCGCGAGGCTCAAAATATCAGCGGCGGGCATGACGGCGGCAGAATTGACCAGCAGACGCAGTTCGCTGCCCGGCGCGACGACCAGGCTGCGGTCGAGTTCATCAAATAAGGCGAAAATCTGGCGCACGTCGCTCAAATCTGCTGAAAGCAAAAAGGCCGGATGTCCCAGGGCGCGGATTTCTTGCGCAGTGGCTTCGGCCTGTGAGCGCGAGTGGTGATAATGCAGCGCGACGGCGTACCCCTGCCGGGCGGCTTCCAATGCGAAAAGCCGCCCCAGCCGGTGTGCGCCGCCGGTGATCAGAGCAAGTGGGGTCAAGGGAATTATTTTTTAAAGAAGCTGGATACGAAGAACCAGACGTTGGCCGGGCGTTCGGCCAGGCGGCGCATGAAGTAGGGATACCAGTGCGTGCCAAAGGGAACGTAGATGCGCACGGGATAACCTTCTTTGGCCAGTTCGTCTTGCAGGTCACGGCGAATGCCGTAGAGCATTTGAAATTCCAGGCCGCTTTTGGGCAGGCCGATTTTATCGGCGTAGGCTTTGGCGAAAGCGATGCGTTTTTCGTCATGCGTTGCCAGCGCGGGGATGGCCGGGACGAGGCCATCGGCGCTGAGTTGCGTCTTTTGCGCCAGCGAGGCGTCCATCAAAATGGAGGCGAGGGTATCGTAATTGGCGTCCACATCCGCTTTTTTGGGGAAGGCGACGCTGGCCGGTTCTTGATACGCGCCTTTGACGAGGCGAAAGGGAACGCCTTCGCCCGCCAGGGTGCGCACGTCTTTTTCGGCGCGGAAGAGATAGGCCTGGGCGGCCAGGCCGACCGTCTTGGGCGTAAAGCCTTTTTCCAGCGCGGCGCGGTAGATTTCAATGGTTTTATCCACCCAGGGGCTGTCTTCGATGTCAATGCGGATGAAATTGCCATACTGCCGGGCGCGCGTCAGGATGCGTTCCAAATTATCCAGACAAACCTGGTCATCCATGCCCATGCCAATCTGGCTGAGTTTGATGGAAACGTTGGCGCGCACGCTGGCGTTGCGGATGGCATGCAGCACGGCCAAAATGCCATCGGCGGCGCGGTTGGCTTCTTCGGGGGTGGAAGTGTGCTCGCCCAACTGGTCGAGCGTGGCGTTGATATTTTTGGCAT
The DNA here is from genome assembly GCA_001872455.1 of Anaerolineae bacterium CG2_30_57_67. GTDB lineage: Bacteria > Chloroflexota > Anaerolineae > Anaerolineales > Villigracilaceae > UBA8950. The sequence continues at coordinate 3,084 of MNXJ01000042.1, read as the reverse complement.
TCAGGCCCTGAACGACTCGAATGGCCTCGTCAATGGTCGTCCCGGCGATGAAGCGCGAGGCGACCTGCCAGGCGAAACGCCAACCCGTGACTATTTTTTGCGCCCAGGCGGCTTTGGAAAAGTAGATGAAAAAAGAACGGAGCATGTGAACCTCGTTTGTGGGGAGTAAGAAGCGGATTAAGCATACTCCCAAGACAAGAAAATGAACAGGACAAAAATAAATTTTAATGGGGTTATTCGCGCCATTCGTCAATTTGCGCTATTCGCGATAAAAAGCATCGTGACTTTAAGAAACCCATGGTGCCGCCTGCCGTGAAAATCCATAGATAACGTATCCTGTGCTATAATGTTGGCCGTCAATTCGCCCACGCTATCCGCGCGGGCGCTTTCCGCCCTTGGTCAAGCCTGCGGCTTGCATCTGGGAGCATTCCCGAGGAAAGGAGGTTTCCCTGCCATGCGTCAATATGAATTAGTTTGCATCTTCCACGCTGATTTGGATGAAAACGCTTTTAAAGCGGAAGTCGAAAAAATAAGCGGCTGGATTTCCGAATCTGGCGGCAACGTAGATAAAGTGGATGTCTGGGGCCGTCGTCGGCTGGCTTACCGCATCAACAAACAACGTGAAGGTCAGTACGTGCTGTTCAACTGCACCCTGAACCCCGCCGCCGCAGCAGACTTGGAGCATAATTTTCGCTTTCAAGAATCCCTGCTGCGTTTCATGATCACCCTTGTCGCCTAATTAGTCCTTGTCACAGATGCTTTTTGGAGGAGTCTTTTATGAGTCGGGGCTTAAACAAAGTCATGATTATCGGTCATCTGGGCCGTGAACCGGAAATGCGCTACACCCCCTCCGGACGGCCTGTCACCACCTTCACCGTTGCCACCAGCCGCGCTTGGAACACCGTTGACGGTGAGCGCCATTCTGAAACAGAATGGTTCAACATCGTCGCCTGGGGCAACCTGGCTGAAATTTGCAAGCAATATCTCACCAAGGGCCAGCAAGTCTACATCGAAGGCCGATTGCAAACCCGCCGCTGGGAAGACAAAGAAGGCGGCAAACACAGCAGTGTCGAAGTTGTTGCCAACGAAATGATGATGCTGGGCGAACGCCGCGGCGATGGCAACCACGTCAACGCCGAGCAAACCGACGCCCCCGATGCCCCCCCCTCCACCGACGAGGATGAATTTCCTTTCTAATCGCTTTTCATACGGAGTAAACGTCCATGGACGAAAGAGAACAAGAATCTGGACAAGGTGGTGAGCGCCGTTTCTTTTCGCGGCCCAAAATCTGTCAGTTTTGTGCTGACGGCCACCTTGTCGTTGATTATAAAAATACCGACATGCTTCGGCGCTTTGTGACCGAAGAAGGCAAAATCCGACCACGCCGCCAAACCGGCAATTGCGCCAAACATCAGCGCGAAGTCGCTGGGGCGGTTAAACGCGCCCGGCATATTGCCCTCCTGCCCTACGTCTACGAAGGGCGCGAAGACTAATCAGTCATTTGGGGCATGGGTTTCCCCCATGCCCCAAATACTTATATCTTATGGAAAAAAAATCGAAAATAACCAACAAGAAACATCTGGCGCACTCTGAAGTAGTTCGCCGCCAGAGCCAGATGATTCAGCACATCGCCTTGGGCATTATTGTTCTGGTCGTTGGGCTGGTTGCTTATGGCATTCTTTCTACGACGGTATTTGTGAAGTACCGCGCGGTTGCCACCGTCAATGGCGACCGCATCACCGCTGGCGAATTTCAGGGGCGCGTCAAACTTCAACGCGGGCAACTGATCAGCCAGTTCCAGCAATACTATCAGTTTGCTCAAATGTTTGGCTCGCAAGACCCGCTACAGGATCCAAACTTTGGGCAGACTCTCAGCAGCATTGCCCAGCAATTGCAAAACCCTGAAACTGTCGGCCAGCAAACGCTTGATTTTATGATTGATGAGCGTATTATCCGCCAACAGGCCACTAAAATGGGCATCACTGTCAGCGCTGATGAAATTGACAAAGCCATGCAGGAACAGTTCCGTTTTTACACCAACGGAACACCCACCGAGGTTCCCACAGCCACCGCCTTTGCCACCTCCGGCCCGGTAACGCTTAGCCCGGCTCAACTGGCGTTGGTCACCATCACGCCAACCGCCTCGCCCTTGCCCAGCCTGACGCCGACCGCCACGCTGGAATTTACCGAGACGCCCACCACTGCGCCCACAGCCACGCCCGCACCCACTCAGGGGCCAACATCCCTGCCAGAGCCGACCGCGACACCCTACACCATCACCGGCTACCAGACCCGCGTCGCCGAATCGATGACCAGCCTGGCAACTTCCACGGGACTCAATCAAAACGACTTCCGCGCGCTGGTTGAAAATACTCTTTTGCGCGAAAAGATCATGGCCGAAGTCGTCAAAGACTTGCAGCCCGCTGATGATTACATCTGGGCGCAACATATTCTCGTCGCCACCGAAGACGAAGCCAAAGCCGTGATTGACCGCCTGAACAAAGGCGAAGACTGGAATAAGTTGGCGGCAGAACTTTCGCAAGATACCTCCAACTCCAAAAACGGCGGCGACCTGGGCTACTTCGGCCATGGCGCGATGGTCGCTCCCTTTGAAGAAGCCGCCTTTGCCCTGACCGACATTGGTCAAATAAGCGCCCCGGTTCAGTCTGATTTCGGCTGGCACATCATCCGCCTGCTCGGACGTGAACAACGCCCGCTGACTGCCGACCAGTTCACCAAACTCAAGCAAACCGCCTTTAGCAAGTGGCTCAAAGACTTGCGCGATACAGGCAACGTCACCACTGATGACACTTTCTGGAAAGAAATTGTCCCCGCCGAGCCGGTTTTACAATAACACCGCGCTATATCTAAAAAAGATGGAGAAACGAGAATTTCTCCATCTTTTTTATTTTCTGATGTTACGCAACAAGAACCAGTGGCGCGATATATATGTCGCGGTTGCGCCGCAGAAACCGGAAAATTGAAATTTTAGAGCCGTTTGATAGGCACTGAACAGATAAGAACCCGTCCAAAAGATTGGCAAAATGGGCAGCCAACGGTGGCGCAAATCTGCGATTTGCGCGG
>MNXJ01000074.1 GCA_001872455.1 Anaerolineae bacterium CG2_30_57_67 | reverse complement strand
AGCCACTTCACGCCCCAGCGGATGGCGGTTTCCGTTTGGGCGCAAGCCGCGGCCAATTCGCCCAGGCTGGTCTGCCCATTTTTCTGACGCAGCACAAAGTTGATTTTCCCCGCCAGCAGCCGCAGAAACTGCCCGGCTTCGGGCGCGGCGGGCGCCTGTCCAAAAATCACCACCCGCCGGGGCTGAACGGTTTCCAGCGCCTGGCGCAGGGTTTCACCGTCGGGCGGAGTTGTCCAAATCAGCAGGGTGGCGGCGCGGGAAAGTTTTTGGCGGTTGAGCGCGCCGGGCAGGGTTTTGTGTTCGTCGCCTTCGGCCCACAAAAGCGCTTCGGGCGCGGAATTTTGCCAGCCGGTCAGCGCCGTCTGCGGGTCGGGCGACTGACGCAGGTCAATCGCTTCCAGCGCGGAGTGAACTTCCAGCGTGAGCAACAGGGTTTGATTCTGCCCGGCCTGAAAAATTTGTTCCCAGTTGGGCGCGGTGGCTGATTTGGCGGTAGATGTCCGTTTGCTCATACATTTATTATACGGTGCAATATCCAGTTTGACACAAAAAGCGCCCGCTTTTTAAAAGCGGGCGCTGAAAGCGAAAAGTCTTTCGCTGGCGGAGAGGGTGGGATTCGAACCCACGGTAGACCGGAGCCTACAACGGTTTTCGAGACCGTCCCATTCGACCACTCTGGCACCTCTCCAGTGGTGAGCGGCGCGAAATTATACCTTAAATCTCAACGTACTGGTGCAAGTCTGGGTATTGAACGTTATGTATGCCATGCTCGCCCAGTTTGGTTTTTAGCAATGTCGCGGCAGAAAACTCGCCATGCACCAGGTAAACACCTTCGCGTTTGCCCTGCGCGGCCACACCGTATTCCACCAGTTGGTCTTGACCAGCATGCGCCGAAAAACCGCCGATCGTGGCAACTTCTGCGCGGCGATAAAAAACCTCGCCAAAGATTTTGATTTTTTCTTCGCGGTCGGCCAGGCGGCGCCCCAGCGTGTAGGGCGCCTGCCACGAGACGATCACAATCGTGGCGCGCGGGTCTTCAATGTTGTTTTTTAGATGGTGCAAAATGCGTCCAGTTTCGGCCATGCCCGAGGCCGAGATAATCACCATCGGCTCGTGGCGCTCATTCAGCGCCTTGGATTCTTCCACGTTTTGGATGTAAGTCAAGCCGTTAAAATCCAGCGCGGGGTGACGGCCATTTTGCATAAATTCCCAGGTTTCGGCGTCAAAACATTCGCGGTGCTTTTTGAAAACATCGCTAGTATGCACGGCCAGTGGGCTATCCACAAACACTGGAATATGGGGAATCTCGTTCCGGTCAATCATTTGGTGAATATCGTAGACGATTTCTTGAGTGCGTCCAACCGCAAAGGAGGGAATGATGATTTTTCCGCCGCGCTGAATTGCCCGGCTGATGACTTGAAGCAATTCGGCGTAAGCGCTGGCCGGGGTGTGGTGCGGTTTGTCGCCGTAGGTGCATTCCATAATTACCAGGTCGACTGGGTCGGGCAGGGCCGGGTCGCGGAGCAGTGGTAGGTCGCGGCGGCCAATATCGCCAGAGAAAACGATGCGCGTTTTCTTGCCTTTTTCTTCAACTTCCAGAAACGTCCCCGCCGAGCCGAGGATGTGACCGGCTTCGAAAAAGTGGGCGCGCACGCCTGGCACAGGTTCAAATTCGATGCCCAGTTCGGTCGGCTTCATCAGCGGGCGCACGGCTTCAGCGTCACTTTGGGTATAGAGCGGTTCAATCGCGTCGGCACCGCTCAGTTTGTTGCGATAATTCAGGTAGGCTGCATCCGCTTCTTGAATGTGCGCAGAATCTTTGAGCATCAGCTCGGCCAGGTCAACCGTGGCAGGAGTGCAGTAAATATCGCCTTTAAACCCTTTTTTGACCAGGTTGGGCAGATTGCCGCTGTGGTCAATGTGGGCATGCGACAAAATCACTGCGTTAATTTCGTGCGCATCAAAAGGGAAATAGCGATTGCGGCGCGTAGTTTCTTTGCGTTGCCCCTGATACAGGCCGCAATCCAGTAAAATTTTGCGGTTATTGATTTCGAGCAGGTGCATCGAACCGGTAACGGTGCGCGCTGCGCCGTGAAAATAGATTCTCATTTTTCTGCTCCTCGCAATTCGAATGATTGTTCCGATTCAGTATAGCGCATGCTTAACGTTTTTAAGATTTCAGCCCCATATTTTTCCAGCCGCCAGGGCGCTTCGGCCATGATTTTCGCCAGCGCTGCGGGCGTGTGTGGGTTTTCGACGGCGATGGCTTGCAGGGTGGTGCGCGGCAGAATTACGTCCGATTCGACCTCCAGCGCCAGTGCAGTTTCTTTTCTCCAGGCTTTTAGCCGTTTCAGACGCAGGATGAAGGCCTCGGATGCTTTTTCGGGCGCGGTAAGCCGTACCAGTTGGGCGGTTTGACCACGGTGGACGCTTTCGAGCAGGGCGCGGCCAAAGCGTTGTGTTTGTCGTTCAGAAAGCCCCGTTTCGGCGAGTTCTTCCAGCGTGGCGGGGGCGCGGCGGGCAATTTCCAGCAGAAGCGCATCGGAAATGACTTTGAAGAGCGGGTGGTCGAGTTTCTCGGCCATGCGCTCACGAAACAGACATAGCTCATGCAAAATTGTGCGTTGACGGGCGTCCAAGTCGAGATGGCCGTTGATGCGCTCCCAGCGTTCGCGCGGGTCGCCATTGTGCAAGAGGACGTGGGCGCAGCGCACAAAATCTTCGTGCGCCAGTTGCCAGCGGTCCTGTTCGCGCAAGTCTTCGTCCAGCCGGTCGCGCAGCGCCAGCAGGTAATGCGTATCGAAGCGGGCGTAGTCAATTTGTTCGGGCGAAAGCGGGCGTTCACCCCAATTGGCTTTTTGGTAGTGTTTGTCCAATTCGATGCCAAAGTAGCGCAATACCAGCGCATTCAATCCCAGCGCGGTGTAGCCTAACGTGTGGGCGGCAATCATCGTGTCGTACAGATTGGCAAAGGTAAAACCAAAATCGTGATTTAGGCCGTACAGGTCATAATCGGCGGCGTGAAAGATTTTTTCGATGCGTGGGCTTGAAAAAATTTTTTCCAATGGCGATAGGTCTGCCAGCGCCAGTGGGTCTACCAGAAAATCGGCGCCGGGAACGGAAAATTGAATCAGGCAAACGCGTTCGCGGTAGACATAAAGCGAGTTGGCTTCAGTATCTACCGCGATACGTGGCTGTTGTTCCAGCTTGTCGGCCAGGCGTTTAAGTCCGGCGCTCGTATTAATCCAGATGGGGGTAGGCAGGGCAAGTTCAAACATGAGGTCGAACCTTTTCCATGACGACGGCGTCTTCACCGCCGTTGTAGTAGCTGCGCCAGCGATCTACCAGCCGGTATCCGGCGTTGGTATACAGGCGCATGGCCTCGCCGTTGCTTTGACGTACGCACAGACGCACGCGTTCTGTGGAAAGTTGGGCTTCACAGGTTTCGAGCAGGGCACGCGCAATGCCTTTGCCGCGATGCTCAGGTAAAACGGATAGCGTGGCAACCCATGAAAGGTCATCCTGTGGGCGCGGGTCTCCCGCGATAAATCCTACCATCTGATGGTTTTCCACCGCTTTCAGACGAACCACGCCCGCAAACGATAGCACGGCAATTAAATCAAACAACGGCCAGGCATCTTGTGGAAAACAGGCTTTTTCCATGGTGTGTAGGGCGTTTAGGTCCAGTAGATTTGCGGCGACGATTTGCATAAAAACGGAGAGCCTCCCAGCGGCGGCTCTCCATTTTACTTGATTCTTGTCGTGATGTGCTACCCTTTGGCCTTGGTGAAATTTTCCAACATGCTGGTAAATTCCATCGGGAAGATGTACTTGGTGGACGGACTCATGCCCATGGTTTTAAGCGTCTCGAAGTACTGCAGGGTCATGGTTTTCTGGTCAACCGTTTGTGCCGTCTCGTAAATCTTCGCCAGCGCCTGGGCAAAGCCCTCGGCGCGGAGCAGCTGCGATTCGCGTTCCGCCTGGGCGGCCAAAATGATTGCTTCCTTTTGGCCTTCTGCCTTCAAAATGGCGGATTGCTTTTCGCCTTCGGCCACGTTGATGGCGGCTTCCTTGGTACCGGTCGATTCGGTCACCACGGCGCGGCGGATGCGCTCGGCGGTCATCTGGCGGTTCATCGACTCTTGCACATCCTTGGGCGGAATGATTTCGCGGATTTCGACGTTGGTGACCTTGACGCCCCAGCGTTCGGTCACCTCGTCGAGGCGGGCGCGCAGCAGGGTGTTGATATGCTCCCGTTCCGAGAGAACATCGTCGAGCGGAATGCCGCCGATGACGGCGCGCAGGGTCGTCGCCGCAATGCCAGCCGCAGAAAGTTCAAAATTCTGCACGGCCAGCACCGATTGAGCGGGGTCAACTACTTTGTAGTACCACAGGAAGTCAATCGAAATGGGCGCGTTATCTTTGGTGATGGAAACCTGATGGGGCACTTCGCGGATTTGTTCGCGCAAGTCCACCATTTTGGGAATATCCACCATGGGAATCAGAAAAACGATGCCGGGGCCTTTGGGGCTGGGCAAAACACGTCCAAACCGGAAAACCACCAGGCGCTGATATTCTGGCACAATCCGCACGGCGTTGACCAGCAAAATCAGGCCAAAAAAGCCGGCGATGCCAATGACGCACAAAAACAAAATTGTTCCTTGGTTCATTTTTTTCTCCTTGTTGAATTTGAAAAAATTGTTATTCGATTTTCTCTACCCACAGTGTGAAACCTGTGCGCCGAATAACGCGCACCTGGCTGCCAACAGCAATCGGTTGCTGACTGCGCGCCGTCCACAATTCTCCGGCAACTTGGGCCGAACCTTGCGGGGCAATCGCCGATTTGACTTCGCCAGTCGCACCAATCAGCGTCGTCAAATCATTGGCTGGACGAGTGTGCATGATTTCCACCGCTTTGGTGACAATGAGATAAAGAAACCCGCCAGTCAACAGAGAAACGGCCAGCGCCAGTAGCGGGTGAACCAGCGGCTGACCGTTTTCATTGGTAAACAGAAAAACCGAGCCGCCAATCACCAGCAAAATCGTCACCGCCAGCGAGGCCATGCGCCCTTTGGGCTGACGCAGCGCCAGCAGAAAGGGCGCAATGCTAACCACCAGTGCAAACAGTGCCCAGGGATTGATTCCCAGCGTCAGCGCGGCGTAGCCGGCAGCCGCCAGTAGCAGCAGCGCCACACTTTCCAGAACTCCCGTTCCGGGGGTGACGACTGCCAGCAAGCCCAGCAGCGTGCCCATCACTAAAAACAAGTACGCAATGTTTGGGTTTAAAAAAATTTCCATTTTTCCTCAACTTTCCTTTTAATTATACGTCACTTTACGCTCCAGGTTCTGAATTTTGCGTACCACTGCAATAATGATGTAAAATTCCCTCATGACATCTTTTCCCGCTTTCTCCGTCCAATCACTTAATTTTTATTACGGCAAGTCGCGCGCGCTGTCCAACATCAGCATGGAAATTCCCGCCCGCCAGGTGACTGCGCTGATTGGGCCTTCGGGCTGCGGCAAAAGCACTTTTTTGCGCTGTCTCAATCGCATGAACGACACCATCAAAGGCACGCGTATCGAAGGGAAAATTTTGCTCAACGGGCAGGATATTTACGCGCCGCAAATGGACGTGGTGGAGCTGCGCCAGCGCGTGGGCATGGTGTTTCAAAAGCCAAACCCGTTTCCACAAACCATTTTTGACAACGTCGCTTTTGGGCCGCGTGTGTTGGGAATCAGCGGCAGTAAAAGCGAACTGCACGCCACGGTCGAAACCAGCCTGAAAGCCGCAGCGCTGTGGAACGATGTGAAAGACCAGCTTGACGCCCCGGCACTCTCATTGGCGCTAGGCCAGCAGCAACGCTTGTGCATCGCGCGCGTGCTCGCCACCCGCCCCGAGGTCATTCTGATGGACGAATCCACCTCGGCGCTCGACCCCATCGCCACCTTGCACATCGAAGAATTAATTACCGACCTGAAGAAAGAATACACCATCGTCATCGTCACCCACAACATGCAGCAGGCCGCGCGCATCGCCGACCTGACCGGCCTGTTCTGGCTGGGCGAGCTGGTGGAGGTTGCCGCCACCACCGAAATTTTCACCCGCCCGCGCCAGGAGCTGACCGAATCGTACCTGACTGGCAAAATGGGGTAATTACTTCAGCGCCGCCACAATTCGGCTGACGTTATAGCGCATCATCGCCAGATAGGTCGGCGCAGGTCCATCGGCGGCGGTGATGGAATGCGTATATAAATCGGTGATGACGACAACACCGGTTTGGCTGGAGAGTTGATCGGCCAACTGCGGGCTGCTGCCAGCCTCCAAAAAAATGGCTGGCGAGGCGCTCGCCCGAATTTGCTCCACCAGCCCGGCCAGCTGCTGCGCTGAAGGCGCCGCGCCCGTGTTGTAAGACGGCACAATCACCCCGCTGATAGTGAAGCCGTAACGCTCGGCGAAATAGCCAAAGGTTTCGTGGTCGGTCACCAGTAGGCGGCGCGCCGGGGAAATTTGCGCCACTTCGGCTTCAATCCACTGATCCAATTCTTTCAACTGGCCGATGTATTTTTCGGCGTTCTGGCTGTAAACTTCGCGCCCGGCAGGGTCGGCGGCTATCAGCCCGTCGCGGATGTTTTCGGTGTAGCGCATCACTAGCAGCGGATTAAACCAAAAGTGCGGGTCGCCGCCCGGCTCATCGGAGGCGGGGTTGCCCTCGCTGGGCTGACGAAATTCGATTGCGCGGGCGGCTTCCACCACCGTGTGCTGTCCGCCCGCATTCTGCAGCGTGGCCTCCAGCCAGGATTCCAGTCCAGCGCCGTTGATAATCAAGACATCACTTTGCGAAATTTTGATGACATCCTGCGGCGCGGGGGAAAAAGCGTGCGGGTCCATGCCAGCTGGCATCAGGCTGTCCACTTCCAGCCGGTCACCGGCCACATTTTGGGCAATATCTGCCAGAAAAGTTTCGACGGCTACGACCCGAATCCCCGTCCGGGGCGTTGTCTGCGCCGGAGCGCAGGCCGGCACCATCAGCAGTAGCAGCGCTGCCAGGAATAATCGTTTTGTTTTCATGGCTGTCTCCTTATTGATAATGATTTTCATTATCAATGTTACCGTAAAAAAAGACGACCGTCAAGGCGGGGAATGGCGCAAACAAAAAAGACGGATGGGGGAAACCCATCCGTCGGTGTTCGTGATGTTCAGTTGTTTTCCTAGATTTCGGGAAGGCCCAGACGTACCGGGCGAAGGACAAGGGCAAGCTAATTGCAGAGGTGAGCCGGAAATCCATTTTTCGCGTCATGGGAGACGTTGGGCGCAGGCCATAAAGGCCGCTGGGCCGCTTAATTACGTTTCGGCCTCACCTCGGAAGTGGCCAGCCGGTTCGTTTGGTGTTGGTATAGCGACCTCCTTTCACTTTTTTCACTTACATCGGTCACTTCATGTCGAACTGAAGTGTTGAATATACTTTAGCGTGAATTGGTCTCAGTTGTATTAAAATCTTCTGTGAAAATTGCAAGCAATTGTCTAGACAAAATTACAAGTAAAAGGCCATATAATTAGTACGGTAAATTTTCATTGTAGATGAGATGCAAGCCTGCGCGGGGAATCATTATGCTTTTTACTTGACCAGTTTTACCATTCCACTGCTCCAGCGTTGTAGTTCAGCGGGGGTTAGCTCGAAGATGGCGTTGGGCGTGCCCGCTGCCGCCCAAATGGTGGGATATTGCAATAAGTCTTCGTCCAGATAAGTTTCAAGTGGAGTCACATGTCCGACTGGCGGAACACCGCCGATGGCGTAGCCGGTGACAGCGCGGACGAATTCAGGGTCGGCGCGGCTGATGGGCTCGCCCGCGTAGGCTGCGATACGCTTTTCATCCACACGGTTGACTCCGCTGGTCAGTACCAAAATCCCTTTTCCGCTGGTTTTCCCGCGGAAAATGAGTGATTTGGTGATTTGCCCCAGCGCGCACCCGGCGCGGTCAGCGGCTTCTTGCGCGGTGCGTGTGCTTTCTGCGTGTTCGATGACCTGGCCGGTGTAGCCCAGAGCGTGCAGCGCCTCAAATACTTTTTGAGCGGAGGCCGAAAGGGTAGGTTTGGAGTTGTTCGTAGATGTCATGATTTATTCCAGTGGAAAGCCTTGTTCTTTGAGTATTTCGCGCAGAAAAATGCGTGTGGGCTTGCTGACGCGGCGGGCGGTGTGTTCCAGCCAGCCGTAGTCTTCCATCTCGCCGGGCCGGTCGTGGATTTTCACCTGGCGATTTTCGTAAATGCCGGTTGCGGCCATTTCGTGGTCATAGGTTTGCAGGGCGCTGTCTTGTTCGCTGTTGTAGGTTTCCCAGTGCAAAATGGCGGATTGCGGCAGGCGTGGACGTGGGCGAACTGGTTTTTGCGGCCAGCCGAGCGTCATGCCGAAGATGGGAAAAACCAGCCGTGGAATTTTGAGCAGGGCGATTGCCTCGCGCGGATGGTTGCGCAGGCCGCCGATGTAGCAAATTCCCAGCCCAAGCGCTTCTGCCGCCAGAGCAGCCGTTTGCGCGGCGATGGCGGCGTCCAGTGCCGCCGTCAGAAAACTCTCCACATAGGCGCTTTTCTGTTTCAGCCCGCGCAGTTCGGCCACTCGTTCCAGCCGCGCCAGGTCAGCACACCAGGCCAGGAAAACCGGCGCTTCGGCGATATGTTTTTGGTCGCCGCACAGCCGCGCCAGCTCGGCGCGTTTAGAAGAATCGCTGACGGCAATGACCGAGCAGGCTTGCAGGTTCGACGAAGTCGAAGCGTGTTGCCCGGCGCTGACGATGACTTCCACCGTCGCAGCGGGCAATGGGTCAAGTTTGTAATGGCGGCAAGAACCGTGGCTGGCAATTAAATCCAAAAATGTGTTCATTTTCTCCCTTGAATCCAGATATTGCACAACATCGCTAACGTACAAAAGCAGCGATTTGGCCGCTGGTTGTGTCCAAAATTCTCTGGCGGTGATTTGAAATCATCTCCAGTTGGCTCATTTCGTCGAAGGAAAAGAAGCCTGCCGCGGTGGTTTCGTCGCTCAACCCCAGCTCGCCGCCGATGATTGTAACCTCGAAGTTGAGCGCGATGATTTGGGCTTTGTTGCCATCCGGATAAATGACCAGCCAATCAGGATCGCTGTAAATGCCCACCAGCCGCAACACTTTGCCACGCAGACCGGTTTCCTCGCATAGTTCGCGTAAGACGGTTTCGGTTACGCTTTCGCCGGGTTCGACGCCGCCACTCGGCAGGCACCACTGACCGTTATCGGCGCGGCGAGTGAGCAATACTTTCGAGCGGGTTTCATCAAAAATAACGGCAGAACAACCCAAACGAATCTTTCCCTCGCCTCCCCGGCGTTCTGCATGGATGAGTTGTGTTGGAACCATGCTTCGATTTTACGCTACTTTCAGGTTGTTGTAGGTGCGTTTCAAATGTGATCTGTAATTTTACTCAACCATGTTTTTGTTTCTTGTGGGTTGTGAAAGTGAATCAGGTGTAAGTGCGTGTGTTGCGGCAAGGCCAGAAAAGTTGGAATTTCGCGCTTGCGCCGCGCGCAGGTCTTGAAGAGCCAGTGAATTAGCGAGTCATCGGACCAAAGTTTGAAGCGATTCCATAAATTCTCGCGGTTGGTTTCCCACAGCAGTTGGCGCGTCCAACAACGGCGTAAAGTGCGAAAAATCAATGGTCAGAAAACCGTTCAGAGCGGATAATCCAGCCAGATGACGGCTTTGGCGCCACAGGTTGAATCTGAATCGCATTTCTTTTGGTATAATCGCCGCCATGTCGTTGAAACTTTCTCCCTACGCTTACGTTTGCGCGTTTTAGCCCGCTGTCGGAGACTTTGACGCGCCTGCTCTCCACAGCAGGCGCGTTTTCTTTGCCCAATTTTGGAGGACGAAATGAACATTAACGAACAGGTTGAGATTTTGATGCAAGGCACCGAATACGGTGACGATAATTTGCGCAAGACAATGGAAATGGAACTGCGCCAGCGTTTGCTGGACGCGGAAAAAGAAGGCCGCAAATTGCGCGTCTACTGTGGTTACGACCCGCGCTCGCCGGATTTGCACATCGGACACACCGTTACCATGCGAAAACTGCGTCAGTTTCAAGACCTGGGGCATGAAGTCACTTTTGTCATCGGAACCTACACCTCGCTGATTGGCGACCCGTCTGACAAGGACAAACTGCGCCCGCTGCTGACTTTTGACCAGGTGATCGAACACGCCCGCACTTACGCCGAGCAGGCCTTCCGCATCCTCGACCGTGAAAAAACCACCGTGCGCTTTAATCACGAGTGGCTGGAAGGGCTGACATTTGCCCAACTGATTCAACTCGGTTCCAACTTTACCATTCAGCAGTTTTTGACGCGCGAGGCCTTCCGCAAACGTTGGGATGAAGGCGACGGCATTTACCTGCACGAGTTTTTCTACGCCATTATGCAGGGCTACGACGCTTACGCCCTGAAAACCGATGTGCAGGTGGGCGGCACCGATCAGTTGTTCAACATCATCACCGCCGGGCGCAAGGTGATGGCCGCGCTGGACGAGAAACCGAACATTGGCATCATCATGGCGATTTTGCCCGGCACCGACGGCGTGATTAAGATGAGTAAATCGCTTGGCAATCATATTCCGCTCAATTCCACGCCCGAAGATATGTACGGCAAGGTCATGTCCGTCCCCGATGCGGCCATGCCGCAGTACGCCGTGCTGGTCACACGCTGGCTTCCGGTCAAAGTGGCCGAATTTCAGAATGGCCTGAAAAGCGGCTCCCTGCATCCGCGCGATGCCAAAATGGCGCTGGCTTGGGAAATCACCGCCACCTATTACAGCGAAGCGGACGCCGAGCGCGCTCAGCAGGCTTTTGTGCGCCAGTTTCAGCAGGGGCAAATCCCCGACGAAATGCCGGAGTTTGTGCTGACAGCCGGTCAAACCGTGTTGGATGTGCTGCTCGCCGCCGGGTTGGTCGCCAGCAAAAGCGATGGCCGCCGCCTGATTGACCAGAAAGGCGTCAAACTCGATGGCATTGCCCTGGAAAAAGGGGATTTGCCCTTTCCCGGCCCTGGCGTTTTGCAGGTGGGCAAACGCCGTTTTGCGCGAATTCATTAACTGATGTTACGCAGCAAGAACCCTGTGGCGCGACATTTATGTCGCGGTTGTGCCGAGAAAGTCGGAGACGCGCGTTTTTCTTTATCGCAGGGTCGTTTGACGGGCTTCAGGCGTCTGAAAATTGGCGTCAGCCAATTTTCAGACGCTACGGTGCACCGCGTAACATCAGTCATTAATCTGATGAGACAAAAAACGCCGTTGACCAAAAGGTCAACGGCGTTTTTTCTGCCCGGCGGGTTTATTCTGGGTGCACGTTCAGCCTGCACCAATAGCGGTAAATGGTGTTAATGGCGCTGGAGAACTTGTCAAAATCAATCGCCTTGACAACGTAGGAATTGGCCCCCAGCGCATAGGCCTGATGAATGTCCTCGCTTTGGCTGGAGGAAGTCAGCACAATTACCGGCAGAATGCGCAAATGCTCGTCGGTCTTGATGGTTTGCAAAACTTGCAGCCCGCTGATTTTGGGTAATTTCAAATCCAGCAAAACAATCATCGGGCGTAGAAACTGTCCGTCCCACGTCCGCAGGCGCGCCAGGGCTTCTTCCCCGTCGTGCGCAATTTCAATCCGCATGGCGGGGTCGTTTTTGAGCAGCACCCGCCGGATTAAATCCGCGTCGGCGTGATTGTCTTCCACCATAAAAAATACGCAGTGAGATTCGTTCATATAACACCCAAAGGATTATAGCATTGTGACGCCGCAAACGTATGGCTTTCTTTCCCCGAAAATAGAAATTCGCTCTTTGAGCGGCGCGCGCGGCCAGGCGGCTTTTGCGCTGGAAGCGATTGCGCGCGATGAATTGCTGGCGGTTTGGGCCGGGCGCGTGCTGGATTTTCCCGGCCTGCAGGCGCTTTCGCCCGCCGAGCGCAGTCACACCATTCAGATTGAAGACGGTCTTTTTCTGGTCTCGGTCGTCCCCGATGAACCTTCGGACTTCATCAACCATTCCTGCACCCCGAATGCGGGGATTCGCGGGCAGGTGGCGCTGGTGGCGATGCGTCAAATTTTGGCGGGCGAGGAAATCACCTTCGATTACGCCATGGCCGATTCGACGCCCTACGATGAGTTCGACTGCGCCTGTGGCGCGCCCGCCTGCCGGGGGCGGGTCAGCGCCGAAGACTGGCGCCGCCCCGCATTGCAGGAGCGCTACCGGGGCTATTTTTCGGCCTATCTGGCGCGGCGCATCACGCCATAAATGGCGCGCTACTTTTCCAGCAGTCCCAGCACGGTGGGCAGTAATTGTTTTTTGCGTGAAACCACACCGGGGGCGTCGCGCGTGCCGTCGGAAAGTTTGGGGTAGGGCAGGTCGTCCAAAATGGGGTGCGGATTGGCGAAAATTAACCGGCTGGTGTTGCGGACGACATCGGTAATTAACAGCATGGCAAAGTCGAGGCCGCGGCTTTCGCGCAGGTGTTCCAGCGCTTCATTCAACTTGGGCAGATATTCACCGAGCGTCATCAGGTCGGTCACTTCGGCTTGCGCCACGGCGAATTTGAACCCGCCCGCTTCGTAGGGTTTGATGTCGGTGCTGACGATTTCTTCCGGCTTGCGGTTGGCGAGGCCGGCCCCGGCGGCGAGCACCTGCTGGCCGTAGGTTTGAATTGTTTCCCCTGTCAGCGGCCCGCTGCCGATGAAGGCCCAGCGCGCCAGGCGGTTGGCGGCCTGTTTATCGCGCTCGGTGACGGTTGGCGAGGTCAGAATCAGGGTGTCGGCCAGCAGCCCGGCCAGCAGAACACCGGCCAGCGGAGCGGGCATCGAAAGCCCGGCTTCGGCGGTCAACTCCGAGACGAGCGTCGAGGTCGAGCCGACGACATCCACCGTGAAGCGAATCGGTTGGTGCGTGGGCGGGTTGCCCAGGCGGTGATGGTCGAGAATTTCGAGCAGTTCGGCTTCGTCCAGCGCGGCGATGGCCTGGCGCGGTTCATTGTGGTCGACGAGAATAATTTTCAGGCGCGGCGGGTTGAGAACGCCGCGCTGGTGGCAAACGCCGAGGTAGTGGCCGCTTTCGTCCACCACGAAAAAATCGTTGTATTCTTCGCGCAAAATGCGGTTGAGCATGTCGCGGATGTGGGCGTTGGCTGGGAATTTAGGCACGCCGGTATCGGCGGCTTCGCGGCAGGGCGCCGACATGACATCGGTGATGCGCTGGTCGCTGGTATCCAGGCGCGGGCCGACCACCTGGCGGAAGAAGTTGAACAGGCTGAAGCCGTCAATGATGCCGTAGGGTTTGCCGTCTTCGCTGACGATGGGGGCAATGCCGCCGGTGCGGCTGGCGAGCGTCCAGGCTTCGGTGAGCGGCGCGTCGGGCAGCAGCGTGTCCAATTGGCGGGTGACGGAGTCGAAGCGCGGGGAGGCGTCGGTCATCAAGACAGGCGCTTCCACGCCCACACGCTTCAGCACCCAGGCGGTTTGCTGATTGACGGCTCCGGCGCGTGAGGCGACGGTGTCCAGCCCGTCGCGCTGACGCAGCAGCCAGGCGTAGCCCATGGCGGCGGCGATGGAATCGGTATCGGGGTTGACGTGTCCGGTGACGTAAATGCGGTCGGTCATAGGTTCTCCTGGCTGTATTTTACCCCCTCTACCCGCAGCACATTTCCCCAAAATCCCATTTCCTGGAAATTTTGGGGAAATGGGTGGAAAATTTATTTTTTGGTTAGCGAGACTACCAGGCGTTTTACAACCCCGTCGCGCCAGAAGATGTGACGGGTGGAGCTTTTGTCCAACGCGCGGCCTGACAGGGTGTGGGAGGTTTCGTCGGCGTAGTGGATTTCGATTTCATCACGCGCGCCAAACTGGACAGTGATAGGCGTTTGGCAGACGAAGCAGGTCAGCGAACCGGCGGGCAGGGGCAGGGTTTGTTGTTCGCCGGACACATCCAAGTAGGTGAAGGAATGTGGGGCGCTGAGCAGTTCGGCGCTGTCGAGCAGGCAGGGGTTGAAAATCAGTTGTCCATCATCAAACTGAACGCTGGCTTCGGCCTGGCGGGTGAGAATTTCCTCTTTCACCGTGCCGGTCATGCCCGGCTGGCGCGCGCCGCTATGTTTGGGCGTGTGCGAATACGGGTCGGTGGGGAACGCGCCGTATTCGGCGGGGGATTTTTGATAGCCCAGCCCGGCGCGTATCTCGCGGTAGGCGGCGGTCAACCCGGCGGCAGCAGGCGCATCCAGGAAGCGCAGGGCGGTTTCCTGGGCGGCCAGCAGCAGTTTGGAGACCATGTGCCAGTAGACGCTGCCCAGCCCCTCGTAGGCGAAGAACGTGCCAGAGCGGCCGGTAAATTCGGCGTGGCGGAAGGTTTCTTCAAACAGATTGATGATGGCCTCGCCCTCGGCTTTGACCAGGCCGGCAAATTCCGGGCGGGCGGAGAGGACTCCCAGCGCCTGGCGCAGGTCTTTGGCGTTGCGCAGTTCGCTGGCAAAGTGGAACATGCCGTGGATGTCCTGACTGAAGACGGTCTGCTCTTGCGCCTGCACCAGCGCGGCGGGCAGTTTCAGATGGCTGACCTGTGCGGGGGTCAGAGCGTTCTTTTGCAGGAAGGCCGGCAGGTCTTTATCGGGATAGAGCAGATAGGTGTGCTGGTCGGGGCGGTAGAGGCGGCTCTGGCGCAGCGTGGTCAGCAGGTCGAGCGATTCCTGGGCGTTGAGTAGGCCGGACGAAAGGACGGCCACCTGACCTTCGAGCATTTCATACAGCCGGTCAACGTGGGCGCGGCCTGGCTCCAGGCGCAGCAGGTTGTAGGAGTGGTAGAGGGCGTCGGGGCGGCGGTTGGCGTGCAGGCTGTGTTCCACATACTCCTGCGCCAGGGCGAGAAAATTCTTCAGGCTGGCGGCAGAAACCTGGCTGACGGCGCCTTTCAGCCCGCTTTGGTAGAGCGTCTGGCGATAGGCGCTGCCTGCTTCGCCGAGGGTGTCCAGCATGGCGCGGCGCTGTTCGGGGGTGAATTTGCCCTGCAAAACAGGGGCGAAACGCCCCAAAATGGCGGCAATCTTTTCGAGCAGGATGGCGACTTCGGTGTGCAGGGTGAAATCGCCGTTTTCGGGCTGAATCAGGTCACGGAAGAAGGCCAAAAAGCGGCGCAGATAGCCCAGCGTGACCACCGACAGGCCGCGTCCGACCAGGGCGTTGTTGGCGTCGTTCCATTCGGGGCGCTGGGTGTTCATCCAAATGCCGCCTTCGGGGACGAAGTTGGCCAGCTTTGCCAGCAGCAGGGTCAGCAGTTTCTCGGTCAGCGAGGTGTGCAAAACTTCGCCGTTGGCGGTGCGCAGCAGACGGGTATCGCTGCCGTCCTCGCGCGTCTCATCCTCCAGGTGTTGATGCAGGTCATGGTCGAAGACAATCGTGTTGTAGGGGTCTTGCAGCAGGTCGGCGTAGGGCTTGATGCGGTAGGGGACGTTGGCGTAGCTCAGGCGCGGCTGATTGAGCCGGGTGCGCAGTGCGCCGGGGTGAAAGCGGGCGCTGGCTTCCATCAATTTTTGCAGGTAGATGATTTGATGGTCGCTCCAGTAGCCGATGTTCGCCCAGGGGTTGCCCTCTTCCGGCACTTCCCAATCCAGCCCGTTGCGGGTGATGTGGTAGGGGTTGTAGCCGTCGGCAGTGGTGGCGCACAGGAAGGTGTCCATCATCGCCTCGGTGTATTCCGGGTAGGAATAGGCCAGGGCTTCCCAGTTTTGGAAGATGTCGCGCCAGTTGCCCTCGTAGTGCAGGCGCTGCGAGCCGTCGGGATTTTTCAGGTTGATGGAGAAGCGGTTCCAGGGGCGGCTGGGGTCGCCGTGTCGGCGGCTGAAAGTGAGCGGCAGGTAGGTGTTCAATAGGCGGCGCAGGCTGGGTGAATCGCATCCGGCGGCGCGGGCTTGCAGGTCAGCCAGGTGAATTTGCGGCGGCAGGGCGGCGAAGAAATCGGCATGGTGTTCGGTCAGGCCGCGCTGATGGGTGTTCAGGTAGTCGAGCAGGTCGGTTTTTTCAATCCAGTAGGAATTGGCAAAGACCCCGCCGCGCATGACGTTGAAGAGAACGTTGGCAAAATGATGGGCGCTTGCCGGCAGGTTTTCCGAAACCTGCAAGCCATCGGCGCTGGTGACGATTTTCTGCAGGTGGAAGGCGCTGAAGTCAATATCCTGCTCGATGACCTGGCGCTGTTCGGCGGGCGGGGCGCTCAGGAAGTCGCGCAGACGCGCCAGGGCGGCATGGTCTTGCTGGACATCTCCCGCCAGCAGCCAGGTCTGCTCTTCGGCGGGTTCCAGATGCAGGCGGGCGTGGATGAAGTAGGCGCCGCGCTGGCCGCGCGCTTCGCCTTCGGGCTGAATCGCGCCGCCGAAGCGGAAAGAATTCAACTGGCGGGAGGAGAGTAGCACGCCCAGCGCTTTCAGCCCGACCGGGAAGACGGTGTTGGCGGCCAGCGATTCGCTCGGTTCGGCCAGGTCGGTCAGGCGCGAGTTGAGCGTGAACAGCCCCAGGCCGGTTGATTCGTCCAGTTCGGCGCGCTTGTAGGCGTCCAGCAGGCAGCTGTAGGCGTTTTGGGTGGCGGCGGCAACGTTGGCGGGCAGGATGTTTTGCAGGCCGTCCAGCAATTCCACTTCGCAGGGGGTTTTCAGGCGGCTGGTTTCGCGCAGCCAGGCGGTTTTGATGAAGCCAAAGCGCTCGCTGGTGCGCCAGGCATAGCGGAAGACCAGTTCCAGCGAGTGATTGATTTCTTCAAAGACCAGCGCCGTGCCGGGGATATTTTTGTAAAGATTGCCTTCTGTGCGGTACATTCCCTGCTGACGGATGGAAAACGGCTCCCACAGCCAGGTTTGCGCGCCGCGTGTGACGCGCAAAATGGTTTTTGCGCCGGTGTTTTCGCTGTTGTCGGCCAGTTTGTCTTCGGTGTAATAGGGGAAGAGTGCCTGGTCGGCGTGGACACGCCCGGCAGAAAGTCCCCCGCTGGAGGCGATGAACAGCCAGTGATCGGCGCCGCTGACGATGCTCATGAAGAAGGGCGGCATGGCATCGTAATGCTGAATTTTGTAAAACGGTTCGCCGAGCAGCGAAACGTAGCTCCCGCTGGGTGTGGCAGGCGGGGGCGTGAACAGGGTGTCGCCGAGATAGAGCGGGGGACGTTGGGAGAGAGTCATGTCGGTTCTCCGCGGCGCTTACAGCGCAGCGATTTTGACCCAATCTATCACAAAGCGCACCTGATTGGTTTGAATCGCCTGCACTGATTGGGCGGACAGGCCGTAATAGGGCTGGCTGGCGCCGTTGGTTTTGAAGGGGTAAGTACCGCCCAATGCAAGGTTGAGAATTAAAAATTTTTCGGTATCAAAGGCCC
Organism: Anaerolineae bacterium CG2_30_57_67; assembly: GCA_001872455.1. GTDB lineage: Bacteria > Chloroflexota > Anaerolineae > Anaerolineales > Villigracilaceae > UBA8950. Next base: position 9,639 of record MNXJ01000074.1, on the reverse strand, counting down.
AGTCGCCGAAAAACGTTGCCATTGGGCGGGTGATGCGGTAGATGAGTTCGTCATCCACGAAGAAAGTCAGGCTGTCGGGGGCGCAGGTGGCGGTGTAGATGTGCCAGTCGGCGGGGCTGTGCGGCGGCAGAAAGTATTTTTTGTTCACCAGCCCGGCCTCGCCGGAGTAGTTCGGACCGTGCGCGGCGGCGCTGACCCAGTCGGGTTCGCCGACCGCTTCCAGAATGTCCACTTCGCCGCAGGCAGGCCATGCGCCGCCGCCGCCGAGCGCCCAGAAGGCAGGCCAGGCGCCGGGGAACAGAGGCAGTTTCAGCCGGGCGGAGACGCGTCCGTAGCGGAAGGTCACTTTTTCGCGGGTGTTAATCCGCCCGGAGACGAAATCAAAGCGCGCGCCTTGCGGGGTGACGAAGCCGGGGCGGTGGCGCGCCTGAAGGATCAGCGCGCCACCGCAATCGGGTTCGGTCTGTGAAAGGAAAATGGTTTCCGGCGAGTCGATGTAGGCTTGCTGTTCGTGGTTGTAAATTTGGTCGGTGGTTTCAACGTTCCAGATGGTTCGATCGAGAGACGGGGCGGTGAAGTCGTCAAAGAAGAGGATCTCAGGGTTGTTTTTCATAGACGCGGACGTAATCGATCAGGTATTGGGCGGGGAAGGCGGTTTGGGGGCTGACCATGCCGCCCAGTGTGCCGCCGACCGCCAGGTTGATGATGAAGAAGAAGGGTTGGTCGAAAGCCCAGGGCCGCTCGCCGACATCGGCGCGGGTGACGGTGTGGTAAGGGACATCATCAAAGAACCAGGTAATCTGATTTTCGTCCCATTCGATGACGTAGGTGTGGAAATCATCGGCGATGTTGAACTTCTGCCGGTTCCACTTGCTGATGCCGAGCGCGCCAGAGTAGCCTGGGCCGTGCAGGGTGCCCATAATCAGGTCGGGTTCTTTGCCGATGTATTCCATGATGTCAATTTCGCCGCAATCCGGCCAGCCGACTTTGGTAAAGTTGGAGCCGAGCATCCAGAAGGCGGGCCAAAAGCCTTTGCCTGCCGGCACTTTCAGGCGGGCTTCGAGGCGGCCATATTGAAATTCCTGCAGGCCCTGGCTTTTCAGCCGGGTGGAAGTGTAATAGGAGCCGTTGTATTTTTCCTGGCGCGCTTCAATGACCAGGTTGCCGTTTTCGAGACGGGCGTTTTCGGGGCGGCTGGTGTAATTTTGCATTTCGCCGTTGCCCCACCCGTCGCCGCCCAAGTCGTAAGTCCAATTGGCGGGGTCTATCTTGTCGCCGTCAAATTCATCGTGCCAGCGCAGAGTCCAGCCGTCGAGCGGCGGGATGGGCGTGGGGGTGGGCGGGGTTGGCGCGGCGGGGGCGCAGGCGGCGGCGTTAAAAATCAGCGTGAAGCAAAGCATAAGGAGCAGAAAGGCGGAGGGGCGTTTCATGGTGAGTTCAGCCTTTCACTGAGCCAGCCGTCAGGCCAGAGACGATGTAACGTTGCAGGAAGAGGAATAAAATCAGCATGGGCGTGGTTAGCAGCAAAACAGCGGCGGCCAGGGTCGGCCAGTTGCTGCCATAGACGCCTTGAAAAACAATCAACCCGCGCGTGATGGGGTAGTAGTTTTTGTTGGTCAGGTAAATGGTGGGCGCAATCAGTTCGTTCCAGATGCCGATGGCGTGCATGACGATGACCGTCGCCAGGGCGGGGCGGATGAGCGGCAGAATCATCGTCAGCACAAAGCGGAAGTAGCCGCAGCCGTCCAGCGCGGCGGCTTCATCCAGCTCTTTGGGAACGGCTTTGATGTAGTTGACCAGGATGACAATCCCGATGGGGTTGACGATGAAGAGCATGATGTAGCCAATTGGGTTATTGTACAGCCCCAAATTGAGCATCAGTTGGAACTGCGGGATGAGCGCGGGGGGCAGGAAGATGGCGATGACGAACAGCGTCAGCACCGCGCCGGAGAATTTGATGTAGCCGCGCGCGATGGGGAAGGCGACAAACACAGCCGTGACGATGTAAACAGTGGTGGCTGCGACGGTGTAAATGACCGAATTTAGCAGATATTGGGGAAAGTTGGCTTTTGTCCAGGCTTCGATGAAATTCTGAAAGTGCAATTCTGTCGCCAGCGAGGTGGCGTCTTTCATGAATGATGGCATGGTTTTGAGCGAGGCGTTGACCAGCATCAGAATCGGCCCGATGTAAAGCAGGGCGAAGAAAATCATCACCAGATAGGAACTGAGTATTTCCCAGCGAATTTTTCGAGACGAAAACTTTTGGGCAGTTGGGGCGCTCATCCTAAAATCCTTTCTTCACGGCGCTGCAGGAAGGTTTGCACGGCCATGCCAATGACCAACACCAGCAGGAATAAGACAATGGAGGCGGCGGCAGCGTAGCCTTGCCGAAAACTGCTGCTGACGCTGCCGGATGTTTGCCCAAAACCGGTGGCGTAGATGAGATAGCCAAGCACTTGCGTGCCATTGCGGTAGCCGACCAGCACCAGAAAGAGCTGCCAGGCCTGCAAACTGCCGATGATATTGAGCAATAGGTTGGTATTGACACTGGGCGTCAGCAGCGGCCAGGTGATGTCTGAAAAGACCTGCCAGGTATTTGCGCCGTCAATGCGGGCGGCTTCGAACAGTTCATCGGGAATGGTTTGCAACCCGGCCAGAAAAATCATCATGGTTGTGCCCATGTTGGCCCAAATCTGAATGGCAATTACCCAGAAAAAGGCTTGTTCAGGCGGACCGCCCAAAAATTCGGAGCGCATACCAAACAGCGCAAGCATTTTAGCCGCCGGGCCGCCAAGCGGATAGAGAAAGAGTGACCACATCAGGCCCTGAATGACGACGCCCAGGATGACTGGCATGAAGTAAAGGGTGCGAAAAAAGTTCGTGCCTTTGAGATTCTGGTTCACAATCAGCGCGATAAACAAGCCCAGCGCAAATTGCACGGTGGTGACGGCGACACAGAAAAGCAGCGTGCGCTTGAGCGCTTCCAGGTTATCCACCGAGGCGCGCCCCATCAGCAGAAATTCCCGATAGTTGTCGAAGCCAATCCAATGCATCGGCGCGCCTTTGATGCCGGTGGCATCGGTGAATGAGTAAACGGCGGTTGCTATGGAGGGGCCGAGTGCGATCAGAAAATAGAAGAATACGCCGGGTAGAAGCAGGAGGTAAGGCAGCCACTTCGACCAGCCGCGTCCAAAGTGATAGGACATCGCAAGCACCTGTTCCTTTCTGTAAAAAAGTCTGGGCTTCCTGCCGCAGCAGGAAGCCCAGAGAGAAGCGAGTGTATTACTTGACGGCGTCGAGCCCGGCTTGCAAATCGGACTGCACTTTATCGGCTAGAACTTGCGGGTCGTCATCAGTGCCGAAGGGCTTGAAGTACGAAGCCCAGGGGTTGGCGAATTGACCGGCGCCTTTGGGACCAATCCAATACTGTTCGTAGCCCACGTGGAAGTTAGCCAGGAAGGGGGCGATTTCAGCGCCGATTTTGGTGTTCAGTTTGGCGGTCGGCTGGGTGGGGATGAAGCCAACGGCATCCACGAAGGTCTGGTAGCTGGCGGGGTCAGAGAATTCAGCCAGGTAGAGCTTGGCGGCTTCGGCGTTGGGGGTGTTGGCGGCAATCGCCCAGCCCTGGTCGTATTTGCCGAACCAGTACTGGTTGTCGGCGGCGTTGTCGGAGCCGGGGAAGGGGATATAGCCCCAGTCGAAAGCGGGCTGAGCGGCTTCAATCGCCGGAGCATACCAACTGCCGCCGGGGAACATCGCCACCGCGCCCGAAGCGAAGCGGCCCGGGGCGGCATCGCCAGCGACGCCGCTTGCGCCTTCTTCCATCATATCGCGGGCATAGACCTGCATTTTCGTCCACATGTCAAGTGATTTTGCATCATTCCACTTGATGGAGCCTGTCCACAGGCCTTCGACCAAGGTGGCTTGGTCAGGGTAGATGGAGCCGAGCAGACCATAGGCGCCGACGAAAATCGGCCAGCCATCTTTACCGCCAGCGGTCATGCAGGGGACGTTTGCGGCTTTCAAGGTTTCGCAGGCCGCAACCAGTTCCGACCAGGTGGTGGGAACTTTGATGTTGTTGTCGGTGAAGAGCTGCTTGTTATAGTAAATGCCGCTGTAAATGACGCGCCCCAGGTTGACGGCATAGGTTTTGCCGTTATAGGAACCGGCATCGGTGATGGCGGCGGGGTCGTAATTCTTGAGGAATTCCTGCCCGGTCAGGTCCATCAGCAGACCAGCTTCAATCAACTGCTGCCAGTTGGGCGAGTCGACCTGTTTCATGTACGGCTGGGCGCCATTGGAAAAACCAAAGATGTCCAACACGTCAATGTCGTTGGCCGAAAGGCGGGTTTGCGAGACGGTGCTGAGGTCGTTGGCATTCACAACCGACATATCTACGGTGATGTTGGGGTGGGCTTCCTGGAATTTCGCGTTGAACTGCTCCATGAAAGTCACCATCGGCGGATTTTGGTGAACCAGCACGCGCAGGGTAACTTTTTCGGCGGGCTGGGCCGGGGCTTCGGTGGCGTTACCTTCAACGGGCGCGGCGGCGGGAGTCGCCGGGGCGCCGCAGGCGGCCAGCAGGGTGGCAAAGACCACCAGCAGGCTCAAAAGCGAAAACATTTTCTTAGACATCGTTCTTCTCCTTGTGAAACAGGGTGAATGTAGAGTGCTGCCAAGCAGCAAGACGTTCCTGTTTCATATTCTATCGGTGGAGCACCCTTCAATTCTGGAGAAAAGCGCGAGACACTGGGAGAAAAGCGAGATTTACGCGGCGTGGCGGAAGATTTCGGGCGCGATGCCGGTTTCGCGGTGAAAAATGCGGGTGAAGTAGCCGCTGTCGGAGAAGCCAACCGTGAGCGCAATCTCTGCTACGCTGCGCGTTGTGCTTTTGAGCAGAATTTTGGCCTGTTGAATGCGATAGCGCTGCAGATATTTGATGGGCGTTGTCCCCAATTCCTGCCGAAAACAAAAGGTGAGATAGTCTTCGGCGATGTTGACGTGCCGGGCAATATCGGCGCGGGTGATGGGTTCGGCGTAATTTTCGTGCATGTAGAGCATCGCCAGCCGCACCAGACGCTGGGCGTCAGCGCTCAGGCGGCGTTTGCGCTCCAGCGCCGCGCTCATTTGGACGATGGTTTCCTGCGGGCTGAACAGCCCTTTTTGCAGAACAACCGCCACGCCCTCATTCAGGCGCGCCAGGTCTGCTTCGGTCAGGTCTTTGCCGGTGATGACGATGACCGGGATGTTGTGCGTCCAGGGCGCTTCGCGCATGGCTTGCAGCACGGCAAAACCGTCCATTTCGGGCATTTGCAAATCCAACAGCACCAGGTCTACTTTTTCTTTGAGCAAGAGACTGAGGGCTTCGCGCCCGTTTTGGGCGGCCAGCACGCGGTTGGCAGCGCCATGCAGGCGGATGATGCGGCTGTGCATTTCCAGGGTGTTGATGTCATCATCCACCACGAGAAAAGTGCGCACACTTTGGGTGGGCGCCGCCTCCAGGGCGAGATTCTGGTCGAGGGCGCGCAGCAGAGCTTCGGGGTCAATCGGCTTGGTCAGGTAATCCAGGTTGAGCAGGGTGTCGCCCTGTTCGCTGGCGCTGTAAAACATGACGGGCAGATTTTGCGCCGAAGGCAGGCTTTTAATCGTGCGCATGGTGCGCCAGGCCAGGCTGGATTGATGCTGAATATCCAGCACAATGGCATCGAGGGGCGTCACGGCCAGCAGAGATTGCCACTCGGCGGGCGCGTTGAGCGGCGCTTGCAGCAGGCGCACGCCCTGTTCCTGCAGCCGCTCGCGCAGCAGTTGCCGGTCGGCGGGCGACTCGAACAGGAGCAGGATGGTTTTTTCGGCGGGCAGCGGCTCGAGGCGCGCAGACTGTATTTGGGCAGGGGTAATTTGCGGCAGCGTGACCAAAAACTGCGTGCCTTCGCCCGGCTTGCCGCTGGATGAGACGCTGATTTTCCCGCCGTGCATTTCCACCAGCGTTTTGCAGATGGAAAGCCCCAGCCCCAGGCCGGGGTAGCCGCCGCTCACGCTGCGCTCGGAGCGGTGAAAGGCCTCGAAGATGCGCGTCTGCTCTTCGGGCGGAATGCCCAGCCCGTTGTCGCGCACGCTGAGACAGGCCTGCCCGTCTTCCGCCGTCAGTGCCAGGCTCACTTCGCCCTCGGCGGTAAATTTGATGGCGTTGCTGACCAGGTTGAGGGCGGCTTGGCGCAGACGGGTATGGTCGCCCCACACCCAAACCGGCTCGACGGGGAAGGCGGCGCGCCAGGCCAGGCCTTTATCCTGCGCTAGTTGGGTGCCGCTTTCAGCCACAACCTGCAGCGTTTCGGTGAGATTGACGGCGGCATATTGCAGGCGCAATTGCCCGGCGTCGTTGGTTGCCAGGTCAATCACGTCGTTAATCAGCCCGCTGAGATGCTGGGCATAGGCGCGGACACGCTCCAGGTCGCGGCGCAGGGCGTCGGGCAGGGGCGCGGCCTGCTCGTCGTTCTCCTCCACAATTAGCCCGCTCAGGCCGACAATCAGATTGAGCGGGGCGCGCAGTTCGTGGCTGATGGTGGAAAGGAAGCGGCTTTTCAGGCGGTTGGATTCTTCGGCGGCGCGGCGGGCTTCGTTGGCCTGCCGGTAGAGGCGGGCGGTGTTCAGCGCCCCGCCCAATTGCTGCACAATCGCGCCATACAGCGAGAACTGCGCCGTATCGAAGGCCATGAACCCGATTTGCCCGGTCTGGTCGGTGAGCGGAATGAGGGTGAGATGAAACGGCTGTTCGGGCGTAAAAAGACCGGCGGGCGGAAAGCTCTGACTGCGCAGGCGCAGCGGGCTTTGCTGGGGCGCAAGCGCATTGCGCAGGGTGTACCAGGCAAACGGGTCTGCGCCTTCGGGTTCAAAAAGCCCAATTTGGGCAAAGGAAATCTCCAAATCGGGCAGGTAACGCGCCAGGATGGCGTAAATTTGCTCCTCGTCCAGTGCGGTCAGCAGGCGGGCGGTCAGCAGGCTCAGACGGCTGGTGCGCCAACGCTCGCGCAGCGTATCCAGGCGGTGCTGCTGCTGCATTTGGGCGCTAATGGCTACCCGCGCTTCATCCAAAAGCGTCTGAGTCAGCGCCGGGTTGCCCGTTTGCGGTGGGTTCTGCGCCAGCAGGGTAATCGCGTCCTGCCAGATGTGCGCGCCGTCTTTGCTTTGCAGGGTTTGCTGCAGGGTTTCCTGCAGCGCGGCGCGAAAATCGGCGGGGTCGCCGCTTGTTAGACTTGTCCCGAAGGCGGAAACCAGGCTCTGGCACAAGACGTGAATTTTTTCTTCGGAAAAATCGAAGGCTTGTTTCTGAATTTGGGCGGCCATTTGCCGCGCCAGCGGGAGCGCATCCAGGCCGAAAGCGCTGCCCTGGCTCCAGGTTTGACAGCCGCAGGATTGGCGCACGACCAGGCGGGTATCCAGCGACAGGTTAGCGGATAGGGGCAACTGCCGGGTGAGATGCCGGTAGATTTGCTCCACCGCCTGATAGCCCATGTCGAAGAGCGGCACGTGGACGCTGGTCAGCCCCGGCTGTTGCACTGCGCCTTCCAGGCGATTGTCGAAGCCGATGACGGCCACATCTTCGGGAATGCGCCGCCCGGCCTGCTGCAGGGCTTCCATCGCCCCGAGGGCCGATTCGTCGTTGCTGGCAATCAGCGCGTCGAAGGCGGCGCCGCTTTCCAGCAGTTGCGCGGCAGCCGCAAAGCCGCCATCGTACACATGGCGGCCATACACCACGCGGCGCGCGTCCTGTTCCAGACCGAAGTGGGCGCAGGCGGCGGAAAAAGCCTGCAAGCGTTTGCCCGAATCGCCCGAAAGGTCATCGGCGGAACCGGCGATGAAGGCAATCTGGCGGCGGCCATGCGCCATCAGATGTTCGACCGCTTGCAGAATTCCGGCGGCGTTGTTGGCGGCAATGGTCGGTCCCTCTTCGCCAGAGCCGATGAACAGCACGGGAAATCCGGCGGCGCGCAACTCGCGCAGGTAGGCCGAGCGGGCGGCGGAATGCAGCGGGGCGGCGACAATCAAGCCCTGGGTGTTCCAGGGGCCAATCGGCACGAAATCCTGTTCTTCTGAAGGCACGGGCCAGGCCGGGCGGTGTGGGTCGCTGGGGCTGGCGGAGGGTCCCATGCCGCAGCCGAAAAGCACATTGCAGTTTAACGCCTGCGCTGCGCGGCGAATTCCCCGAAAAATGGGCATCAGGTAACTGAGATTGGTGGCGGTGCGGTAAAACTGCCAACCGGCCAAAACGCCGAGGGTCGGGCGGGATATTTCGCGCGGAGTGGATGTCACAGTTTTTTGTCCTCTATGGCAAAGAGCATGGCGCGTTGGGCGGGGAGAAACCCTCCGCGAATGCGGTCACGGATAAACGAATGCCCGCTGCTCACTGATTACTGATCACTAACCACTGTTTACTGACCACTGAGCGCTCTCCACACCTTCTCCGGCGTGATGGGAATTGAGTCAATCTCCACGCCCAGCGCGTCGCGGATGGCGTTGCCCACCGCCGGAGCAACGCCGTCCATCGGGATTTCGGCGACGGCTTTGACGCCGAAGGGGTGACTCGGCTCGAAGGTTTCCACGAAAATCACTTTCAGCGTGGGCATTTCATCGGCGCGAAAGATGTGATAGTCGCGCAAATCGCGCTCGCGGGCGCGGCCAAGTTCATCGTAGCGCATTTCCTCGCAGACGGCGTAGCCCAGCGCCTGCGTCATCCCGCCTTCAATTTGGCCGGAGGCCGTTTGCGGGTTGATGATGGTGCCAGAATCTACCGCCATGACGAGTTGATTCACCGTCACTGCGCCGGTTTCTGTGTCCACCGTTACTTCGGCAAACTGCGCGGCGAAGGGCGGCGGCGAGGCGGGCGAAACGTAACTGCCAACGCCCATGATTTGCTCCTGATTGTTGCGGTGCAGGCTGTCGATGGCGATTTCGCTCAGCGGGATGGAGCGGCCATCGGGGGCAATGGCCATACGGTTTTGCAGGCGGATGTCGGTAAACAGGTAAACAGGTACACTCGTATCCTCGTTGTCCTTGTCTCTTTGTCTACTCAAAATCTCCGCCGCGCGGGTTTGAATTTTCAACGCCACAACCCTGGCCGCATTCACAACCGCCGTGCCGGAGATGTAGGTGGTGGACGAGGCGTATGCGCCCACGTCAAACGGGGTGAAATCCGTGTCGGACGAATACACCAGAATATCTTCCAGCGGCACGCCCAACACTTCGGCGGCCATTTGCCCCAAAACGGTGTCGGAGCCGGTGCCGAGGTCGGTTGCGCCCACCAGCAGGTTGAAAGAGCCGTCGTCGTTCATTTTAATTGAAGCCCCGCCCATGTCGAGGTAGGGAATTGCCGTGCCTTGCATGACGAGCGCAACGCCAATTCCCTTACGTTTTCCGGTGTTCCGGCGTTCCGGTTTTTCGGTGTTCCGGTTATCCGGTGTTCCAGTTGAATCGGACAACCGCTCAACTGGAGAACTGGAGAACCGCTCAACCGGAGAACCGGACAACCGCTCAACCGGAGAACCGGACAACCGCTCAACTGGAGAACTGGACAACCGCTCAACCGGAGAACCGGACAACCGCTCAACTGGAGAACTGGACAACCGCTCAACCGGAGAACTG
>MNXJ01000065.1 GCA_001872455.1 Anaerolineae bacterium CG2_30_57_67 | reverse complement strand
AGGGAACCCGTCCAGAGATAAGCCAGATTAAGCAGGCGTTTGACGATGAGAAAGGTTTCTTCAATCCGCCAGCGACGGCGATATAAATCGGCCACATCGTTGGCAGGCAGGATGGTTGGATCGAGGACGCTGGTCAGGCAGGCCTACCAGGTAACGCCAAATCGAATTTCTACCAGGCGCAGGGGAGGTTGGCAGTCCCCGTTCGCGCTACCCAGAACTCGGCAAACAGGGATTCACTTTCGCCTGGTGTGAAATAGCCAGCAATCATACCGCTGCGTAATTCCAATGGACACACGCTTTTGTCTTTGGCGTCCACGCCAACATAGAGATGGCGCTCCACTGTGACACAACCCGTTGCCGTCAGGTAGGTCTCAGAAGAACAACGACCTTTTCGATAGGTTTTTTCTCCACAGTAATTTCCTCAGCCGCGACATCATAGCGGCTGAGCTTTTCTTGCACCAATTCGCACTCCAGGAGCATAACCAGCTTATGAAGTTCTTGTTCATAGTCTTCGAAGTCGTTCATGCCAGGCAATTCAGTTTGCTGCCCAGCCCATTGCTCTCGTCGTTTCTGGATCAATTCGGCAAGTTGCTTCGCCGTAGCACTATGCAAAAAAAATGTCGGTATGGCACAATTCCATTGGTAGCCTCTGTCGCAAGTAGGGTTTTTGATCGAACATCTACTTTTAGGCAAGACTACTATTTTGTCAATACTTTCTGCGTTTTCAGAGATGCACCCAAGTAAAATTGGCTTCAGCCGCCTGACCTTTACGCTCAAAAAAAACGTGGTTTACAGACCCAAAACGGCCTGTTACCTGCTTTGATTTGGTGCAAAATTAGTTTACCCGAATCTTTACACCAGAAACGGTAGAGCCCTTTATTTTAGATGAAACTGGTCTAAATCGCTGGCATCAAGCCCAAGCCCGTCCAGTAAGTTTTTGATGGTGTTCCAATGGACGCGCTCCCAGGCCGCCGGGCTAGAATTGGCGTTGTGCGGCGCGAGCAAAACGTTGTCCATCGCCAGCAGCGGGCTTTCCAGCGGCAGCGGCTCCACCTCGAAAACATCCAGCGCCGCGCCGCCCAGGTGACCAGATTGCAGCGCCGCAATCAGCGCGGGTTCCTCAATCAGCGGGCCGCGCGCCGTGTTGATGAGAATGGCGCCGGGTTTGGCGTGGGCGAAAGAAGCGGAGTTGATGAGATGATGAGAGGTAGGATTCAAATCACAGTTGAGGGAGATGAAGTCGGAGTTCGATAACAGATCGTTGAGATTGGTCATCTCAATGCCGGTTTCGCTGATGAAAACGTGGTCAATTTCGACAATGTCGTTGCCGAGCACGCTCATGCCAAAGGCGCGGGCGCGGCGGGTGACGGCTTTGCCGATGGCGCCGACGCCGATGATGCCCAGGGTCATTTCGCTGAGCGTTTTACCGGGGATTTTGTCCCAGATACCGGCTTTCATCTGCTGGCTCATCCACGGCTGACGGCGGGCGAAGGCCAGCAGGTAGCCCAGCACCGTATCGGCCACCGGAATGGTGAAAGCGTTGGGCGTGCGGCAAAGTTGGATGCCCAGCCGGGCGCAGGTTTCGGCGTGGATGGAATCGACTCCGGTGCCCCACTTGGAGATGACTTTCAGACGCGGGGCGCAGGCTTCCAACACGCGCGGGGTGTAGCGGTCATCGCCGCAGATGGCGCCGTCAAATTGACCGGCGTACTGCAACAGGTCGGCTTCTTCCATGCGTTCCTGCACGTCGGGCAAAAGCAGGTCGAGGCGGTACTGCTCAAAAACCGGGCGAAAGCGCTCGATGAAGGGAATCATGTAGGGGGCGGTCAGGAGAATTTTCATGGGGTTTTTCTAGTTGTCCAGTTGTCCGGTTGTTCGGTTGTCCGGTTGTCCAGTTTGCACATCATCTACCTGTTTCCCTGTCCACCTGCTACCTGTTTCCCTGTTTCCCTGCCCTTCAACAATTCCGCAATGACAAAATCATCTTCCTCGTCAATATCCACCGCTTCCAGGCGGGGAATTTCGAGCATCAGCGGGCGCTCGCCCAGGCGGTTGCGGCGCGCCATCAGCGTGGCGCGGGTGAACAGGTAGAAGCAGGAGTTTTCTTCGTACACCGGGGGTAAATCCTGGGTTTGGAGCAAAATCGCCGGGTTGTGGTTGATGGGGCGGGTGAGTTGATCCCACAAGCGGGTTTGCAGGCGGGTGACGGAGAACATCGAATCGAAAGCCGGGTACACGGCCAGGAATTTCTGAATGGCCGCCGAAAGGGTCTCCGCTTTGAGCAGCGGATTGGTGCTGTGGGTTTGCAGGTAAAAATCGGTTTCGATTTGCGCCGTGTCGTAGGCCAAAATTTCGTTCATCGGGATTTCCGGCGCGCGCAGATGCTCTGGGCGCGGAATGATTTTGACCTGCGGAAAACTTTTCCGCAGCCCGTCCATCACCGGCTCAGAATCAGTATCCACCAAAATGACGCTGATTTCTGGCACGGCCAGCAGGGTTTCGATGATGTGCTGGTAGAGCGGTTTGCCCGCCAGCGGACGGTAGTTTTTTCCCGGCACGCGCTGGGAATGGTGACGCATGGGGACAAGCGCGGCGATAGTGGTCATAGTTTCTCATTATACCGAATTGGTTCCACCTCGCGGCGGGGCGTTTCTTCGGCCTCCAGGCCGCGCGGATAGTAAAAGGTCTGGCGTAAATTCCAATTCAACTCCGCCGACTGACGATATCCCAGATAAGTGCCATAAAACTGATTGAAGCGGAACCAGCCAATTTCCGGCCCAACACGCAGCAGTTTTCCGGCGCGGGCGGCGTGAACGCAGTCGGTGAAGATGTTGCTGGCCGTCATCCGCAAAAAATCATAGGCGTTGAAATGCGCTTCGCGATAAATCTGCTTAAACGCCATCGCCTCGCGCCGGTAGCGATTGCGCACTCCGGCGGGCGTTTCGTTGTGAATGTGGATGATTTCGGCCTCGGCGGCGTAGGCCACGCCCCAGCCCTGACTCTGCGCCCAAAGCGCCCAGGCCAAATCTTCCAGGCCGGTTAAAGATTCGTCATACGGATGCGTTTGCCAGGCTGAACGGCGAATCGCCGCGTTGGCGTTGTTGCAAAACGGATGGTTTTGCCTCGGCTGAGATGTTTCTGGAAACCAGCGCGCAAAAATTTGATGTTCCGAAAATTTACTATTTTCCGCGCCACGCTGTTTGCCATAGGCCAGCCCAACGGACGAATCGGCAAAAGGCTCCAGCAGCCGCTCCAGCCAATCGGGGTAAACCGGGTAAACATGCGCCGAGGCAATCGCCACCAGCTCGCGGCTGGCGGCGGCCACGCCCAGGTTGAGCGAGCGCCCAAAGGTGAAATCGGATGGGGCGATGTGAACGATTTTCGCGCCGTAAGATTCAGCAATGTTGACAGTGTCATCCGTCGAGCCGGAGTCAACCAGAATAATTTCCACCTCGCGCACGGTTTGCTGGCGCACCCCATCCAGCAGGCGCGGCAGATGCCGGGCTTCGTTATAGGCGCGGATGACGAGGGAGCAAGACATGGGAATGCAGGATTAGGAATTAGGGATTAGAAAAGGATGTCACCAATTTTTGTTTTTTTCGTAGCCCAGTTTCACCAGCAAGTCGCCAGCCACTTCTTTGAAAATGGCTTTATGCTCGGCGGCGAAGTGTTTTTTCCACTCACCGGTTTTGCCGGAGCGGAAGGTGGGTGATTTTTGCGGGTTGATGGCGGCTTCCAGCGCGGACAAAATTGTCTCGCGCGGAACGGTCAGCGGGACACGCGCCAGAAAGTGGTCAAGAATGCGGTTGAGCGCGGCGGGGCGGTCGTTCACCAGGTCTTCAAAATGAATCGGCAAAACCTGGGGAAAATTCAGCCAGCCCAGGTAGGGCGCAAAACGCGCGGCAATGTCGGGAAAATCCACCGCCGAATTGGGAATTCCCAAAATACTGGCCTTCAGCCGCGCGTCGAAATCGGGCAGCGACTGGTAGTAGGCGTGATGAACGTGATTTTTCTCCATCTCCGTTACATAAAAAACGTGCGAGACGACCACGTCGCGCGGGTCGCGGAAGATGAAGTAGGGCAAAAATGTCGGCGCAATGACTCGCGCCAGGGCTTCGGGGCTGGCAAACAGATGTGCCGAGGTCACATCCAGCGGGCGGAGCGTCTCCAGCCAGGCGGCGGTTTCGGCGGCAGAGCGTTTTCGGCCCGTTGCGCCTTCATATTCAGCGTAAAACGAGTGCAGGCGGCGCGAAAACGGAGCGACCTGGGCAAAACCAAGCAGAATTTGGTCGAGCAGGTGCGTGCCGCTTTTGGGGAAGGAAATGCCCAAAAGAATCGGCCAGCCCCCGGCGGGCGCGGACGCGGACGCGGACGCAAATTTTACCCGCTGAGCGAGTTTTTCGGCCTGGTAAACGAGGGGGCGCAGGGGGTGGGGCATGGGGTTGTCCGGTTGTCCAGTTATCCGGTTTGCCGGTTTTCCGGTTCGGGGAGCAGAAAATCGCCGTCGGTCAGCAGGCCTTTGATGACGGTTTGAATGGCGGGCGCGCGCAGCAGGCAGCGCGGGTCGAAAAGTTTGAGTTTGGCGTGCGTGCTGCGCACGCCGGTTTCGAGAAATTCGCCAAACGGCAGCGAGGTGCGAAAAAGCTGGTAGTAGAGAAAACGCCGGGCGTTGCGGCGAAACTCAGCGGGGACCTCAATTTTTTCGGCGGCGAGAAAGTTTTCCAGCGCGGCGCGGTATTCCGGCACCGATGATGGGAAGAAAACCGTCGGGTACTGGGTGAAGCGCGCTTTCCCGGCGCACAAAACATCCGCGCCCAAAATGGAGGCTTCCAGGCCGATGGTCGAGTTGTAAATCATCACAAATTTGGCGCGGGCAATCAATTCGTACGAGCTGAGATATTCTTGCGGCGCGACAAAAATCAGGTTGGGCAGGGCCGCGGCGCGGCGGCTTTCCACCCATTCGGCCACCGTTTCCAGGCTGGCCTTGCGCACGCGAGTTTCGTCAGGGTGGGCGCGGAGAACGAAAAGCGTCTCTGGGTGATTTTTGGCGGTTTCCAGCACCAGGTCGAGCCAGGCAAACATATCGGCGAAAAGCGTGTTGGCGTGCGGCTGGCTGGTGTCAAAGATGACGTTGGTGAAAACCGGCACGATTTGGCGGAAGTGGGCGGCTTTTGCCAGAAAATCGGCATCCAGCCCGCGCATGGTCGGCCAAAATTTGACCCCGGCCATGCTGAAGTTGCCCTGAAAGCGTTTCTCCAGGTAGGCATCCAGCCGGGCGTTTTGGCTTTCGCTCATCTCAAACGAGTCGGGGATTTGAATCGGGTAAATGGTGGCTTCGCCCTCGGTGAAGAATCCCGTTACCGGCAGCAGGCCGACCTCGTGCGAAATCACCCTCAGCCCGCGTTGCTTCGCCACCCATTTGGCGGTCGCTTCGGGGTAGAACTGCCCGTTGAAAACGACGACAACTTGCGGCTGAGTCTGGTCGAGAAAATGCTCGAAGCGCTGCGCCAGGCTGAAGGCGGAGAGCATGTATTCGCGCAGGAAAAAGCGTGTCGCGTCATCCTCCAGCAGGTTGTAGCGGCGCAAAATCCAGCGCAGGCCGGGCAGGCACAACGCGCCGAGCGGGATTTCCTGCCACTCAAAGGCCATTAGCTCGGCCAACGATAGATTTTTTAGCGCATTTTCGAGTTCCACGTCACGCGAAAAGGTGAACCAGGTGAGGGAGGAGTGATTTTCCGGTTTTCCGGTTTTGCGGTTATCCAGTTGTCCGGTTACCCGGTTTTCCGGTTGGACGGCTGAGTGGTTAACCGGAGAACCGGATAACTGTTGAACCGGCGAACCGGACAACTGTTGAACCGAATCACCGGATAACTGCTGAACCGGCAAACCGAAATACAGGGTTTTGGCCTGATAGACGCACGAGCGGCAGGGCGGTTTTTGCGCCGGGTTTTCGCGGTTGGTGCCGAGCACGCAGCGGCTGAGGCCGTGGTCGCAGGCAAAATAGGCGACGGGGACGCCTTGCAGGCGCAGCCCCCACGAAGTCAGCAGATGAAAAGCGCTGTTCCACGAAAGGTCGTCGAGGCCGCTGGAGGCTTTGAAGAAAGCCACCGGGCGCGTGTCGCGCGGGGCGGGGACAAACCGGGCCACGCGCAGCGCCATCAGCGCGATGCGGGCATTGTTGATGTGACGCGCAATGCGACGGCGTAAATTACCAGTCGTTATTTTTCTCATACCCCAGCCGAACGAGCAAATCGCCGGACACTTCCTTAAACAGGGCTTTGTGTTCCGGCTTAAAGTATTTTTTCCACTCGCCGGTTTTTCCCGCGCGGAAAGTTTTTGACTTTTTGGGCTGCACCGCCTCCACCAAAATCTCCAGCGCTTTGACGCGCGGGGTGGGGATTTTGTAGCCGGTTTTTTCCACCTGCGCCAGCATGGCCGCCAGCATTTCATCACGGCGCTCAATCAGCTCTTCAAAGCGCAGGCACAACACAGCGGGCTGCTCCAGCCACTCAAAAACGCCCTGGTAACGCTTTTTCACATCCACCATGAACAACCCGTCACGGTCAATGCCGCTGATGGCGACCTTCAGCCGCTCGTCAAAGCTGGAAAGCGTCTGATAATAGGCGTGCATTCCGTGCCCTTCGTGCATATCGGTGGCGAAAAAGATATGCGAAATGAGCATATCGCGCGGGTCGCGGTAGATAAAATAATTGACGCGCCCCGGCTGACAGAGATACGCCAGATTAAGCGGAGTCGGGTCGAGGTAGCCCCAGCCGATGACTCCCGCTGGAATTTGCTTCAGATTTCCCAAAACCTGCGCCTCGCTGAAGCGTCCACCGCTGGCGCGCACCGTGCGCACCGGCTCGCTTTCGACGTAGGCGTAGGGCATCACCTGGCAAAACCCGGCCAGAATTTGCGTCAGCAGATGTGAGCCGCTTTTGGGTTTGGCGTTGCCGAAAATCGGCGGCGCCTCGGTAAAGGTCAGCCGCTTCCAGCGCAAAACAGACTGTGAATATTTCACAGCCGGGCGAATGAGGCGGTAGAGGGTGGAGGAGATGGGCATTTCAGTTGCCAGTTATCGGTGGTCAGTTGTCAGTGTTCAGTGATTACGGATTACTCCGCGTCTTTCACGCGGCGCAGTTTCTTGCGCGAGGACATTTCGCTGGCGTAGACTTTTTTGACGCCATCGCCCAGCCCGGCTTCAGTGACGCGGATGTATTTGACCAGTTTCTCAAACCCGCCCGGTTCGACCGATGCGGCCTGGTCGCTGCCCCACATCGCCCGGTCGAGGGTGAAATGCCGTTCCACGGCGCAAGCGCCCAGGGCGACGGCCACCGCTGAAGGGACAAGGCCGACTTCGTGGCCAGAGTAGCCAATCGGCGTGTTGGGAAATTCTTTGCGCAGGGTTTCGACCATGCGCAGGTTGAGTTCTTCCGGCTCGCAGGGGTAAGTGCTGGTGCAGTGCATAATCAGCAAATTTTCCAACCCGGCGGCATCCACGCCGCGCTGAATTTCATCCATGGTGGACATGCCAGTCGAAATGATAAGCGGCTTGCCGGTTTTGCGGGCATATTTCAGCAGCGCAAGGTCGGTCAGCGAGGCGGAGGGGACTTTGTAGGCCGGGGTGGCAAACTGTTCCATGAAATCCACCGAAGGCTCATCCCAGACCGAAACCAGCCAGTCAATTCCCGTTTCTTTGCAGGTGCGGTCAATTTCGCGGTATTGCTCCAGGCCAAACTCCACCTTGTAGCGGTAGTCCAGGTAGCTGATGTAGCCCCAGGGTGTCTCGCGCATCTGCTTTTGCTGTTCGGGCGGGGTGCAGACTTCGGGCGTGCGCTTCTGAAATTTGACAGCGTCGGCTCCGGCGTGCGCGGCGGCGCGAATCATTTCTTTGGCAATCTCCAAATCGCCGTTGTGATTGATGCCAATTTCGGCGATGATGTAGGCCGGCTGTCCATCGCCAACCAGTTTGTTACCGAGTTTTATTTCACGAGTCATTTTTTCTCCTTCAAAATCAAATCACACACTTCGCGCACCGCGCCATGACCGCCGGTTTTTTGGGTGACGTAATCAGCGGCGCGCAACGCTTCCGGCTGAGCATCGGCCACGGCCACCGCCCAGCCCGCCACATCAAAACAGGGCAGGTCGTTCAGGTCATTGCCAATGTAAACAACCTGCGCCGGGTCAATCTGACGCTCGGCCAGCAATTTTTTCAGCACGGCGGCTTTATCGTCCAGGCCAATCCCGTGAATGGCCTCCACACGCATTTTTTTGGCGCGCGCCGCCACCACCGGGTTGACCTCGGACGAAAGAATCACGACTTCGGTGCCAGACTGGCGCAGTTTGGTCAGTATCAGGCTGTCGCCGCGATACGCGGCAATACTTTCGCGCCCATCTTCGTCCACCCAAACGCGGTTATCGGTCACCACGCCGTCAAAATCCAGGGCGAGCAGGGCCACCTTTTCGGGCAGGGGGCGTTTGGCGCGGCCCGGCGCAACCATCTTCAGCCTGCCGAAAGCTGCCAGCCACTCGGCGCGCGCCCAATCGCGCAGGTTGTCCAAATCCACCGTAAATTCCGGGGCAATTAGCAGCGGGTAGATGGTTTTCCCGCTCATCGAACCCTTCAAAATCGTTGCGGCGCGGATGGCGTCAATGTGACCGGTTTGCCAGAAAATGGGGGAGAGAATCTGGCGAGGGGCGTTGTACGGCTCTTCGATTCCATCCACCGCCAGCAGATTCTGCATCGGAGCGGCTTCGCCCGCTGGCAGCCGCCACATTTTATGCGGGTTTTGCCCGGCTGGAACGATTCCCCGCACCGAATCGGCATCGGCGTGCTGAAGCAGGGTTCTCACCGCCGCGTCGACCAGCCCAATCGGGCGAATTGGCGAGGTGGGGCGCAGCTGCACGACAACTTCCGGCTGGTAGGTTTCGTTTTTCTGCAGCCATTCCAGCGCGTGAGCAAAAACCGGCAGGTCGGTGGTTTTATCCTGGGCAAATTCCGCCGGGCGCAAAAAGGGTGTTTCGGCGCCCCAGGCGCGCGCCACGGCGGCGATTTCCGCGTCATCGGTGCTGACGATGACGCGCGTTACCAGCGCCGACTGTTTGGCGGCGGCAATGCTCCACGCAATCAATGGAAAGCCGTAAAAATTGCGGATATTCTTGCGCGGAATGCCTTTTGAGCCGCCGCGCGCGGGGATGATAGCAAGAACTTCGGTCATTTCAATTCCAATTATTCTAAATTTTCCAAGTCGGCCAAATCTTGGTGTCGTCCTGATGCTTTTTTATTACGCTTAAGGTTTTCCAGGTCAATAAAATTGATTGTGACGTCATCAACTTCTGCCTGAATGCGCGCCGGGTAACATGCGTCAAACTCCACCCCGTCGGGCGTGGTAATCAAGTCAATTCTATCAGGCGGATATCCCAACTGAATGATTTGTCCCGGCACGACAAAATCTGCTGAGGTCAATTCAAGGCTCTCAAAACCAAACTGTTGTAACGCTCGCACGATATTTGCAGCATTCACGGCTGTCATTTCAATCCAAATATCAAGGTCTTTGGTATAGCGCGGATGTCCATGAAAAGCGACTGCGTAGCCACCAATCACCAGGTAACGCACGCCATTATCGTTTAACGATTGTATAAACTCTTTGAAGTCTTGGTTCAGCATCATACCTCCAGCGGTGATATTCACGCCGGATTTCTTCAAGCGCCGCAATACGCGCCTCTGGCGAACAGGCCTGCCAGTAGGCGAAATCGCTGGATGTTTGCGATTGTAGTATTTTTTTTACAACTTTGGCAATAGAACGTTCCATTTTTTTATCGCTACCACGCCGTCCAGCCGCCATCCACGACCACATTATTGCCGGTCATGTACGAGGAAGCATCCGAAGCCAGGAAGAGCAGGGCGCCGTTCATTTCGTCTTTGTGCGCCATGCGGCCAAGAATGGTTTTGGCGGAATAGTTTTTGGCAAAGGTTTCATCGTGATTGTTGAAGACGCCGCCCGGCGTGAGCATGTTGACGCGGATTTCCGTCGCCATGTAGTAGGCCGCCAGATATTTGGTGAAGCCGACAATTCCAGCTTTGGTGACGGTGTAGAAGACCGGCTTGAAGGCGGGCTGCGTACCATCGGCCTTGCGGTAGATGCGCTGGTCGGGGCCGTTCAGCCCGTAGGTGGAGCAGATGTTGATGATGCTGCCCTTTTTGCCCTGCGCCAGCATTTGTTTGACGCAGGCCTGCGTGACGAGAAACGCGCCGGTCAGGTTGACGTTGAGCGCGGCGTTCCACAGGTCGAGCGGATATTCTTCAAAATTGCCGGGGGCGATGCCTTTGGCGACGGCGTCTGGGTCAAATTTTGGGTCGAGCGCGGCGCTGTTGACGAGGATGTCGAGGCGGCCAAAGGCGGCGAGGACCTGCCGAACCATGGCGGCCACGCTTTCGGGCTGGGTGATGTCGGCGGGAACACCAATGGCGCGGTAGCCGCTCTTGGTCAGGTCGGCGGCCACAGCGGCGGCTTTTTCGGCGTTTAAATCCACCACCGCCACGGCGGCGCCCGCCTCGGCCAGCGTGCGGCAGAATTCCGTTCCCAGCAGGCCCACGCCGCCGGTAACGACGGCGGCGCGGCCTGTCAGGTTAAATTTTTCCTGAATTTTTGGCATGGTTTTTCCAGCGATTAATTGTTCAGCAGAAAGCCCTGCGCCACGAGGTAGTCAACAATTTTGTGGGCATTTTGTTCGGGGCTGGAGCCGAAGCCTTGCAGGCTGATTTCGGGGTTGACCGGCGGTTCGTAGGGGTCATCCACGCCGGTGAAGCCCATCGGTTTGCCATCGGCCAGCGCCTGACGCGCTTTGGCGTACAGGCCTTTCACGTCGCGCTGTTCGCAGACTTCGACCGGGGTATCCATGAAAACTTCGATGAAGTTTTCACCGACAAATTTGCGGGCTTCTTCGCGCGCGGCGCGGTAGGGGCTGATGGCCGCGCAGATGACCGCGCCGCCATACTGGGCAATTTCTCCGGCGACAAAGCCGATACGCAGAATGTTGGTGTCGCGGTCTTCCTTGCTGAAGCCAAGGCCTTTGCTGAGATGCGTGCGTACCACGTCGCCGTCGAGCATGGTCGATTCGCGGCCATGTTCCAGCAGCAGTTCGGTCAGGATTTGGGCGGTGGCGCTTTTGCCGGAGCCGCTCAGGCCGGTGAACCACAGGCAGAAACCCTGTTTGTGGCGCGGCGGGTAACTTTGACGCAAAATTTCGGCGGTTTCGGGGCGGGTGAACCATTCGGGCAGCAAGCGGCCTTTCGCCAGATAATCGTCGCGCACCTGCGTGCCAGAGATGTTGAGCGTTTTCGCGCCCGCCGGAATGTCTTTCTGTTCAACGTAGCGATTCTCATCGGGCAGGTAGACCAGCATTTCAAACGGCACCATCTTGACGCCGATTTCGACCTCGTGTTCGGTCATGATGGTTTGGGCGTCATATGGCCCGTAGAAGGGTTTGCCCGCGCTGTCGTTGCCCGGCCCGGCATGGTCGCGGCCAACGATGAAGTGATTCGCGCCGTGATTGCGACGGATGATGGCGTGCAGCAGGGCTTCCTTCGGCCCGGCCATGCGCATCGCCAGCGGCAGCAGGCTGAGCAGGGTGGAGTTTTTGTCGTAATAATTTTCCACCAGCGCCTTGTAGGTGCGGGTACGGGTGTAATGGTCCACGTCGCCGGGCTTGGTCATGCCCACCACCGGATGAATAATCAGCGAGCCTTTGACGGCGGCGGCGGCGCGTTTGGTCAGTTCTTCGTGAATGCGGTGCAGCGGATTGCGCGTCTGGAAGGCGACGACGTTGTCATTGCCCATCGCTTCGAGCATCTGGCGCACCTGCGCGGGCGTGCGGCGCAAATCAATAAAATCATGATATTTGGGCAGATTCAGCACCTGCAGCGGCCCGCTGATGCAGACCTTGCCCCAGCGCGTCATTTCAGAAACCATCGGGTGTTTCGAGTCGGTCGTGCCATAGGCTAGCGCGGCTTCCTTCTCCGCATCCCAGTGATAGACTTCGTCCAGCGTCAGCACGGCCATCAGGTCAAAGTTGGCGTTGCGCAGGGCAATTTTCTCGCCCACGGTCGGCAATTCCTTCGGGTCGGCGGTCAGCGTAATCGGCAGCGGCCAGAGCGTACCGTCGGCCAGGCGCATTTCGCGCAGCACACGGTCGTAATCGGCCTTGCCCATGAAGGTCGTCAGCGGCGAAAAACCACCGGTGGCAAGCAGTTCCAGGTCGCAGAGCGCGCGCATTGAAATTTTAATGGACGGCAGTTTGGCGGCCTGCGCCAGCAGTTCTTGGCGCTCCTGGCCTTCGACCACCAAATTGACCAGTTTTCCGCCGTAGGGGGCGATCAGATTGGCTTTTTTCATGAAATTCTCCTATATTCAACGACTGAATTTTAATGATTATACTGTAGAATTTCGCGCCATCAGCGCCAGTTCCAACGCGCGCGCGCCGTCTTCCAGCGAACAGCGTGGGGATTCGCCGCCGCGGGCGACGCGCAGAAAGTGAGCGGTTTGCGCCGCGAACAAATCATTGCGCTCGAACCCCGCTGGCAGCGGGTAGCGCGTCTCGATGGCGGCGCCCGGCTGGGCGTTGATTGCGCCAAAAACGTCCGGCATCTGAAAGTGAATCAGCGTCCCATCGGCGTTATCCCAGCGGAGGGTGCCCGCCGCGCCGACAATTTCCAGCCGGTGAACCGGCGGACGTTGAAAATAATTGACGTGCAGTCCGCCAATCGCGCCGCTGGCAAATCTCAGGCCAATTTCGGCCACATCTTCCACGCCAGCAAGTTCCAGCGGCGAAACGTGGCCGCTCAACGCCGTCAGCGCCGCCACTTCGCCGAGCAAAAAGCGCAAATAATCGAGCGGATGCGTCAGCGTGCGAATGACGCCGCCGCCCAAATCGGCGCGGGCGGCGTAACTTTGGCGGTAATCTTCCCAGGGATGCCAGTTGGGCAAATATTCGCCCCAGTGCGCGTGAACGCTGAGAATTTTGCCCAGCGCGCCGCTTTGAATGATTTCACGCGCCTTGTTGAGCGTGGGGTGATAGCGAAATTGAAAACCGACCAAAATTTGCGCCCCGCTTTTTTGGGCAGCGCGGCGCAGTTCTTCCACCCGGTCGAGATTCTCCGCGATGGGTTTTTCCAGCAGGATGGCGCAGCCCGATTCGGCGGCGGGAATCGCCACGTTCAGATGCAGCGCGGTCGGGTTGGCGACGACGACGGCTTGCGGGCGGTGTTTTTTCAGCGCGGCGGCCAAATCCGTTTCCACCGGATAGCCCGCCAGCTCGTCATCGGAAAGCGTGGCGTGGTGCGTGCGGTAGAAAACCAAGTCGGTTTCACCCAGCGCAACCAGGTTGCGAAAATGGCGGCGGCCAATTGAGCCGAGGCCAGCAATCAGAATTTTCATGCGTACGACGACTCCTAAAAAGTCACTCGAAATGCAAAACGCAACTATTCTAACTCAAAACGCAAGTGTTTCACCGTCAGCCCGTGATTAATTAACTCGCGTAATGAATCAATGCCAATTTTCAGGTGCAAATCCATAAATTCGCGCGTCACCTGACGATCGCTTTCGGCGGTTTTGACGCCTTCGGGCGTCATTGGCTGGTCGGAAACCAGCAAAAGCGCCCCGGATGGGATTTCATTGTGAAAGCCTACCGTGAAAATCGTCGCCGTTTCCATGTCAATCGCCATTGCCCGCACCCGGCGCAAATATTCCTTGAAATCGGCATCGTGCTCCCAGACGCGGCGATTGGTGGTGTAAACCGTCCCCGTCCAGTAATCGCGGCCATAGTTGCGGATGGTGGTGGAGACTGCTTTTTGCAGGCTGAAAGCCGGCAGGGCGGGCACTTCGGGCGGGAAATAGTCGTTGGAAGTCCCCTCGCCGCGAATGGCGGCAATCGGCAAAATCAGGTCGCCAATCTGGCTCTTCTTCTTCAGCCCGCCGCACTTGCCCAAAAAGAGCACCGCCTGTGGCCGAATGGCCGAAAGTAAATCCATCATCGTGGCGGCGTTGGCGCTGCCCATGCCAAAATTCAAAATGGTGATGCCCTCGGCGGTGGCGCTGCGCATCGGCCGGCCCTCGCCGCGCACCGGCACATCGTGCCACTCCGCAAAGCGGACAACATAATCATCAAAATTGACCAGCAAAATGAAGCGGCCAAATTCTTCCAGCGGCACGCCGGTATAACGCGGCAGCCAGTTTTGCACGATTTCTTCCTTCGATTTCATTGCGCCTCCCAGGTTTGATACAGCCCCAAATTGCCTTCGGCGCCATCCGAGAAAAAAGAATCCGCCACGCGGAAGCCGGACTGCGCCGCCAACTGGCTTAATTCGGCGGCTGAAAAGTGATGCGCGTAACGCAGGCCGAGGCCGCCGCTGCGCCAATCAAGCAGAAAATCGCCCTCGTCCACCGCCGAAAGGTGAACCTGCTCCCAGGGCAAAATGCGCGCCTTCAGCCGCTCGCTGTGCAAAAATTGCCAGACCGAGAGAATCAGCCGCCCGCCGGGCGACAGCGCCGCCCGCGCCTGATTGAGCAACTTCAGCCGCAGTTCTGCGCCGGGGATGTGGTGCAGGGTGGCAAAACAGGTAATGAGTGGAAATCTGCCAGTTGTCAGATGCCAGTCATCCGCCGTCAGGTCAACCTGCCGGAAAGTGGCGCGAAGCCCATCCGGCTGGGAATCGGCCTCGCGCAGCAGCGGCAGGCTGAAATCCAGGCCAGTATATTCGCCCCGGAAACCGGCAGCGGCCAGGGCGCGGGCAAATTCTCCGTTGCCGCAGCCCAAATCCAACAGGCGAGTCTCCAACAACAGGCCGCCCATCACCCGCCGCACGCCGGGCTGAATGCGTCCGCGCGTTGCCGAAAAGGCCGCGCCAAACGTCTGGTAGAATTGGCGATTGACTTCAATCAGTTGAAAAGCGATTTCTTTTTGCACAGGCAAATTATACCGGTATGAGCCTTTCTGAACGACAACAACGCTGGCAAACCCGCAAAACGCTGACTCCCGAAAAACGGGCGGCGGCGCGCCTGGCGTTGGAGCAAATCCGCGCGGGGATGGAGGTGATGCGCGCCCTGCGCAGTCACCCGCTGGCCGATGGCGGCGTGTTGAGCAAATCGGCGCTGGTGGCGGCTTACCACGAACTGCTGGCCGCCGGAGAACTGGCCGAAGATGGCGAGTTGTTGCAGAAAATTCGCATGAAGCCGATGCGCACGCTTTCGGGTGTGACGACGGTGACGGTGCTGACCAAGCCCTACCCCTGCCCCGGCAAGTGTATTTTCTGTCCAACCGATGTGAGGATGCCGAAAAGTTACCTGCCGGATGAACCCGGCGCAATGCGCGGGCTGGAACATCATTTCGACCCCTACGCGCAAGTTGCCTCACGCATTACCGCGCTGGAGGCGGTGGGACACCCAACCGATAAGATTGAGCTGCTGATTTTGGGCGGCACCTGGAGCGCCTACCGGCGCGATTATCAGGAATGGTTTGTGCGGCGTTGTTTCGAGGCGCTGAATGGCGGAGCCGAGGGCAATTTATCGGAACAGCAGGCCATCAACGAAACTGCCGCGCACCGCAACGTGGGGCTGGTGATTGAAACCCGCCCCGATGAAATTGACCGCAAAGAACTG
This sequence comes from Anaerolineae bacterium CG2_30_57_67, assembly GCA_001872455.1. GTDB lineage: Bacteria > Chloroflexota > Anaerolineae > Anaerolineales > Villigracilaceae > UBA8950. The sequence continues at coordinate 12,133 of MNXJ01000065.1, read as the reverse complement.
GCCTGGCTGCGCCGGTTGGGCGTGACCAAGGTTCAGATGGGCGCGCAAAGCCTGGATGACCGCATTTTGGCAATGAATCAGCGCGGCCACACGGTCGAACGCACGCGGCAGGCGGTGGCACTCTTGCGCGCGGCGGGCTTCAAGGTTGTGCTGCACTGGATGCCCAACCTGCACGGTGCAACCCCGCAAAGTGACCGCGAAGATTTTTCCCGGCTGTGGAACGATTTTTGCCCGGACGAACTCAAAATTTACCCCAATCAACTGCTGGCAAATGCCGAATTGTATGAGGTCTGGCAGCGCGGCGAATTTCGCCCGTACACAACCGAAGAACTGGTGGAGCTAATCGCCGACATCAAGCCGGGCGTGCCGCGTTACTGCCGCATCAACCGCGTCATCCGCGATATTCCATCCACCAACGTCGTCGAGGGCAACAAGCGCACTTCACTGCGGCAGGATGTGCTGGTCGAACTGACGCGGCGTGGCGTGCGCTGTCAGTGTGTGCGCTGCCGCGAGGTGCGCGGGGCAACCATCGCGCCGGAGGTCTTGCGCCTGGACGACCTGGTTTACCCGGTTGGCGCGGCAGAGGAGCATTTCATTTCGTTTGTGACGCCGGATGACCGGCTGGCGGGATTTTTGCGGCTCTCCCTGCCCGGAGCGGATTCGCCCGAAACCGGGCTGGCTGACCTGCAGGGCGCGGCGCTCATCCGCGAGGTACACGTTTACGGGCAGGCGCTAGCTGTCGGCGCAGAAAGCGCCGGGGCGGCGCAGCACATCGGCCTGGGAACGCGCCTGCTGGCGCAGGCGGAGGAAATCGCCCGCGCGCACGGCTTTCAAAAACTGGCCGTGATTGCCGCCGTCGGCACGCGCCGCTATTATCTTCAGCGCGGCTTTGAGCGCGGCGAGTTGTATCTGGTAAAACAGGTGGCGGTAAGATTTACATTTTGCATGGGAAATCTCCGGGGTCTTCGCGGAAAATTTGGGAGACCCAAATAAAAAACGCGCTGGTCAAGAGACCAGCGCGTTGGGGAAGACTTGCGTGTTATCCGCCGCCAAAGGGTGTATCGGTTGCGGTGGGTGGCGGTGTTGGCGTCTTCGTAGGGGTATTGGGCGGCGTTGGTGATTTCGTATTTGTATTGGTGAAGGTTGGCCCGGTTGTTGGCGTTTTTGTTCTGGTGAAGGTTGGGCCAGGTGTGTAGGATGCTGTGCGGGTGGGCGCCGTCGTTGGCGTTTTTGATGGCGTTGGTGTTCTGGACGGTGTCCGGGTCTTGGACGGTGTTAAGGTCTTGGACGGTGTTAAGGTCTTGGACGGTGTTAAGGTGTTGGACGGCGTTAAGGTGTTGGACGGCGTTAAGGTGTTGGACGGCGTGGGAGTGGACGCCAGCACAAATGTGCGGGTGCAGTCTATTGTGCGGCCATCGTCAGCAATAACGTGTGCTTTTAGCGTGTAGGTGCCGGCACCAACTGCCATGAGCTGATTCCAGCGATTGGTACTCATTTGTTTGCAAGGGCCGTTACCGCCAAAAAAGCAGAATGCCTCCTGACTTTCGTCGGTGAGATAAAAAATTGCGCTGCCGTTCGGCTTCAGTAGTTTGAATTGGATTTTCAGAATTCCAGCGCCATCGGTTATACCAACATTGGGGTCGTGCGCCAAAACCTGAAACCGCGTCTGCCCAATGTCAGTGATGAACGTGCCGTCACTTCCGGGGTTGTTGATGGAGCAGGAAAGTGGCAGAGGGGTGTTCGTGATGGTCGGGCTGTTGGTGGATGTTGGCGTATAGCTCGGCGTCATGGTGGCTGTGCTGGTGGGGGTGTACGTTGGGGATGGCGTCAGTGTCGGCGTAGGAGTCAGGCTGGGGGTGAAGGTCATCGAGGGCGTTGGCGAGGGCAGGTTGAGCTGTTGCGGCAGGTCAAGCACGCGCGAGACGCGGAAGCGCTCGACGATGCCTGTGCGGTACGCAGCCAGATGGTAGTATGGCGCCATAATATTGATAAAAGGTGTCAGGAAGGGATGATTGTAGTCCACCGCCACAATCACCGCGTCGCCGGGCAAGCCTGGATCTTCAATTTGGGCGTTGGTGTTCATGTCTTTGCACTGGGAATAATCGGTGGTGCTATTGTGCCCGGTTCTGGGAAGAATGGTGACAATGTCGTTGGTCTTGTTGTTGTCTCCATTCAGGTCGTGATTGGAGCAGATGGTAAGCTTGATGTAGGACGCGTCAAGCATGCCCTTGGCTTCGTCAAAAAATGTGCCGGTTCGGTAATTATTGCCAATGGCGTGAATTGAAGCTAAACGCGCGTCCATCTGCTCGGACTGGCTGTCACAAGCCACAGCGCCTACATCGGGGCCGTCAACGCAATAGGTTGGGTCGTACTCTCCAGTGATGGCGTAACGTGAGGCTTGACGCGAGACGTTCTGAATGGTCAGCCACGATTCCATCAACAGCGAGAAGTCTATAATCCCAAAAACGACCATCAACAGAATTGGCACCGAAAGCGCAAACTCGACCGTTGCCTGAGAGCGGTGAGCGCCTTTCGGCATTTTCTGGGGAGAAAATGCGGAGAAAACGGATATTGTTTTCATAATCACATCCTGAAAAGGTTAATGCGCGATACGGGTGGCGATGTTATTGGCGATCGCCTGAAAAATTTGTTGTAATTGCGAAGCGGTTGCGCCGGGGTAGTAAATGCCTTTGGGTTTATTGATTGCCGCGGCTGCATCTTCGGCGATGTAGTGTAAGAGTGAGTCGGCGGCGGGTAAGGCGGTGTCCGCGCCCAGACCGATGGCGAAGATGATGACATCCTGGTTGACGAGGTTGTCGGCCATATCGCGGGCGTAATCGTCCACATCATACAAGGTCGGGCTGCCGGCAAGCGTATGGCGCACCGATGGGGTGTTGTCCTGACACTGCGGACTGACGCGAATGTATGCTTCTGGACAGAAGGGAGTGCCGTTTGTACCATAGCCAAAGTTTGGGATGCCATCGGTCAGCAAAATCATGACCCAGAGCGCTTCGTTTCGCACGGGGGTGGCGGTGGAAAAGGTATTGCCGCCAATTTGCAGGCCGCCGCCAATATTGGTGTTATTGCACCAAGACTCATCAATGCTGGCGGGAATGCCGTGAACGATATTGTATTTTTGAATGGGGCAATAACCGCCAATGTATTTACTTGTTGAGTCATAAGCGCGGCAACGCCCGATCATGTTGTAGTTTGAAAAACTACCGTCTCCATTATCCGGCGGCGGACAGGGGTTGCCCTGATAAATATTCAGGCCGCGCAAGGCGCCCTGAACGTTGGCGAAAGTGTTGGAAAGTTCCAACACGGGCGTGGATGGTTCACTGGGTGCGCCGTTATTTGTTGTGTTGGGGTTGGTGTCAAAAGTGACGATGCCAACCCGGTCGTAGGGAAAATACAATTGATCGGCAAAGGCCAGGGCGGCAACTTTGATTTCTTCAAAGGGGTGGCATTCGCCCGGAGTGGTGTCGCCAGAGTTATCAGCGTTGCAGATGGAGGGGTCTTCCAGCGGACCATTCTGTTGTCCGGGGATACCATCGCCTTCCCATGCCATTGAGTCGGAGGTATCAATCGCCAGTATGACATCCACCGATGCGGCCTCGGACGTGGATGAAGCGCGGACGGTGGTGCTGGAAATGCCGATGACGGAGAGAAAGAAAAGATCTACCGGCATGGTGGCTTCCACGTAAACCAGCTTGCGTTTGAGCGCGGTCGGGTCGGCCACCAGGTCGGGGCAGTCGCCGGGTTTGAAGACTGCCGGGTTGCTGTCGCAAGTTTCGACCGTGGCAGCAGCGCCTGGTACGTCGTTTAGTACCAAAAACTCGCGCGCCGCTTTTTTTAAGTCTGTGATGGTGTAATTTTCTTTAAACTGATTGGCGGCGTTGACGGCGGCGCCATCTACGCCACGGCGCAAGCGGGCATAGTTGACGTACACAAAACCTACATCAATTGCCAGACCTATGATGGCAATCAGCAAAATCATCATTAGGGCTAGAAGCACTAGTATCTGACCTTTTGGTTGTTTTTGAGGTTGAAAAATTTTTTTCTTCATAGTTAGGGGCTGGGAGTTGACGTAGGTTCTGCCAGTGGCAGCGGCATGATGGAGTAGGTGTAGACGCTGATAGGGTCGCCGACGAATTGAGTAAGAAAAGGTAGCTTGAGAATTTGTTCGTAGTGGTAGAAAATTTCCACCAGCAGGATGCCGGTATTTGGGGCGGTGGCGTCCATGCGGGCTGATATTTCGGCGTTGGTGAATTTGGAGGTTTGCGTTGAGAACTTGCTCCAGCCGGCGCTGGTGGGAAAGCGCACCAGGCTGTTGCCACGCGCGCCAAAGACCGAAATGACCACATCATCGTTGAGTTCTGGTTTCAGGTGTACCGGCTCGATGACGCCCAGCGTGGTGTTGGTGCCGACAATGTAATCAGAAACTTTGCCATAAAAATCAGCGTTGGTGATGCCGCTGCCGGTCGGGTCGAATGGGTCGCCGACCGAGCCGAAACGCGCCGCTTCGCGGCTGCCTTCCACCAGGCTGATATATTGGTTGATCAACATACCAAACTCAACGACGGCGGCCAGCAGCATGAGCAACAACCCCAGCACAAGGGTCAGCTCAACAAAACTTTGGCCGCGCGAGTGTTTTTTGTAAGGGTGAATGAAGTTAAACATAAGTGAAAATTCCAGTGTAAAAATAGTCTACATCTACTGCTAGTTTACCGAATGGATGGGGTTGAACAATCCTACTCTGGTACTATCTTACATTAATGAAAGAAAAAAGCCAATACTTGCGGGCGGAAGAAGAGGATGGCGCTTGCGCCAATCAGCAGGTAGGGACCGTATGCTGTAAAGGTTTCCAGCGGGTGATAGCGCCGGAAGAGCGCCTGCCCGGCCACAATCAGCAGGCTGACCAGGCCGCCCAATAGAACACCGACCAGAAGCATCAACATCACATCCGGCCAGCCCAAGAGCAGGCCGAGCACGCCAGAGATGGTCACGTCGCCGAAGCCGAGCGCTTCTTCGCCGTCATCTTCGCCGCGCTGCCGGGCGCGATATCTGGCAAACAGCGTTCCGACCAGGTAAAAAAGGTACATCACGCCGTAACCCGCCAGTCCGCCCAGCAGGGTACTCCACCAGCCATGCAGAAACGTCCCGATAATTGCTGCCAGCACTGCGCCGCTCAGGCTGACGGCGTGCAGAATCAGGCGATGTTCGATGTCTATGACGGCCACCAGCCCAAAGTAGGCCAGAATTCCCAGCGCCAGATAGGGGTTGATCGAAACAGAAATAAGCCCCAGGCTGAGTCCGATTCCCGCTCCGGCCCACAGCACCAGCCAGGCGCGGAAGCGATTTGGCCTCGGTTCGGGCGGCAGCCTGTCGGCTAGAAAATTCACCAGCCCGCCGGCGGCGAAGCCCAATAGAAGAAGCAGACCTGTCTCCATAATCAGTCAATTATACTCGCGCTTATCCGCTTCATCTTGCGGGTATTCAGCGCTTTTCTTGGCGATTGGCGCAATCTGACTTACAATCCCGTTACAAAACAACTGCGAGGAGACCCATGGAAAAATTTATCATTGAAGGCGGCCTGCCCTTGCGCGGCGAAATGACGCCCTCCGGCAATAAAAATGCCGCCCTGCCCATTTTGGCCGCCTGCCTGCTGACCGAATCGCCGGTGATTTTGCATAACGTGCCGAACATTCGGGATGTGAACGATATGCGCCATTTGATTGAAAGTTTGGGCGTGGCGGTCGAAGAAGTCGCTGCCAACACCTGGCGGGTGACTGCGCGCGAGGTGCGCCCCGCCGACCTCGACCCGGATTTGTGCCGCCGTATTCGGGCTTCGATTCTACTGGCCGGGCCGATGACCGCCCGCATGGGCGAGTTGCGCCTTTCGCCCCCCGGCGGCGATGTGATTGGCCGTCGCCGCGTGGATACGCATATTCTGGCGCTCAAGCGCCTGGGCGCTGAGGTGACCTACGACCGTGCTTTTGAATTCCACGCGCATGGCCTGACCGGCGCAGATATCTTGCTGGACGAGGCTTCCGTTACCGGCACCGAAAATGCCATCATGGCGGCGGCGCTGGCGCGCGGCACGACCATTTTACGCAACGCCGCCTCCGAGCCGCACGTTCAGGAACTTTGTCAATTTCTGAACGTTCTGGGCGTAAAAATCGGTGGGATTGGCTCGAATACGCTCGTGATTGATGGTGTGGAGCGCCTGCATGGCGGCGAATTTACCATCGGGCCGGATTATCTCGAAGTGGTTAGCTTCGTCGGCGCGGCGGTGGTCACGCACGGAGAAATTCGCATCCGCAACGCCGGGCTGCGCTACCTCGGCATGATTCGCATGGTGCTGAACCGCATCGGCGTGGATTGGGACGAAGACGGCGATGACCTGCTCGTCCCCGCCGTTCAGCGTCTGGAAATTGAACCCGACCTGGGCAACGCCATCCCCGAAATCAAAACCAACATTTGGCCGGCTTTCCCCACCGATTTGATGAGCATGACCATCGCCATGGCGACTCAGGCGCGCGGCAGCATTCTCTTCCACGACTGGATGTACCCCAGCCGCATGTATTTCACCGATAAACTGGTGGGTATGGGCGCGCAGATTGTGCTGTGCGACCCGCACCGCTGCATTGTCACCGGGCCGACGCCGCTGTTTGGCGAAAAAGTTGAAAGCCCCGACATCCGCGCCGGGATGACGCTGGTACTGGCGGCGCTTGCCGCCAAAGGGACCAGCGTCATCCGCAACGTCGGGCAGATTGACCGTGGCTACGAGCGTGTGGACGAAAAACTGCGCAGCCTCGGCGCGCGCATCGAACGCATGAAGGAACAGTAAGATATAATACGCGCCGGAGATTAATTCATGGAAATTACTTGGTACGGACATTCCTGTTTTCGCATGGTGGAACGCGGCATGGCGTCGGTGGTGACTGACCCGTTTGACAGTGATTCTGTCGGCTATGAGCCGCTCAAATTACGCGCTGATATTGTCACCGCCAGCCACGATGCGCCCGGTCACAACTTTATCAGCGCCGTCAAAGGTTTCTCGCGCGAAATTACCGGCCCGGGCGAATTTGAAATAGGCGGCGTTTTTATTACTGGCGTGCAAACGGACGGCGGCAAAAAAAACGCCGATTTGCCGCGCAACACCCTCTACGTTTTTGACTTTGACGGTCTGACGGTGGCCCACCTCGGCGACTTGCGCCAAGCGCCGACCCAGTCCGAAATCGAAGCGCTCGGCTCGGTCAACATCGCCCTCGTCCCGGTCGGCGGCGGACACGCTCTTAACGCCGCCAAAGCCGCCGAAGTTGTCAGCCTGCTCGAACCGAATATCGTTATCCCCATGCATTACGGCCACCCCGCCGCAAAAATTGGCCTTGAGCCGCTCGAAAAATTTGTCAAGGAAATGGGTCTGGCCGCGCCCGAACCCTTGCCCTTCCTCAAAATCACCCGCTCGGGCCTGCCTGACGAAACCAAAATTATCTTCCTCGGGCTTTCTGGCAGCGTGTAGGAGAATTTTCATGCCTGTCAAACTCCTGATGACCTGGGATATCGCCCCCGAACACGAATCGGAATATTTTGAATTTGTGATTGGTGAATTTATTCCTGGCATTCAGCGCATCGGCCTCGACCCGGCGGAAGCCTGGGCCACCGTCTACGGCGAATATCCCCAAATTCAGATCGCCATGCTCGCCGCCGATTTGCCGCTCGCCCAGCGCGCGCTCAACTCGCCTGAATGGAATCGGCTACGTGAACAACTTTTCCGCTTCGTCAAAAACTACTCGCAAAAAGTTGTCCCGGCCAAACCCGGTTTTCAGTTTTAGCGTCAAAATTTTTGCGCGCCATGCCCCCTTTCGCGCAGGCCATCCTGGCCTGGTACGAGCGCAACGCCCGCCGCCTGCCCTGGCGCGGCCACCCCGACCCCTACGCCGTTTGGCTGAGCGAAATCATGCTCCAGCAAACCCGCGTCGAAACGGTCATCCCCTACTTCCACAACTGGCTCAAAAAATTCCCGACCCTCGCCTCCCTGGCTGCCGCCCCGCAACAAGCGGCGCTGGCCGCCTGGGAGGGGCTGGGCTATTACAGCCGCGCCCGCAACTTTCAGCGCGCCGCCCAAATCATCGTCAGTGACTATGCCGGGCAGATTCCAAAAACCGCCGAAGAACTGATTCGCCTGCCGGGCATTGGCCGCTACACCGCCGCCGCCATCGCCTCCATCGCCTTCGGGCAGGATATCGCCACCCTCGACGGCAACCTGAAGCGCATTTTTGCGCGCGTTTTTGACGTGACCGACCCGATTGACACCCCCGCCGGAGAGAAAAAACTGTGGCAGCTGGCCGAAAATCACCTGCCGCCGGGGCGCGCGGGCGACTACAACCAGGCGCTGATGGATTTGGGCGCCAGCGTTTGCCTGCCGCGCAGCCCGCTCTGCCCGCAGTGCCCGTTGGAATCCTTGTGCGAAGCACGCGCCTTTGGCTTGCAGGCTGAGCGCCCCGTCCGAACCCCAAAAAAACCAGTTCCGCAAAAATACAAACTGGCCGCCGTTTTGTTATCGCAGGGAAAAACCCTGCTGAATCAGCGCCCCGCCAACGGGCTGCTCGGCGGCCTGTGGGAATTCCCCGCCGCCGAAGTGACAAGCGACTCGGCGGAAGCCTGCGCCGCCGCGCTGCAAACCGCCTACCGGCTGAAAGTGACGCCGCGCACGCGCCTGCCCGCCATCCGCCACGCCTACAGCCACTTCACCCTGACGGAAACCCCCTGGCGCTGCGACCTGCTTTGCCTGCCGCCAGATTCTCCCCTGCAGTGGATTCCGTTGGCCGATTTGCCCGCCTACCCGATGGGCAAAGTGGACCGCGCCATCGCCAACCAGCTGACCGCGACATGAATGTCGCGCTACGCGGCGCGGACTAAAGTCCGGCCTGATTTCGTCGTAAACGTCCGCTTAAGCGGACTTGGCCGCGCTGATGCAGGGCTTCCAGCCCGCCGAAAAAAGAAACGGCTGATGCTGTAACTCCGTGTTCCAAACCCCGGCGACATGAATGTCGCCCCACTTCTTTACGCAAACCGCAAATATTTCTCGGTTGCATTCTCCAAATCGGTATATTCGCCGCGATATTTTTCCGGCAGCAGTTTTGCCACCTGATACATCATCTCATCCGCCATTTGCTGGCGGATTTCTTGCGTCACGTGCCCGCCGCCCGCGTCCAGCCGAAAGGGTTTGCCGACACGGATGAAAAAATCAGTGCGACGCCAGCGCTTCAGATTTTTGCTGAAATCCTCGCCGCCCCAGTGGACAATCGGCAGCAGCGGCGCACCCGTTTTCAGCGCCAGCACGGCCACGCCGCTGTGCGCCCGCAGCAGAGTCCCATTTTTGCTGCGCGTGCCTTCCGGCGACATGCCAAAAATATAGCCCTGCTCAATCATTTCCAGCGATTTGCGCAGCGCCTCGCGGTCGGCCTCGCCGCGCCGAATGGGGATGATTTCCCACAGGTTGAAAACCATTTTCAGAAACCAGTTATCCCAGCTTTCGATTTTTGCCAGCGCCGTCAGTTTGGGGCGCGGCTGAAGTTGGGTGTACATCATCGGCGCTTCCAACATGCCGGTGTGATTGGTGATGGTAATCAGCGGCCCTTCGCGCGGCACGCTCTCCCAATTTTCCTTGTGAATACGGCACATTATCACCAGGCCGAGTTTGCAGCCGTAGGTGATGACCCAATGTGCGATGGGATTTACTTTTGACATATCACCTCCAAAACGCCCGGCAGCAGGCTGACGCGCATTTCTTTTCCGGTCAGGCACAGGGTTTCGCCATCGGCGTGCGCCGGGAAACTGCCCTCCAGCGCCGTGATGTGAATTTCCTTTGCCCGCCGCATTTTGATTTCTGGCTGCCCTTCTTGGTCGCCGCGCAAAAAGTGGGGAATCAGGCCAAAAATACGTGTTTTTCCAGCAGTTTCGGCAATGCACAAGTCCAGCCAGCCATCGCTGGAATCGCCGCGCGGAGCCATGCGAAATCCGCCGCCCATGCGCTGACCGTTCATCACCGAAACCATCAGCGAATGTTGCTCAATCGTTTCGTCGTCCAATTCAATTTTCAGGCGCGGGGCTTTGTAATAGAAAAAAACCGTCTGAATGGCGCCAATAAAATAGGCGGGCAGGCCGCGCACAAAGCGTACTTGCAGCGCGGCAAAGCCTACTGCCGCGTCGAAGCCCAACCCGATGCCGTTGCCGAAGTAACGTCCCTCGGGGAAGTCGCCGCCGCGCACCAGGCCCAGGTCAATTTTTCGGCGCGCATTGGCGGCCAGCGCCTCCAGCGAAGCCTCCAGTGTGGTGGGGATGCCCACGCCCCCGGCGAAATCGTTGCCGGTGCCGATGGAAATCACGCCAAAAGCCGGGGAAAAGCCCTCGGCGCGGACGCGCATCAGCCCGTTGATGGCCTCGTTCACCGTCCCGTCGCCGCTGGCGCAGACAACGACCTCGAACCCGTCGCGCGCGGCCTGTTCGGCCAACTCTGCCGCGTGCCAGGGGCGCTCGGTGCGCTTCAGAACGTAGTCCATGCCACGTTCGCGTAAAAATATTTCAATTGCCGGGATAGACTTTTCGCCCAGCCCGTGTCCAGCAGTGGGGTTAACAATCACAAAATAGCGCATAAGACTCCAGTTGTCAGTTGTCAGTTATTAGTGGTCAGTCATCAGTTGTCAGTGGTCAGTTATCAGTATCGGCTACCGTTCCTAATTTCTAATCTTCATTCATCATTCTGCATTCTGCATTTTCTCATACTCTTCCGGTGTGTCGATGTCTTGTAACACCGTTGGCCCGGCTTCGATGTAGACAATTTCGGCGGCGTGGGCGTTGAGAAAATTGCGCATGGTTTGCGGCGCACGCATGGCGAGAATTTCGGGCCACAGGTCGCGGTGAACCAGCCAGGGATGTCCCCGGCGCTGATGGTAACTTGGGATGAGCAAACGCGCGCCGCGCGACTCAAACGCTGAAAGCAGTTCCCGCGCGGTACTCGCCTTGCCCTGAGGCTGGTCGCCGAGCGCGATGAGCGCCGCCGCCGCGTCTGCCGGGAGCGCCGCCAGCCCCGCCTGCAGGCTGGCGAGCATTTCCCCGGCCTCGTGCGCTGGGTTGAAGATTTCGCGCACCGGCAGCGATTGCGCCAACCGCGCCACTTCCACGCTGACGACTTCGCGCGCCCCGCCGGTGACGACGACAATTTCGAGCGCCGGATGCGCCGCCGCCAGCGTGGCGGCCACCTTGCCCAGCACGGTTGTCCCGCCCCAGGGGAGAGTCATTTTGGGCGTCCCCATGCGCCGCGACATTCCCGCCGCGAGGATGATTGCGCTGTAGGTCATGATTATCAGTTGTCAGTTGTCAGTTGTCAGTTGTCAGTTGTCAGTTGCCAGTTGTCAGTTGTCAGTTGCCAGTTGCCAGTTGTCAGTTGCTAGTTGCCAGTTGTCAGTCGCAATTTCCTAATTCCTAATTCATCATTTCCTCATATGCCTCCACTGTATCCACGTCCAGCAGTAGATGCCGGTCGTACCAGGCTAGATAGCGCGGCGAAAATTGCGAAAAAATTGTCCGCCCGCCCTGCTCCCCGCTCAGCGCGGAGAGCGCGTCAAACGTCACGGCGTCGAACAAGACCGGGTTGGCGCGCTGGTCAAAAACATAGGGCGCTGTCACTGCATCCAGCCGCCGCGCGTGATGTTCCACCAGCGCGCGGATGACTTCCGGCGTCACCTGCGGCTGGTCGGCCAGCAAAAAAAGCGCCGCGCCAACCTGAGCCGCGCACGCCGCGCTCACCCCGGCGCGGATGGAGGCGGCTTGGCCTTCCTGCCAGCCCGCGTTGCGCACAATTTGCACCGGTAGCCCCGTTAGCGCCGCTTCGACCGCTTCGGCATACGCGCCAGTGACGACAATCACCGGCCACAGACCGGCGTTCAGCGCGGTTTCGGCCACTCGGCGCACAAACGGCTGACCGTGATAATCGAGCAGTTGTTTGGGGCTGCCAAAACGCGAGGCCGCCCCCGCTGCCAAAATAATCCCGGCAGTCGCCTCGTGGACGGCGTAAATTTTTTCTTCCCGCAGGCTGGCGAGGATGGTTGTTCGGTTGGACGGTTGT
>MNXJ01000040.1 GCA_001872455.1 Anaerolineae bacterium CG2_30_57_67 | reverse complement strand
AAGGAGAATCTATGGATCCAATTACCCTTTCACGTTTGCAATTCGCTCTTACCACCATCTACCACTGGCTCTTTGTCCCGTTGACATTAGGACTGGGCTGGTTCGTGGCGTTTATGCAAACGCGCTACTACCAGACCAAGGATGAGACCTGGCGCAAGATGACCAAGTTTTGGGGCAAGTTGTTCCTGATCAACTTTGCCATCGGCGTGGTGACAGGCATCGTACAGGAATTCCAGTTTGGCATGAACTGGAGCGAATACAGCCGCTATGTGGGCGACATCTTCGGCGCGCCGCTGGCGGTGGAAGCCTTGCTGGCTTTCTTCATGGAATCCACCTTCCTGGGCATCTGGATCTTCGGCGAGGGACGCGTACCCGAAAAAGTACACCTGGCTTCCATCTGGATGGTGGCAATCGGATCGAATCTTTCGGCGCTGTGGATTTTGCTCGCCAACGGCTTCATGCAGGCTCCGCCCGCCGCTTCGTATGTATTCAACGAAGCCAACGGACGCCTCGAGATGGTCAACTTCTTCGCGCTGATCGGCAACCCCAAAGGCTGGATTTTCTTCTGGCACACCATCTCTGACGGTTTCGCCATGGCGGCTTTCCTGATTTTGGCGGTGAGCGCCTATCACATTGTCCGCAAACAGAACGTGGACTTCTTCAAGCGCTCATTCCAGATGGCGGCTTGGGTGGGGTTGGTTGCCAGCCTGATGATTTTCTTCGGCGGTCACGCCATGGGACAGTTCATGTACACCGCCCAGCCGATGAAAATGGCTGCGCTCGAAGCAGTCTGGGAAACCGAGCAGCCCGCTCCGTTCTCCCTACTGACCATCGGCGATCTGAGCGGCAAGCAGGAAGTCTGGTCAATCCGCATTCCGTATGCCATGAGTTTTCTGGCGTGCAACAACTTCACTTGTGAAGTCAAAGGCGTCAACGAACTTCAGGCGCAGGCAGTCGCGCAATACGGCCCTGGCGACTACGTTCCGCTGATGGTCGTCACCTACTGGACCTTCCGCATCATGATGTTCTTCGGTTTCATTATGATCGGCATCGCCGCCTTCTTCGTTTGGGCAATGATGCGCGGCGACATCACCAAAGCCAAATGGATGAAGTGGGTCCCCTGGATACTCATCCTGCCGTATCTTGCCAACGCCTCAGGCTGGCTCCTGACCGAGATGGGTCGCCAACCCTGGATCGTCTACGGCTTACTCAAGGTGCAGGATGCCGTCTCCCCGAACCTGACCGTGGTTGACTTGTGGATTTCGCTCATCGGCTATACGGTTGTCTACGGCTCACTGGCTGTCGCCATGGTCTACCTGATGAAGAAAACCGCTCTCGCGGGACCTGATGCGGCTATCCACGAATCGGTGGATGTTGCGGCGCCTGCCATTGTTGGCTCGCAAGACTAGAGTCTGTCACTGCGAGCCGCCCGTTCTTGGCGGCGTGGCAGTCTCCATATAACTAACAGGAGATTGCTTCGCACAGTGCGCTCGCAATGACATTGGAGAAACAACATGTCTTACCAATTCTTACAAATCCTTTGGTTCATCCTAATCGCCATCCTGTGGATTGGCTTCTACTTCCTCGAAGGCTTCGACTTCGGCGTGGGAATGCTCCTGCCCTTCATCGGCAAAAAAGATGTGGAGCGCCGCGCCATCATCAACTCGATTGGCTCCACCTGGGACGGTAACGAAGTCTGGCTGCTGACTGCGGGCGGTGCGACCTTCGCGGCCTTCCCTGAATGGTACGCCACCATGTTCAGCGGATTTTATCTGGCGCTGTTCCTGCTGCTGGTCGGTCTCATTCTGCGCGGCATCTCGTTTGAATATCGCTCAAAAGATGCGGCTCCCGCCTGGCGCAGCCGCTTCGACTGGATGATCGCCATCGGTTCATTTCTCTCGGCCCTTTTGCTTGGCGCGGCTTTCGCCAACCTGGCGCGCGGCATCCCAATCAACGCGGATAAGATGTTCACGGGCAACCTGTTCACCCTGCTCAATCCGTACGGCTTGCTCGGCGGCGTGACCACTGTGGCAATCTTCCTGCTGCACGGCGCGAACTTCCTCGGCCTGAAACTGGAAGGCGAACTGCGCGAGCGCGTCAACGCAACCGCCAAAAAGTTATGGGTCGTTGCAACGGTGTTGTACATCGCGCTGGGCATTTTCACCTACATCGCGGACTTCTGGAATCGCGGCATGGTCAGCCCTGGCGTTGTGCCGATTGCGGCAATCGCTTTCCTGCTAGCGGCTGGGTATTTCATCAACCAGAAACGCGAAGGCTGGGCTTTCATCATGGTTGCGCTCAACATCGTCTTCACACAGATCACTTTCTTCCTGATGACCTTCCCCAACGTGATGCTCTCCACCACCAACCCCGATTGGTCTCTGACCATCTACAACGCCTCCTCGTCGCAGTACACGCTGACGGTCATGTCCATCGTCGCGCTCATCTTCGTCCCGATTGTGCTCGTCTATCAAGGCTGGAGCTACTATATGTTCCGCAAACGCATCAGCGCCGACAAAAAAACGCTGGTCTACTAAAATCCTGCTCCCCAGACAAATCTGTCTGGGGAGTTTTCTTGTACAAAATAGTACTATGTATCCTTGCGGAAGATGGGACATCAAAATATCAGATCGTCATTTGGAGAGGAGAGAATTATGGCAAAAGTTGTTGTCGTGGGCGCGGGCTTTGCCGGGCATACCGCCGCGTTGTATCTGGGAGCAAAACTCGGCAAACAGCACGAAGTCACGGTTATCAGCAACCGTGATGTGTTCGCTTACATCCCTTCGTGGGTGTGGGTTGGCGTGGGTCACATGGCGCCGGAGAAAACGATTTTCAAACTCAAACCGGTCTATGACCGCATGGGAATCAAGTTTATTCATGCCGCCGTCAAGGAAGTTCACCCGGATGCGGGCGACCAGTTCGTCGTCGGCGAAAGAGCCGAAACAGGCGAAGCCGTCCGCGTGGAATATGACTATTTGGTCATCGCCCCGGGGCCGAAACTCAACTTTGAAGGCACGCCCGGCTTGGGACCAGATGGAGGCGGGTTTACGAATTCCATCTGCTCCCTGCCGCACGCCGTCCAAACCCGCGATAATTATCTGGCCGCCATCGAGCGAATGAAGAAGGGCGAGAAGCTCAAGATGGTCATCGGCACGGGACACCCCGGCGCAACCTGTCAGGGCGCGGCGTTTGAATACATCATCAATGTTCACAAAGATTTGGTCAAGCAGGGCGTGCGCCAGAATGCCGAGTTGCTGTGGCTTTCCAATGAAGCCGCTGTCGGTGATTTTGGCGTGCGCGGAATTCAAGTCAATAAAAATGGAAAATTGCTTTCGAGTCAGGAATTTATCGAAGCCGTTTTCAAGGATTACGGCATCCAATGGCAGGTGCAAACCGGCGTGACCAAAGTGGAAGATGGACTTATCCACTGGGAAAATTACGCAGGCGAGCAAGGCACAACCCCGTTTGACTTTTCGATGCTCATCCCGCAGTTCAAGGGACAGCCGATGAAGTACATCGGCAAGGACGGCGGCGATGTTTCTGCAAAAGTGGTCAACGCGGCGGGCTTTGTGCTGGTGGATGGAATTTACGGCTTGTCGTATGACGTGCTGAAACGCAACCCAGACGCCTGGCCCTCGGCGTATCAAAACCCCAACTACGCCAACATCTTCGCGGCTGGGATTGCCTTTGCGCCGCCCGGACCGATTTCGGTGCCGCACACCAACAAAAACGGGCTGGCGATTTCCGCCGCGCCGCCGCGCACGGGCATGGTCAGCGGAATTATCGGGCGCGTGGTGGCGCTCAACATTGTGGATTTGATTACCAAAGGCCGCATGACGCACTACGAGCGCATGTCTGAAATGGTGGCGGCTTGCGTGGCTTCGATGGGCGATTCACTTTGGGATGGCAGCGCCGTCACCATCGTGATGCACCCCGTTGTCCCCGACGAGAAACGCTTCCCCAACGAATCAGGCCGCGACCTGTTTGTCAATCACATGGAAATGGGCGTGGCGGGCGCGTGGATGAAGTTCATGCTCCACTATACTTTCATGTGGAAATTCAAGGCCCTGCCCGGCTGGAAAATAATTCCCGAATAATTTCGGACTGCGAAGTCTCCCGACTTCGCTTATGTTCCAATGTCTGGAGACATTGGAATCCAAAGGAGACCTGTTATGGAAATCACACCGAAAGATAAATTTTGGATGAACTTCAAATTATATCAACTCTGGCGCTTCATCGTGCTAAATCTCAAAATTCTGAAAGCCGTTGACCACAGCAAGCGGTCGTAAATTCGAGATGAAAGGTTGGAAAGCCAGGTTGGCTTTCCAACCTTTTTTGTAACTCCACTTCGCCTGTGCACAAATTGGAAAGCATTGCATCGGTGGTGGGTTCGTTCATAGTCTATCAAGACTGGACATACGGAATGTTCCGCAAGCGCATCAGCGGCAAGAAGGAATCATTGGTGCACTAATACTCCGCGTCTCTGCCTGCGCCAACCGCAGGTACGCGTGCGGTGAGTGGGCTTTTGCAGTCGAGTCATGCGTGCTAAAGCGTCTTTTCGCGCAGCACCGACGAGATGTAATCCATGCTGGCAACCACAATCGCAATCGCCAGCATTTGGGCGCTTGCGCCGCGATAGTTGAGCAGGTTGATATTTTGCTGCAGCAAAAAGCCAATGCCGCCGCCGCCGACAAAACCGATGATGGTGGACATGCGCACGTTAATATCCCAGCGGTACATGGTGTAAGAAATGTAGGGCGGCACAATTTGCGGGATGACAGCATAAATGATGGTTTGCAAGCGATTGGCGCCAGTGGCCTCGATGGCTTCGAGCGGGCCGGAGGCGATGCTTTCGACCTGCTCCGAGTAGAGTTTTGCCAGGCTGACAATGGTGTGCAGGCCGAGCGCCATCACCCCGGCGAAGGGGCCAATGCCGACGGCGATGACGAAGACAATTGCCATCACCAGCGCTTCGACCGAGCGCAGGGCGTTGAGAATGGTGCGCGTGATGGTGTAAATCACCATGCCAATCGGCAGGGCGGTTTTGGGTTTGATGAAAAGCGCCAACGCCGCGCCGAGCGCCGCGCCCAGCGCAACCGGCAGCCAAAACGTGTAGAACGGGTTGCCTGGCTGATAGAGCCTCTCGACCAGATACCCAATCAGCCCGAAGATGGTGGCGCCCGCCAGCGCGGCCAGCGCCAGGTTGAGCGGTTTCAACCCGACAGGGGTCATTTTTTCAGTGGCGCGCAAACCAATCCGCCCGAGGAAACTGCTCAGCGCCGCGCCAACTGCCAGCGCGCCCAGCGCGGTAGCCGTCAGCGCGAGAATATCGCCAATCTGAAAGAGGAAATAGCCGAGAAATCCGAAGGAAGCCAGCGCGGGCTGTGCCGCTTCTCCGATGGACATCAACAAACTTGCCAGTTGAAAAAGCCCCAAAAAAACACCGAGCGCCGAAAGAAAGATGACGCCCAGCCTTGCCAGCCGCAGCGATGGCAGCGATGGCGCGGGCGCGTTGGATTCTTCTTCGGGGATGGCCCAACGCAGACCCCAAACCGCCGCCAGCGGCGCGAGAATCGTCACCAGCAGGTTGACCCACAGCGCCGCGCCCAATCTGGCGCTGAAGGCTTCCACCCAGCCAAAAGCCAGGAAACCAAGCGCGATGCCCACCGGCCAGCCCAGCACCGACAGGGAAATACTGGCGAGCGGGCTTTTAACCGGTTTCATCAGGTTGCGGGCGGCGATGAAACTAATCGGAATGGCGAGCAGGGTGCCGAAAACGGTCGCCAGCAGCGCCAGAAAAACGGTTTCGATGATTTTTTCCCAGGTGTCGCGCGCAGTTTGGGTCAGATGCGGGGTGCCAATGTTGCGCCGCAGGGTGGCGCGAATGTATTGAACTTCTTCGCTGGGGCGTTTCGGCAGGGTCAGGTCGAGCGCAAAATGGCCGTTTTCATCGGTATCAGCGTTATCGCGTCCCAGTGTGACGTTGTTGTTAATATCGCCGCCGGGGACGAAGCGCACCGGGCCGGTGGTGCTGGGGGCAAAGTTGAAACCTTCCACGCGCACGGTTTCGCCGGGGGCGGCGCAAGCGGGCGTCAGTGTCAGGTAAGGGTCAGCGCCGGTGTGCGCCGGGGCGGCGGACAGCAGGCCATCGGCGCGGCACGGCACATACAGCGGAATGTTGACGACTTCTTCGGTCTGGTCGTAAGCCAGCAAATCCGGCTGGGCCAGGGCGCGGGTGACGCGCACCAGACTTTCCTGACGTTTTTCGCTACGGAGTTCTTCCAAATCCACGCGGGTGATTTGGAAGCCGTAGGCGAAAATCACCAGGCCGAGCAGCGTGACCAGCCCAACGCGGGCAGATTTCCAAAGGGATGTTTTTGGTTTTGTTTGCATTGCGCTACCCCACCCGTTCGGCGTCGCGGCCATAAATTTCTTTGAATTTTTTATCGTCAATGTCTTTGGGCAGGCCTTCAAAAACCAGTTTTCCGGCATTCAAGGCCACTACCCGGCCGGCGTAACGATGCACCAGGTCGAGAAAGTGCAGGCTGCAGAGTACCATCACGCCGTCGTTTTTGTTGATATCTTCCAGATGCGACATGATGCTGTGGGCGAGCACCGGGTCGAGGCTGGCAACCGGCTCATCGGCCAGAATCATGCGCGGGTCCTGCATCAGAGCGCGGGCGATGCCGACGCGCTGCTGCTGGCCGCCGCTCAATTCGTCAGCGCGCTGGTTGGCTTTATCGACAATTCCCACGCGGGTCAGTTGACGCATGGCTTTTTCAATATCTTCTTTGGGGAAGCGGTTGACCAGGCTCCAGGCCGGGTTGACGTAGCCCAGCCGCCCGGACAGAACATTGGTGATGACTTTGGAGCGGTGTACCAAATTAAAATGCTGAAAAACCATGCCGATTTTTCGGCGCACCAGGCGCATTTCTTCCTGCGAGGCGGCGGTGATGTCAACCCCGTCCCACAAAATTTGGCCGGAAGTCGGCTCAATTAACCGGTTGATGCAGCGCAGCAAGGTGGATTTGCCTGAGCCGCTCAAGCCAATCACGGCCAGAAATTCGCCATCTGGCACTTCAAAACTGACATTATCCAGTGCTTGCACGCCGCCATCATAAATTTTGGTCAGGTTTTTAATTTGAAGCATGTCGAGGGTTCCCAGCCTGGCGCAATCGAAAAAGGAAGAGTAAAAATTGGGGCAGGGGAAACTCCCCTGCCCCACAAATCAGACAATCAACCGATTACGGCTTGATGGTGTAACCGGTGGCCTGCACCATGTTGCGAACCATGTCGTATTCGGCGTCGGTGGCAGCGTCAATGCCCGACCAGCCGTAGAAGTCGGCGCTGCCGATGGAGGTCTTCCACTCTTCAGTCTGAGCAAATGCGACCAAAGCATCTTCGATCTGGGTGCGCACGTCAGCGGGAAAATCCGGCCCAAAGGACAGGGTGTCATTGGGAATGGCGGCGGAGACGGCCAGGATGCGGACTTTCTGCATCACATCGGGGGCTTCCACGCGGATGTTGGCGCGGGCGTCAAGCACACGCCAGCCGTCGCAGAGCAGTTTCTTGCCTTCGGCGTCGGGGGCGCAGTTGGGGATGACCTCGGCGGGCAGTTCGTACATTTCGGGGGTAACTTTGCCGGCCAGGAAATCATCGTAGGTGAAGACGGGCTTGCCATCGGCGTTGAGCGGCACGCTGTAGAAGACGGTACCGAAGTCAACTTCGCCATTGTAGACGGCGGTGACGGTCTGGTTGTGGCCGCCGGTTTGAACCTGTTCGCCGGGGACGACGCCAGCGGCGGCCAGTTCAACGGTGGGAACCATGTAGCCAGAGGTGGAACCCTGGTCACCGTAGCCCCACTTCGCGCCTTGCAGCTCAGCCAGGGTCTGGAATTTGCTGTCGCGGGCGACGATGTATTCGGCCCAGTAAACCGGGTAGCCGTAGCGAATGGCCTTGAAGGCAACATCCACGCCACACAGCTGGCTGGCGATGGCGTAGCCCAGGCCGGGGATGAAGGCCATCGTGTCGGCGGGCGAGGCGCACATTTCTTCGATGGTGGCGGCGTAGGAGGTCGGGACGGTGACTTCGAAGGTCAGGCCGGTGGCCTTGTTAAGGGCGTCAGCCATCACCTGGCCGCCGGTGACGATGATGTTGGCGTCAACAGACGGGACAAACAGTACTTTGATGGGATGTTCGGGCGAGCCAATGGCGGGCTCGGGCACGGCGGTGGGCTCCGCAGTCGGCGGAACAGCGGTTGGGACTTCGGTCGGCGGGACTTCGGTGGCGACGGGGGTTGCCGGGGCGCAGGCCGCCAGCAAGACCGAGGCCATCATGACCACGGAAAGCACAACAAATAAAGAGCGTTTCATCTTTTCTCCTTTGAAATTCAACCTGCACACGCAGGCCTTCATTTTTGATGATAATGCCATTTATCACATCTTGCAAGGTTGGAAAGTTAAGAACAGCGATTCTCAATATGGCTTAATTCATCCACAGTATCATCCGGGTCTCGATTCTTCCTAAAAACAGGAAATCTGAGTAAACTATTACTTCCATAAATTTTCGCAACCACAGGGATGACATGGACGATGATGTGATTGCTATCTATAGTCGAGTGATTGATGCCATGGTTTCATAGTTGGTTGGCGAGAAGGCTATCTGCTTTCACAAAAACAAACGGAGCGAGATATGACAAAAAAAATCATTTTGGTCGCCGGAAACATCGGCGCAGGCAAAACTTCACTGACAGAACGCATCGGCGCGCGTCAGGGCTGGGCCATGGGTTACGAATCTGTTTCCGATAACCCCTACCTGCCCGATTTCTACGCCGATATGCGCGCCTGGTCTTTCCACCTACAGGTCTATTTTTTGGGGCATCGCGCCCGCCAATATCTCGAACTGGCCGCTGACTCACGCACAGCCATCAGCGACCGCAGCATCTACGAAGATGCCTACATCTTTGCCCGTGCCCTAAACCATATGGGCAATATGACTGAGCGAGATTATTTCTCGTACCGCCGCCTGTTTGATTTAGTCGTCACCAGTTTGCCCGCCCCCAACCTGTTGATTTACCTGAAAGCCCCCGTGGAAGTGCTGACAGAACGCATTCGCCGCCGCGCGCGCGGCATGGAAACCGGCA
The DNA here is from genome assembly GCA_001872455.1 of Anaerolineae bacterium CG2_30_57_67. Taxonomy (GTDB): domain Bacteria; phylum Chloroflexota; class Anaerolineae; order Anaerolineales; family Villigracilaceae; genus UBA8950. The sequence continues at coordinate 19,022 of MNXJ01000040.1, read as the reverse complement.
TCAGCGCTGAATATCTCTCTCTGCTGGATACGTTTTACGACGAATGGTTGAGCTCCTTCGACCTCTGCCCCGTGCTAACCATCCGCACCGACAATTTGGACTACGTCCATCAGCCCAACGCGCTCGAAATCGTCACCCGACATATCACCGATAAACTGGCCGGGAAAGAAACAGTTGATTTATCGTAGCTGATGGTACGGAACCAACAATAACATCCCCAGCGCAATCATCGCCTCACCAACCTGCACGCCAACCGCTTGCCAGGGGCCAAAAAATGGCACAGCAGGAAAAGGTTGCGTTCCCATACCAAAAATATCTGCCATGCCCGCAAAAACTGCCACAACATAGCCGGTTGCCATCAAACGCGGGCCAATGTCGGCCAGAATGGATTTTTCTTGCCCGCTCCACAATGCCGAAAGACTGACGTAGCCTCCCAGACAAAGCAATCCCAACCCGATGGTAAAAACGCTGGTTTGCACAAAACCGATCACCGGGCTGCGATCCAACCCCAGCCATTCGGGCTTGCTGCCCAGCGTGAAAATCAGAAAACCAAGCGCCGTCAAGGTCAGCCCCAAGCGCGCCCGGTCCGAACGCGGAATCGTGGTGGTGGTATTCTCAGAAGTTTCGTTCATGCCGGTAGTGTCCTTTCCAAGTGCCGAATCCAGTTGCCGCCCATCATCAACCCAATATCAGCATCTGAATAGCCACGCCCGGCCAACAGGTTGGGAAGTTTTTGCAAGTCAGCAATCGTATCCAGATCTTCCGGCACATGCGCCCGCCCCAGGCCACCATCGAAGTCAGTACCCATTGCGGCGTGACGAGCATCACCAGCCTTCTGACAAATGTAGTCCATGTGTTCAACTACCCGCTCCAGCGGAACGCGCGCGTCACCAGATTTCCAACCGGCGCGCAAAAAAGCGTTGTAAAACACGGCTCCAATCACCGCGTCGCGCTCCAATAAGCGCTCAATCAGTGGCTCGGTCAAATGCCGGTTGCTCTCCGAACCAGCCAAAAGTGCCAGCGGGTTGGCATGGCTGGCAATCACTGCTCCGTCGTAATGCTCCAACGCCTGAAGCGCGGCCAGCGGATCCATGTGCGAAATATCCAGTGTAAAACCAATGGCGGCCATTTCGGCAAGCAGCGCTTCGCCATCGCGGGTGAGCGGCCCCGGCTCGCGCGTTCCACCGCAAAAGCGAGTCCCCGCCCAAGCCGGGCCAAGAATTCGCAAGCCCTGTTGCCACCACCAGGATAATTCTCCCGGTTCGCGCACACCCTCGCCGCCTTCCATCAAAATCACCAGCCCTACAGGTCGGCCCGATGCGCCTTCGGGCAGGGGAGAACGCCATTCTGCCAGGTGCTTTTTCAAGTCAGCCTGGGTTTGCAAAATGCGGAAAAAAGCGGAATTTTCCCCCGCCAGACGCTGATACGCTTCGAGTTGGGCGGCGTAGCGCTGATGGGCTTCTTCCACGCTGGCATAGGATTCCGTTTCCCAAGCGCCCATCTGCCGGCGGCGCGGTGATGCGAATAGAGTGCTGAACACAATCGCAACGTTGCCACGCTGATATTCCGGCCAGCCCAGCAGGGTCTCGCCGTTTTTCTCAGGCGTTGGGCTACCTTGCTCCATTTTGCGTGTTTCCAGCGCCGAACAGGTGTAATTGCGTCCAAACGAAAGCATGTTCCAGGCCAGGTCTTCGTGCGCATCCACAATCAGTTTCATGAAACTCTCCATTCTTTTGTGTATATTACTAAAGCACTACCCCATCGTTCCCTTTGGCCGGTATTGCAAGGCCTCGGCCACATGCGCCGTTAAAATTTCTTCACTCCCCGCCAAATCGGCAATCGTGCGTGCCAGTTTCAACGTGCGATGATAGGCGCGCGCCGAAAGGTTGAGCTGGCTCATCGCCGCGCGCACCAAATTGTCGCCAGCTTCGTCCAACTTGCAAAACTTCCGCACCTCGGCCACGCGCATATCGGCGTTGCAAACAATCTGCGCAGACGCAATCGTCGAAAATCGCTTTTGCTGAATGTCGCGCGCCGCCTGTACCCGTGCGCGAATGACCGTCGAAGGTTCGCCCAACCGGTCGCTGGAGAGTTTGTCATAATTCACACGCGGTACTTCGATGTGAATATCAATTCGGTCGAGCATCGGGCCCGAAATGCGCTTTTGGTACTTCGTCACCGTTGAAGGCGCACAAGTGCAAGGCTTGACAGCGTCACCATAATAGCCACACGGACAGGGATTCATGGCGGCAATGATCTGAAAATTGGCGCTAAACGTCAGTGAACCCTGCGCCCGGCTGATGGTGACAACCTTATCTTCCATCGGCTGGCGCATGACTTCAATAGCGCGCGAGTTGAATTCAGGCAACTCATCAAGAAACAAAACCCCGCGATGGGCGAGGGAGATTTCGCCGGGATGCGGGATGTTTCCGCCGCCAACCAGCCCGGCGTGACTGATGGTGTGATGCGGCGACCGAAACGGCCTTTGACGAATAAGCGGCGTCCCGGCTGGCAGTTGGTCGGCCACTGAGTAGATTTTTGTCACTTCAAGCGCTTCTTCAATGGACATTTCCGGCAGGATACCGGGCATGGCGCGCGCCAGGAGCGTTTTTCCGGCCCCCGGCGAACCGGTCATCAGCACGTTATGCCCGCCCGCCGCGGCCACCTCGAGGGCGCGTTTGACGTGTTCCTGCCCTTTGACTTCGGCGAAATCGGTTGGCACAAACAACAGCGCGGGTTCTTCGCCCGAAGGCTGGAAAGGTTCGATTAAACGGCGTCCCGCCAGATGGTCGTAGAGTTCAGCCAACGTTTTGACGGGTATCACTTCCAGATTAGGAATCAAAGCCGCTTCGGCGGCATCCACTTCGGGAACAATCATGCGCCGATAGCCCTGCGCCCGTGCGGTTGCCGCCATGGGTAAAACCCCACGCGCGTGACGCACCGTGCCATCCAAAGACAATTCACCAATGACCAGTGTGCTTTCGGTGGCTTCTTGAGGCAGGTGCCCACCGAGAATAATGACGCCAAGCGCGATGGGCAAATCGTAGGCCGGGCCTTCTTTGCGGACGGTAGCGGGCGCCAGGTTAACGACGATGCGGTGACGCGGAAAGTGCAGTCCGGCGTTTTTGATGGCGGTTTGAACGCGTTCGCGGCTTTCTTGCACCGCAGTATCCGGCAAGCCGACGATAGTCATGCCGGGCAAACCGTTGGTGTAGTCTACTTCTACTTCGACGATGATGCCATCAAGACCAACGACAGCACAGGAAAGAATTCTGGCAAGCATGGGTTGATTTTATCGTATTCTGTTTTGTTGTGCTGTTTTTCCTTGAAGAACCTGAAATTTGGTGATAAAATCTGCTCTCGCAATCGGGCGTGTAGCTCAATGGCAGAGCAGCGGCCTTTTAAGCCGTTTGTTGAGGGTTCGAGCCCCTCCACGCTCACAACGACAGGGAACCACCCCTTACTCTACGATTGTTGGTTCTTGTCAATTTTTAGCAATTCTGGAACGACCAACCGTATGCGCATACGGCAGATTTTTCTTTTTACAGTCGCGCAACGCGGCGTGATATTTATGTCGCTTTTGGCCGCAGGGCGGAATTTGGCGGCTTGTGGGTAATCACCAGTTCAAAATTTGTTGACAAAAGCGCGGGCGCGGTATAAAATACAGCCCGCTTTCATGGCGAGGTAGCTCAGTGGCAGAGCAAGCGGCTCATAATCGCTCGGTCGTGGGTTCAAATCCCACTCTCGCCACAAAAAGTCCCCAGTTTTCCGGGGACTTTTTGTTTTTCAGCGTCTTTCTTCAGTATACGCCAGGCTTTGATGCCGAAAATATGTGTTGTAAAGTTCGGCGTAATGCCCGCCCTGCGCCAGCAGCGCCTCGTGATTGCCTTGCTCAATGATCGCGCCCTGTTTCATCACCACAATCCGGTCGGCGGCTTTTACCGTCGAAAGGCGATGCGCAATCAGGATGCTGGTCGAATTTTTGAGAATCAATTCCAGCGCCCGCTGAATCTGCCACTCGGTAAACGGGTCAATGCTAGCAGTCGCCTCATCCAAAATGAAAATGGCCGGTTTCTGCGCTAAAACGCGCATCAGCGCCACAAGTTGACGCTGCCCCATACTGAGACGCGCGCCGCGCTCGCCAACTTCGGTCGCCAGGCCATTGGGCAGCGTCTCCAGCCATTCGCCATCGCCGATTCTACGCGCCAACGCCATGACCTCGGCGTCGCGGACAGTGGGAGCGGCATAGCGGATGTTTTCGGCCACCGTGCCAGAGAATAGAAACGGTACTTGCGAAACGATTCCCAACTGTCGGCGGTATTGTTGCAGGTCAAGCGTGCGAATATCCAGACCGTCAATTAATAAATTTCCCGATTGAAATTCGTAAAAACGAGCAATCAACTTGGCAATGGATGATTTTCCTGCGCCGGTATGTCCCACCAGCGCCAGAGTCTCTCCCGGCGCAATCTCCAGGCTAAAGTCGGAGAGGATGGTTTCTTTATCGGTGTAACGGAACGCCAGCCGCTCAAAGCGAATCGCCCCTTTTAACGGCGGCACAGCCAGTTTCTCTTTCTGCACAACGTTCGGATCAGCGTCAATCAACGCAAAAGCACGCTCGGCGGAAGAAAGCCCGCTCTGAATCTGCGCCCAGAACGAGGTGAGATTGAGAATGGGAAACATGAAGTAATCCAACGAATTGATGAAGAGATACCAGGCTCCGACGCTGATGATGTTCAACGCCGCGCTCCAGCCGCCCGCGTAGACAAGAATGCCAACGAAAATGCCAGTCGTGGCATTCAGCACCGGGAAAACCAGTGAAAGCACAAATCCGCGCCGCACGTTAACCTTGTACGATTGCTGATTGGCGAAATTAAAGGTCTCGAAAATGCTGTTCTCTTGACGAAAGTTTTTGGCGACGGCAATGCCGCTGACCGTTTCCTTGATGCTGGCGTTGACATCGGCCATGGCCTGCATTCCGCGCTTGGTGACGATACGCGCCAGCGTGCGGAATCCCATGGCAATGGCAAAGACAACCGGCATGAAGCCGAGCATGATGAGAAACAGACGCCACTCGGTACGCGCCAGCACCACACCGAGAATGACGGTTTGCACAATTTGCGAGGCAACATCGGTGACGATGACAACCAACTGGCCGAAATCATTGGTGTCGCTGGTGATGCGGCTGACAATGCGCCCGCTGGAAAATTGGTCGTAGAACGATAGGTCGTGCTCGGCGGCGGCGGCGAAGGCCTTGGTGCGCAAGCCCAGCACCACATCGCCGACAGCGCGCACGGTGAGGCTGCGCCGCAGCCAGTTTAGCCCCCAGTTGGCAAAGGCGATGATCGTCATTCCCAAACCGACCAGCCCAATAGATTGAGGCGTTGGCTGGTTTTTGAGCAAATCCATGATGTCGCTGACGATGACCGGCAGAGCGGCGCCCAGCGCAGCCATCACCATCACCAGAACGATGATGGCCGACATACGTTTTTTTTGCGGCGTAAAGTAACCGATCATGCGCCGCACCAATTCGCCATCAGAATACTGGCGGTCGTATTTTTCTTCGTTTAGTCCGGCAAAAAAGCCCATATAGTATCCAGTTATCCGTGAATAGTCATCAGTGAACAGTGTCTGAAAATTTCTACTTTCTAATTCATTCCCTGAAAATCCGCGCGTACGCTTCGGATGTTTTCATCAGTTCTTCGTGATTGCCCATCGCTGCCACCTTGCCTTTACGGATGACGATAATCAAATCTGCCCAGCGAATCTGGCTCAGGCGATGAGTAATGAGCAGGGTCGTGCGGCCCTGCGCGGCGGCGCTGATGGCGCGCTGAATCTTATCTTCGGTAGCCGAGTCAATTGCGCTGGTCGAATCGTCCAAAATCAAAACGCGCGGGTCGGTCAAAAAAGCGCGCGCCAGCGCCAGCCGCTGGCGTTGACCACCCGAAAGCGTCACCCCGCGTTCGCCAATAACGGTGTCATAGCCCTGGTCAAACGTCTCAATAAACTCATGCGCCTGCGCCGCCTGCGCGGCGGCTTCCACCTGCGCGCGCGTTGCGCCCGGCCTGCCAAAGGCAATGTTATCGCTGATGCTGCGCGAAAACAGAAAAATATCCTGCTCAATCATCGAAATCTGCGAGCGCAGCGCCGCCAAATTCCAGTCGCGCACGTCCACGCCATCCACTAAAATTTTTCCGTTGCTCACATCGTAGGTGCGATTGACCAGTTTCACCAGCGAGGTTTTACCCGCGCCAGTCTGCCCGACAATCGCCACCGTTCGACCGGGCTTGACGCGAAACGAAACGTTTTCCAACACAGTTGAGCCATCCGGGTAGCCAAAACCCACGTTGCGGAACTCAATTTCGCCGCGCATCGCGCCCGCATCGCCCGCCGTGTTTTGGTCGAGATTGTTTTCGCGGTTCATCAATTCCAGAATACGGCGCGCGCTCGAAAGCCCCATCGAAACCTGCGTGTACGCCCAGGTAGAGGTGAAAGTCGGGAAATCAAGCATACGCAACAGGCCAAAATAACCAATCACCTGGCCGGTGTTGAGCAGCCCCATGCGGAAGAGAATCAGTGCGTGCGTCAGCCCGGCGGCAATGGCGATGCCGTACAGAAGAAAAGCGATAAAACGCGCTTCGGTATCGCCCTGTCTGATAAAGGCATCGCGGACGCGGGCGGCGTTGACGATAAATTTCTCCACCTCGGCATTTTCCTGCGCCGCGCCTTTGACCGTTTCCACGCCGTCAAGCGATTCCGATAAATGCGAGTTCATCTCCCCGAAGGATGCCCGCACCTCATCCGAAATCGGCTCCAGCGTTTTCAGATAGCGCACCAGCGCCAGAAAGTAGACGATGGCGAAGGCCACCGGCGTCACCAACAGCGCTGGGTGGTAACGCGGTGCGGCCAAAATAGGCATGATAATGAAGAAGAACGAACCAATCACCAGGTTAATGCCGGGGCTGAACATGAGATTAACTTCGCGCACATCGTTGGTGGCGCGCGCCATCGTATCGCCAACCGGTTGCAGGCTGTGAAAAGTCATACTCTTGCCGAGCAGAGAAATATACATCTCGTCGCGGATTTCGCGCTCCAAACGTTGACCGAGCAATTCCGCGCCAAAATTTCGTCCCAGTTGAAGCACGCCACGCAAAATTTGCGTGCCGCCAATCAGCAGCGCCAGCGGCAACAACACGCTGGTATCTGCCACCGGTTTAAGCATGGCGTTGAAGGCGTCGCCTACCAACAGCGGCACAACCGCCGCCAGCGCAGCGTTGCCAAACGCGCCAATCAACAACATGATGATAATGCCCCAATGTTGTGTGGCATGTGAGACAACCCAGCGCACCGCGCCGGAACGCTCAAAAACCGGACGCTGGATGGTAAATTCTGCGGGAGAATTGGACATGGCTGGACGCTTGAAAGGTTGGAAAGATTAAAAAGATTGGATGAAGGACAAGGCGAAGTGTCAAAAGTAGAACAATTGTATCAGGGTTTGCTACACATAAAACCGGCGGACAGTGCCGCCGGTTTTATGCTTGCTGGCCGTTGATCGCTTTACGCAATCATTTCCAGGCTCACTTGCCAGAGTTTTTCAGCGGTGGTTTTGTCGTAACTGACCGGGTCAGAATTGATCATTTTCCGGTCGCTGAAGTATTTACCAGTGACGCCCTCCACTTCGGGCGAGGAGGCCAGGTAGATACTGGTTTCTGCTCCTTTTTCGGGCGTGAGCGCAAAAATTCGTAACAGCTTCACGCCCCAGCGCAGTAATCCCTGATTGTTGAGGGCAAAACCGGTCGAAACGAATCCCGGGTGCAGCGCATTAGCAGTGATTTTTGTGCCTTCCAGCTTGCGCGCCAACTCATAGGTAAACAGTAAGTTCATCAGTTTGGAACGCCCGTAGGCGCTGAATCTGCTGTAGTTTTTGCTATTTTGCAAGTCGTCGAAATCCAATTTTTGGCCGCGGTGTGCATCGGAGGAGACATTCACCACACGCGCCGCGTTGCTGGCCTTAAGCACATCCATCAACAACATGGTGAGGTGAAAATAATTAAGATGGTTGAGCGCAAAAGTCAGTTCCAGCCCATCGGCAGAAACCTGACGGCTGGAAAAAATCGCCCCGGCGTTGTTGAGTAGAACATCCAGGCGCGGATAGCGTTTCTTAAACTCGTGCGCAGTGTGCTGCACCCCGGCATGAGTGGATAAATCGGCCACAATCGTTTCGATTTGCGTATTGCCCGTCTGAGTCTTGATTTGTTCGGCCACGGTGGAAAGTTTGGCGGCGCTGCGCCCCACCAAAACCACCGAGCCGCCCTGACGGGCAAGTTGACGGGCGGCAACCAGACCAATTCCACTGGTTGCGCCGGTGACAAGAATGGTTTTATTTTGCATGGGGTTCGTCGCCGACAAGCCAATCCAGCGCTTGTTCCAAAGTATCAAAAACGGAAAATTTTAGGTCGCCGACAACTTTGGCAAAGACATCCAAAAAATGGCGGCGAAACCCGCTCACGCCGATGACGGCGCGCTTTTGAATAAACTGATTGGTATGACCCACCAATTCCATCAGCGCGCGGATGATGTCTTCATTGGCAAAAGTTCCATCCATGTTGGAGACAGAAACAACCGAATGCAACGGCTCGTCGCGCAACATATGCGTAACATAATTGCACTCTGCGCGCAAAGCGACGGCATCATTGGCGTAACCTGAAAAATCGGCAATGAAAACGCGGACACCCTTGTGATTAACCCAGCGAGATTTCATAAGACCTCCGAGGAACAGGCTTATTTTAACGCAGAAAAGCATAATCGTGTAAAACCACAACAATTCGTGCGTATGCAAAGGTTGTCATTGCGACCTAATAGCTCTGGCGATTTACCTACATCTTTGCTCCACCCTGCAAAGCGATATAAATGTCGCACGACGTAGCGCGACATTTATGTCGCTTTTGTCCATAGGACGAAAATTGGCGACTTATAAACAGTCGCCAGAATAACATCAGCTAATAATTCTTTGCCAAATCCATGCCGTCGTACAGGCTGGCGACTTGTTCGGCATAGCCATTGAACATGTGGGTGGCCTGGCGGCTGAGTTCTCCGATGCGGCGTTCAGTTTTTTGGCTCCAGCGCGGGTGGTCTACCTGCGGGTTGACGTTGGCGTAGAAGCCGTATTCGTTGGGGGCGATGGAACTCCACAGGGTGGCGGGTTGTTCGGCAGTCAGTTCAATTTTGACGATGGCTTTGATGGATTTGAAGCCGTATTTCCACGGGACAACCAGCCGCAGGCCGCCGCCATTTTGGGCGGGTAGTTCGCCGCCATACAGACCGGTGGCGAGAATCGTCAGGTCGTGCATGGCTTCGTCCAGGCGCAGGCCTTCCTGATAGGGCCAGGGGTACCAGGGTTCTTTTTGGCCGGGCAATTCTTCGGGTTTGAAAATGCTCTCGAAGCGGACATATTTGGCAGCGCTGGTCGGTTCGACTGCGCTCAGCAGGCCAGCCAGCGGAAATCCCACCCAGGGGATGACCATGCTCCAGGCTTCGACACAGCGCAGGCGGTAAATGCGTTCTTCGGGCGGGAATTTTTTAACGAGGTCGTCCACGCTAAATTTGCCGGGGTTGTTGACCAGGCCGCCGACTTCGATTTCCCAGGGGCGGGTGGCGAAATTTTTGGACAGGTCGGCGACACCGGCTTTGTCGGTGGTGAATTCGTAGTAATTGTTGTAGGTGGTGATGTCGCGGTAGCTGGTGGCGGGGCTGCCTTTTTCGTCACTTTTGGCGGTTCCGTCGGCGGGCGCGGCGGAAGTTGGGCCTGCCGTTTCGGGCGCGGCTACGCCGCAAGCGGTCAGCGCCAGGCTGCCGGCGAGGACGCCCGCGGCTTTGATAAAGTCGCGCCGTGAAAGGTAAACCGATTTCGGGGTAATTTCGGACGATGAAATTTTGGGTATCATAAAAAATCTCCTGATATGGGAGATAGAATACCAAATTAGTCTAAATTTTGCATTAGAAAAGGAAGATGAAAGTCAACCCCCGACTGGCAAGAACAACCGTCAAACGATTACACCAAATAATCTCTCAAATTTCGGCTGCGCGAGGGGTGACGCAGTTTGCGCAGGGCTTTGGCTTCGATTTGGCGGATGCGCTCGCGGGTGACGTTGAAGTAGCGGCTGACTTCTTCCAGCGTATGGTCTTTGCCGTCAATCAGGCCAAAACGTAATTCGAGTACCTGGCGCTCGCGTTCAGAAAGCGCTGCCAGCGCATGTTGAACCTGGTCGCGCAACATTTCGCGCGAGGCGGCGTCCATCGGCTCGAGGGCGTCTTCGTCGGGGATGAAATCGCCCAGTTGCGAGGAGTCTTCGTCGCCAACCGGGCCATCAATTGAGATGGGTTCTTCTGCCGAGCGCAAAATCTTATTCACTTTGTTGGTGGCGGCCTCCCAGCGCAGCGCCAGTGCCGGGTCCAGGGCTGTTGCTTCGGCTTTGGCGCGTAAAACGGCCTGCACATCTGCTTCCGAAAGATAATCCGCTTCCAGCGCCAGTTCTGGCATCGTTGGTTCACGCCCGTATTGTTGAACCAGAGCGCGTTGCGTACGCAAAATGCGTGAAATTGACTCAAACAGGTGTACCGGAATGCGAATGGTGCGCGCCTGTTCGGCAATGGAGCGGTTGATGGATTGACGGATCCACCAGGTGGCATAGGTGCTGAATTTAAAGCCACGGCGCGGGTCAAACTTAGTGACGCCGCGTAACAGGCCCATGTTGCCTTCCTGAATCAAATCCAGAAATGAAATGCCACGTCCCAGGTAGCGTTTGGCAACGCTGACAACCAGGCGCAGGTTGGCGCGGATGAGCGCCTGCGTGGCTTCTTCGTGCCGTAACGCCACGGCTTGCCGTTCGCGCAACAATTCATCGGGTAAGGGCAAATATGAATACAGATTCTCTGCCGTTGGGCAGGCATGTTGCAGGCGGCAGTAACTCGCCAGCCAGTTGGCGAGTGGCACGGGAAGCAGGTAATAGCCCAAAAAGAAGTTGAAAGCATTGGCGGCCAGGCTGTCCCACAACGCGTCACGCCCCCACTGGCCGTTATCAAGAAAGTTGCGCAGGTAAGAACGCTGGTCTATCTGCCAGCCGAGATGCAAGGTTTGCGCTTCGGCCAGTACCAGGCCGAGGTCAGGCAAGTCAACTTTCAGCCGGGCGGCATCCTCTTCCAGCCGTTGCCAGGCGAGTACCAGACCATCCACCACGGCGCGATAGGCATCCGTCAGCCCCGCGCCGCTTTCCAGCGCGTGATGTTCCAGGCGTGCCAGCAGGCGATGGGCTTCGATGATGGCCGAAAGGCGAAATTCGCTGTCAGAGTCGAGCAGTTTGACCTGCCCGATTTCGCGCAGATACAGACGCACCGGGTCTTCAGAGAGTTCTTCAGCCGCTGCGGGGCGATGCGCTATGGGCGCCGCTTCCGCCTCATCTTCAACCAGGTCGTCAGGCAGGTCAATGTCGTCCACTTCCGTCAACAAATCATCGCCTTCCAGGTCGGCAGGGTTGGGTATCAGGTCTTTTGGGTCTTTGATTTCTCGTTTTTTGCGGGGCATACGTCCCTCAGGGTCTACTTTGCTTTGTCGAGTAAAACGAGCAGGTGTTGGTACTCGCCAGCCTGTTGGTGATACACCGAAAACCGTTCCGGCTCGCTCTGCTGCGCCCCTTCGGGGTGCTGTTCATCTTCCTGCAAAAAGCGTAACTGGTTGATGGATTCGTTCAACATTTGACGGCGGCGCCAAAGCACAAGCCGGAAAAGCTCATCCAAAAGATGATCATCCTGGGCATTGGACGGCGCGGCGCGCATCAGGGCGGCGTAGGTATCGGCTAAATCAATGGGCAAATGAGCGCGCACAAAACTTGGCATTTCGGCTTCGTCCTGTTCCAGCGCCAATTGCACCAACCGCAACAGCAGCTGGTGGTCAGTATACTCGAAATCGGCGGCGCTCAAGGCCAGCAAGCCAGATTCCTGCAGGCGGCGGTCCAGGCGCGGGAGCAGGTCGGGGCGGCGCAGAAGTAATTGCAGGCAGCCCGATTCAATTTTGCGGGAAACAGAGACTGATTCCACCGCGGGGGATTTTTTCGGCTGGGCGGCGGGACGCGCCGCCGGACGAGGCCGCCGCGCCGGACTGACCGCCGGAAGCGATTTGTCAGTTAAGGAGCGTTCATCCAGCCGCAGGCGGCGCGCCAGCAATTGAATGTAGGAATCGCGCTCCACCGGGTTGGGCAGGTCGTCAATCAGCGGCAGCATCTGGCTGACAATTTGTGATTTGCCTTTGGGGTCTTTGCCGTCCCAGGCGGCAATCAGCGTCTCGAGGACGTGTTCCACTACCGGCCTGGCGCTGGCGATGATTTTTTTCCACTCTTGCGGGTCGCGCGCCACAACTTCGTCGGGGTCGAGTTCGTCGGGCAGGGAAGCGACGCGCAAATCGGCCTGCAAACGCGCTTCGTGGCGCAGCAAGCCGCGGGCGTCGAAGGCGTGTTCGGCGGCGCGATCCATTGAGGCGCGCGCCGCGTCCAGCCCGCGCAGAATGGCTTTTTGACCGGCGGCGTCCGGGTCGAGCGCCAGCACAATTTTGCGGGTGAAGCGCTTCAGCAGGCGCAGCTGCTCTTCGGTCAGCGCCGTGCCCATCGGCGAAATCACGTTTTCAAAACCGGCCTGGTGCACGGCGATGACATCCAGATAGCCTTCGACAATCACCGCCTGGTCGGCGGCGCGGATCGGTTTGCGGGCGCGGTCGAGGCCGTAGAGCAAATGGCCTTTGGTGAAAATCGGCGTCTCGGAGGTGTTGATGAATTTGGCCTGGTCTTTGTTGGGGTCGTTGGGGTGAATGCGCGCACCAAAGCCGCACATTTTACCGTTTTCATCGCGGATGGGAATCATGATGCGATGATGGAAGCGGTCGAAAACGCGCCGTTTTTCGGGCTGATTTTCCTCCTCGCGCACGCTAACCAGGCCGCAGTCAATCAATTCCTGTTCGGTGTAGCCTTTGGCGAGGAAGTGATTACGCGCATTATCATAGCCGGGCGGCGCGTAGCCCAGCCCCCACACTTCGATGGTTTCACGGGCGAGATTACGTTTGCCCAGCAGGTACTCAAGGGCGGTTTTTCCTTCGGGCGTGTTGAGCAGGTGATGGCGATAAAACTGCACGGCATCTTCCAACAGCCCGTGCAGGCGCAGGTTTTCTTCCTTTTGCTGAGGGCGCTCGGCCTGAAAGCGCTCCAGCGTCACCCCGGCTTTGTCGGCCAGGCGCTGCAGGGCTTCTTTAAAATCCAGCCCTTCCTTCTTCATGATAAATTTAAAAATGTCGCCGCCCTCGTTGCATTCGCCAAAACAGCGCCAGGTGCCGCTGTCGGGCCAGACGACGAAAGCTGGCGTGCGTTTGTTGTCGTGGAAGGGACAAAAGCCGGTATAGTTTTTCCCGCTGCGGCGCAGTTTTACCCCGGCCTCGGCGGCCAGGTCTACAATGTCAATGCGGGATTTGATTTCGTCAATGGAGGTCATTCAGCTGTCAATCGTCCTTTATTCATCATTCCACATTCGCCATTTTCCTACGTTCCTGATCCCTGATATTTTTGCACGCCGAGCGACCAGAAGCCCCAGGCAATTGTCAGCGCCACAATAGCAACCAGCGGCGGCAAGTAAGGCATCCAGACCGAATAAAGCGGATTTTGCATTTGGAAAAAATAATGTGTTGGGTAATAGGCCATGAAAGCAAACGGAAAGACAAATGTCATGATGAACGGAAAAACGCGCCCGTAAATGTGCAGCGGATAGTTGGCAGCGCGAAAAAGGAACGTTCCGGCAATACTGCGCAAGGCGTTGGTGCGCACAAACCAAAAGCCAAAGGTGGAAATGAACAGGTAAACCGCCCATTCGATGACCGCGCCCGAAAACAGCAACAACCCTAAGAACAGGATATTACCCATTGACCAGGGAACTTTGACGTGCGGCGCACAAATAAGAAACATTGTTACGCTCGGAAACAGTTCCGAAAGCATGTTGGCAACCACAAATTCACTGCGCGCTAAAATTTGCAAAATGGGGTGCATCGGGCGAATTAAAAACGAGTCATAGTCGCCCATACGCAAAAACTCGTCGTGTTTACCACGGAATGGCAGAAAAAAGAATTCGTGCAGACCATGCGACATCTTCCACAGCGCAAACATGAATCCCAACTGCCAAAAATCCCAGCCGCCGATAGCTTTGAAGGCCGTCACCGGCACCCACAACATCAAAATATCCATCGCCCCAATCAGGCTGGTGCCAAACAGCCCTGAGAGAAAGTTGACCGGATATTGCAACTCAGCCTTGAGCGATTTCCATTTGAGTAGCCAGAAGAGTCTGAACATTCAGCCGCCCTGCACTGAGAGATGCCGCGCCGCCGCCACGTAGCCCAGCCGCCCCATCAGCGTCAACATCAGCGCCCAGACCAGTTGAAAGCCCAACTCGGCAGGGATTTTCTCTAGTGGCACCTGGCCGACGAAAATCGCCAGCGCCGAGTAGAGTATGCCGCGAAACGGCAGCGCCAACGCCAGCCCGCGCAAGAATGGCGGAAAAATCCACAACGGCAGGTATTTTCCGCTCAACGCGTCCACCACGCTCCACTTGGCGTAAAACAATCCCCAGGTTTCCGTCAGCCAGAATCCTGCCAGGGCGACGATGAAATCCAGCCAGAAAGCGATGAAAAAGCCTAACGCCAGCGAAACACCAAACGCCAGCCAGACCCAGCCCGAAGTTGGCAGTGTCAGTTCTCCCAGCGCCAGCGCAATCAAAAACATCGGCGCGGCAGAAGTTGCCAGCGCGGCCACAAATTGCCCCATCATCTGATAAAGCAACAGACTGCCAAAATGGAGCGGGCGGCTGATGTCGAACAAGATGTTGCCGCTGCGAATGCGCCCGCCGACATCCAAAATTAGGGAGTTGGGGAAAAGCGGCGAAAGAATGATGCCGAGCGTGGCGTAGGTGAGTGTTTGGTTGAGGCTGACCCCGCCGAATTCAGCCTGCCCGCCGTACAGCGAAAGCCATAAAAAGCGAAAAATTGTGATGAGAATCAAGTTGCGTACCAGCGTGACGAGTAAATCGAAGCGATAAACCAGTTTCTCCTGCACACTGGCGCGAATCAGTCCCGCCGCCGCCCAAATCTCACCCGACAAACCGCGCGCGCCGCTGAAAGCGCTCATCGCGCCGCCTGTTCATAGAGCCGGGTGACGATGGTTTCGATGTTCTCTTCCTTGATGGCAATATCGCGGATACCGGTCTGGTCTTTGAGCGAGAGAATCAGGTCGAAAGCTGAAATCTGCTCGCGGTCAAACTCAATGGTGAGATTGTTGTTCTCTTGCTTGATCACGCGCCCGGCGGGAAGCGCCACCGGCTGAATGTAGTCTTCAAATTCCACCACCAACTGCCGCATCCGCCCAAAACGGTTGAGTATGGCCTCGCGCGAGTCGTCCAACGCCACTTTGCCGCGGTCAATGATGATGATGCGCGGACAAATGCGCTCCACGTCCGAAAGGGCGTGGGTCGTGAACACAATGGTTGTGCCTTTTTGGGCGTTGATGGTCTGCAAAAATTGCAGAATACGGTTTTTAGCGACAACATCCAGCCCGATAGTAGGCTCGTCGAGATAGAGAATCGGCGGCTCGTGCAACAGCGCGGCGACGATTTCGCCCTTCATACGCTGACCAAGGCTGAGGCGGCGCACCGGCTGATTGAGAAAATCGTCCATCTGGAGCAGGGCCACCAGTTCATCTGAAACCTGGCGATAACGCGCGGACGGCACGCGGTACATGGCCGCCAAAATTTCAAACGAATCAACCAGCGGCAAATCCCACCACAACTGACTGCGTTGACCGTAGACCACGCCAATCTGGCTGGCGTTGGCGATACGGTTGCGGTGCGGTTCACGCCCGCCAACGCGCACTTCGCCCGAAGTCGGCACTAACACGCCGGTCAGCAACTTGATGGTGGTGGATTTTCCCGCGCCGTTGGGGCCCAGATAACCGATAATTTCGCCCGCGCGGATGGTGTAACTGATGTCATCCACCGCGCGGATGGTTTTGTACTGCGGCGCAATCAGCGCGCGCAATTTACCAGCAACACCCTGTCCCGGCTGGGCAATGCGGAAATGCTTGTTGAGGTGGAAAACTTTAATCATAAGAACGGGCCGAATGTTATGCTTTAGAACCCTTCCAATTTGCTCAAATCCGCAATACCGGCGGCCAGCGCGGCCACCTGCCCCACCAGCGCCAGGCGATTCTGCCGGACGGCCTCGTCCTTGTCCATCACCAGCACCTTGTCGAAGAACGCGGTAATGGTGGGAAGGAGGAATTCGACCGTTTTAAGCAAGTCATTTACCGAATGCGGAATGGAGAATGCAGAATGCAGAATGGCCTGATGTAAGGCTTTTTCTGCCGGTTCGACCAGTTTCTCACTGATGACTGAATACTGACCACTGGCAACTTCCGCGCTGCGCACAATTCTCACACAGCGCGCGTAGCCGTCCAAAATCGGCGGCCAATCCGGGCGTGTCACCCAGGTAGTCAGTTGCCGCATGGCGCGGGCAGCAGCGGCAGGATTGGAAGATTGCGCCGCCAAAACAGCCTCGACCACATCGTGGCGGATGCCCGTTTCAGTGAGCAGAACCCGCATCCGCCCGGTCAGGAACTCCAGCACTTGAGCCTTGACCGCCTCTGAAACCGGAACCGGCTGAAGGCTGGCCGCCGTTTCGACAGCAGCGCGCAGGTCAAAATCGAGATTGTGTTCAATCAGCGGCTGAACCGTGCTGATGGCGGCGCGGCGCAAACCGAACGGGTCTTTCGCGCCTGTGGGAGCAAGTCCCGCGGCAAACAACCCAACCAATGAATCAAGTCTGTCAGCAAGAGCAATTGCCAATCCCGCTTTCGTTTGCGGAACAGTTTGATATTGCTCGCCAATCGCAACCGCAACGTCGTTTTGTTCGCCGCTTCGCAAAGCATATTCGCCGCCGATTATTCCTTGTAACGATGTCATCTCAGTGACCATCTGAGTCGCCAAATCCGCTTTCATCAAATGTGCGGCGCGGCGGGCGAAGATGGCTTGATCAACTTCAAGCCCCAACCTAGGAATCAATTCATTAACCAGTTTCTCGATGCGTTCGGATTTATCCAGCATGGAGCCGAGTTTGGTGTGGAAAGTCAGCGAAGAAAGTTTGGGACGATATTCTTCGAGTTTGAGTTTGACATCTTCACGGACGAAGAAGTTCGCATCCGCAAAGCGCGCGCCGAGAACATGTTCGTTCCCTTCACGGACGGTATCTATGTGCAGGTCGTCGCCGTTGCGGATGGCGATGAAATAGGGTAATAAATGTTCCGGTTCTCTGGTTGTCCGGTTGGCCGGTTCTCCGGTTAACCGGTCAGATGGAGAACTGGATAACCGATTAACCGGAAAATAGCGCTGATGCTTCTTCATCGTCCCAATCAACACATCGCGCGGCAGGGCGAGAAATTCGGGGGCGAAACCGCCCAGCACGGCAGTCGGCATTTCGATCAGGTTGGTGACCTCGTTCAGTAGGGGCGACTCGCGAGTCGCCCCTACATAATCAAAAATGGCTTCGCCACCGATGAGAGACGCGGCCTGGTTGACTTGCTCCACGATGGAGGCTTTGCGTTCTTCCTTATCGAGGAGGATGCCTGCTGCGCGGATCACGTCAAAATATTTATCGGCAGATGGGATTTTGATTTCGGGCGAGCCGTAGGGGCGAAGTCCGCGGGAGATGTTACCAGAGACGACGCCAGCATATTCAAACGGGATGATCCTATCACCGAGCAGGGCGACAACCCAACGAATGGGACGTGAGAAGGCAATGCCAGAGTCATTCCAGCGCATGGATTTATCGAACTTGATGCTTTCGACTAATTTTGGTAAAGCTTCGGCTAAGACCTCTGGGGCAGAACGTCCCTTTTGTTTGACGAGGGCGAAGACGTATTTGCCGCCGTTCTCTTCGCGGACTTCGAGGTCTTCCACCTTGATGCCGTTCTTTTTGGCAAAGCCTTGCGCGGCAGGGGTGTAAGTCGAGATATTATCTCGACTTACGATGATCGCTTTATCGGCTGGCGGACCTTTGACGAGGGACTCGCGGTCTGGCTGATTCGGGGAGAGAGAGTCAACTGAAACAACGATCCGCCGAGGGGTTGTGAAGAGACGAATGTCTTTGTGGTTAAGATGAAGTTCGTTAAGCAGAGTCGGAATCCGCTGGGTGAGTTGTTCGTAGGCGGAGTCCACATCCGAAGCGGGAAGTTCTTCGACGCCGATTTCTAAAAGAAATGCAGAATGCTGATTGAGGAATGCGGAATGGGTGAATGGTTTTGATTCTGCACGCTTCGCGTGCATTTTGACTTCTGCATTTTTGAGGAGCGGATACTCTAAAGATTTGCGTTGTTCAACATAACTTTCCGCGACACCCTTTGCGAGTCCTCTTATCCTTCTAAAGAATGCCTGTCTTTCGGCAACAGAGATTGCGCCGCGTGTATCTAATATATTGAAGCAGTGCGAGCATTTGAGGACGTAGTCGTGCGCGGGAACGATGAGACCAGCCGCGAGGCAGGCTTCGGCTTCGGCGGAGAAGAGGTCGTACATGGCGCGCACGCGGGCGATGTCGGCGGTCTCGAAATAATATTTGGAGTGTTCGAACTCTTCCTGACGGCGGATCTCGCCGTAGGTGACGCCTGCCCCATACTCTTCGTCCCAGATGGCTTTGGCGTTGTTGAGCGCGATGAGGATGCGTTCAAGCCCGTAGGTGATCTCAACCGAGACGGGGTCGAGCGCCACGCCGCCCATCTGCTGGAAGTAGGTGAACTGCGTGATCTCCTGCCCGTCGAGCCAGACCTCCCAACCCAAGCCCCAGGCAGAGATGGCGGGCTGTTCCCAGTTGTCCTCCACGAAGCGGATGTCGTGCTGGCGCGGGTCAATGCCGAGGGCTTTGAGCGACTCGAGGTAGAGTTCCTGCGGGTTTCCAGGGT
>MNXJ01000021.1 GCA_001872455.1 Anaerolineae bacterium CG2_30_57_67 | reverse complement strand
CCGGAGAACCGGACAACCGCTCAACTGGAGAACTGGACAACCGCTCAACCGGAGAACTGGACAACCGCTCAACCGGAGAACCGGACAACCGCTCAACTGGAGAACTGGACAACCGCTCAACCGGAGAACCGGACAACCGCTCAACTGGAGAACTGGACAACCGCTCAACCGGAGAACTGGACAACCGCTCAACCGGAGAACCGGACAACCGCTCAACTGGAGAACTGGACAACCGCTCAACCGGAGAACTGGACAACGAATTCCTCCACGTCTCATTCCCAAACTTCTCCTCCCAGCCGATGGCCGCCTGGCCCTGCCGGACGCATTCCTCCAGCCCGACGGTGTTGATGATTTCCGGGCGCGGCTCGCGGCCTTCGTTCCAGGCGGTGCTGAAGGGGTGATATTCTCCGGCATGGAGCGCGTTCTTCAGGCGAAATTTGAGCGGGTCAAGATTCAGGGCGCGGGCAATTTTTTCCATGTGCCGGTCGAGCGGCCAATAGCCCTGTGGCACGCCGTAGCCGCGAAACGCCCCGGCAGGTGGAGTATTCGTGTATACAATGTTAGCGTAAAAGCGGATGTTGGGGCTTTTGCGGTATTCTCCATCGCCGACATAGAGCGCCATCGCCTTGTGGCCGGTGTTGCCGGTGACGGTCAGGGCATGCGCGCCGTTGGCGCCGGTGTCGCTCAGGGCGTACATTTCGTTGGCGGTAATCGTCCCGTCGCGCTTGACGCCGGTTTTCATGCGCACGCGCATCGGGTGACGCGAGCGCGCGCCGATGAATTCTTCTTCGCGGGTGTATTCGTATAGCACCGGGCGGCGCGTGGCAATTGTCAGGTGCGCGGCCACGTCCTCCATCAGCACTTCCTGTTTGCCGCCAAAGCCGCCGCCGATGCGCGGCTTGATGACGCGAATGCGCTTGATGGGCAGATTCAGCACCGGGGCCAGCATTCGCCGGACGTGGAAGGGAACCTGCGTGCTGGTGCGAATTACCAGCCGGTCGTCTTCGTCCCAAAATGTGAGGGCGACGTGCGGCTCGATGTGCGCTTGCTGTACTTTGGGCACTTCGTACTCGGCCTCGAAGATTTCGTCGGCCTCGGCGAAGCCCTTCTCTACGTTGCCGATGTCAATGCGGATTTCGGCGGCGAGATTTTTATGGGGGTCAGAATCGGCAAAATTGACGTATTCGGGTTCATCATGAATTTGAATTGCGCCGGGTTTCATCGCCTCGCCCATGTCGAGGATGGCGGGCAGAATCTCGTATTCGACCTCAATCAGGCCGAGGGCTTTTTCGGCGATTTCGGGGGTTTCGGCGGCCACAAAGGCCACCCGGTCGCCAACGAAGCGCACTTTGTTGTCAAGCGAAAAGCAATCCAGCGGCCCCGGAATTGGGTCGCTTTGCCCGGCGGTGGAATAAACCACGCGCGGAATGTCCTGCCACGTCAGCACGGCGGCGACGCCGGGCAGCGCGCGCGCTTTGGATGCGTCAATGCGCTTAATCCGAGCATGCGCGTGCGGCGAGCGCAGCACTTTGGCGTGTAGCAGGTCGCGCTTCTCCAGGTCGGCGGTGAAGGCGGGCTTGCCCTGCGCCAGTTTGACCGCGTCCACTTTGATTTCGGGTTTGCCCACCGTCTGCCATTGTCCGGTTGTCCGGTTATCCGGTTGACCGGTTGTCCGGTTATCCGGTTGTTCAGTTGTCCGGTTGTCTGGTTGTCCGGTTGTCCGGTTGACTGGTTGACCGGTTGTCCGGTTATCCGGGAACTGGGTTTCACTGATTACTGATAACTGATCACTGACAACTGATATCTGATTACTGTTCCCTGAATACTGCCCACTGACCACTGCCATCACCGCCTGCACCGGTTTGGCGTACCCGGTACAGCGGCAGAGCACGCCCGCCAGCGCCTCGCGCACTTCGGCCTCGGTTGGATGCGGGCTTTTATCCAGCAGGGCCTTGGCGGCGAGAATCTGCGCCGGGGTGCAGTAGCCGCACTGAATCGCGCCGTTTTCGATGAAGGCTTTTTGCAACGGGTGCAGGCCGTCGGTTTTGCGCCAGCCCTGGTCGGGGTGTTCGCCGAGCGCTTCCAGCGTGGCGATTTTGTGACCCTCGGCCTGCGCCGCCAGCATCAGCCCGGCGTTGACCGGTTTCCCATCCAGCAAAACGGTATCCGCGCCGGAAAATCCGTCTTCGTCGCCAAATTTAACCGACTGAAAGCCAAGTTGCCGCACGGCGGTCAGCAGAGATGTGTGCGCGGGATAATCATGGGTGTGGTTGATGCCATTAACCGTCAGTGTGACATTCATAAAAACTCCTAAACGGGTATATTGTCTGACAAATTTTCCCTATTATACTTCTTGGAAATACGTTATCATATGTTCCACCAGCGTCGAATTGCTTCAGCCGCTCCCCGGTTGGCCGCACGGCGTTCGCCTGCCGGTCATTCCACTGCATCTTTCCGACATGGGACGCGCATTTGGCGGCCGACCGGGTGATTGCCCGGTTACTGAAAACGTTAGTGACCGTCTGATGCGTCTGCCTTTCCACAACGCGTTCACCGGCTCCGAACAAGAGCTGGTGATGGAAGCGATTTTGGATTTCAAAATTTCATAACCCTCAAAAAGGGATTCCTGCGGCGCTGTGACTGATGAACTTGATGCTCAAAAAACTCACCCCCTGGCGGACGCCTCTCGCCCTGCTGACTTTTGCCCTGCTGCTCTATGCCCCATTTCTTAACAAATGGGGCTTTTATTGGGACGACTGGATTTTTGCCTGGGTGCGCGCGCAGCAGGGCGCGGCTGGGCTGCAGGCCGATTTCGCTACCAGCCGTCCGCTGCGTGGCCTGACTGAACCGCTGTTGGATGTTTGGCTGGGGCTTGACCCGTTGCGCTGGCAGGTCTGGGGGCTTTTCACCCGCTGGCTGGCGGCGCTGACCTTTTGGCTGGCGCTGCGCGCGTTTTGGCCGCAGCGCCGCGCCGAGGGCTTTCTCGCCGCTGCGCTGTTTTTGGCCTACCCCGGCTTCGGCCAACAGCCGCTGGCGATGACCTATCACTACTTTTGGACGTTTTACGCCGTCTTTTTTCTCTCGCTGTGGCTGATGGCGCGCGCCCTGCAGGGCGATTCGCCGCGCTGGGGGCTGTACGTCCTTTCGCTGGCTTTTGCGGTGCTGCATCTTTTTGCCTCCGAATACCTGATTGGGCTGGAGATGTTGCGTCCGCTCCTGCTCTGGTTCTTGTTCACCTCCGCGCCAACGCTGTGGAAACGACTGCAAAAAACTGCGCTTTTTCAACTGCCCTACCTGCTGATTGCGGGCCTCTACCTCTACTGGCGCTTCATCCTCTTCGATAAACTTTACAGCAATCCGACCTATACCCCCACGCTGACGGTAGACGCCTCCGCCTCGCTCCTCCAAAAAGTCACCACGCTGTTCGCTCAAGTCGGTGACGCGTTGCTCTGGGCGCATGTCAAGGCCTGGTTGCCCGCCTTACAAGCGCCGATTCTTACTCCGCTGATGCTTTTTCTCCTGCTGGCGATTTTTCTCGGCGGCTGGTGGATGTTGCGCCGTCAGACGGATTTTCCCGCGCGCCCGGCCTGGGGCTGGCTTTTCGGCGGCTTGCTCGCCACGCTGACGGCCAGCCTGCCCTTTGTCGCCGCTGGGCTGCCGGTGCGCTTCATTTTCCCCGATGACCGCTTCGCCATTCCGTTCCTGATGGCCTGCGCCGTTTTTCTGACGGGGCTGCTTTCGCTGCGGCCCGGCTTGCTGCGCTGGGGCGGCGCGTTCTTGCTACTGCTGGCGGCCAACGCCCAAATTCACAACAACCTGGCCTACGCCGAAGAATGGAGCCGCCAAAAATCCTTTCTCTGGCAGATGACCTGGCGCGCGCCCGCTCTGCGTCCGCAGACGATTTTTTTGGCCGAAGATGCCGACACCTTCCGCTTTGACGATTATGAAGCCCTGTGGGTCATGCTCAGTTGGACGTACGCGCCCGAAAATACCTCGCGCAATTATCCCTACCCCTACCATCTCATTTCCATGCGCCCCGACGTGATACAATCCGCGCCGCGCGCGCTGGTGCTGCGCTACGCGCCGCCCGCCTGCCTGCACATTCTCGACCCACAGCGCGACGCGCCGCTCTTCGGCCTGAAAACACCCACTACCGGAACCCTGCCCCTGGCCGCGCGCGACGCGCTTCCGCTGGGTGACCTCGCCCTGATTGAGTCGGAATCGCCCCCAACCAGGCCGCCCGCTTTCCTCGGCGCCGAACCCGCTTCCGGCTGGTGTTTTTTCTATCAGCACGCCGAACTTGCCCGGCAGCGCGGCGACTGGCCCGCCGTCCTCCAAATTTTGCAGGACGCCAACGGCCTTCAGCCGGATGACCCGTTTGAATATCTGCCGTTTGTTGAGGCGCTGGCGCGCGCCGACCGCCTGAAGGAAGCCCGCGTGCTGACGCGCAGCGCCATCGCCGCCAACCCGCTGCTGACCCCGGTCTACTGCGGCCTGTGGCAAACGCTGGCAAAAAATTTGAATGAAGCGGGGCGGGCGCAGGCTGAAAGCATGGCGCAGGAAATCGGCATTTGCCCGCCCCGCTAACTTTCCCCGCGCGAAACTTCCCCGCTGGAGGTGATATGCCCGTTAAAAAGCGTTTTCTCATCTCGCTCGTGATACCGGTTTACAACGAAGCCGGGGTTGTGGAGCAAACTCACGCGCGCCTGCGTCAAACGCTGGACGCGCTGCCGCACGATTTTTTGATTTACTACATCAATGACGGCTCGTCTGATGACACGGAACGCTCGCTGGCTGGTTTGGCGGCGGCGGACAGCCGCATCCGCCTGCTGACGTTGAGCCGCAACTTCGGCCATCAGGCGGCGCTGACGGCGGGTCTCGACCATGCCGAGGGCGACCTGGTGATTTCGATGGACTGCGACGGCCAGCATCCGCCCGAACTGCTGCCGGAGATGATTACGCTTTTCGAGCAGGGCTACGACATCGTGCAGGCGCAGCGCATGGAGGCCGAACAGGGTTTTTCGTTCAAATCGGCTACTTCGGCGGCGTTTTACCGGCTGATTAACCGCATCAGCGGCACGCGCATCGAACCCGGCGCGGCAGATTTCCGCGCCATGTCGCGTCAGGCGGTGGACGCGCTGAAAGCCATGCCCGAATATCACCGCTTTTTGCGTGGCATGATTGCCTGGATGGGTTACAAAAGCGTCATTTTGCCCTTTCACGAGCCGAAACGCCTGGCGGGCAAGTCCAAATATTCGCTGGCGAAAATGCTGCGCCTGGCCTCCGATGCGATTTTTTCCTTTTCGCTTCTACCGCTCTACATTGGGTTGAGCGCCGGTGGCCTGTTCATTTTGCTGGCGGCGGCGCAAATTGCCTATGTGCTGTATATTTTCATTATCAAACCGGCTCATGTGACGATTGCCCCCGGCTGGAGTTCGCTGATGGCGGTCATGCTGATTGCCAGCGGCGTGATTATGATTTTGCTGGGCTTTATCGGCGTGTACGTTGGCTACATTTTTCAACAGGTGAAGGGTAGACCGGTGTATTTGCTAAAAAAACGGTAACTGCTCACCCTTGCCCTGGTCTTCCCCGAAGGGGGAGGTGAGCGCTCAAAATGACAATAAACAATAAATTTATTGTGTTGGCCTTACGGCTCCCAGCGTGGCTGCCAGTCGGGTTCGGGGTTGTCGGTTAGCTGCCGCACTTCTGTGCCGTCGGCGTGCATGATGAATAAATCGGCCTGGTCGTTGTTGCGCAGGGAGTTAAAGACGATGTACTGCCCATCGGGCGAGTAACTGCTGGCGGCGTTGTTGCCGCCGTCGGTGAGTTGTGTCGTCAGCCCGGTGGCAATCTCCAGCCGGAAGATGTCCTTATCGCCTACGGGCCCGGCGTAGACCAG
This sequence comes from Anaerolineae bacterium CG2_30_57_67, assembly GCA_001872455.1. GTDB lineage: Bacteria > Chloroflexota > Anaerolineae > Anaerolineales > Villigracilaceae > UBA8950. The sequence continues at coordinate 1,951 of MNXJ01000021.1, read as the reverse complement.
CAATGATTTTCCATCCGGCGACCAATCAAGACTGCCGCCGACGCCTTGCAGACCGTGGGAAACCTGGCGCACGTTTTGACCGCTGGTGTCCATCACGAAAATTTGATACTCGGTTGGCAAATCTACCGACATGGCGAAGGCGATGGTTTTGCCATCCGGCGACCAGGCCGTGGCGACGATGGTGTTTGGCCCGGCGTAGACCAGGCTTGGGTTCAGCCCGCCTTTACCCACCATCCAAATGGAAGTTGGCCCATCGGCGGCGCGGTTGGCGAAGACGATGGTGTTGCCATCCGGCGCAAAATCTGGCGAGACAACGTTGCCGATTTTATCGGTCAATTGTAGGAGCTGGCCGGTGCTGAACAGAAGCAGGTACAGGTCAAATGTGCCGCTGCGGTTGGATGCGTAAACAATCATGCCGCCCTGTGGCGCGACGACCGGGTAGTAGTTATGCGCCGGGCCGGTGGTGAGTTGGTTGTAGCCGCTTCCGTCTGCGTTGATGACGCATAACTGGTTGTAGTCGCCGCGCGTGCAGGTGAAGTAGATATGCCCGCCGTGACTTTCGGTTGGCTTGGCAGGTAGGGTGAATATGGGCATGGGGCTGGGCGGCGAGGCTTGCGCCGCCAGCGGATGCCGGGTTTCGGCGATAGGCAGAAGAATCCCGGTCTGAATGGGTTGCAACTTCCCGAGGGTAAACAGGAGAACGGCGACGAGCGTCAAAGAAAGCCCGGCAGTAAACAGGCCTAGCAGGTTTTTGGGCTTATTTTTTTGTATCGGCGCAACCGTTTGCACTGGTGACGCATCGGTTTCGGATATCTTGGCGACGCCAGGTGGAGAAAGATAATTCCAGCGGCTGAGAATTGCTTGAATTACGGGAGCCTGTTCCGGCGTAATTTTCTCTGGCAGTGTTTTTGTTTCGATGCGGGCGGCCATGCTCAGACTAGCGGTAAATTCCCGCGCGGTCGGGATTCGCTCTGCCGCGCGCGCGGCTACTCCCTTGAGTAAAATTCGGCTGGCGAAGTCTGGAATTTCCGGGTTCAGCTCGCGCGGGGTTTTTTCGGGCGGCCAGATACCGGTGAGCGCCTTGTACGTCAGCGCGGCCAGGGCGTAGACTTCACTTACCTCGTTTGACTGCGGGTCGGACAGGGCGCAGGGCGCCAGGCTGAGACGAATTTCTCCGGCGGCGTCAAAGTGGATAAATTCGGCGGCCAGCATCGGGTGCGTCAGCGGGCGCAGCGGCGCCAGCGCAGCGGTGACGGCTTTCAGCCAGGTGAGCGTTTCTTTGAGCGGCAGGGGGCGTCCGGCGCGTTCATGCAGGATGTCGGCCAGTGTTGGTCCATCGCTCCAGGCTTCGAGCAGGAAGGCGCCGTCAGCGCTGGTCTGCAGCCCGTAAAACGGAAGCAGGCGCGGGTGTGTCAGCGTTTTTAGCGCGGGCGAGGCGGCTTCGATGCGGCGCAGGGCTTCGGGGTCGGCGTTGGTCTCTGTGGGCAGGAGAATCAGCCCCAGCGGGATGGCGCGATGCAAATGCCAGACGCGGTAGCGCTCCCCCAGCGGTGAAGCGCCCAGATGCGCGTCTATACGGTACTGGCCGAGTAAAATTTTTCCAAGCGGAAGTCTGGCGTCTGCGCTCATTTTTTAAAAGGGGAGTTTTTGGCGGGAAAACTGAGCGCGGTAGGCGGCGCTCTCTTGCAGGCATTTTTGCAGATTGGAGAAACTCAGCCTTTTGGCGGATTCGTCCGGCGCGGCGGAAGCGGCCTGCAGGCGAATCTGCCCGCCGGAAAACCATTCCGCTGAAAGTTGGCCGCCAGCCTCCAGCCACTTCACGCCCCAGCGGATGGCGGTTTCCGTTTGGGCGCAAGCCGCGGCCAATTCGCTCAGGCTGGTTTGCCCATTTTTCTGACGCAGCACAAAGTTGATTTTCCCCGCCAGCAGCCGCAGAAACTGCCCGGCTTCG